>JBNLDK010000187.1:0-6062 GCA_050304295.1 Polyangiaceae bacterium
CTCAAATCGTCGAATAGGCCAGCCGGCCCCTGCCCGCCGGTCGACGATCACCTTGGCCGATCTCGTCAGGATCACTTTGGCCGATCCCGCCGCGATCACCTTGGCCGATCCCGCTTCGATCACCCCCGCCGGCCCGTAACAGGTCGCCCGCCGGCTCGGCATCGCGCCCGTAGAAGGCGACTGATTCAACCAAAAAAACCAGGAGAAGAGACCGATGGCACGACGACTAGCAGCAGCAACAGGCACGGCGGAGCGGCGCTTCGCCAGCGCGGACGAGGCGCCCGTCGGGCAACAGACGACGCCGGAACGTGATCGGGGGCGCTCCCCCGAGGCGGATCGATCCGCCTCGAAGCCCCAGCCCCGGCGCGCTCCCGGCACGTCGCGCACCAGCCCGGCGCCCCGCGGCGTCGGGAGCACGTGCCTGACCAGCATGTCGAACCATCTCAAGGCCCTACGCCCCCACATCCGCGCGGTGGGCACCGCCGAGCCCGAGGTCGGCAAGGCGCTCGGCGAGGTCTCCGGCGCCCTCGGGCGCATCGTCACGGCGAGCCTCCAGGCTTTGACCGACTACCAGCGCCTCGAGCATCGGCAAGTGTCCCCCGACGACCTGCTTGATCTCGACAGTGTCGGACGAGACGCGATGACCGCCGGTGATCGCCGCCGGGCTCAAGACCAGGCCCGCGACCAACTGAAGCAGAGGACCGCCCGCGCCCTGGTCGACCGCGTGGTGCGCGAGAAGGCGACCGAGGCTGCGCGCGCGGCGACCGCGACCGTAGATGCCCTCCGCGAAGCGAACAATGTCTGCGACCGCGCCGACCTACGCCGCAACCTGGCTGGGCCCAAAGGCACCCAGCCCGACCCGCAGGCGGTCGAGGAGCTGCGCCGGACACTCCGCCTGCCAGGTGGTCGCAAGGGAGCCGAGCAGGCGGTCCTGCTGCTGGAGCAGAGCATCACGCTGAACGACCGGGAGAGCTATGGGTTGCTTCGCGCGGCCCGGCTCGACCACGCACTTGACGTGATCGAGGGCGGCGAGGCAAAGCTCGCACAGTCGCAAGATCGGCGAGGCACCCGCGGCTCGGACGTGGCCAAGGAGCTCGATGCACATCGCAAGTTCGTGGCCGTCTGTCGCGCGTACGACGAGCAGCTTCGTGAAACGAGTCCGGTCGATCTCGCCCGCGCTATCCTCACCCACCAGCAGGGGATCTTTCAGCTGGTGTGCGGCGTGGCCGCAGCCGACGAGGAGATCACGCCTCGCGAGGAGTTCGCCCGGCGTTTCCTTTCCGGCAGTCCGGCGAGGTTCGATCCGCTCGAAGTCCGTGGTGGTGAGACTGGCGCCGATTGGCTGGGACGCTGGATGGTCCGTCGCGGTCCTGTCCGGCTGCTCCCACTGGAGACACTTCCGACGATGCCTGGCAGGGTGGGCTGACCATGGGTGGCTTCCCGGCCCATCCCTCCACAGTTTCCGACGCTACCTTCCCCAGACTGATCCGTCGCCCTCTCCGGAGTTGTCGATTGCTCGCTGGGCTTCTTTCAGAGCGCGGTCTCGGGCTGCACGTGGGTCTTCGTCAGACGAAGGCTCGGCTGGCTCTGGTTCTTCCTTTGGACGAAGCGACGTTCTCGCGCGCTCGCAGTCAGACCCCTTCAACATCGACGGCGTCGGTTCCTTCCCGAAGAACTCCGCTTTGCACCCCTTCTCCACCAACTCCTCTGCGCGCGCGACATCCTTGATGGGGTCCAGGGCGAACTTCAGGCTCGCGTCGAAGCAGAGGGTGAAGGTTCCAAGGTCGCATCCCTTCTCGGCCAACTCGGCGGCGCGGAGGGGGTGCTTGTCCGCCCCCTCGCCCCGCTCGAACATGCTGGAGGCCATTCTGCAGCCATCCGCGTCACCGCCATCGCACGCGCGTTCGGCGAGCCCGAGGGAGCCGCGGAGGTCCTTGTCGGTGCCGTTGCCTTCGCGCTTTGCCTGCGCTGCCCCAAGGCAGCCCTTGGGTCCAGCCTCACCCTTGTCGCACGCGGCCTCGCAAGACCGAACGTTCCCGTTTTCGCACTGCGCTTTCAGATCGTCGAGGGACTTGCTGCAGCCAATGGCGGCGGTGGCGAGCATCGCCGCGAGACCGGCTCGGGTCAGAGTCATGAGCGCTTGTTTCATCGGCCTCTTCCTTGTGGTTCGTCCGGACGAACTATTGTCTGAAGGACCGAGCCTAAGGTCAACCCGTGCCCCGGCGCGAGACCCCCGACCCGCTGGCGCTGGCCATTGGACAGCGGATTCGAGCCCTGCGCGAGGAGCAAGGTCTCACACTGGAGGGTCTCGCCTACGAGTCGGAGCTGGGAAGCAAGGGCCACCTCAGCGACCTCGAAGCCGGGCGCGTGATGCCCACGGTCGCTACGCTCAAGAAGCTGGCCGACCACCTCGGCGTCCGGTTGCTCGACATTGTCACGTTTCCCGACGAGGACCCGGTGCAAGGCCTCGTGGACCGACTCCGGTCGCTACCGACGGGAGCCGTCAAGCGGCTGGTGAGAGAGCTCGGAGACCGCTAGGCGCTGCCGCCTTGAATACGGTATTACGGCGTCTTACAATCGCCGGAATGGCCACCGAGTTTGAAACGGTTAGCGCGCGACTCGACCCCGAGCACGTGGCACTCCTGGACGCTTGCTGCGAGGCGGAGCGCCTCCGCCGCACCGACATCATCCGCCGCGCCCTGCGGCACTACGCCGAACACCTCGGGGTGGCCCAGGCCAAGCCCAAGCGGAGCGCGAAGCGATGACGGACGCCACGATCGACAACAAGACGTTGCTGTACAACCTCCGGCGCGCCCTCGAGACCACGCACCCCAACGTCGCAGCGCTACTGGCAGGGGCAGAGCTTGAACTCGACGACACCAGCGACTATTCGCGCCGCCGTTGGAACGAAACGCGATCCATCCTCACACTCACCGTTCCCGCGGAAGCGCTCGCCGGATTCGACGAGCCGACCAAGAAACTCGTCGGAGATACGCTCGACAAGATGCTGCCTCCCAAGTGGCTGATGGAGGTGAGCGAAGTCCACGTGACACCGTTCCTCGAGAGCCCACCCGACGATGACGAGCCGCTCCAGAACACGGGCAGTCTGAGATCCAACGCCCCCCACGAGCACGACGGGCTCCGCTTCCGCAGCAAGAGTGAGATCCGGATCTACGAGGCACTCAAGAAGCAAGCCGTGCTTTTCTTCGCGAACGCGACCGCCGTCCTCGGTGGCAAGGACCTCAAGAGAGAGCCCGACTTCCTTGTCTGCCAGGAAGGCAAATGGGGGATCCTCGAGGTCATGGGCGAGATGTACCACCCGAGCGCGATTCGCGACCACGAGCGCGGTCGCCTCTTCAAGGACTATGGGCTTCTGTTCATCGAGTTCTATTCCGCACGCCAGTGCTACAACGACCCCGAGGGAACGGTTGCCGACTTCCTCGGACGACTGCGAAAGGCGTAGCCGATGCCCCGACCAGCAAGCGGATACGTCGAGTACCGACCCGGAAGAGACGGCGAGCCTGGCAAGTGGTGGGCGCGCATCACCTGCGCCGACGGCAGCCGCCCATGGATCCCGCTGAAGGGAAAGTGGCCGAACACGAAGCGGGGGAAGGAACGCGCGAAGGAGGCGGCCCGCGCCAAGACCGAGCAGTTCCGCGAACGCGGGATCGTCGGCGTGCCGCTCCGCGGCGCGAAGGCCCGAGCGCTTAGAAAAGAGCACGGCGATTGGTGGGACAGGTTCTTCAACCACCGCCGGGACCTAGGCATGCGCGATGTGCGGGGCAGCTTCACCACCCACGTCGAGCCGGTGATCGGCAGGCCTGACCCGGGCAAGGTCACCGTCGAGCACGTGCGCAAGCTGCGGCGGCACCTCGACTCGCAGGTGCAGGCGAACCGCATCGCGTGGAAGACCGCGTTCAACGCGTGGGCTCTGTTCACCGTCGCGATGAAGGCAGCATGCGGGGCGTGGAATCGCGACAAGGACGGCGAGCGGTTCAAGGTGCGGGACGACAACCCCGCGGCAGGTGTCAGTCCACCCGACCGCGGCGACCCGAAGCAACTGCAGTTCCTCTACCCCGACGAGCTGCTCGCGTTGCTCGGATGCGATGGCGTGCCGATCGAGTGGCGCCGCATCTACGCCTGCTCGGTCTACCTGTACGTGCGCGCTGGCGAGCTCCGCGCCCTACGCTGGGAAGACGTCGACCTGGACCACGGCGTGGTGAGCGTGCGCTACAGCTACGACCAGGACACGAAGACGACGAAGCAGACGAAGACCGGCAACAAGGGAGTGCGCCGGTTCGCGATCGAGCCCAACCTGCTGCCGCTGCTCCGGGCGATGCGGAGGGAAGCCGGCGAGGAACCCGCGGGGCCGTTGTTCACGCTGCCCGACCGGAAACACTGGGCCGAGCAACTGCGCGAGCACCTCATGCTGGCAGAGGTGAAGCGCACGGAACTGCACGAAAGCGATCAGACGACCAAGCGGCTGCGCTTCCACGACCTGCGCAGCACCGCGCTCACGTGGGCAGCGCTCCGGGGTGACGAACCTCTCAAGATCCAGAACCGCGCGGGGCACCGCACGTTCGAGATGACGCAGGTCTACATCCGCACGGCGGAGAACCTTCGCGACTCGGGGGATGCGATCGGCGAGCCGTTCCCGCCTCTGCCCGGGTGCCTCACGGGATCGGGAACGGCGACGCCCACCAATGGGGCGCCAGGTTCGGGCGCTGGACGAAACGCGGACCGCTCGCTGGACGATATTCCGACCCAGGATTTCGTCCAAAGCGAGCTAAGTGTTCGTAATGATTGTGGAGGCGCCGGGAATCGAACCCGGGTCCGCAAGGCGTCCGCGCAATCTTCGTTCACGTGCGTAGCCTCATTGCCCAAGAGGCGGGGTTGCCCGAATTCGGCCGGGCACCTAGCCCTCCCTGTATCTCGACCCCACGGCGGAGAACACTCCATGGGGTCCAGCCCTGGTGGGTTGGCGCCGCTCCGCTACTAGGACGACCTAACGGTTAGGCGTCGCCGGGTTTTTTAGGCCGCAGCGAGGATTGCGTTATCGTTCGCAATTAACGTTTGCCCGATTAGAAGTGGGTCAGGCGCCACTGCACGCAGATTGAGCTTCAGTCCCCACGTCGAAACCAGTCGCCCCCAATTGGGTGGCTGGGAGCCAGCGGGTGTGGCTTGAGGGAGAAGGTAGCCTCTGGAGCGACCGGGTCAAGCGGGCCGCGCTCGAACCCGGGCTCGACGCGTGCCTGCGGCGCGCGGCCCCGCCGGGGCGGCCGCGCGCACCACGGCCGACGAGCCGACGCTCGCATCATTCACGCCACCAGCTTCACGAGCGTGCCGATGACGCGGTTCAGCTGGCCTTTCAGCTTGGCGGGCACCGTCCGGATGCCGCCCATGGCCTCCGAGACCTCCAGGCAGGCCAGCACCTCGCGGCTGGATCCGAGAGCCGTGTGGTACCGGGCCTGCCGCAACTTACCCCGCGAGTACATGCCCTCGGCCAGGTTGAGCGGCACGCTCGTCACGGCCCGCCGCAACTGGCGAGCCAGATCCGGATCGGACCGGCCAATGACGGGCAGGATGCGAGCAACCTCGCGCGCGACCTCGAGCGTGACGGGATAGATGTGCAACATGGGATCTCCTTTCGGCGCCTCGCGCCCTCGATGAGGCCCCCTCACCGCCAGCGGCTCGCGGGCTACTGCAAGGCTGGGTCGGCTACGCCGACCCACCGCGCGCAGCGCGGCCTGGCCTTGCAGTAGACAAGGCCGCTGGCACCCTCCCCCCTCATCGCAGGTACCCTCTCCAACTCCCCCTCTTCACCCTGCACTCACGCTCCCCGTTCAGCGCCTCGCGCCCTCGATGAGGCCCCTCACCGCCAGCGGCTCGCGGGCTACCGCAAGGCTGGGTCGGCCACGCCGACCCACCGCGCGCAGCGCGGCCTGGCCTTGCAGTAGACAAGGCCGCTGGCACGATCCCCCCTCATCGCAGGTGCCCACTACACCCTGCCCACTACACCCTGCCCACTACACCCTGCCCACTACACCCTGCCCACTACACCC
>JBNLDK010000188.1:0-21386 GCA_050304295.1 Polyangiaceae bacterium
GACCAGCTGTCCTCCGTTGGAATCGGCGAGGGCCGCCCCATTGGCGACAACCAGACCAGCAACGGCCGCGCGCAGAACCGCCGCGTCGAGATCATCGTGTCCCCTCGCGAGAAGCGCTGACCGTCGGCGCGGACCCACTCGTTCACTCCGCCCGCGGGCCGCGCGTCTTCGCACCGCCCCGTCGTGATCACCGAAACGCAAGCCGAGCACAATGATGCGCGAAACGTTCTTCCAGGACGTTCTCCTCCAGTATGACCGGGCTGCCAGCCAAACCACCCACGCTCGTGGCTTGCTGGAACAGATCAAGTACTGCAATGCCGTGTACCGGATCAGGTTCCCCGTCGAGCGCGATGACGGGTCGATCATGGTCGTGGAGGCATATCGGGCCGAGCACAGTCACCACCAGCTGCCGACCAAGGGTGGGCTGCGCTTCAGCCCGGACGTCAACCAAGACGAGGTGATGGCCCTGGCCGCGTTGATGACCTTCAAGTGCGCACTGGTTGGCGTTCCCTTCGGCGGTGCCAAGGGGGGGATCCGGGTGGACCCTCGGGCGCATAGCGAGCGCGAACTCGAGCGCGTGACTCGCCGCTACGCGGCGGAACTCCTGAAGAAGTGCTTCCTCGGTCCGGCCGTCGACGTACCCGCTCCCGACTACGGAACGGGGGAGCGGGAGATGGGCTGGATCGTGGACACGTACCGGGTGCTGCGTCAGGGCGAGCTCGATGCGAACGCCTGCGTGACGGGCAAGCCCCTGGTTCTGGGGGGGCTCCCCGGTCGTCGCGACGCGACTGGACTTGGCATCTTCTACGCCATCCGGGCCGTCGTCGAGGACAACGAAGTGATGCGAGGCCTGGGCCTCGAGCCAGGAATTGTCGGAAAGCGTGTCGTCATTCAGGGGTTGGGAAATGTCGGGTTTCATGCCGCTCGGGCGCTCTTCGATGCGGGCGCTGTGGTCGTGGGGCTTGCCGAGATCGAGGGGGCCATTGCCGCGGAGCAGGGGCTCGACCTGGACGCGGTGCTGGCGCACCGCGAAAGTACCGGGAGCCTACTCGGGTTTGCTGGCGCCACCGACTTGCCCAGTTCCAGCGCCGCGCTCGAGCTACCTTGCGACGTCCTGGTCCCCGCGGCGCTCCAGGAGGTGATTCACGTGGGCAACGTGGCTCGGATCCAGGCGCGAATCGTGGCGGAGGCGGCCAACGGCCCCACCACCGCGGCGGCTGATCGCGTTCTAGTCGAGCGGGGCGTGCTGGTGATTCCGGACATCTACACGAACTCGGGCGGCGTCACCGTTTCGTACTTCGAGTGGCTGAAGAATCTGAACCACGTCAGCTTCGAGCGAATGACCAAGCGCTGGGACGAGAAGCTTGCGGAGCACCTCTGCGAAGTCCTGGAGCGCGTGACCGGAAAGCCGCTCACGCTACCCGACCGCGCGGCAATCGCCGTCGCGCCCTCCGAACGAGATCTGGTCCTCTCGGCGCTCGAGAACACCATGGCGCAGTCGTATGCCGCGATTCGCCACGTGTGGAAGGACCGAGAGCTCCCAGATCTGCGAAGTGCGGCGTACCTGCTTGCCATCGACAAGGTGGCGCGGGTGTACGAAGCGCTGGGCATCTTCCCCTGAGGCGCGGCGGGAGGAACCCCGGACTCTCCCGCGTTCGGTGCACCCGACGCGACCCGCGGAGTGGTGACCGACCGGACTCGACGCGGCCCGCGTTCGGTTCACCCGACGCGACCCGCGGAGTGGTGATCGAGGAGTCGCGCAGCGTGCTCCACTCGTGCCTTCAGCGCGAGGCACATGTCCTGCAGCAGTGGTTCGATCATGTGGCGTATGCCCACTGCCAGAGCGCTTGAGAACGGGCCACAGAACGACGTTCCCAAGTAGACATGGGAAAGATCGCCGGGGCGCGAGTCGATGTAGAAGTACTGCTCCGGAGAAAACCCGGAGAGGCCAGGAATGCTCCAGCGCCAGGCCAGCGCGACGGGCGGTTTGCTGAACAACAGTCTGACCTCCGTCTTGGCCAGGTCATGGGCGCGGTCACGAACCGTCACCGATCCGGTGCGACCCGGCGACCGCGCGCCGTCAATGTGCAGGAAGACGGGATTCCAGTCGTCGTAGCTGCCGAAGTCCTTGACCGCGTTCCAGGTCAGGTTCGTCGGTGCGTTGATTTCCTGGTCGGCTTCGATGCGGGTGACAGTGCCGCTGTGGGCTGGCCTCTCGGGCGCTGAGTCAGTCGGGAGAGGTTGGGGACGGACGACCCCTACGGAGTACTGCGAGTCGGGGCGAGTCGTGGAGCGGTCTACCACCACTATTCACCGACCGTGACGTCTACCCTGCGGTCGTGAGGCCAGGTTTCCGAATCGGTTCCTTCAGCCTCCGTTTCGCCGCGCGACGCGGTCGTGACGACGTTCCCGCGCAACCCGTAGGTAACCAGGGCTTCCTTCACGCTTTCCGCGCGGCGGGTGCCCAGCGCCATGTTGTACTCGTCCGATCCACGCGGGTCGGCGTGGCCTACCAGCCGCATCGTTTCGCCCTTCAGTGGGCCCGTGCTGAAACACTCGGAGAGCCGCTCGAGCACCGCCTGGCCAACCGAGGAGACGCGGGCGCTGTCGTATTCGAAGAACGCCTCCGCGTCCGAAATGCCGCAAGCTTGGCGAATCGACTGGGCGATGACGATCTGGGACTTGCCCGAGGTATCGTCGTCCACGGGTGTTGGCTCGCTGGGTACGTCGCCCTTCAGCGAGCTGCCCGACGCCGGCTCGAGTGGCTTCTCGTTCTTGGCACAGGCGACCGCGGCAGTAGCGACTAGCAGAATGGCGGTGAGTCTCTTCATTTTGTCCTCGTCTTTGGTGGTGGCCCGTCTCGCCCACGGCGCGCAAGCCAGCTTGATGCAGCTTCCGTGCCCGGGGGAAAACGCGAGACGGTCGTTCCACGCTGCCGATCGGCGAATGCTGACGGTCGTTCTGACCATCTGCCTCGGTCGTTCTGATTGATTGGGAGCCAGCGAGGTGGAAGACCCACCGTGCTGCTTCAGCGATGATTCCCCGGGCGTCCCCGCCGGTCGAGCCAAGCCAGCAGGCCTTCAATGCTGCCTGTGGCGAGGGCGATGCTGGTATCGGCCGCGCCGTAGTAGAGGTTGATCTGGTCGCCGTCGGCGCCGACCGTGTACCCGGACGGGAACGTGACGTTGCCCACGTCGCCGTGTCGCTCGTAGGGCGCCTCGGGACCGAAGATCCACTCGCTTCCACGTAGCAGGCAGCGCTCGGGATCGTCGAGATCGAACAGCGCGAGTCCGACTCTATACAGCGCACCGGCCACAGTGACGCGTACCCCGTGGTAGAGCATCAACCAGCCCCGAGGCGTCTCGATCAGCGGCGGGCCCAGTCCGACCCGGGTCGCATCCCACCACCCGCCCTTCCGCGCCCGCAGTAGCAGCTTGTGCCCGCCCCAGTTCCGAAGGTCAGGCGAGCGAGAAAGCCAGATGTGTGCCTCGGCATCGCTCACCGGGCGATGAATCAGCGCGAAGTTCCCGTCGATGCGTCTGGGAAAGAGCGCGGCGTCCTTGTCGTCTGGCTGCATGATCACGCCGTAGCGCTCGAAGGTGCGAAAGTCCTGCGTCATGGCCAGCGCTACGCAGGGACCGCCCTTGCTGAAGGCCGTGTAGGCAATGGCAAACTTCCCCAGCTCCTCGAGGTACGTGATGCGCGGATCTTCGACTCCCCAAAGCTCCTCGGGGTACTTCTTCGGGTTCGGTTCGAAGGTGGGCTCAGAGTCCACCTCCCACCCGTCGATACCGTTCGCCGAGCGGGCTGCACACAGGTGCGAGTGCCCCCGACGGTCTTCCACGCGACACAAGAGTAGCGTCGTGCCGTCCGCAAGGCGCGCCACGCCAGGATTGAAGACCGTGTGAGCCGGGTAAGGCCAGTTGGCCGCGGTGAGGATCGGGTTGGCCTCGCTCCGCTGGAACAGTGTCTCGTATTCGGTTGCCGTCATGCGCGTTCCTCGATGGTGCTCTGCGACGCAGCGCGACGCCTGGAAGCGGACGAACGCGACGGTGCCACCTGGAACGCGGATCGCATTTCGACGAGCGCCAGGAGAAAGGAGACCGTGGACTCGGCTCCCTGGTTCTCGTTGGGCCGGTCCGGGTGCAGACCGTCTCGGCAGCCACCTGTCGTCGCGTCGTACAGGGCGCGGCGCAGTTGGTTCTGCCCGAGAAACCAGTTGAAGGCGCGGCGAGCGTCCTTCGCCCAGCGTCCGTCCCCTGTCAGGCGGTGCGCGGTCAGGCAGGCGGAGACCATCGAGCCAGCTTCGACGGGCTGCTGGTCGAACTCGTCCCGGAGACCGCCCTCGCGGTGGAATCCGTTCGAACCGACCGGGACGAAGTAGTCCTCGCCCGAGGGTGAGAGCTGAAGCTGAGAGAGCCACCGGAGCGAGCGCAGGCCCGTTTCGGTCATCTCGTCATTTCGGAGTCGGACACCGGAGGCAATGAGCGCCTGTGAGAGGCGTGCGTTGCAGTGCGTTGCGCGCCCTTCGAACCACGACCGGGAGCCACTGCGGGCCTGCCGATGGACCGCGAGAAGCCGAGTGGCGAGTCGGTCGCGAATCGCCCGCACCTCGTCGTTTCCCAGGAAGCACACTGACAAGTACTCGTCGAGACCTAGCAGTGCATAGGCCCACGCCCGGGGACTGGTGAATCCGTCGAGTGGACCGAGTGCTTCCTCGAAGAGAGTGATTGCCAGACGGCGTCGCCCCGGGTCACTCGCGGCACGGATCACGGACCCGAGCGCCCACAATGCCCGCCCTTGACAGTCCTCGGAACCCACTTCATCGAGCCAGCTTCGTGAGTAGGACATGAAGTTCTTGAATCTTCCGGAAGTCGGGTCGAACGCATACTCCAAGAAGGCGAGATACCGAGTGCCGAGGGCACTCACCTCTGGAACGATCTGCGGGTTGCCGTCTTCGAGTAGCGCAGTCAGCAGCAGGGCTCGCGCGTTGTCGTCCACGCAGTAGCCATCCGCGTATCGCGGGACCGTGTGCACGGCGTGGTGGAGAATCCCCGTGCCATCGCTCAACGAGGAGAGGTGCGAGAGCTTGATCTCCGGCAGTCCCGGAGGTCGCTCGGCAAGGGTCTTCGCTCGAAACTGGGCGCGGTCGCGCGCTGTCGGCGAGTCGCACGCCCGCTGCCAGCTGTCGACGTAGGCGCGCGCCACTGCCGGCCACTGCATGTCACTTCCATAGGTCGAGGAGCGTTTGCACATGGCCAAGCGCTCGTCGTCGCTAGCGAGCAGACTCGCAACCGCACGTGCGATCCCGTGGGGATCGTCCCGGGGCCAGGGTACGACGATTCCGCGTCCTTCGCCGAGAAGCTCCCGCGCATAGGCATAGGGAGTGGAGACAGTTGCCTTGCCGCAACCCACCGCGTAGGCGAGCGTGCCTGAAGTGCTCTGTTCGGGGTTCAGCGACGTCGTCACGTAGATGTCGGCTGCGGCGATGAACTCGGTGAGCTCTTCCTGGCTCACGAATCGGTTGTCGAAGATCGTGCTCCCCTCGACCCGGAGCCGCCGGGCGCGGTTCTCGAGCATCACGCGATACGTTTCCCCCTGCTGTGCCTTCACGTGTGGGTGCGTGGCACCCAGCAGCACGTAGACGGTGTCCGGAAACCGCGCCAGGATCGCGGGTAGCGCGTCGATGACGTGCTCGATCCCCTTGTCGGGCGAGAGCAGTCCGAACGTGAGGAGTACCCGCTTGCCGCGTAGGCCGAGCCGGGTCTTGCACGATTCGGCATCCGGGAGCGCTGGGATCCCGTGGGGAATCAGATCGATCTTGTCAGCCTGCACCCCGTGGACTTCGCGGAGCGTGGACACGCCTCCAACGCTCATGACCACGAGCCGCTCCGACGCTTCGACGATTCTGTTCATGACGACACGCTGACGGGGCGTGGGGCTGGCGAGGATCGTGTGAAGCGTCGTCACGACCGGGATGTGGAGATCCTGGAGCAGCGTGAGGATGTGGCTCCCGGCCTGGCCACCGAAGATCCCATACTCGTGCTGCACCGACACGACGTCCACCTTGTGGGTGTTGAGAAGATCTGCCGCCCGGCGGTAGCAAGCTGCATCGTCTGCGGCGATCTCGAAGCGAACTCGCTTCGGGTAGGTGTAGCGACGACCGGCTTCGTTCATGGCGAGCACGAAGCAATCCAGCGCAGGGAACTCGTCGCCGATCGCCTGGCTCAAATCCGTAGTGAAGGTGGCAATCCCGCACTGGCGCGGCAAGTGATTCCCGATCACAGCAATCGTTCGTAACCCCGTCGCGGCTCCGTTTCCTCCTGCGGCGCTGGACGCATGCACCCGGTCAGCACGCGCAGCGGTGCTCCCGCCTTCGCTCTCCCAATCACTCAAGGCGCGTTCTTCCCGAGCGGAAACTGGAATTCTTCGGCTCATGGTTCTCCTTTTCCCGACTTCGGATGGCGCGCGGCGAAGAAAGTGGCGGGAAGGACCGCCAGCGTCACGGCTCCGGCGCCACCGAGTATCCTCAGTGGAGCGCTGGTCCTCACCTCTGCTGGATTTGCGATGGTTCCCACGCTCACGTACCTGACTCCCGAGCTCTCGAAGGCCCGAAAGCGGCGTGCGAGTCGCAGCTGGTCTCCGCGACGGCTACCGTCCACGGAACTTGCAGCGACCCGACCAGGAGCCGCTGGATAGCAGTGCCGGTAATTCCCAGAATCCAGAGCGCCAGGACGATGGAGATGACGATCCAGAGCTGGGTTTGCCAGCTGCTCCCAAACTTCCGCGGGCTGCGTTGCGGCATGGTGGATCTCGCGACATTCCGGACGAACCTGGGAGGGCGACCGAGCGCCGTCGACTCGGATGTCCTCTGGCGTTCCGTCCCCTTCCTTGCATCGACCGCGCCAATCCCCCCAGGACGGGGCGTGTCTGCGGGTCAGCCGCAAATGGCTTGGTTGTGACGGTGGGGCCCATCGAACTGACGGAGCGCTCCCATCAGTTCGGTGGGGCAGGTCCAGGTCGGCACCATCGTCGCCCCGTCGATCCGGGGAGCGTGCGGCATCTCGGACTTTGAGGCTCACCCCTCGGCCCGCAGACCTTTCGGGGGTACGGCACAGGTCATGCAAGAACGGGAGCGAATGCAACCGACCGCGCCAACCTCAGGAGCGTCGCGCGCGCGGGCGTCACGCCAAAATGACCGCGTGGGGCGCCACGCCCATGATGACCTGGGCGTGACGGCGAGCTCATCGAACTGACGTAGCCTCCCCATCAATTCGATTGAGCTGCGTGGCTCTCGAGCGAAGAAGGGGAGACGTCGGCGGTACCCGACGAAGCGAAACGTCCATGTTGGCCAAAGATCTAGACCACAGAGAGCTCCTGGAGCTCGACCCGGAAGGCGGTGTGGCCCGCTTCGCGGGACAACGTGCGCTGGTGCTGGATGCGGTCGCGATGGGGCTCTTGCGCAAGTATCTGGTGGAAAACTTCGGACTATCTGCCGCGCGCACCGTGCTCACGCAGTTTGGCTTCGCGCACGGCTGGCGCATGGCCGAGGCCCTGCGGTCCGAGTACGACTGGACCAGCGACGACGACTTGCGTCTCGCTGGGCCCCGCATCTGTGCTCTCGAAGGTTTCTTCCGGATCGAGACCGGAAGCGGTGACCCCCTGTCCGAGCGGGGGGTGGTGCTGCTCGCCTCGTATGAGGCGGAGCAACATTAGCTACACTTCGGTCGGTCCGATGATCCCGTCTGCTGGACCATCTGTGGCCTCACCAGTGGCTACATCAGCGCGACCTCCGGCCGGGAGATCTACGTTCTCGAGGACCGCTGCCTGGGCAACGGTGGTGCGGCGTGCCGCCTCATCGGTCGAACGCGTGAGGAGTGGGGCGACGAACACGCCGAAGAACTGCGCTTCTTCGACGCAGGGCGGCTCAAGGAGTGTCTGGACGTCTCGCTCCAGCGGGTCATGGAGACGTTGAAGGAGACAGAACAGCAGCTCCGCTCGCATCGACGGGTGTTCGGCCGTGCGACCCGCGACGGCGATCAGCAGCTCGGGGTGATCGCCAGGGGCCCCGCGATGCTGCAGCTGGTGGACCTCGTGCGCCGAGTCGCCAATGTCGACATCAAGGTCCTCATCACCGGCGAGAGTGGCTCGGGCAAGGAACGGATCGCGCGGCTCCTCCACGACGAGTCGTCGCGCGCCGCGGGACCGTTCGTTGCCATCAACTGTGGCGCCATCGTCGAGACGCTGCTCGAGAGCGAGCTCTTTGGCCACGCGCGCGGCGCGTTCACCGGCGCAACCAAGGATCGCCCAGGTCTGTTCGAGGCGGCGAACGGCGGGACCCTGCTCCTCGACGAGATCGGCGAGATCTCGGCAGGCATGCAACTCAAGCTGCTGCGTGCCCTGCAGGAGCGAGAAGTACGTCGGGTGGGCGAGAACAAGAACCGCTCCTTCGACGTCCGCGTCATCGCCGCGACCAACCGTGATCTTGCACGCGACGTCGCAAGCGGACACTTCCGACAGGACCTGTACTACCGACTGAAGATCGTCGAGCTTCGTGTCCCGGCCCTTCGCGAGCGACGAAACGACATTCTTCCGCTGGCACGGCTGTTCCTCGCCAACGCCACCGCACGGTTGAAGAGAAAGGTCTCGAGCCTCAGCCCAGCCGCCGCCGAGCAGCTGCTGCGCTACGACTGGCCGGGCAACGTCCGAGAGCTGGAAAACGCGATGGAGTGCGCCGTGGTGCTCGCCCGCGGTCGGCGTATCGAGCTCGCGGATCTGCCCGAGGAGGTACGCGAAGCATTCTCGACGCCGGTGGCGGCCGCGGGAGCCATTCGCACGCTCGATGCGGTGGAACGCGACTACATCGTCGCGGCGCTCGAGCTGAACGGAGGCAACCAAGCACGCACTGCCGAACAGCTCGAGATCGGCACCGCAACGCTCTATCGCAAGCTCAGGAGTTACGGAATGACGGACAGCCGTCGGCCCCCACCCTTGGAGAAAGGGCCGATTTCCGGGGACTGACGATGCCAGGTACCGGTCATGCCAATGGGGACATGCCGATACTGGAGCGGCCGCCGGTCACAGCCTACGCCGCGACGTACTCGGTCAGAGCAATGGCAGAGGTGCGCTCGGCATCCGTCATCTCGGGGACTCCCTCCCCAGTCACCTCGGCCACGACCAGCGTGATGTTGTCCTCTCCACCGCGCTCGAGCGCCGTCGCCAGCAGCTTCCCCGCGATGACCTCCACCGTGGCGGCCAGGGCGAGCGTCCGCTGTAACTCCTGGTCATCGACCTTGCCCGAGAGCCCATCGGAACAGACCAGAAACCGGTCTCCCCGACGCAGTGGGAAGCGACCCATCGCAACGACCACGGTCGGCTCGAGTCCCATGCCCTGCGTGACGATGTTCCGCTGCCCCGAGGCATCCGCCTCCTTCGCCGTGATGGCCCCGGCATCGACGAGCTGCTGCCCAAGGGTCTGATCGCGAGTGAGCCGCACCAGCTTGGCACCACGCAGCACGTAGGCACGGGAGTCGCCCACCTCGGCAACGAAGGCGTAGAGACCGGCGAACAGGACCGCCGTGAGGGTGGCGCCCATGCCGGCGCGGTCTGGCGTTTGGCTGGCGGTCCACACGCTGCCATTGGCCACCTGGACGCACTGTCGAAGAGCCACGTCGGCGCTGGTTGCCTGCACCGTCATCATCCCCTCGAGCAGCGACTGGAGCGCGGCGACGCTCGCGACCTCGCCGGCCGGCGCGCCACCCATCCCGTCGGACACCGCCAGAAGGACACCACGCTCCTTGATATCCAGCTCCACGAGCGATGGCATTCGCTGTACCGGGGCGGCCTTTGCAAGATCCGCCACCACGAATGAATCTTCGTTCTTCGTCCGGACGCGACCCGCGTCGGACCGGGCGAACACCGTCAGTTGCGTACTCTGGGTCATCATGTTGCTCCTCTGCAGAGACACCACCCAGCACAAACCGCGCCAGCAGGGCGACACCGGGGCCGGTCGCCGCCGGGTGGAGTGACGCCTGGATCGGTCGGGTGGCCCGGAACTTGCTGGGCCTCTCATCGAGCCCGGAAGAGGATCTGCTCCCTTCCCCCGCTCCACGAACGCGCGGTTGCGTTCTTCACTGAACCGGAAACGCTCCACGATGTCGGCCACGAACAAGCCCCGCGATCCTGTCGAAACGGCCCGCAAGGAGTCAGCTAGCCAGGCCAGATCGCCGCCCGACCCGTCGCGGTGGGTGGGGACACCCTCAACGTGGGAGCATCTGGAAGCTCAGCTTTCTCCTGTGATTGGCGCGATTGGTGTGGACGTTCTTTTCAGGCGGTCGTTGGAACTGACGAGTGCCAACTACCCGTGGCTGGCACCTACCGCGAAGGCAGCAGACTGCGCCGCCATGCGGGCGAGCCTCGATGCGTTGCTGGCAGAACGAGCGACGGATGCCGTCGCGGAGGTCGAGAACGCAGTGCTGACCACCTTCGTCGAACTGCTGACGAACCTGATTGGGCAATCGCTGGCCGAGCGCTTGTTGAGCGCCGGCTGGTCGCCGTCTTCACCGACCGCAGAACCGGAGAACGAACCATGACCGCGCCAGGAACCTTTCACCATCTCTCCACCGGCGTGCCAGGACTCGATACGATCCTGGGCGGTGGTGTGCCGGAGTTTTCGTTCAATCTCATCACGGGCCCTCCGGGTTCCGGCAAGACGACGCTGGCGCACCAGATCATGTTTTCATTGGCGACTCGGGAGCGGGGTGCGCTGTTCTTCACCGTCTTCGGTGAGCCACTGCTGAAGATGCTGCGCTATCAGCAGCAATTCTCCTTCTTCGACCTCGACAAGATCAACGATTCGATTCGCTTCGTCGACCTGAGCGAGGACGTGGCAGCGAGCAACTCCGGCCAAGCGCTGGAGCGCATCGCAGAGGAATTCGCCGCGACGTCTCCCGGTCTGGTCTTCGTCGACTCGTTCGCGTCGATCATGCCGGATGCCATGCACAAGCCCAGGGGAGTGGTCGATCTGCAACAGGTCATTCATCAGCTAGGGGTCCAGCTGAGCGGGTGGCAGGCCACGAGCTTCATGATCCGGGGGAACCACTTGGAGGGCGACAGCCACCCGGTGCTCACGATGGCCGATGGCATCTTCTCGCTGAGCCAGAACGTTCAGCGGAACTCCATGGTTCGCAAGGTGCAGATCCCGAAGATGCGCGGTCAGGCGACCCTTCCTGGGGTGCACACCTTCCGCATCACCGGTGCGGGGATCCAAGTCTTTCCCGCGACCGTCGCCGGCGACGCCAGGTCGGTGAGGGCCCTGGCCCCGGGCGACAAGACGCGGCTGACGATGGGCGTGCCACGCCTCGACGCAATGCTGGGAGGTGGTTTGCCATCGGGCTATTCGCTGTTGGTCGCGGGACCGTCCGGATCGGGCAAGTCCATCCTCGCCGCGTCGTTCCTGTCGGAAGGCGTGCGCCTGAACGAACCAGGGGTCATCGTCGCATTCGAGCAGACACACAGTCAGTCCTGGACGCTGCAGGTCGGCGACATGCTGAAGGACGGGAAGGTCGGCTTGATCAACGCCCACTCGCTCGACCTGTCGATGGACGAGGTCCTGGCGCAGCTGACCCAGATGATTCATCGAATGAAGGCCAAGCGGGTCGTGTTCGATTCGCTGTCTGGGTTCGAGCTAGCCGCGGCGCCCTCATTTCGCGAGGACTTTCGCGAGTCGCTGTTTCGCATGGTGGCCGTGCTCTCCGGCCTTGGCGTGACGCTGCTGATGACGTCGGAGCTCGAGGACCGCTACACCGATCTACGATTCAGCCCCTATGGTTCGGCATTCCTCACGGACGCCATCATCGTTCAGCGCTACATCGAGGTCGAGAGCTGCCTGAGGCGGGTCATCGCGGTCGTCAAGGTGCGTGCGAGCGCACACAGCACCGAGATTCGACAGTTCGAGATCACGGACGCGGGTGTCGTCATTGGCGATCCGGTGGCGGGCTACGAAGGGCTCCTCGGGGGGCGACCGAAGAAGATATCCTAGAACACCAAGCAAGTCGCGGAGCGCGGAGTCTTTCAGGGGTGGTACTCGTCCCAGCCAAGGTCCCAGTGGCCGTTGGGGTAGGGCCGCGGCTCGCCCTCGAAATCGGTGCGCAACCAGCCGTAGTAGAAGCCCTGTGAGGAAGGGTCGACGCCGGTGTCGCGACAGGGGCTCGCGTCGGAGATGTGGTAGCTGCCGTCGAGGAAGTCGGGATCCTCCACAATCTGGCCGATGCTGTCGCAAACTCCAGTACCGCACTCGAACCAGACATCGGAGCCGTACTCCGAACCGTGCAGGCAGTTCGCGACGGCGTGGATGTCGCCGGCACTGCTGACGGGGCGACCCCAGATCGGAAACGCAGCGACGATGTTGTTCACCAACCAGAGTTCACTTCCTGCTGCCGAGATGACGGCGTTGTTGCCCTGTGCTCCCCCGGCATACACTGTCGAGTTGACCAGGACGAGTTGCCCAGTGGCTCCAACATTGATGCCCTCGATGTCGCGATCCAAGCTGAACAAGTAGACGCCTCCGAGCAGTGAATTCAAAACGGCGGCTCTGCCGTCGATGTTGGCTGCAAACATCGTGGTGTCATTTCGTGACTCGGGATCGAGACGAACGTCTTGCCGCGCCATGACTGTCTCCGCGCCTTCTTCGACATAGACGCCGTACATGATGTCGGCCACCCGTGCCTGGACCACGTTCTGGTAGAGCAGCGACCATGACCCCGATCGCATCCGAACTCCGTACGAGTAGCTACCGCTCCTTCCGCCACGAATCGTGAGTCCCGTCACCGCGACTCGTGCATCGGTTGGAACGATGACTCCAGCCGTCCCACTACCCTCAATGGTCGTTGTGTTGACAGCCACGTCTCGTACCCAGCTGCTGGCGTCGTATCCGCCGTGCAGAGACACGAAGGCGTCCACCGTCTCAGGATACCTTCCCGCGGCCACGAAGACTTGCTTGCCCGACGACAGGGCGGCGGACACGCCGGCCCCGATCGTTCGTAGAGGCGCTTCCATCGTTCCATCGTTGGTATCGAGACCAGTTGTGGCCACGAAGACGCCGACTGCGTCGGAGCGGGTCAGATCCGCCCCACTGCAGTCCTGGTCCACGCCGTCATCTGGCACCTCGAGCGCACCCTCATGGATGTCGGCCGCGCGATCGTCACAGTCCTGTCCGTTCTCGACCTGGGAGCTGTCGACGCAGGCCGTGGCGGCGACCATCGAGGCCGGGTCTCCGTATCCGTCTCCGTCGACGTCCGTGTAGCATCGCAGCAGGCACGCCCGCTGCGCCTCGGTGCACACCTCCGCGTCCGGATCGCACGGATCGCCGGAATGCGCACACGAGTCATCGGCCTCCACACAGACCTCGGCGCCGTTGCAGAACTCGCCATCGTCGCTGCACGGACTGCCCGTGTGACCGCATCCGGCGGCTTCGTCGCAGTATTCGGCACCGTTGCAGTGCAGACCATCGTCGCCGCAAGGCTGAGACACTGCCGGACCGCAGTCGTTGGTGGCCTCGACGCACACCTCGTCGCCGTTGCAGTACGAATCATCGAGACACGGATTGCCCTCGGAGGCGCAGGCGTCGTCGGTCTCGTCGCAGAACTCGCCACCGTTGCAGAATACGCCGTCATCGTCACAGGGGTCGCCCGTGTGTCCGCAGGTTTCGGCGGTTTCGTCGCAGACCTCCGCGCCGTTGCAGAAGACTCCGTCGTCGACGCAAGGATCTCCGTCCGACACGCAGTCGTAGTTGTCACCGCGCTCGTGGCACACCTCCGGACCGTTGCAGAAGACTCCGTCGTCGACGCAGGGGTCGCCGGTGTGCTGACACTGGTCCGTGGTCTCGTTGCAGGTCTCGCTGCCGTCGCAGAAGAACCCGTTGTCCGGGCAGGGGTTTCCGGTGCTCGAACACGCCCGGTCGGCTTCGCTGCAGGTTTCCTCCCCGTCGCAGAAAAATCCATTGTCGGGACAGGGTGGGCTCACGTGGGTGCACGCGTCACGGTTCTCGTCGCAGGTCTCGGTGCCATCGCAGTAGACCCCATTGTCGGGGCATGGGTCGTCGCCATGACCGCAGGTGTCGTCCTCCTCGTCGCAGGTTTCTGCTCCATTGCAGAAGATCCCGTCGTCGCCACAAGGTACGTCCCTCGCTTCGCATTCGTCGGTGCCTTCGTTGCATGATTCGACACCGTTGCAGTACGCACCGTCGTCTTGACATGGCGCGTCAGCGTGGCCGCAGACGTCGTCGGCCTCGATGCAAACTTCAGCGCCGTTGCAGAACACGCCGTCGTCTTCCGGACACGGCGGAGAGCCCGGCAGGCAGGTGCCGGCCGCCTCGTTGCATGTCTCGGCACCGTTGCAGAACAGGTCATCGTCACAGGGATTGCCCGGGTGTACGCTGCACGAACCACCATCGCACCGATCAGTCCCATTGCAGAATATGCCGTCGTTGCAGCTTGCGCCGTCATTGTCCGTCCATGACCCCAGATCCTCGTCGGGGTCACACACGAGACAGGGGTTGGCGGGGTTCGTTTCACCCTCCTCGTAGTCCTTGCCGGAGATGCGGCACGTGCGGATCGTGTCGCAGTGGGCACCGCTGCTGACGTAGCCATCGTCACAGCTGCACTCGGCGACGTCGTCAACCACTCGGCAGGTGCCGTGCCCGTCGCAGTCCACGTTGGCGCATGGACTGCCGCTGGCATCGCACCTGAATGACTCGACCACGTTGCCGTCTCCGTCTTCGCTGCGTTCGATGCTCAATACTCCGTCATCGCAGGACGTCACGATCTCGCAGGCAAACACGCAGCCGTCTCGATTGAAGCAGGAGTACTGATTGCCTTCCGCGTCCTCCAGGACCTCGCCGGTGTCTCTTCCCTGGCACAGTCCATCGTCCTCGGCAGCGTACAGGTGCGAGCCAGCGGGGCAGGTGTGGTTGGCGCAGGCCGACTCGTCGCCTTCGATGTTGTTGTGCTTCTCGCAAGCGAGAAGCCCGAGAGTCGCCATGGCGACCGCACCAAGGGATCGAGAGGTGAAGACGTTGGGCACGGTCGAGCAATCCTGAAGCGAACCCCCCGCACCATATACGAATCAGTTCGCTTCAGCTTCCCATGTTCCAAACCTCAGCAAGAGTTACGCTACGGAACCTCTGCCGTGATGAAGTCCTTCCGCTCTCGGGCGGGACGTTCGCGGGATGGCACCGGAGGAACGACCACGGGCGGAGTCGCCGGCACGAACACGCCCGGGGTTGTCCGGTAGGCTGCGCGAACGACAGCTGGGCCTGTACCAGGGTACCGGGCACAGGAGTGGGGTTGGATTCTGCGAGCCGTGCAAGAGCTAGAGCGGTTTCATTGTCATGGATCGGGAATCCGGCAGCCAGCGTGCGTGAACTAGCCCCGGCAGTCGCTTGGTGCGATCGCGTCGAGGTCTTCGCCGGTCGCGGTTACCAACGTCTCGAAGGTGTCGGCCCTGATGACTCGCATGATCTGTTTCGCATTTGGCCAGGCCAGCTCGATGGGATTCATGTCTGGAGAGTACGGGGGCAGCAACCGCCGTCGTGCCCCGCGTGAGCGCATGGCCTCTGGCACGACGACATCGTCGTGACACCGAGGTGTCCCAGACGACGATGTTGTCACGACACGCCGCGCCTTCAAGGGGTGAGCGCGAAGCAGTAGATCCCGCCGTAGCCACCGCCGGAGCCCACGGTAGGATTGTTGGGATCCGGGCCACCGTCCTGGACCAGGTTGATGCCGGGGGCGCACCCGGCCTCGTTCAGGGCAGACATCCAGTTGCTCATGCTACCCATGCCGATGTCAGCGCCGCCTGGGAAGGTCCCATCACCGCTCGGGGGGGACGGGAAGGTCCCATCGCCGCCTGGGAAGGTCCCATCGCCGAGCCCGCCACCCATGGTGGTGGGCCAGGTGTGGCCGCAGCGCGGGGTACCTGTGGAGCCGGTGGCGCTCGTCCAGTCGTTGCAGGTGAAGCCCGGATCGGTGTGAAAGAGTGATCCGGTATCGTCGGTTCCCGTCAGGAAGTCGTGGTTGTCGACCTCACCGGTTCCGTCAGGGTCATGGTTGGGGATGCCGTATTCGTTGGGCAGATCGTTGACGATGGTCGCGTCCGCGCCGATCGGCCGCTCGTTGAGCAGGTCGGTCAGGCTGGCCGCGACCAGGCGCCCGGTGCGATCGTACCAGGGCCCCTGACCGATCCGATCCTTGGCGTTGACCGGGTCGCCGTCGGGCCCAGCGGTGACGCTCAAGAAGGCTCGCCACTGCTTGGCACCGGCGCCTGGCATAGAGTACTCGGCGATCTCCGTGCAAATCTTGTCGGCGCCGGTGAGTCCGTCGGCCTCGCCGTAGCGCAGATCGCCACCAAACCCGTAAGGGTTGCCGGAGAGGCGCTGCATTGCCTCCAGGCTGGTGACGAAGAAACTGAAGACCTCTTCCGGGCTAGCCACCGTTCCACCCGAGCCGCCACCCGTCGTTCCAGCCGTGCTGGCCACACCTCCAGTTGCGGTGGTACCCGCAGTGCCATCGTTGCCTCCCCCGTCGTCACTTCCGCCGCAGGCCGTGGCGGCAACGCCGAGGAGAGCGCAAGCGAGCGTGAGTCTGACTTTCAGCATGGCTGCTCCGTGTTCCCAGAAGATCTTCCAAGCGATGGATAGTCACTAGTCCATCCCGTCGCGCCGAACCCGGCGGACTTGATGCTTTAGTCACCCATCCCACAAACATCAGGCAGGCTGAGTGCGCGAGCTGGGACCGGTTCACACCGACTTCTTTCGGGGCCCGTAGGTTCTGCAACGCCACCTCGCACTCCGATTCAACGGCCAACGCCTCGCGCGAAAGGCACCCTGCCGAAGCGCACCGACCTGGCCAGAGCGAGGCCGTCGCGAGTCCAATGCTTACCGATGAACTCCATGTTCTGTTTCTTCGCATCAAGAAACAGGTCCCCAGAGCCGCGGTCGGGCTGGGGCGGCAGGGCTTGCCGAAGACGTCTGCTTGCTCCCCGACGACTCCACCGTCGTGATCCCGACGGACGGCATTCGGAGCTTCGTGTTCGCAAGCTCGCCACCGGCGCGAATAGGAAGAGTGCTCCCGAAGAAGCCGCGAAGGTTATCCGAGAGAGGGCAAGCAGATGGCCTGCTCAGGAGATTGCAGCAACCCCAAACGGGAGCCCGAGTACCTCGGCGAGGTCAGCCGCCGACGAACCACCCACCCGTACCTCCCGACCTCGACGACGAACTCGCGCTTGGAGGCCGGCGGGTCTGCCCCTGCTGAGATGGAGCATTCTGCCCGTACTACATTGGCAGCGTTGGGCCTTTCACACCGCCGAGGCTACCTGCCGTAGACGCTGACTATGCTCGCTTGAATCGCGCTGTCCGTTTCGTCGGAGGTTTCCCCCGCGATGACAGCTCCTTCCGAGAAGGCGCCTGAACCGCCGGAGTCGCCAGCCCCCCCTTCACCGAGCCCCAGTCCACCCTCCTGCCTGAGGGGCGAGTACCCATCGGGCAAGGCCGGAAGGTCGATATTGACCAGAAGCGCCCCCTCCTTGGCGTTGCCGGACTTGAGTTGCCAATGGTCAACACCGTTGTGCTTGCCAAAGACCGTCACGATGTCGTGAAGAACGGACGGATTCGGGTTCTCGCCGGTCGCAGTGCACGCCTGGCATCCGGCGCCGGAATTGCACTTGCAGACGTTGCCAGCATACACGCCTTGTTCCCAATCGAACATGGGCCAAGGTCCGTCCCCAATACCCTTGGACCAGAACGTCATCTTGGAGAGGGTGATCGCGCTCAGCGTGCCGGGGCCGGTGTAGTGGATGCGGTTTCCGGTGCTGCCGTAGTTGAAGCAGCAGTTCGCGTTCACGTACTGGCCGTGGAAGATGGCGTACTCGGTCTGTGGCTCGGCTCCCACCGGCATGTTGTTCGCCCTGTCCCGGTTTCTGAGGCACTGGGAAGTGCTCTTCCAGACCAGGTCGGGCTCCCATCCGTGCTCCAGTGCGATGGGCACCCGCGTTCCGTCGGACATCTCCCAGTACTCGATGTCCATCAGGTCGCAGAGCTTGGGTGTTTCGTTGTTGTCCATGGGGGCATTTTCGGGTGTGTCCCCTCTCCACATGTCATTGCCATTCCCGGACTGGTCGTACAGGGCGGTGAGTTTGCACGACGTGCCTGAACAGAAGGCGTTCAAGGCGTCCAGGTCCACCAGCCCGCCCGGAGCCACGACGCCGATGTCCAGTTCCTGGTTGTCAGATACCCGCAGGGCAGTGAAAAGAGGGCCATCGTAAGATGCGAACAGTGCGCGCGTCATGGCGTGGGCAGCCACGACGGGCCTGCCCGAAGCCTCGGCGACGTCGCCGGGGAGCGTGCTCACTACAGCTCCGCCGGTCCCCCCCGTTCCGCCGTCGCCACCCCCGGTACCTCCCGAGCCGTCGATGCCTCCAGTTCCGCTGGTCGCGCCGGTTCCTCCGCTACCACCCACGGCACCCCCGGTACCGTCGATGCCGCCACTGCCGCCTGGGGCCCCCCCGGTGCTACCGCCAGAGCCGCCGATGCCGCCGGTTGCGCCACTACCGCCCGGGGCCCCCCCGGTGTTGCCGCCGGAGCCGCCGGTCCCGCCACTGCCTCCGGAGCTGATCTGGCCGACTCGTGGCGTCGGGAAATCGAGGCCGGAGCACACTGGACTGAGCGAGGAGCAGCTCTCCGGCAGCGCCGCGACGAAGTCCCAGATGGCGGCCTTGTCCTGGCTCGCGATTTCGGTGCAGTTCGCGATTCCACTGACGCGGGTGTTGTAGGTTTCGGCCTGATCCGCGATGCACGTGGCGTAGTTTGCGACCGTTGCCGTGCAGGGTGTAGGGATCTCGCCGCAATCGGGGATGTAGGGAGCGGCGCCCAGGCACTCCGACTCTCGCGCTGCACAGTTCTCCTGCATGACCGCATCCGTGGGCGCGCTGCTGGATATCGTGTAGGTGAGCCCCGACGCCTTGCACAACGTTGCCTGGCTGATGGCGTTCGCGAAGTAGGCATACCCATCGTTGCATAGCTGGGTGGCCTCTGCTGACGACAGGTCGCTGAGCAGCTTGCTGCCATCCAGGGATGTGACCCCTCCGGCTCCGGAAGAGCCTCCGATTGCGGTGCCTCCGGTGCCGACGCTTCCACCGGTACCGTCGGCACCGCCCGAGCTCGTGGCAGCGCCATTGCTAGTACTGCCGCCAGCGCCCCCGTTTGCGCCCCCGTCACTGCAGGCCACGGTTGACACGGTCGCGGCAAGCACCGTTGCCCCCGTGAATCCGAAGATTCCGTGCATGCGCGCGCGAGAATCCAGTTTCCTGTGATGCATGAGGCCCTTCCTCTCAGCGGCCATACCCGGCCGCGACGATGTTTGCCTGCACGGCATCTTCCGTTTCGTCGGACGCGTAGCCGAAGGTCATCGCGCCCTCGAAGAAGTCACCGACGCCCTTGTAGCTGTTGTCGCCTCCGGTGCCGAGGACGATGGCACCTTCCTTCAGCATCGGGTCGTACCCATCTGGATACGCTCCTTCGTACATCGTGGTGAGCTCGCCGGACTGGGCGTCTCCGGCCTTGATCGCCCACTGGTGAGGTTGACCCTTGAGCATGGCTGTGACGAAGTCGAAGTCGATCGACGTGTTGCCGGTGTTCAGTCCCCGCTCCAGCCCGGAGAAGAGTCCCTCCTCGAGGTCCGACATGACCCAGGGACCGCTCCCTTCGCCCCTGCCCCAGGCGGTGCAGTTGCCAAAGTAGATGGCTTCCATGGTTGCCGGGCCGTTGTTCAGGCTGTTCCGCTCGGCGTTGCCGTAGTCGAAGCAGCACTCGTCGCTGTAGGCGCGGCCGTTCGCCACCATGTACATCGATTCGGGCTCGTCGCCTTCCGCCGTACCCGTCGCCTCGTTGTTGCGGTAGCCGGTACCGTTCAGGCCCTCCAGCAGCGGGATGTGGACGCCGTAGACGGTGTGCCCGTTCAGCGTGATGCTGATCCCTGCCGCGTCGGCTTCCTTGGCGAAGTCGCCGATCCAGCCACCGGTGGTCCGGGTGAGGTCGTTGTGCTCTGGGGATTGGTCGTAGATGATCGAGATGGTGCAGGTGGTGCCCGCACAGAAGTTGTCTTGAACCGCTGAATTGGCGATCCCTCCCGGAGAGAGAAGTCCGATGTCCATCGTCATCTGGTCGGAGGCGCGGCGAACCTCGTAGAGCGGCCCCGCGTACGCTGCGTACAGGGCCCGGACCGTCGAGTGGGCGCCGACACAGGGGGTGGAACCGGCCTCGTAGATGTCGCAGGGCCCTTCGGTGGGTGCCGCACCGCCGGTGGCTGCGCCGCCGGCAGCAGCGCCACCCGTCTCGGCGCCCCCAGTGGCCGCTCCCCCCGTCTGGGCGCCGCCGCTAGGTGTGCCACCGGCAGGCGCGCCACCGGTGTGTGACCGGCGGTGACGAGTACCGGAGCTTCTTCGACGCCAACTACTCCCAGTGGAACCCTGGCACATCCTCGGCCAGGACGCGGCGCTCGACTATGCGAACGCGGCGGGCGCGACGCCCGCCACCGTCAGCGCCATTCACGACGCCTATGTGACCGGCATCAAGGGTGGCGCGAATCTCGGCGCGTTGCCCCAGGATCCGTACCAGGCTCCACTCCCAGCGTACGTGTGGGGCTCGAACGCGATCAAGGCGCACATGGGCAACAACTTCCTCAATGTCGTGGCCTACGGGCTGGACGCGACCTCGAACGAAGTGACGCGCGCCGCGGAGGGCTACGTGCACTACTTCCACGGCGTGAACCCGCTCTCGCTCGTCTACCTGACGAACATGTACGACTACGACGCGGAGAACTGCGCCAACGAGATCTTCCACAGCTGGTTCGCGGACGGTAGCCCGCTGTGGGATCGCGTGGGCGAGTCCACCTATGGTCCTCCGCCGGGTTTCGTCCCCGGGGGCCCCAATCCTTACTACGAGTGTGGCGATACCAGCGATCCCGCCTGCAGCCCCGAGTTGGTCTCTCCCCCACTGAATCAACCTCCGCAGAAGTCCTACAAGGACTTCAACGCAGTCTGGCCCGAAGGCTCCTGGAGCATTTCGGAGCCGAGTGACGGCTATCAGGTCGCCTACATCCGTTTGCTGTCCAAGTTCGTGCGGTGAGAGGTCGCCCGATGGTGGATGAAAGGTGACGAGGGAGTGACCGGAAAGGGCGCTCTGGTTGGGCCGCACGTACTGCGCCGACGCGCCGACAGCGCCTGGAAGTGAAGTCGGCGAACCTGCCATAGCCCGAAGCTCAGCGTGGGTTCCACCCCGGAGCGCGGGCAGCGGCAAATCACCAAGCGCAACGTCTAGTGAGCAGAACGCCCAA
>JBNLDK010000189.1:0-36359 GCA_050304295.1 Polyangiaceae bacterium
GCGTAGTTGAGCGGGCGCTGCGCGTAGTCCAGCGCGGAGAACTTCATGTTGTCGCGCAGGTAGTCGAACCCGAACTCGTTGTTCTGCCCGTAGCAGATGTCGCGCTTGTAGGCCTGGCGCTTCTCGCGGTCGGCCTGCTGATTGACGATGACCCCGACGCTCATGCCGAGGTAGTTGTAGATCTTGCCCATCCACTCGGCGTCGCGGCGGGCCAGGTAGTCGTTCACCGTGACCAGGTGCACGCCCTTGCCCTCGAGGGAGTTCAAGTAGATGGGCAGCGTCGCAACCAGCGTCTTGCCTTCGCCGGTCTTCATCTCGGCGATCTTGCCGTCGTGCAGCACCATGCCGCCAACCAGCTGCACGTCGTAGTGCCGCATCCGGAGCGTCCGCTTGCCGGCTTCCCGGCAAACGGCGAACGCTTCGATCAGGATGTCGTCCAGGGATGCTCCGTTGTCGAGCTTCTCCTTGAACTCGGGGGTCTTGGCCTGCAGCTCAGCGTCGCTGAGCTTGCTGATCCGTTCCTCGAGGGCGTTGATGGCCACGACCTTCGGCTGCAGACGCTTGATGGTGCGTTCGTTGGCGGTGCCGAAGAGCTTGCGTGCGAGCCAGGTGAGCATGTCGATTCCGTGCGCCAGGGTGCCGGCCCCGAATCCGGGGGCGGCTAGAAGTGGAGGGGAAGCTAATCCTTTGCCGCCCGTCGTGCCAGGGTTTGCCCCGGACGGGCCGTCAGGCCCCACGAAGAGCATAAAAGGCAGCTGATTGGGCCTTCCGGCCCGCGGGGCTAGCAGACGATCGGGACTCGAGTCAAACCGCGGTCTCAGCGAATGGTACGTTGGGCCGGCGCGTGGCGGAAATCCAACTGTGGCAGCGAGTCCTGGCGGAGCGGGAGCGACAGGCGCTCTCTCTCTCCCTCCGCGTCCGAGTGCTGCTGTCGGGGATGGCGATCGGCATCGTTACCCTCACCGCCGGGAGCGCGCTCGAGCGCAATCTGACGGTGGCCCTCTTCGCAGCCGTGCTCATAACGTGTCTCCTCGGGCTCCACCGGGCAGCGAACACGGCTCAGCACCGCGGAGTGGCGCTGCTGGCTGCGGTGGTCGATTCCGCGGTGCTGTGGTCCCTGGTCGGGATCTGGCACCTGGCGTACACGGGAAAGAATCCGGTAATCCACTTGCTGGGGCACCAGCTGTCGCTGACGACCCTGCTGCTCGTGATCATCAACGCGGCTTCGCTCCGGCCGCTCTACCCGCTGCTGGTGGCCGGCTCCTCTGCTCTGCTGCATGTGCTGCTCGCGGTGGCGGCGATCCGGGATCCCCTGCTGGTGTCCTGGGGCGGCAACCTCGATCGGCTGTTGACTCCGGTGGGTCGCGGGCTGGGCGACCTGTTCCTCGTGCCGCTGCTCCTGCTCGCGGGAGGCGGGCTCATCGCGTGGTTCACCGTGGTGGCTCGACGCACCGTGCGCCAGGCCGCGGAGCTCGAGCAGGAGCAGGTGCAGCTCCGGGAACAGCAGATGCAACTGGTGCTCGAAGCGCGCGTGGGTGCGCTGGGGCAGCTGGTGGCTGGCGTCTCTCACGAGGTCAATAGTCCGCTCGGCGCCGTACGTAGCGCGACCGATACTGCCGAGAAGTGCCTCGAGCGACTTCGCCACGCGCTGGATGAGGAGGATCCCGCTACCCAGCGCCACACGGCGGACCGCGCACTCGCGGCGCTCGAGCGGACGGTTCAGCTGACCAGCCAGGCGGTGCAGCGCATGGGTGAGGTGATGCGGTCTCTTGCGGGGTTCGTGCAGCTCGATCGCGCGGAGCAAGGAAAGCTCGATGTGGTCGACTGCGTGCGGGGTGCGCTCGATGCCAACCGGATGCTATTCGGGGGCGGGGTCCAGCTCGCCACGGAGCTTGCCGTGGGGCTCGACCGCCTGGGAAATGCGGCCCAGCTCTCGCAGGCGTTCGCGACGATCGTCCGCAACGCTGCCGAGAGCATCGAGGGCACCGGCACCGTCACCGTCACCGCCGCGCGGGATGGCGACGACGCGCTCGTCACGATTCGCGACGAGGGGCGGGGGATGAGCTCCGAGCAGGTCGCTTCCCTGTTCGCGATCGAGTTCGAGCGCGGGGCGCGGGTCCGCGCCCGCCTGGGCCTGAGCGCCGCCCAGAGCGCCGTGCATCGGCATGGTGGGAGCATCGGCGTCGAAAGCCAGCCCGGAGTGGGCACATCGGTGAGGGTCCGATTGCCGCTGACCGCTGCGAAGTGACTTGCTTCCGTGGTATCCGGGTCGTCATGGCCGACGTGAGCTTGCGTTGCACCTGCGGGGCTCTCCAGGGGAAGGCCCTCGACGTCGATCCAGCGCGGGGTTTCAGGGTGGTCTGTCACTGTGATGACTGTCAGGCCTTCGCGCACTACCTGGAGCAGAGTGGCGTGATGCTCGATGACGCGGGCGGGACCGACATCTTCCAGCTGACGCCCGCCCAGCTGGTCCTCACCGCGGGGGCCGAGCACCTCGCCTGCATGCGCCTGACTCCGCGAGGCCTCGTGCGTTGGTTCGCGAAGTGCTGCCACACCCCGGTGGCGAATACGCTGCCGTGGGCCAGCTTCCCCTTCGCGGGGGTGCTGCAACCCTTCATGGATCATGCGGCGGACGGTCAGACGCGCGACGACGTGCTGGGTCCTGTGCTGGCCCGTGTGCAGGGGCGCTACGCGGTTGGTCCGCGCGCGGCGGAGATCGAGGCTCGCGCCCCGCTGTGGTGCCTGGGACGAATGATCCGGAACCTGCTCCGGGGCTGGGTGCGCGGGCAGCAGCGGCCTTCTCCCTTCTTCGACCCGGCGACGGGCGCTCCCGTCGCCGAGCCCATCGTGCTCACGGCCGAGCAACGGGCCGAGCTCCGGCAGTACTGCGGTCCGCGTCCCGTGTCGTGAGGACGGTTCCGCCCGGGAGGGCGGCGCGACTGGTCGACGCTACGGAGCGAGCGTCAGCGACTCGGCGTCGAGGGCGATCTCGTAGTAGCTCTGCTCTTGCCAGGTGAGCGGCGTGCCGCCCTGGACTAGCGTTCCACCGTCGACGGTCACCCGCAGACAGTGCCCCGGGGGAAAGTGGTCGGGCAGCGTCCACGTCCAGGTGGTGGTGTCGCCGGCGATGGTCGTCTCGGCGTCGGCCACCGCTTGCTGGCCGCGCCAGTAGGCGGCGACGTTGACGACGCTGTCGATCCAGACGTCGCCGAGGCTCCGCGTGTGCTCCACGTGGCTGGTGAACTCCTCGATGGCGACGGGCTGATAGGCGCCGTCGCTGCCGCCGGTGAAGCCGTGCACGAGCACCAGCTGCCACGCGCCGCGGTCGTGGGAGCTGTCGACAATGCTGTTCAGCGCCGACGCGGGGGCTCCCTCCGCGGGCACGTGGCAGGGCAGGTTGAACGGGTTGGTGCTGCCCAGGGGAAGAACGGAGCCGCCGCTCACGCCGCGATTGACCAGGAACCGTGCGCTCGCGATCTCGGCGTAGCCGGTGTCACCGTAGGGGGCGGCCATCGTGTATGGCTCGACCCCGAATTCGCTCCGGAGAAAGTCCGAGCACTCGTCAGTGTCGGCGGCGACGTCGGTCACCCCGCTGCAGCCCTCGATTCGGCAGTGGCTCCGGGTGTGGTTGCCGAGCTCGTGTCCGTCCGTCACTGCCTGCGCCCAGATGGGATCGGCGGCGTCGCGCTTGTTGGTCAGCTGGTAGAACGTCATCCGCACCCCCAGCGCCTGTAGTGCGGAGTAGTGCTGGATCTGCGACGAGTTGGCGTCGTCGAGGGTGTACGAAACGGCGCTCTGGAATCCCGCCCAGTCGACGACGGTGAGATTGCCTGGGGCTCCCACCGGCTGTGCGATGCCGTCGCGTGCGGGGATCGGGAGACCGCACTCGCCGACTGGCAAGGGGCCGCCGCCGCCGGATTCGGCGGCGCCTGCGCCGCCACCGCCAGTCGAGCTGCCGCCGCTGCCATCCACCGCTGTGAAGGGCTGGGAGCCGTCCTTGTTGACACCGCAGGCGACGAGGCTGGGGATCGCAGTCAGGGTCAGGAACGTGAGCCAGCGAGGCGCGGGGCGATACATGGCCGCAGGCTGACACTGCCTGCCGCCCATGTCTTCTCACCACCAAGCGCCACCTCTCATTTGCGAGCCGGCTCTGCGTCCCCCCGCGCCGAGGGACGCCGGGCTACTCGGCGCGGGGAAGTGTTGGACGGACGCAGGATCCGTATCTGTCTGACGGTTTGGGGGGGCAGCCGCGCCGTTGGAGGGGCGCGAGCCACGAATCCCCGGGCTCGAGTATCGATCCGATGGTGGAGGATTTGGAGTTTTGCCAGCGCGGTCGGTCCACCCTCGGCGAGCTTCCACAGGTATCCGTGATTTTTCTGGGTTTTTTGCAAGGTTGGCGGACGAATGGGGGTTGCGTCACAACGCGGGATCGGTGATCAGGCGGCGCCAGTCCAGCCGAGCTTCGTTGCCTCTTCGATGCTGCTGGTCGCCAGCGACTTGCCATGACTTTGTCCCCGTCAGACGTGGGGAAGGTACTTCTGGTCAATCACGCCGGGTACTTCCTTGCTGCCAATGTCTTCGTGTCAGACAATTCGCTGGCTTCGCTGGCCGCGATGCTCCGCGCGCACGACGTGGATGTCGAGATCGTGGACTTCCAGAGCCCGCGCCAGCTCGGTCGAGTGATGGACGCGACGGATCGAACCCACGCGACGCAGGTTGCTGGACATCTCGTCGCGGGCGAGCGGTTACCCGTCGAGCTCGTGCAGGCGTATCACCGGGATCGGCGTCACGGAGAGCGCGTCGTGCTGCGCGCTCGTGCCGCCGAGTTGCTCGAGGTCATCGCGCGCGATCGCGTGGGTTTGGTGGGCTTCAAGACGTGGGCTGGCGAGGGTCTCTGGGGGGTGATCGAGCTGGCGCGAGCGATCCGGGAAGCGTTTCCCGAAGTGAAGCTGGTGGCGGGTGGTCCTGCCGTGCAGTACGCGGGCGCGGTCTTCACCCGGCTGACCTCGGTCTTCGACGAGCTCGTGATGGGGGATGGCGAAGAGGCGATCGTTCGACTGGCCACGGGTCGTGCGCCCGTGCATCGCGCGCTCCGTCCGGGGGCGGCTCTCGACCGGCTCCCGATGCCGCTCTACTCCCCGGATGTGTACCCATCGGTGGGTGAGTTCTTCCGGCTGCGGCTCATCGACGAGTCGAGAGGATGCGTGAATCGCTGCGCCTTCTGTTCCCATCCGCATCTCACCGGGGAGGGGGTTCGAGAGCGGACCCCCGCGCGTGTCGTGGATGAGATGCACCGCACCTTCGAGCGGGAGGGGATCCGGCACTTCAGGCTGTCGGGATCGAACCCACGGTGGGGGTTGGTCTGCGCGATTGGCGCCGAGGTGAAGCGTCGCCGCCTCGATGTTCGCTGGTCGATCTTCTCCTCGATGAACAACGTTCGTGCGGCGGATCTGCCGCGATTGGCCGAGAGCGGACTCGCCAGTCTCTTCTTCGGTATCGAGTCGGGTGACCCATCGATCCTCCGGCGGGCTCACCGCAAGGACAATCGCGGCAACGACCACGTGGTCACCGTCTGCGAGACGGCGATGGCGCATGGGATCTTCGTGTCACTCTCTCTGATCGTTCCGTCGCCGGGAGAGACTGTCGCTTCCCAGGAGCGTACGTTCCGTTTGGTCGAGCGCGTCTTTGCTCGCGAGCGCCTCGGCTCAGTCCTCGCGATGCCAGCCTTGTTGGCGCCCGGAAGTCAGTGGTGGGCTCGACCCGAGCAATTTGGATTTGCCCTCGAAGCGGGGCTCGATGCTGACGCTTACGTGCTGAGGGGATTGACCCTCACGAACGACTTCCTGCTGCCGCGCGAGGCGTGGAGCGACTACGGGTACTCGCTGGATGGCAAGCGGATGCCGCGGATGCTCGCCGAGTGCGAGGCGTTCACTCGGCGAGTCGCTGCGCTCGACGTTCCGACGAACATCGACGACACGGCGTTCATGATCTCCGACCTGGGTGGCCTCGCCCCGCAGGTGCACAAGTCGGAGATGGCAGCGGCGCTGGTGCTGGGGGGCGTTTCCCGGCTGACGGGATACGTTCGGCGACTCAACGCGGGGGGACAACGGCGTTGCGGGGCATTCCATTCTGCAACCGGGGCACGCCCCGAAAGGATCCCGACCCATGCCTCAGCCGGCTAGTACGACAACCCGGAAGTTCGTTCCGGGCTGTCGTACCCAATGTGATCGGGTGCCCAGTTCGGACGGGTGCGTCTCCGGGTTTCCGCCGGCCCTCCATCCCAGTGTCGGGCCGGCGGAAACCCGGAACGAACTTGCGGACTGCTCTACTAGTGGTGGGTCGCCCACCGAGCCGCCTCCCGACAGCGGGGTCTTCGCGCGGTCGAAGTTGTCGATGTCGGAACGGATGTGGGGAATTCGCTTCCGCGAATTGCTGCCGCTGGAGGTGACGCGGGGCATTCATGCCGTGGTCAGCGACTTCGAACGCACGATGGCTTTTGCGCTGGAGAACTACCATACGATCTTCGAGTCCGACCCACAGGACCTGCGCTTCTTCCCCGACCCTCTCACCGACGCGAAGCGGCGCTACTACATCGAGATGGGCGACTTCTTCGAGTTCGTCGAGGACGGTTGCACGGTCGGATTCCTCATCCTGACACCGCACGACTGGAGCACGTGCTACATCCGCGGTGCCGGCGCGCTGCAGTCGCATCAGGGCAAGCGACTCGGCTCACGCCTGCTGGCGTACCTCACCGAGCCGCTTCGCAAGGCGGGGGTCCAACGTCTCGAAGCCGACACCTCACCGTCGAACCTCGCCGTGATCCACCTGTTGGCGCGCGACCGGTACAACCCGACCGGCATGGTGTTGACAGACCGCTGGGGGGCCAACATCAAGCTCACCAAGTTTCTGGCGCGCTCTGCGGAGGACGCATTCCTCCAGCAGTATTGCACCGGGATCAACTACCAGCAGCGGGGTGTCGATGGCACCCCTCGGGAGTGAGAAAGGAGGGACCGATGAGGAAGTTTGCACTGACCACCTTCTGAGCCCGTCTCGTACCCAGGCATCCAGCATTCGCTGGATGCCTGGCATGGTTCTCCGTTGGACGATCGCTTTCGAACCGCGCGGGGGAAGACCCGTGAGCAGCAGAGGATGACGAACCTATCGACACTGCAGGCGGAGTTGCCACTGCCTGAAGATTGGAGCTCCCCCGAGCTTCTCCGACATCGGACCCTGGTAGGCAATGTGGCGATCGAGCTGGCCGGGCTGACCTCGGTGAGCCCCGACGGGACGCCCGTGACGGCCGCGGCAGGAGCGCACGATGAAGACCCCCTGCCCCGCGCCTACTACGAGCTCGTCGAACGCTCCGGGATTCTCGAGGCACGTCGCCGACTCGACGCCGAGTTGGTCGTTCGTGACCACAGGGGGGAGGAACTGCGGCGGGGAACGACCCAACATTTGCTCGGGGTTGGCGAGGCGACCCCCACCTTCGCGCCTTCCCGATCGAACGGGGTCGCGCTCGGCCCCACTTGGAGCTTTGCGTCGGAGCGCGCCGCGCTGGAGCTGGCGGAGCGCGACCAAGTGCTCCGGTCCTGGTATGGCGCGACGGTTCCGGAGCGGGTTGACGCCGCCGGTCTGATGCCGACCGGGTTGGGATCTTCCTACGTTGTGGAGGTCTATCGGCTCGACAGTGGCGGGCCGACGCGAGTCGTTGTGGTCGCTTGCTGGCCACGGGACGAACGGCGACCGCTGATCCTGGGCTTCGGCGCTCGCAGCACGCTTATCGAAGCGAAGCGCGCAGCCCGCGACGAATGCCTGCAGCGAATGGGGTTCCTGTGGGATGAGGACCTACCCGGACGAGAGCCGGAGGTCAGTCCGACGCCAGACTACCATCAAGACTACTATCTCTGGCGGGGCAGCCATGGCACCCTCCGGGGGTGGCTCTCCGGTCGTCACGTGGGAGCCTGTGCCGAGGTTGTTCCACAGGGGACTCGACCGACGGAGGCGGTTCAGTTTGTTGATCTGACGCCGGTTGCACTGTCCGGGCGAGCCGCGCTGGCGCAGGCGTTGCCTCGTGGGGAGATCCAGCTCGGGTTCGGTTCGAATCACCCTGCTGCTTCCTCGGCGCCGGCTGCGCTCCGCGTCCATCCAGTGGCGTAGCGATCGGCGCTGGGGCCGCCGCTCCCAACTAGGAGTAGGCTCCCATTGGCGCGTCCTTGCTGCTTGAGTACGCTGCCGAGCAAGTGTCGGTTTCCGCGCTGGCCATCCCCCAACTGGAACTGCTCGGCGAAATTGGTCGGGGCGCGACCAGTGTCGTGCTTCGTGCCCGCCGTGGCCACCAGCTGTACGCGGTGAAGATCCCGATCGACGCCACGTCCGCTGCCAAAGATCCGGCGCTCGCGGAGCGGTTTCGTCGGGAGGCGGTTGCCCTTGCCCGCGTGACTCACCCCTGTCTGCCAAAGGTGATGGAGGTGGGCGCCGTCGGGGGTACCCCGTACATCGTCATGGAGCTCGTCGAGGGTCAGACGCTCGCACAGCACCGAAGTGGAAGGCGACTCGAGGAAGCCCGGGCGCTCGAGCTGGCGTGTCAACTGGCGGAAGCCCTCGCGGCCATCCACCGCGTGGGTCTGGTTCACCGTGACGTGAAGCCCGACAACATCGTTTTCGATGGGGGAGATGGGGGTGTCCGTCTGGTCGACCTCGGGTTTGCCGTCGAGGTCGAGCGTTCCGGGGAAACGGCAGCGGGCACCCCGCGTTACTCTGCTCCCGAGGCGTGGCTGAGCGGGCGAGTGGACGGGCGCGCGGACCTCTTCTCCCTCGGAGTCGTGCTGTTCGAGTGCCTCTCGGGCTCTGCCCCCGAGCCTCCGGAGCGGCGAGATGAAAGCGCGGGTCGGTCCTGGGTGAGGCGCGCGATGGGCGAGGTCTCCGAGCCGCTGGTCGAAGTCATCGGCCGACTCCTGGAGTCCGAGCCCGACGACCGCTACCCCAGCGCGACGGCGCTGCTGACCGATCTGGAGCGGATCGCGGCGGGGCAAGAGCCACTCGGAGCGCCGGCTGCGAACCTCGTGGCGTCGGTGCCGGTGGACTTCGGCGCCCTGGTGGGACGGGAACGTGAACTCGAGCGCCTTCGCGCTGCAGCCGAGGAGAGTTGCCAGGGGGAGCGCACCGTTCTTCTCAGCGGGCCGGCGGGGGGCGGCAAGTCACGGATCGTTCGCGCGCTCTCCGGTGAACTGCGCGAGCGGGGCAGAGTGGTGCTGACCGCGCAGTGTCGCCGCGACGATCCGCGTCCCCTATCGGCGATTCGCCAGCTAATCGAGAGCTACCTGCAGGCAGGTGGTGGCAAGGGCCCCGAGGAGGCGGAGGCGGCTGCGGCGCATCTGCGGGCGATCGCGGGTGATCTGGCACCGCTGGTGCGCGTGCTCTCGCCGCGACTGTCCATGGCGATGCGCACCTCGTTGGCGCCCCCGGGCGCGGAGACCGCCTACCAGTTCTTCGTCGACGGACTCGCGGAGCTCTTGAGCAAGCTGGTCACGTCGGGCGACCTGATCGCGATCGACGATGCACAGTGGCTCGACGCGAGCAGTCTCCGCGTGCTCAAGCGGGCGGCAGACCGACGCGTCGAGGGAGGCGCGCTCCACGTGCTCGCCTTGCGTGACGACGAGACCGGGCGCGCGCGGGCACAGGAGTTGCGTGACACGTTCCCTGCCGCCGCTGAAGCGTTGTCGGTGTCCAAGCTCTCGAACCGCGAGATCTCGCGGATTGTTCAGGACTATCTGGGACCCTCGGAGCTCTCCGGCGAGCTGGAAAGCCAGGTGCTGGCGTTCTGCGACGGCACCCCCTTGAGCGCTCTGGAGGTGGTACGGGCACTGCTGGATTCCGGAGCGTTGCGCCCCCATTGGGGGATCTGGGTGCTGGACCGTGCGGTGGCGAGTCGCCTCGACCTGCCGCCGAGCACGAGAGAGGTGCTGGCGCAGCGCCTGCAACGTCTGGGCGCGAAGACGCGGCGGACGCTCACGGAGGCAGCGGTCCTCGGGCCGCTGGTGGAGGACGAGTTGCTGGTCGCGGTCAGTCGCTGGACCGCTTCGGAGGTGCACGCTGCGCTGGCGGAGTGTCGCGCCGCCGCCCTGCTCGAACCGGAGCGGCTCGGTCGCCACCGCTTCCTCCACGAGACGACGCGTGAGCGTCTGCTGGCCGCCCTCCCCGGCGACGAAGTGGCCGAGCTGCACCAACGCATTGCCGAAGTGCTCGATGCGCGGTCGTCCCGAGAAGGCGACTCCGAGGCGGAGGCCGACGACTGCTATCGTGTGGCGTGGCACTACTCCCAGGGGGTACCGGGGCGTTCGACGGAGCGCGTCCTCGAGTGCAACCTGGAGGCGGGGCGGCACGCATTTGCGGTTTTCGATAGCTCGCAGGCGATCGGCTTCCTGACGGTGGCGGAGTTGGCCGCCGAGCAGCTCGGTCGCCGGCTCGCGGTCGCTGATCAGCTGACCTTCGCCGAAGCGGAGCTGCGCGCCGGAGTCTATGACCGGAGTCGTGTGCGCTTCGACCGCGTGCTGCCGGAGCTGGACGACCCGCTGCAGCGAGCTCGCGTTCATTCGCGGCTGGCGTGGATGGACGAGTCCGTGCTCGACGCCAGCGAGGCGTGGCCATCCCTGGAGCGCAGCTTTGCGACGCTGGGCATGCGCTTGCCGACCGGGAATCCCGTGGCGGCACTGCTGGGCCTCTTGCGCTGGTGGTTGCTCAGCTGGTGGCCCGGTCCACCGCGGGTGGAGGGGAATGAACGACGACGACTGGACCTGATCTGCTCGCTCTACCACCAGGCCGCGCGGCTCTCCTTTCAATGTGGAGAACCGGTCAGGTTTCTGCGCGTCACGTTCCTGACCCAGCGGGTGGCGGAACGACTGGGGCCATCGGCGGCCCTCGTTCGAGCGCGTCTGGCGCTGGCGATGGTCTGGGTGCTCTTCGGGATGCGGCGATCCGGCTTCCGCCAGCTCGAGGAGTGCGACGCCATGGCCGAGCGGCTCGGCGATCCAGTGGTGCGTGCCTACTGTCTACAGATCCGCATCGTGTTGAGCTCGTGGGCTGGCGATCACGCGGCGGCCGTGGCTTCGGCACTCGAGGTCATCGAGCAGCACGGACACTGGCGAGAGGTCTCGGAGTTCTGCCTCACGGCCCACAACGTGCTGGTCATCGAGAGTGTGTGTGGCCGTCCTCGCGTGGCCTGGCGAGCGGCTGCCATGGTCGAACGCCGACTGTCCGAGATCGATGTCGTCCCCCGCGTCGCGCGGCTCTCACGGATGGCCACGATCGCCACGCTGCACGCGCTGGGGAGGGACGAGGAAGCTCGCCAGCTGCAGCACGAACTCGACCGGGACCCGGATTCGCTGCCGACCAAGGGTGCGCTCCTCTTCCACACTGCCGGTCCGCGGTTGCGCCGCTTCACCGAGACGGGTGACCTCGGGGATGAGTTCGACGCGCTCGTGGCGGAGATCGATGCGCGGCGAGACGACTCCAACCGGTCGCACCTGGTGATGGCCGAGTACTACGTGCATCTGGCGCACGCGCGGGTTCACGCCTGCCTACGGGCCCCCCGGGAAGAATGGCCACGACTCCTTCCGCCTCTGCGCCGCGTCCTGGCCGATCTCAAGAAGGCCGCGCGCATTCCGGTGCTCCAGACTCACCTGACCGTGCTGCGAGCGTATCTCGCCTGGTTCTCCGGCGAGGGGCGCCGCGCCGAGCGGCTGTTCGTGGCGGCGGAACGCGAGGGACAGTTGCAGCAGGTGCCGTGGGTGCTCTACGCGGTGCATCGTGGCCGGGCTCACCTGCTCAAGTCTGCTGGGCTGCTGGATGGGGCGCTGGACCAGGCGCGCCTGGCAGCCACGTTGGCGCGAACCCACGGGGCGTTGCACCGTCTGCGCTGGATTCGGGAAGAGTTCGACATCCCCCACGACTTGGGTCTTGCCGCCGTTCACTCGATGGTCGTTCCCGCCGGCACGGTGTCGGAGTTGGGGTCCTCCTCCAGCGCGAACAGCGCCGCGTCGGTCGTGGAGTCGGCGCTCGCCAGCGTCGTGGACGTGGCCCGCGACGGCAGCGGCGATGCCGATGTTGTGGCCCAGGCTCGCCGGGTCATCGACGATGTCGTCCAGGGGCTCGGCGCCGCGCGCGGGATGCTCCACTTCCTCGACGCGGGTGCTTCGCGTGACCTGGGGAAGCTGCGACTGTTCGCGGCGCGGACCGCGCAGCGCACCGACATGGCCGACCCCGTGGTTGACGGGTCGATCCTCCGTGCGGTGATGACCAGCAGGACGACACGCGCGTTCCCGCTATTCCCGGGTCAAGATCCACCCCTGGCTCACCAGCTGGGTGCCCCGCTTCTGCTGGGTGGCGAGGTGCTCGGGTGCGTGCTGCTGCAGCGCGAGGCGCACGAGGCGGAGTTCTCGGAGGAAGACAGTGACCGGCTGGGGGCCATGGCGGCTCAGATCCCGCTGGCGTTCGAGCTCGTCCGCGGGTTGGGACGACGGGAGCGGGTGGTTCAGCACGAGCACGAGCTCCGCAAGATGGAGGCGCTGGGGCGCCTGGCGGGTGGGGTGGCTCACGACCTCAACAATCTGTTTTGCATCATCCAGTCGGCGGCGACCGTCCTCGAGCTCCAGAGGGGACTGCCGACATCTGCCGGTCCCCACCTCAAGCTCATCCACGAGACGACAGGGCGAGCCACCGAGCTCGTCCGTCACCTCGTGGCGGTGGCGCGCGGCCAGCGACTCGAACCGGAGGTCTGCAGCCTGGTCCAGCTCTGCGAGAATGCCGAGCTCTCGCTCCGCGAAACGCTCGGACCCGGTCAGCGACTGCGCTTCGAGCTGGATCCCGACGTCCCGCTGGTCAAGGTGGACCGCGTGCAGCTCGAGCGTGTGGTCATCAACCTGGTCGCGAACGCACGCGATGCGATGCCCGATGGCGGATTGGTGGTGGTCGCCACCACGACCCGCACCGTCGACGAGGCGACCGCGCGCCTCCACCGCAGCGTTGCGGCTGGGCCGTTTGCGGTGCTCAGCGTGGCGGACACCGGCGAGGGGATCGAACCGGACGTGCTGCAGCGGATGTTCGAACCGTTCTTCACGACCAAGCGAGAGCGGGGCGGGACCGGGCTGGGGCTGGCGACGGCCTGGGGGATCGTGAACCAGAGTGGTGGCTTCATCGAGGTCGACAGTGTCGTGGGCCAGGGGACGACCTTCAGCATCCACCTGCCCGAGACGTCGGACGCGCTCGCGGAGCCGGACGAGGAGTCTGGCGCTGGTGGACGGGAGACGATCCTCCTCGTGGAGACGGAGGCCGCGGTTCGGCAGGCGCTGTGTCGAGCTCTCGAGCGTGAACGGTACCGGGTGCTTCCCGTGGGCTCGCCCAGCGAGGCCTTCGCGATCGCCGACACCCAGCTGTCGAGCATCGATCTGGTGGTCAGCGATGTCGTCGTGAACGACCTCAATGGTCTGGACCTGGCTCGCGTTCTGCGGCGGGCGCGGCCGGAGCTGAAGGTGCTGCTCATTGCCCGAGATCGGGCTGGCGCGCTGGCGCATCGCGGGATCGTCGGTGGTCGGATCGAGCAGCTCGAGAGCCCGAGCGACGTCCAGCAGATCCTGCGGAGCGTCCGCCGCATTCTCGACGCGGACGGTGGAGGCTGAGGCGACGAGGCGCGGCGACCCCTCGCGCGACTCGATCTCCGTACAGGGGAGCCGCCCGCGACCATCCCCCCGCCGCTGCAAGGCCCTGCCCTCGCCGCGCGGACGGTTCAGCTAGAGCGGCTTGACCGGGACGTGGATCTCCACGACGCACTTGCCTTCAGGATGCTGCTTCGGGTCGTTCAGGTAGAGCTCGAAGCAGGGACCCTCCGCGGGCTGGAAGCCGCTCTCCGGGAGCCAGCCTCCCATCATCGCGTGCCAGGCTGCCCCATACTGATCCGGGTCGATCTCGAAGTGCCCGATCGCATACTTCCCGCCGGGAATGAGGGCCTTGCCCACCTCGCCCTCCACCGGGGTGTCCTCGGGCACCGTGAGGCAGCAATCCGTGCGCAGCTTGCTTTCGTCGGTCACCGACGGATCGTCGTGATAGAGGCTGAGCATCCGTGCCTCGGGGCCGATCAGTCCCCGCGGTCCTGCCCACGCCATCAGCTTGCCGAAGAGCCGACCGAACAGCTCGCTGTTGCCAGCGTACGGGCCGACGTGGCGCACATAGGCGACTGGCAGGGCGGACAGGTCGCGCACGTCGACTCGGGCGGTCAGTTCTGGTGTGTTCTTCATGATGACCCTCCACTTCAGTTGGGAAGTTGTGGGGTCATGCTGGGCGAATACCTCGTATCCGTCTTCGCCCAGGTTGCTGTTCGTCATGCCGTACTTGCTCGCCGCTTTGCTCAGCTTGCGATCACTTGCCCGCCATTCGGTCGGAGTGACGCCAATCGCAGATCGGAAAGCGCGGGCGAAGGTGGCCGAGCTCGAGTAGCCGCAGTCGAGGGCGATCTCCGTGATCGAGGCCTTCGGGTTGGACCGGAGCAGTGCGGCGGCTCGCTCGACGCGGAGTCGGGCGATGAACTGGCCGAGCGTTTCCCCGACCAGTGCGCGGAACAGCCGATGAAAGTGATAGGGCGAGAAGTTTGCGACGCGCGCCAGGGTGGCCAGGTCGAGCTCCTCGGTGAGGTGCGAGCCGATGTGGTCCATCACGCGGTTGATGCGTGCGGTGTACTCGGCTCGCAGCTGCTGCTTGCGCGTGTCCTCTGCGGTGGAGTTGGGATTCTCGGTCATGGTTGGCTCGCGCTGGGCGCTGGCACGCCCCAGCCCCGACTATTCCAGAACCCCGCTTGCCTGGCACGTGGATACGCGAGGCGGCGGCGTCGGGCGCCGCCGGGCGGTGCACGGGTCGCCGAGAGGTGTGGGTTGGGGGGGCGTCTCGGAACCGTCAGAAGCAGCAAGTTGCTGACAGCTCCGCTCAGCTCGCTCCCTCGCCGACCTCGAAGAGCTGCAGATTGGTGACGACCAGGTGCTCCGAGGGGTTCGACTCGGCAACGATGACGCGCAGCTGGCCGAAGTATTCGCGCTGCAGTTGCCGCAGCCGCTCCAGGTCGCGCGCCGACACGCAGAACACGTTGAACGCGAACGCCCCCACGCCCTGCTGGGCCAGGCGCTCGGCGCCAAGCCGCGCGCACCAGGTCGCGAGCTCCTGGCTCGCGCGCGCGTCGTGACGCAGATCGAGCGTTGCCGCGGACCGCGGGCACCACCGGTCCGCGATCCACGCGATCTGTCCGGCCGCGGCGAGGGAGCGCAAACACCGCTCCTCCTCGTCGAGCGAGATCCCGACGCGCCGTGCGATCCAGCCCGGCTCGTGACGCGCCAGTGCCTCGTAGCTGGCGAGCTCGAGCGCGCGCAGCACCGCGTGCGACCAGGGAGCCTCGTGGGCGATGCGCCGCGCGGCTGCCAGTCGGCGTCCAGCCTCCGCCACCGCGGGTAGCGACTCGACATCGACGAAGGCCCCAAGCAGATCGAGCAGGCGCAGCGAGCTGACCTCGACGACGCGGAGGAAGTCGGGGAGCCGTGGCTCCGTCGCGCCCTGGTACCATCGAGAGAGCGCGTAGCGGTCTCGCCCCACCGCGGGGGCCAGCGTGGTGAGGGGTTGTCGCCCGCGCAGATCGCGCAGGAACGCCGCGACCCCAGCTCGAGTGGTGAGGGATCCTTCGGCGAGCCACGGGGGCTCGCGACCGTAGAAGCGCTGGATGGCTGCGTCGGGATCGATCCCGACGCGCGCCGCGATCTCGAAAGCCCGCGCCGCCGTGGGATACCCGCCGCCGGACTCCCAGGTGTAGACGACGTTGCTGCGGTAGCCGAGGCGCCGGCTCAGCGCGGTTTGTGACCGCCTTCCGCGGAGGGCCCGCACGAACTGGGAAGCGACCTGCTCGAAGTCCATATCTATCCATTCTGCACATCAGTGGGTATTATGGGAGCATGAAATGTGCACTGGAGACCTAGATCCAGGGGGCCGAGCCAGACATACTCCTCTGGAACGCAGCGCCCACCCGGAGACGATCGACATGACCCATCGCTGGAACGCCCTGACACTTGCCGCGCTGATCGCGACGCTGGGCTGTGCTGGAGGCCAGAGCGGCGGAGAGCTGGGTGGCGACGGCGAAGGCACGACCGACGGCGGCTCCTGTGAGGAGACCGCCAAGCCCCTGGCTCTCGACGAGGCGTCCGCGATCGGCGTCACGGCCGAGCAGATCCTCGCGTTTGCGGAGGGCACCCACGAGGCGACGCTCACCTACCTGCCCGACTCCTGGTCGGCGACCGCTGTTGCGCTCACACCCGAGGGCGAGAGCACCACGGTCACTGTCGTCATCGAGGCGCAGGGGACGGCGGCCTTCATCGACTCCGAACCCGTGGAGCGCCGTGCGGACGGCGGTCCGATGATCGCGATGGATCTAGGGACTCCCTGCCAGGACTACGTCGCGATCGACGTCTCGGTTCGCCTGACGACCGCCGACGGCGCCCTGGACGAGACCCTCGACGGAAAGCTCGTTGCCTACGGTGAGAGCCAGGCCAAGCTGTCGCTGCCCCTCGAGCTGGATGCGCTCGGCGGCAGCTTCGCGGTCGAGGTGCTCGAACCCGAAGGGGGCGAGACGGTCCAGACGAGCGTTGACGTGACCTTTGGCACCGGCGTCTTTGTGGGGGACTTCGGCGGCGTCATCGAGCTCATCGACGGCGACGCCACGCAGGCAGGGTTGGTCACCTACGGGAGCTGGGGATACGGCGCGTGCGAGTCGGGGATGGTCCCGGCACAGGGGGCGCTCGAGGCGGGCGCCGTGCTCGACCTGCTGAACGAGTACACGCCATTGACCGTGACCTGGGCGGAAGGGGCCACGACCGAGCTCAACCTGGCAGCAACTGCCGACGGCCCGGTGTGCGTCGAGCTGGCGGACCCGGTGCTCGACGTCGAAGGTGGGCGGTACACCCTCGCGGCTGAGCTGTCTCTCGACACCGAGGATGGGAGGCTCGCCACGGCTCGCCCGGTCTCGGTCACGATCGAAGCGAGCGACGGGGAGATCACGGAGCTCGGGGTGTCGTTCGCGACCCTCGACTTCACCACGCCTCAGACCTTCGCATCGACCTACGGCCTGAGTGGCGTCGAGCTCGGGGACCACACGGACATCAGCCTGCTCCTCGACCTCGGGTACACGGTGAACGAAGGCGAGGCCGTCGTCGAGGGAGAGCTCCGCGTGGTGGGGATCCCGCCCACCGACTGCGTTGACACGGAGAACTCGGCGTGCGGCTCACGCGGTCAGCAGCCGATCGAGCGCGCGCCCATCAGTGGACCCTGAGCCGGGGGTCGCCGTGGCGGGGGCTGGTATCCAGAGACAGCGTCGTGTCGTGGGGCGATGGGATCGAAGTCAGTGGCCTCTCGTCTCGGGCTTGGTGACGGCGGCGATGTCGTCGTCGGAGACCTTGGCTGCCTGGAAGAACGCCAGGTTGGACACATAGCCGCACTGATTGCAGCGAGCCTTGCCGTCCGTGACGGTGACGCTGGTGCCATGGCACGCAACGCAACGCTCGCCGTGGTCGATCTCGGCCAGGCGCTTCTTCGCGTTCTGCTGCTTGACCTGCCAGGCGACGTAGGCGACCGCCGCAACGATCAGCGCGAACACTCCCTTGATCGCGAGCTTGGACAATTCGGCCTACCTGGGTGGAGGACGACGAGCACCGCCGTCCCGTGTGGGATGGTACCGGCTCGGGTCGGACTGGGTCCAGCGGCTCGTGGGGCACCGATCCGGATCGACCCGGGCGCGCCTCATACGGTGACTCGTCGGTGGAGCTTCCCTCGCCTCGCGATTGCCGCGCGAAGCGGGAATTCACGAGGCAAATGCCTGCCATCGAGGCTGCATCTCGACATCGACGCGTCCTGCCCCGTTGAGTACGGTGGCGCGCATGAAGCGCTTGGTACTCTTGGGTTTGTCGGTCGTGCTGGCGGTGGGGTGTGGGGGCGAAGACGGGGGCGACGAGAATGCGGGAGGGGGCACCGCGGGCACCGGCAGCACTGCCGCCACGGGTAGTACGACGGGCACGGGCAGCGTCTCGGCGACGGGTGGCACCGCGGGCAGTGGTGCGACGGGGGCCGTGGGGGGGAGCGGGGCAGCGGGGGCCGAGTACGTGCCACTGCCCGAGGGCAGTCGGGTTCACGACCACGTGCTGAACCTGGTGGACGCGGACGCCACGCAGGCGCTCGACGAATACCTGCTCGTTCCCTCCGGCGTCGAGGTGGCGCCCGAGGATCGGCGGGGTCTCGATTTCCCGTCGCGTCTCTTCCTCGAGCTCTATCCCGACGAGTACGACTTCGTCGTCTTCCTGAGCACGAAGCGCGTGTCGACCGAGATCGATGGCCGGTATCAGCTGGTGAGCACGGCGACGATCCCGGGCACGGGGATCGACCGCTACAGTACCGAGGAGTGGTTCGGCGGGGCGGGAAGGCTCGAGAGCGCGATCGGGATGGACTTCACCGACCTCGAGACGCGCCCACCCTTCGCGCACGAGGTGGCGCATCGCTGGGCGGTGCACCTCGACGAGAGTATTGGGTTCGGCGACGAATTCCAGGGGGGGCAGGCGGCGCACTGGGGAACGGTCAGCGTGAACGGCCAGCTCGGTGGGTTCGACGCTGCCACCCTGCGCTGCAAGATCCCGGCAGGAGCGGTGCCGCCAGGTTGTACTGCGGAGCCCGATGGTCGCATCCACTACGTCGTGGGCCGCTTCTCCCCCCTGACGACGCCCGACGACAATCGCCCCTTCGCTCCTCTCGAGCTCTACATGATGGGGCTCGCGGACGGGGCGGAGATCCCGCAGAGCTACGTCCGTCTCGTTGACGCGCAGCGGGAGCCCGTGGAGCGTGACACAGCGGCGGGCACGGTCACGATCGACGCCAGCGGCATGGACGAGATCACCCTTGCCGACATCCAGGCGGTGCATGGGGTGCGGACGCCGCTCGCCGAGAGCGAGCGCACCTTCACGATGGCGGTGGTCGTGCTGAGCGCGACGCCGGCGACGGACGAGATGATGGCGGCCGCCTCGGCCTGGGCCGAATCGTTCGGCGGCAACACGCCCGGTTCCCCCTGGGCGTCCTTCGAGGAGCTGACCGGTGGGCGCGCGCGGATGAACACGCGCCTCGGCGAGCGGCGGCGGGTCGACGCCCCCCCGGACGAGCCCCCGCCGGGACCCGAACCCGAGTGCAGCGTCGTTGACCAGGATTGCGGCGCCGGCCTCGCTTGCTACGACGCCGAGTGGTCCGTGTGCCTCCCCGAAGGCGTCGCGCAGCTCGGCGATCCCTGTAGTGACGACACGGACTGTGCTGCGGGGCTCGCCTGCGCCTGGGGCACTGGTGCGGATCTCTGCGCTCCCTACTGCGATCTGTTCGACGCGACCTCACCGCTCGCTTGCGAGACGCTGTGTCCCGGGGCAACGGTGGAGGTCTGGAGCGCGGCCACGATGGCGCCCGTGGGCGCGTACTGCACGGCGGGGTCGGGGACTGGCCTCTGCGATCCGCTGGTCCAGGACTGCGGTCCCGGGCTGGGTTGCTACGGTCGCGAGAGCGCGATCTGTCAGCCCGCCGGCTCAATCCCGCAGGGCGAGACCTGCTTTCCGATGGGCGCCGTCTGCGAGCCGGGCTCCGCGTGCATTGGCTTCCAGGGCGCGGACGCCTACTGCCAGCCGTACTGCGATCCCGACGGCACCGGCGCGGATGCCTGCAACACGCTTTGCCCGGCGGGGGCGTGGAACTACGGAGACTACTCGATCTGCATGCCGAACTGACGTCGGTTCGGACACCCCGCGCCACTCGACGACGGTGTGCGCTGCTCGACTGCGAGCAAACGTCTACTCCCGGCGTGGTCCCCGAGCTAGAGTGAGTGGCTGCTCCGACGGTCCAATCGACGACGATCGATCGGCGGAATCGGGACCCGTCATCATGCACCAGCGGAATCATACCCCGTCTTTGGCTCTCCACTCTGGCGCCACCCGAGGATCGGGGCACCTGGGAATCGTGGCTGTGACCATCAGCTGTCTGGCGCTAGGCTGTGGAGAGGGGGACGTGAATGATCCGGCTGGTGGCGGAACCGCGACCGGTGGGATGCACACCGCGGGAGGGGCCAGCTCGTCCGGTGGCCTGGGGGGACTGGGTGGCAACGTGACGACGGGCGGGGCGGGGGCAACCGGTGGCCTGGGCACCGGGGGGCTTCCAGCGACCGGTGGCGACCTGGGTATCGGCGGGCTCCCGGCGACCGGCGGTGACGTGGCGACCGGCGGGTATGGGACCTCCGGTGGCACCGCGACGACCGGTGGCAACACCCCCACTGGCGGGGGCCTTCCCACGGGCGGAAGCGGCGCCGTGGGGGGGGGCCCGACGGGTGGTGCGCTCGCCACGGGGGGCGATACCGGGACGGGCGGAACGCCCCCCGTCGCGATCGACCCCAATGCCCTGTACGCGGCTCCGAACGGGACCGAGGCGGCAGCGGGTACGCTGGAGGATCCGACGACGCTGCCGGTCGCGCTGTCCCGGGTGAGCGACGGCGGGACCATCTACCTGCGGGGGGGCACCTACGGATTCGGCGAGAAGATCGGCCTGACCGGATCCGGCGTCAGCCTCCTGGCCTACCCACTCGACAGCGAGCGGCCGAGGCTGGACTTCTCCTCCATGGCCGAGAACTCGAGCAACCGCGGTCTTTCTCTCTCGGGCAGCGACTGGCACGTCTACGGCATCGATGTCTTCGGTGCCGGGGACAACTGCATGTTCATCAGTGGGTCCCACAACACGATCGAGTTTGCGACGTTCTCCGAATGCGCGGACACGGGTCTGCAGCTGGGAAACGGTGCGGCCAGCAACCTGATTCTCAACTGTGACTCCTACTTCAACGCTGACTCGAGCTTGGAGAACGCTGATGGATTTGCCGCCAAGCTCGACGTCGGAACCGGCAACCGGTTCGTGGGCTGCCGTGCCTGGAACAACCTCGACGATGGCTGGGACGGCTACTTGCGCCCGGCGGACAACGTCACGACCACCTACGAGAGCTGCTGGGCGATCGACAACGGCAAGCTGAAGGATGGCTCTGTCGGCGTGGGGGACGGGAACGGATTCAAGACCGGTGGCAGTGACAACAAGGATCTCAGTCACCATGCCGTTTACGAGAACTGCATCGCAGCGGGCAACGTGCACGACGGCTTCGACCACAACAGCAACCGCGGCAGCGTCACGATCCTCAATAGCGCGGCCCACGGCAACGGCAGCAACATCAACTTCAGCAGCACCAACATCGCTGCGTCGCTGACGATCAAGAACACGATCTCTCTTGGGAACAATGGATCGTTGCTGGCGACCAGCATCGACATCACGAACAACAGCTGGCAGGACGGTCGTGCGGCGACGAACGACGACTTCGTCAGTGTGGATGCCTCCCAGCTGAAAGCGCCACGGCAGAGCGATGGGAGCCTGCCGAGCATCGACTACCTGCAGCTCGTGTCGGGCAGCGATCTGCGCAACGCCGGTGTCGACGTGGGGCTACCCTACGATGGTGCGGCGCCCGACATCGGGCCGTTCGAGAGTACCGAGTAGCGAGCACCAGTCCGCGCCCTGGGTTGGCGCCGCAGGGCGAGTGCGAATCGACCTCCGCGTCCGTCCGACTACTCGCTGGCGGCCTCCGGGCTGCCAGTGCGAAACCCGGAGGGGGGGGCGCCACTCCAGCGGCGGAACGCGCGGTCGAATGCGCCGGTGGTGGAGAAGCCGAGGGCGCGGGCGATCTCCCCGATCGAGGCGCGCCCGGCGCGCAGTTCGGCCTGGGCGATGTTGCGACGGACGTCCTCCACGATGCTGGAGAAGGTGGTGTCCTCGTCGCGCAGGCGGCGCCGCAGGGTGGGGACGCTGATGGCCAGTTGCGAGGCGGCCCAGTTCATCGTTACCTGGCCTGAGCCGAGATGGGTGACGACCAGTTCACGGACACGCATCACCGTGGAGTCGTCGGTGCGCAATCGGTGGAGCAGCTGGTCGGCGCGAAGCTGGTAGGCGCGGGTGAGGGTGGGGGAGCGCGGGAGCATCGGGGCGGCGAGCACCGCGCGGGGGAGCACCAGTGCGTTCACGGGGGCCGCGAAGCGGACGGCTCCGGAGAAGAAGCGCGAGTACTCGTTGCGGTAGCTTGGCTCGGGCTGGGTGAAGGTAAGCTCCCAGCCGCGCTCGTCGATCCGCGCGTTGCGGCGGATGAAGTGGACCAGCCCCGCGATCACCGAGTCGGCGAAGGACGGAGGCTCGGGCTGCCCGTGGACGACCCGGTACACCATCTGCACCCGCTCGCCCTCCTCGGTGAGGGAGAGCGCCGAGGCGGAGTTGAGGACTGGGAACCAGCGCGACCAGGCCGCGAGGGCCTCTCCCAGGGTGCTGCAGCCGCGCGCAGCGTACTCGACGGGGTCGCGGTCCTCCGGCTCGACGAGCGCGGCGGCCCGCAGACCCCGGGGTGGATCGTCCTCGTCTTCGATGCCGACCATCATCAGGCGCACCGCCTCGGCGTGGGCGAGGCGTGCGTCCGGATCCACCAGCCAGGGATTGATCTCCTCGAGATCGCCGATCAGTCCGCGCGAGTCGCGGAGGCGAATATAGGGCCAGAGGAGTCGAACCGAGATCGTGGGGGTGAAGCTAGCGGGCGCGGCGCTCACGGAGGGGTCTCGCGGGGGGGACGATGCCGTCTATCGTAGCGCAGAATGGCCAGCGCATCGCCGACCCCGAGCGGCGGTGTCCTGACTCATGTCGTGCCTGCCTGGGCCGCCCACTGGGGGGTGACGGACGGAACGCCCGTTCTCGATACGGCGACTTCCTGGCGCGATCGTTGCAGGGCGACTCGTGGGGGCCCTGGGGCGTCTCGATGGATGCGGCGGTGCGCCACGTCAGTGCTAGAGTGGCTCCCACCATGAGCGTCATTCTGTTCCTCGCCATCGGCGGTATCGCCGGCTTTCTCGCCGGACACCTCTGGAAGGGCAAGGGCTTCGGTCTGGTCGTCAACATTCTCGTGGGAGTTGCGGGGGGCTTCATCGGTGGGTGGCTGTTTGGTGTTCTGGGCATCCACGTGGGCGGTATCGTCGGCCGCGTCGTCACTGCCACCGCGGGGGCCGTCGCGCTGCTGGCCGTACTGAACTTGTTGAAGAAGAAGTAGTCAGTCCCGGCGAACGCATCTCACTGGGGGGCGAGTCCAGGACCCGAGTACCTTGCCCCACGGCGGGCGTGGGCACGCGGGGTCCGCGCCCGCGGTGCCCACCAGGTATCCCGAACGTGCGGCGGATCGCGAAGGTGGCGGGGCCTGGTCGGCCGGACCCGCGATGCGTTGCGGTGGGTGAGGGACTTGCGTACCCTGGTTGGCTCGGAGCGCACTCGCGGAGCACTCCGGGGGGCGACGAGCATGGCGACAGAAGGCGAATCACACGACCTCCCTGACGACATGAGTCGAGCCGAAGAGAAGCTTCGCTACGCGCTCGCCGCTGCGCGCATGGGCACCTGGGAGTGGGACCTGCAAGCCGATCGGGTGGAGTGGTCGCCAGAGACCGAGCGGATCTTTGGGCTCGAGCCGGGGGAGTTTGGCGGCAACTACGCTGCCTATGCGGCGTTTGCTGCTCCCGAGGAGCTGGAAGCCATCAACGCTCGCGTGGAACAGTACCTCGAGGCCGCCGATGACGAGGTCGAGATCCACTACCAGCACCGCATCCACCGGGCGGACGGGCGCGAGGCCTGGATCGAGGTGCGGGGACGACTGCTCAAGGACGCCGCAGGGCGTCCGGCGCGTCTGGTGGGGATCTGCGCAGATATCACCAGCCAGGTTCAGAGCAACCAGGAGAAGGCGGTGCTCGAGCGGCGCCTACAGCAGAGCCAGAAGCTCGAGGCCATCGGACAGCTGGCAGGCGGGATTGCCCACGACTTCAACAATCTTCTGACGGCCATCGCGGGGAACGTCGAGTTCGCGCTGCCGGTGGTGGCCGAAGGCGAACCCGCGATGGCGCTTCGTGAGATTGCCGATCTGGTGGAACGAGCCGCGAGCTTGACCCGGCAGCTCCTCGCGTTTGGCCGTCGTCAGGTGACGCGGCCCAGCGCGGTCGATGTCGACCAGATCATCGATACCCTGAGTCGGTTGCTCGGTCGGCTGCTACCGGAGAACATCGCCATCGAGCGGCGGCGCGGAGTGGGGGTGCGAGCCGCGTTCGCCGACCCCGTGCTCGTCGAGCAGGTGGTGATGAACCTGGTGATCAACGCACGCGACGCGCTGCCGCGAGGGGGCACGATCGCGATTGAGGTCGCCGAGACGGTGCTGGACGAGACCGCCGTAGCCATATCTGGCGACGTGAAAGCGGGGGACTACGTCGTGCTCACCGTTCGGGACACGGGACGAGGCATGGACGCTGAAACGCTGCGTCGGGTCTTCGAGCCCTTCTTCACCACCAAGCAGGTCGGTGAGGGAACGGGGCTTGGGCTTGCCACCGTATACGGCATCGTCAAGCAGAGCGAGGGGCACATCACTGCCGAAAGCACACCCGGGCGGGGGACGACGTTCCGCGTCTACCTGCCGATTCGCGACGGCGCGACCGCCGCCGCTCCGCGGGCGATCGCGAGCGAGGTCGCGAGGGGCACGGAGACGATCCTGCTCGCCGAAGACGACCCCCAGGTGCGTCAGTTCACGCGTCGGGTGCTGGTATCGGGCGGCTACACCGTGCTGGTTGCCGAGGACGGCGCCGGGGCGCTGGCGCGCTTCCGAGAGCACTGTGGCAGCGTGCACCTGCTTGTGACCGACGCCGTGATGCCCGACATGAACGGGAAGCAACTCGCCGCGAGGTTGCGAGCGTGCCAGCCGGACCTCCCCGTGCTGTTCATCTCGGGCTACACCGCGAACGTCATCGCTCAGCATGGCGTGCTGGAGGCCGAGGTGAACCTGCTCGAGAAGCCCTTCGACTGCCGCCAGCTCCTGGCACGAGTGCGGGAGCTCCTCGACCAGCAACCGTAGCGCGTCGCTACCTCGCGCCGAGCCCTGTCAGGGGTGCTCGGAGCCGCGCTGGGAGCGAACCGCGGGCGCGCCGCACCAGCGGTGTGCGGGAGTAATCGACAGTAATCGGCGTCGTCGCAACCGACGGCTACTGGAGACGTGCGTTCACCGAGCGCACCCACTCTCTCGACAGCGCTCCCCGCGTCGTCGAGACGCCAGTAGCCCTGGCACAGCAAAGGGAAAGACGATGACCCACATTCTCCATCAGCAAGTTCAATCTGCACCGACCACGAAGAGCATCCGCCTGCGCACCACCGCTGCCGTCCTGACCGTCGTGGGGGCGAGTCTCCTGGCCGCCCCCGGCTGTTCCGGCGAGTTCGACGCCGAGGAGGAGTTCGGAGAGGTCTCCCAGTCGTCGATCTGTGGCGGCGACAATCGCGTCGAGATCAGGACCCTGAGCGCTCCCAACGCGGCGATCGGCCGGGTCGTCAGCCCGGCGGGGTACTGCAGCGGCACGCTGATCGCTCCCAACAAGGTGCTCACGGCCACGCATTGCATCGAGGGCGTGCAGACCAGCGACATCGACTTCTACCCGCAGCTGGGGATCGCCACGCCCTTCACGGGTCCGGGACCCTACTCCGCCAAGCGCTCAGTGCAGGGCATGGCCTGGGACTTCTCGGAAGGGACCATGGTGCCTGCCGACGACTGGGCCATCCTCACCCTGAACCAGAGCCTGCAGAATGAGCTGGCCACCTACGGGGAGGTCCCGATCGTCGGCTTCACTGCTCAGAGCCGCGACGGGGTCAGCTCCCGAGGCTACCCCGGCGACAAGTACGACGCGACGGGGAGACCGAGCGTCGACGCTTGGTGTCGAGTGATCCGCAACGACCCGCTCGGGCTGCTGGGGCGGGCCGGTATGTACGCGGACTGCGACGTCATGGACGGCGCCTCGGGCGGTCCCGTGATCTACAACGGCTCGATCATCGGGGTGAACTCGGGACATGCCAGCCAGGGCTGCAGCCTGGGCAACGAGATGGCCACCTCGCTCAAGTTCGTGGCCGCCCCCGACCGCGCCGAGGGGCTCGCGATCTCGCACACGTCCGAGGGGAAGGCCCGGGTGTGGGCGTCGGACAGCGACTGGAAGCGGATCTCCTTCCGCGACCAGACGAAGCTCCAGCTGGGATCCCTGGACTTCGACCCCTGGCAGCTGAACTCCTCCCAGGTGGGGGGGGCGAGGAAGATGGGGGCGACGAACCTCGAAGACGGGCGTCAGGTGATCTGGCTCGTCAACAGCTCCGGTCAGCTCTGGCAGCGCTGGGAGAACACGGCTGGTGGCAGCTGGAGCGGCTGGAGCGTGCAACCAACGCCGACGACCGTGAAGGACGTGGCTGCGACGGGAGGCCGTGGCAACCGGACTCAGCTGTTCGTGCTGGGCACGGACAACAAGCTTTACACCACCCAGAAGACGGGAGGGGCGAGCTCGAGCTGGTCGAGCTGGAGCCAGATCGGTCAGGCGGGCCAGGGCAAGGGGATCGACGCGGTCCGCTGGAACGGGATGTCGGTGGTCTTCGTGGCAGACTGGGGCAGTGGTGTCTCCCACGCCTGGGGCAACGGCTCGAGCTTCTCGTCGCTGGTCTCCCTCGGTGGCGGGCGTTATCCGGCCGACGTCTCCGCCGTCCTGATCCAGGATGGCCGGATCCAGGTGCAGGCGACGCGGAAGAACGGAACCGTGGCGACGTCGATCCGCGGCGACCAGAGCTGGTCTTCGTGGGTCACCCTCAACGCTTCGCAGCACTACCTCGCCAACAGCTTCATCCAGATCGCGGCGGGCAAGCTCGTCGATGGTCGCGCGATGCTGTTCGCGATAGCGGACAACCGCGAAGTCTACTACTTGCCCGAGGTCTGGGGGAAACCCGGCGTCTACGCGACCCTCTGGAAGAGGTTCTACGTCTAGCGAACGCCTCGCGCAGCGGTCGCACCCCGACCGCGTGAGCCGGCCAGAGCTCGTGACTGCCAGTAGCGGTGGTCACGAGCTTCCGGCAATTTATCGCCAGGATGAACGCGCCGCGCTCGCCCGTCAGGTTGGCGTCGCCCAGGATGTCGGCGGTGGTGAGCCGCGTCGCGACTGAACGGTGCCGGTCCGCTTCACTGCGGCGCTTTCTCGGGGAAGAAGCTGATTCGCAGGGAGGGCAACGTCTGGCCGCGAATGGGCTCGAGGGATGGACCAGGCGAAGGTGGTGGCTGCTGCGCCAGCGAGATGCGGTTCCCTCCTGCCTTCTTGCTCACGTACATCATCTCGTCCGCGCGCGCCTCGAGCGTTTCCGGGGTGTCCCTGGCGATCGCCAGCGCGCCCCCGATCGACACCGTCACTCGACACTCGCCGCCATCCGGCAACTGCACCCGAGAGTGGCGCACGAGGATGCGGAGACGCTCGGCGATGGCGATCACATCCTCGTGGGTCATCCCGGAGATCAACACGAGGAACTCCTCGCCACCCCACCGTGCCACGACATCCGGCGCTCGCACTCCGGCGGTCAAGCTGTCCGCCACGACGCGCAGCGTGGCGTCGCCGATCGCGTGGCCATGCTCGTCATTGATGCTCTTGAATCGGTCCAGATCCAGCATCAGCACGGCCAGGGACTGGTCGTGTTCCCGCAGGTCGCGCAGTCGCCGTTTCAGATCGTCCTCGGCGAACCGCCGATTCGGCAGTCCGGTCAGCGCGTCCTCGTAGGCCATGCGCCGAGCTACCTCGAGCTCCCGGCTCTTGGTACTACCCACCACGGCGGGCCTGAAGATCTCGGCGGCCGCGACCACCTCGTCCCGGTCGTTCACCAGCCCCACCACGCGAACCGAGACGGGCAATCGGTGCCCCGCGCGATGCTGTAGATAGACCTCGCCCTGTCGCGACTGGCCATCGCACAGCGTTTCGTGGAGGGGACAGTTTCCTCGACACAGGATCCGGTCCTTGTCGTCGGCGTGCCGCAGCAGGGTCTCGGGGCAGCGGCGCCCGACCACGTCCGCCGCAAGATAGCCGGTCAGCTGCTCGGCACTGTGATTCCAGTAGAGGATCCGTCGATCCGGTGCGACCACGTAGACGCCCTCGTCGAGTGCGTCGAACACCGATCTCATCCCGCGCCATCCCAGGCCTTCGGCCCACGACTGGTCAAAAGGTGCGACCGCTGTCTCCGTCGCGGCTGGCGGCGACGCCGCATTCTCCGCGGTGGGCTGGGTCGCACTTGGCGGCGCCGTATCCCGGCGTGGATCGCGGAGGCCCTGCTCCCAGGTCTCCACGATCTGCCCGCCCTGGCTCCACCCTGCCCCACCCCGCAGTTCGTGCATCCCGCAACATTAGCACCGCGGTCCACGGGCGCTCGGGGCAAACGGCGCGTCAGCGCGCCGCGCCAGGTGGCGATCATCGCCACCCTCACACTCGATCCGTGGGACCCGAGGAGCAGCGATGGAACGTGTCTCACACCGTTCGATGGCGTCGCGAACAGCGCTGCTCTGCCTCGCGCTCGTGTGCTATTCGGGGCCGTGGTCAAGCAGCGTTCCAGGAGAAGGTGGGTGCTCTGGATTGCGGGTGGAACGCTGGCTCTACTGGGACTTCTGGCGGCTGGATACTGGTGGTTCGTCGTGCGGCCGATCTACGTGCCGGGCCGTCTTGCCGCGCACCCGCAGCTCGAGCCCGCAGGGAGTGACGCGAGCGGTCCGTGGCGAGTGGCCGAGGGTATCGAGTTGAGCCACTTTGGTCGCGGCAAGGGACGTCCCGTCCTGTATCTGCACGGCGGGCCGGGGGCGGCACCCACTCGTTCCATTCCGGGGCTCGAGCTTCTGGAGGACCAGTTTCGGATCCACTACTACGCGCAGCGCGGGACGGGAGAGTCGACTCGCCCGATCCGGGGCTTCGCGTCGCGGGATACCGGGCACAACATCCAGACCCTCGTCGGGGCCCTGGGCATCGGTGAGCAGGTGGCGGACATCGAGCGCATCCGACGCATCCTCGGCGAGGAGCGACTGCTTCTCGTCGGACACTCCTACGGTGGGTTCCTCGCGGCGCTCTACGCGGCGGAGTTTCCTGATCGGGTCGAGGCGCTGGTCCTCCTCGCTCCCGCGGACCTGTTGCGCCTGCCGTCGCCTCACGAGGATCTCTTCGAAGGTCTTCGAGCACGACTCCCCGCGGAGCGGCACGCCGAGTTCGACGCCTGGCGCGACCGGTACCTCGATCTCGCTTCGTGCTTCGGGAAGTGTGAGGCGGAGCTCGAGGCGCTGGACCGCCAGCTGCTGGAATACTGGGAGGAGGCGGTCGGGCCGCTCCCTCCGACGGTGGTGGCGGGGACCGCAGCTCCGGGCGCGTGGATGGTGCGCGCTCAGTACCTCAGCATGGGGATGCGCCACGACTACACTCCGGCGCTGGCCGGCGTCCGGAGTCGCACCCTGATCCTGCACGGTGCCGCAGATCTGCAACCCGCGGCGGCGGCCGAAGCCTACCGCGACGCGATCTCGGGCGCTCGCCTGGTGACGGTGGAAGGTGCTGGCCACTTCCTCCACCACACGCATCCGCAGGCCGTCGCCGCCGCCCTGCGTGAGGCGCTGGCGGCGCCGTGAGCGGTTCCCCGTCCCGACCTCCTGGCGGGTGCCCCGAGCGCGCGGCTCTCGGGGGAATTTGACGAACCGCTTGCCGTGCCCCATGGAGGTGGCGTGAGGACGACGCGCCGTGACGGACCCTGGGCAGCGGTGCTCGCCGGTGGGCTCTGTGCGGCAGTCGCTGGCTGTGCGGGTGCCGATGACGAGCCCGGCGACCAACAGACGGTTACCGTGCGCGGCTGCCCCGTGTATCCCGAGCCCCTTTCCGAAGGCACCGACGACACCTACGATGGGTTTCCCGCTGCGTTCTTCGCCGAATACTGCACGCGGTGCCACTCGAGCGAACTCACCGATCCGGAGTCGCGCTCCTTCGCCACGCGGGGGCTCGACTGGGACGACGAGGGAACCGTGCGCGAGCACCTGCACCGGATCCGCCGCGTGGTGGGTGAGGTCAACACGATGCCGCCCGCGGATCCGCGGCCAGGCTGCGTCGAGCGTCGACGCTTGATCCAGTGGATCGACGACGGCGCGCCGTGAGCCGGGTCCCGATGGCGCGCCTCCGCCAGCGGCCGAGGGACGCGCTTCACGGCCGACCGCAGGTCGCGGAGCGACCGAGGACCCAGCCGGCGTGGGGCAGTCAGTTGCAGTCGCCGTCGCCGAGGGCGGCGGCGCAGTGGCTCGCGTCGTCGAGCGATCGTGCGGCGTGGATCAGGCGACAGGAGAAGGGGTCGCGGGTTTCGGCGCCAGTGATGACGTAGTGCGAGTCCGCCACGGCCCCGAAGGACTTGGGCTCGGCGGAGCACTCGGCCACGCAGGCGGCTCGCGAGTCGTAGTGCGCCGCGAACTCGTCCGTGCACGCGGCGCTGACGACGTGGCAGTAGGCGACGCAGTTGGCCGCTGCTCCGTCCTCGTCGTGTCCGCAGTGTCCGTCGCCGCTGGGGCCCGCGTGGGGACAGTGCGTGTCGGCGTCCAGGAGTGCGCTGTGCGCGTGCCAGTGGCGGCAGCCCACGGTGTTCTCGCTCTGGTCGGCGTTGGTGCCGGGGGGAAGGGTCTGACACACCGCGACGCACTGCTCGAGCGATTCGTACTGGGCGTGGTCATTGCTGCACGCAGCCATGACGAACGCGCAGTAGTCCCCGCAGTCGGGCGCTTCCTCGGGGGGATCGACGCACCACTCGGTGGAGGTGAACTCGGCGTGGCTGCAATGCGCCTCGGGGTCGACGGTGGCCGAGGAGACGTGCACGAGACGGCACTCGAGGGTGTCGAAGTCGTGGTCCCGGGCGACGTCGAACCCCACGCCGTTGCGCAGCGCTGGACACTTCTCCTGGCACTTGGGGGTGGTGCGGTCGGGGCAGGCGGCGTCGAACAGCTGGCAGTAGGCCTCGCACTCGGACCCGCAGAACCCATCCCCGCTAGGACCGGCTCGCGGACAGTGGACCCCCGGCTCGGTACTCAGCGCGAGCTCCGCCTGCCGGGCGCGACAGGTGACGGTGTTGTCCGTGGTGGGCTCGAGGGGATCGCCGACGGGGAGCTTCTCGCAGACCCCGAGGCAGGTGTCGATCGTGGAGTAGACAGCGTGCTCCCCGACGCAGGCCTCCAGCACGGTCTCGCAGTAATCCTGGCACTGTTCGCTGGCCTGGGCCCCGCGGTAGACCCGTTCCTCGATCCCGATCACCTGCTCACAGCCTGCGAGCACCCAGAGCACCAGCCCGAGCAGACCGATGGCGCCCAGCCAGCGCGTCCCGCCGCGCCGCATCAGAAGTGCCCTCCAGCACCGATGCCCGCCGCACGGGCCTCGGGATGGACCCAGGGAGCGACGTGTGGTGCCGCGGTTCGCTGGCGAGGCGGCACGGTCAGCCACAGCGCGATGGCGGTCACCGCCCCCGCGGCGCCCACGGCGAAGCCGATGTTGGACCCCGTGGCGGCGGTTCGGGCGTCGTGCGTCAGCTCCTCGCCGCGGGGATCGTCGCAGGTGCTCCCCGTGCAGTAGCGCAGGGCGTCTTCGTTGCGCGCCATGGCGACCAGACCGAAGGCGGAACCGACCCCGAGTCCCGCGACACCCACGCCGGTTGCCACCCAGGCGAAGCCGCGGTGGGCACCGCCACGGCGCGCGCCCTCGTCCTGGCGCGCGTCACGGTTGGCGGAGACCGTCGACCGAGTTGCTGGGGAGGGCGTCGGGGCCACCTCCTGTGGCTCCGGGGGGAGGGCCTCGAGGGGCGGGATCGGCAGCACGACCCGATCCGCGTCGGGGCCGACGTGCAGCGGTAGGGTACGCGACCGGTAGCCCGGCGCGCTGACGACCACCTGGTAGTCGCCCGGGTCGACGGGCAACGGGGTGTCCCAGGTTCGCGCGGAGACGACCACGTCGCCGCGGCGGATCGTCAGTCCCTCGACCCGGCGGCTCTCCGGGGCGACCTCCAGCGTCACGCGCGAGAGCAGCGGTTCGAGACGCTGGGCGCGCTCGGTCCCCTGCGCTTCGCGCTCGTGATGGCCCTCCGCGCCGGCGATCGCCGCCGCCTCGCGGAAGGTGGCCCAGGCACTCGCCGTACGTCCTTCGAGCTCGTAGCACTCGGCGAGGTAGAGCAGGGTTCCGACGCCCGGGTCGACGCGCTGACTTTCCTCGAGCTTCTGGCACGCCGCGGTGAACTCGCCGGCGCGCATCAGCTCCAGTCCCGAGTCGAACAGCGCCTCGGCCTCGACGCGTCCCGAGCCCTGAGCCCAGGCCACGCTGGGAACGAGCAGGCCGAGTCCGGCGAGAACGCTCAGCGCGCCGCGGGAGAGCGCTCGTCGAGCGACCTGCCTGTGTTGCTGCATCAGTGAGCTCACCTCCGCCCTCCGAAATCCGAGATTCGAACCCCGCTGCTGGCACCGGCGTCAGGGCGTTCAGTGGGGGGCTGCGTCGTCGGGGAAGCCGGCTTCGGGGGAGTGGTGCGGTGCGTTGCGGGTGGCGGCCGCGCGGCGACGGGCCGTGTCACGCGTGGCGGGGGTGACGGGGTCACGGTCGGTGTCGGGGGCTCCGGTGGCGTGGCGGTTGCCGGCGCGCTTGCGCTCGCGGAAACCTCGTGGGTGGGGGGCGCTGCTGGCTCCAGCGCTGAGGTGACACTCTCCACTGCGAGCTGCGCGTCGGCAGGGCCATCGGAGGCAGCGACCTGTGCCCCCAGCTGCCCGCGGAACACGACCGCGCCGGCCGCGAGCAGGGTTAGAGCGGCTAGAATCAGCAAGATCCCTCGCCGGCGGCCTCGTCCCGGGCTGGTGTCCGTGTAGCCGAAGCTGGCCGAGGTCTCCCCCGCGTTGCCGCTGGCGGGATCCGTGCTGGCACCCGTCGAGCTCGCCCTGCCGTTGGTGCTGCCGGCCACGGAGCTCGCGGGCGCTGCGGTCGGCGATTGCGTGGCGACACCTCCGGTGTCCACGGATAGGGTTGGCGCTCGCAACGCCTGCCTCGTGGCCAGCCCCGGGTCGGTCGAGAGGAGGCGCGAGGCGCGCTCGGCATGCAGCTGAGCCCTGGAATCGCCGAAGGGCGCGAGCGCGAGAGCCAGCTCTGCCACCGAGCCGAAACGCTTCTCGCGATCCTTCTCCAGGCACTGCAGGACCACGCGCTGCAGCTCCTGGGGTACGTCGGGGCGAAACTCGCTGATCGCACGGGGTTCCCGCTCCAGAACCGCGACACACAGATCGGGCAGTGTCTCGGCGTTGTGGGGCGGGGCGCCGGCAAGCGACTGATAGAGGATGGCGCCCAGCGACCAGATGTCCGTCCGCGCGTCGACGCGACTCGCCGACTTCATCTGCTCCGGCGACATGTACAGCGGGGAGCCCATCATCGACGAGGTCTGGGTCAGGTTGATCTGGCCTGGCTCCGTCGCCTGGGCCTTGGAGATCCCGAAGTCGAGGACCTTGACCGTGCGTGAGCCATCGGGGCACTGGGTCAAGAAGATGTTCCCCGGCGTCAGGTCCCGGTGCACGATGCCCAGGGCGTGGGCCCCGGCCACTGCCTCGATGGCCTCCAGCAAGTATCCGACCGCCTCGGGGACCGGCAGCGGTCCGCGCGCCTCCAGCTCGTGCGCGAGGTCCCGTCCCTCGAGGAACTCCATCACCATGAAGGGCGCGCCCTCGTCGAGCGTGCCCACATCGAGCACACGAACCACGTGCTCGCTCTTGATGCGCGCGACGGAGCGCGCTTCCCTCCGGAATCGCTCGGCCGCCTCGGGTCGCTCCGCGAGCGCTGCCAGGAGGAACTTGACGGCTACCTTCTGCTCGAGCTCCAGGTGCCAGGCCTCGACCACGACGCCCATCCCGCCTTGACCCAGCAGGCGCTCGATCCGGTATTTGCCCGCCAGCACCTGGCCGGTTGCGATCGGGAAACTCAAGGCTCGCGCTCCCTCCTTCTCACCACGCGTCCCCAGGTAACTAGGGTCCGGGAGGGCAAACGCCCAGGCCTCGGGCGTGGATTTCCCATCTCCGGGCGCGAGTTTCGTTCCGCCAACCCCGAGGCGAGGGGCTGACTTCGGATTCACGGCGCGGGTGGGGCCGGCATCGCGGAGCTCGAACAGGCTCCAGGGGCGAGCGAAAGGCGGCCATCTCGCCGCAAACCAGCTGGCTGGCGGGCTGAGGGACGCGTCCGGCGACGCCGTGTATGCTGGCGGTTCGAAGCGAAGCTCGCGATGTCAGAATCGACCCCACCGGAACTCGCTTGGTCGGCCCGACTCGCCACGTGGCTGGCGTTGGCGGCCGGGGCGAGCTTGATCGTGTCCTTCCTGGAGCTCCAGGTGGAGGCGGCGCGCGGCCCCGCGGCCACCAGCACCCTGCTGGGGGCCGTCTTCGCCTGGGGACAGCTGGCCGTGCTGCCGCTGATCCTCGGCGGACTGGTGGCCCCGGCGCTGGCGGCGCTCGATCGGCGTCAGGTGGTCGAGCGCTTGCCGTCGCTGGAGGCGGTCCTGGCCGCGGGCGTGCTCGCGCTGGTGGTTGGCGGCGCGCACGTCCTCGGTGAGCGACTCCTCCTGCCGGGACGTCTCGAGTTCACCGGGGAAATCCGCGCGCTGGTCTTCGGAGTGGTCGTTGGTGTGGCCCTCGCGTCGTGCCTCGCCATGGGCTGGATGCGGGCGCGGTGCGAGGCGCTTCTCGGGCGCGTCCCGCGGGTGCGGCGGCTGCTGGTGCCGCTGCTGCTGGCGACGAGCGCCGTCGTGTCGCTGGTGACCCTGCATCTCTTGTTGGGGGTCATGAAGCAACGGGGAGTCGCCGTGGTCGGGGAGCTGTTGGTGGTGCTCCTGGCTATGCTCGCGGGACGGGCGGTGGTCGTTCAGATTGCATGGCGCTGGGCTGGAGCTCTGGCTGGCGTTGTTCTGGCGTGGGTTGGCGTCGCCTACCTGGCGCCGGGCACTGCGCGGGCTCACGCCTTGCTCGTCACCCAGCACTCGCTGGCCCGCTACGCCACCAACCTGGCGCTGCGGGAGCCGCTGGACTGGGACGGAGACGGCAGCCTCGCGCCCTGGATCGGGGGACCCGACTGTCAGGAAGGCGATCCGGGGCGCGGGCCTGCCGTTCGCGAGATCCCCGGCGACGGGATCGACCAGGACTGTCGGGGGGGCGACGCGCCGGTCCGTTCGGCCCTGTCTGGTGTCCTCCTTCCTCCGGATTGCCGCCCTCCGCCCTCACCGCATGTCCTGATCTTGCTGATCGACGCTCTGCGCGCGGACCACGTGACCCCGGAGATCGCTCCGAACTTGACCGAGCTCGGCCGCCGGTCACTGCGATTCGAGCGCGCCTACGCCCCGACCGCTCACACCAATACGAGCGTGCCGGCGTTTCTCGCGGCCCGTCCCCTGGCTGATCTGGTGGGCAACGTCGTCACCAGCGACGAGTTCGTCGCCGACCGGACGCTGCCCGAGGCGTTTGCCCAGGCCGGGTACCGCACGGGCGTGTTCTACCAGCTCGATTTCAATCCCTTCTCGCTTCGCGGCTTCCAGGATCGCAACCCCTACCTGAGCGACGTCTCGGTGCCGAACGTCAAGTTCGACCTCACCACCACGAGCATGCTGGATGGCGTGATGGAATGGTTTCGTCGCGCGTCGGGGCCAAAGTTTGCCTACGCGCACCTGAGCGACGTCCACGCGCCGTACCTGCTCGACCGCGACCCGGATGGTACCCGGCGCAGCGAAGCGGAGGCCTACCGTGCCGGGGTGTCCTACGTGGACGCGCGCCTCGGGAATTTCCTGGCTCGGTTCCAGAGCGAGGGGCTTCTCGGGCGAACCCTGATCGTGGTCACGGCAGATCACGGCGAGGCGCTCATGCAGCGGGGCACTCACGGTCACGGGCCCGATGTGTACGAGGAGTCGATCCGGGTGCCGCTGGTCATGTGGGTACCCGGGTGTCGTCCGCAGCGCGTCACGCGCCCGGTCGTCACCACCCGCACCGGACCGCTCCTGGGCGCTCTGGCGGGGGTCCCCGTGGCGGGGCACGGGCCGTTCGACGCGGACGACCTGCCCGCGGTCAGCGAAGGTGCCGTGGCCAGCACCGCGTTTCTGTTGCGGGCGGTCGTGCTGGGTGACCGCAAGCTCGTCGTCGACGTCCCCAGCGGGGGGCGGATGCTCTTCGACCTCGTGCACGACCCCGGTGAGACGCGCAACGTGTACGGCTCCGATCCGGCGGCCCGCGACGAGCTCGAAGCCGCGTACCAGCGCTGGCTCGACGCGCCCGGCTCCCGGTAGTGGGGGTGGGGGCGCGCCGCGCGGCGCCTTGACGCACCGCCGATCTCGCCTCATCT
>JBNLDK010000190.1:0-39421 GCA_050304295.1 Polyangiaceae bacterium
CACTCCGGTGGTGGTCGCGGAGCTCGAGGACTCGTCCGGCAGCCCGCCAGACTACTTCCCTACCTGGATTTCGGACGACGACTGCGTGATGCTCCTGGACATCGATGGGCATGCGCACGTCACCGTGCGCCCCCAGTAGTCATGAGCGAGCAGAGCTCTTCCTTGGGGGGCTCAGCGACTCGGAGCAAGACGTCGCTGAGGTACTCGACGGGGTCGAGGCCGTTGGTCGCGCATGTTGTGGCATGGTGAGCAGCGCGGCGAGACCACGAACCCCGCGGCGAGCGATATCTGACGAGGCGACCCCGAAGCGTCTCAGTCGCAGTCGGAGCTGATGCTCACGCCGTTCGCGGTGAGGGTTGCCAGGTTGTCGGCTTGGGCGGAGCAATCGATCGCCGTGGATCGGATGTAGAGATCTTGCAGCGATGGCGCGGTCAGTAGTGGCGACAGATCGGATACAGACGATCCGCTCAGCCACAGGGTTTCGATGCGGGGGTGGCTGGCGAACGCCGTCAAGTCATTGACCTGAGTGTCCGTGGCGACGAAATACTCGAGGTGGTCGGCGGCGCCCAGCGCGTCCAGCGAGGTGAGCTGCTCATTGCGGTCGAGGATCAGCCATTGCAGGTGAGTCAAGGTCCGCAGTGGCTCGAGGTCCTGGATGTCGTGCCCGCTGAGGACCAGGGTGGCGAGCCCCGGGAGCTCCCGCAGCGGAGACAGATCCGTCACTTGGCCGGGGACCGTGCAGCTCGAGTCCTTGCCGAGGTCGAGCTCCACTAGATTGATGAGCGATTCGAGGGGCGTCAGGTCCGTGACCGGGTTGCAGTTGACTCGCAGGCGAGTCAGGCGCGGGAGGCTGGCGAAGGGTGTCAGATCGGTCAGACCCACCTCACCCATGGTCACCCAGCTGAGGGAGGTCAGGCACTCGAGTCCGGTCAGATCGCTCACGGGAGTGTCGTAGATCGAGAGGGAGGTCACGTTGACGAGATCTTCCGCCAGGATCGGCTCGCCAGCGTCGAGCATCGCTTCCCTCCGCACATGTTCGGCGAGCGTGGCGTCGGGGAAGCTGATCTCTCCCGAGCACTCGGTCTCGCAATGTACGCCGCCAAATCCCTCAGGGCAGGTACACAGGTAGAGCTCCTCTATGGTGGGGTGGCAAGTGCCACCGTTCTGGCATGGGTTCTCTGCGCATGGCGCGGTGGAGAGGCACCACCAGCCGTCTCCCTCATAGCCGTCGACGCACTCGCACCATCCCGTTTCCCAGTCGCATTCGGCTCCGGGGGCGCAGGCCTCGTTGTCGCAAATCCACCCATCTCCTCCCGCTCCACCCGTTGGACTACCGGAAGTACCTCCCGTCGTGCTGCCCCCGACACCTCCGGTGGGTGCGCCCCCCACTCCAGCGCTGCCTCCAGCCGGCTCGCCGCCGGTGCTGGAGCCGCCCGTGTCGGTGCCTCCCGTCGAGGAGCCGCCGGTGGTCGCGCCGCCGGAGCCGCCGGGGTCGGAGCCCCCCGCGCCGGAGCCGCCGGTCGTGTCGCGTCCGCCCGGCGAACCTCCCGAGCTGCCCCCCGTCTCGGTCCCACCAGCGCCGGAGCCGCCGGCGTCGTCGCCACCCGAGGCCGTGGCTCCGGTGCCGCCGGCTCCTCCGGTCGAAGTCTCCCCGTTGGGTTCGTCCTCCGAGCCCTCCACGCCGCCGCCACACGCGAGCCCCAGGCTCAGCCCACAAGCCATGGCAAACACTTCTCGTACCCGAATCTTCCCAGGCATGATGCAACCTTCCAGGGTCGAGGTTTAGGCTGGAATGAGGTTCAACCCACCGTCAGAGATATCGAATCCTGCGCTACTCCGAGCCACGGGTCAAACCTGCGAGGAGAGCGTCGGGTCGCGCGGGTGGTGGCTTGCGGATCGCGGAATGGCGCTCCGGGAGCCCTGTCGCTGTCGTCACTGCACCGCCGGAACCAATCAGATCGCTGCTCGCCGCAGTCTCAGGGCGTTGCCGATCACGGAAACCGAGCTGAAGCTCATCGCCGCCGCTGCGAGCATCGGGCTCAGCAGGAGGCCGGATACAGGGTAGAGCACTCCGGCGGCGATGGGTACGCCTGCCGTGTTGTACGCGAAGGCGAAGAAGAGGTTCTGGCGAATGTTCGCCATCGTCTGCCGGGACAGTCTCCTTGCGCGGACGATGCCCCGCAGATCTCCCTTCACGAGCGTGACCCCGGCAGTCTCCATCGCCACGTCGGTGCCGGTCCCCATGGCGATGCCCACGTGAGCCTGCGCCAGGGCAGGTGCGTCGTTGATGCCGTCCCCGGCCATGGCGACGGTGTGTCCAGAGTCTTGCAGGGACCTCACGTGCTGCGCCTTCTGATCGGGCAGTACTCCAGCGATGACGTCGTCGATGCCGAGTTGCGCGGCGACGGCACGCGCCGTCGTCTCGCTGTCGCCCGTCAACATCACGACTCGCAGTCCCTCAGTGTGCAGCTGCTCGATGGCCTCGGGAGTGCTGTCCTTGATCGGGTCGGCCACGCTGACGAGGCCCGCGAGCTTGCCGTCGACGCAGACGAACATCACGGTCTGTCCGGAGCGACGGAGCTGTTCGGCACGTCCTTCGATGGCTCGCAGGTCCACGTTCGAAAGCTCCATCATCGCCCCGTTGCCCAGAGCGACCGACTTGCCGTCCACCAGCCCCCGAACACCTTTCCCGGTGACCGACTCGAACCTTTCCGTTGGCGGTAGCTCGATGCCTCGCTCCCGCGCACCGCGGACGATGGCTTCGGCGAGTGGATGCTCACTGGCCTGCTCGAGTGCCGCCGCGAGCTGCAGGACCGCTTCATCGTCGAACTCGCCGTCGGCGGCCACCGTCGCCAACGCCGGGCGCCCTTCGGTGAGGGTGCCCGTCTTGTCCACGACCAGCGTGTCGACTTGGCGTAGCACCTCGATCGCTTCCGCGTTCTTGAACAGCACCCCCGCCGATGCGCCCTTTCCCGTTGCCACCATGATGGACATGGGTGTGGCCAAGCCGAGTGCACAGGGACAAGCGATGATGAGCACGGCAACCGCGTTGACCAGGGCATAGGCCATGGCCGGCTCGGGACCGAGCAGCGACCAGACCACGAAGGTCACGATCGCGGTGATGATGACCGCGGGAACGAAGTATCCGGACACGACGTCGGCTAGCTTCTGGATCGGTGCTCGACTGCGCTGGGCCTCGGCAACCATCGTGACGATCCGGGACAGGAGCGAGTCCGCGCCGACCTTCTCCGCCCGGACGACGAGCCCACCGGTGCCGTTGATGGTGGCGCCGATCACCTGGTCCCCGGGGCCCTTCTCGACGGGGATCGGCTCGCCGGTAACCATCGACTCGTCGATGCTGCTGGCGCCCTCGAGCACCACACCATCCACGGGAACCTTCTCCCCAGGGCGCACGCGCAACCGATCGCCAGCCTGGACGAGGTCGAGTGCGACGTCCTCCTCGGACTCGTCCTCACGGATGACCCGGGCGGTCTTCGCCGCGAGCCCGAGCAACTTCCTGAGCGCGGCGCCGGTCTGACTCCGGGCTCGCAGTTCGAGTACCTGGCCGACAAGGATGAGGGTGACGATGACTGTCGCGGCTTCGAAGTAGACTGCTACCTCACCGCCGTGGGCGCGGAATGCGTCAGGGAAGAGACCCGGAGCGAGTGTCGCCACCAGACTGTAGACATACGCCACACTGACCCCGAGTCCGATCAGCGTGAACATGTTCAGGTGCTGGTTGCGGACAGACCGTACGGCGCGAACGTAGAAAGGCCACGCGGACCAGAGACAGACCGGAGTTGCCAGCGCTAGCTCGACGAAGGCTCGCGTCCGACCCGGCAGGACACTGGACACCGGATGGCCAGGCAGCATGTCGAGCATCACGATGGCGACCAGGGGCAAAGCCAGCGCCGCGGCGAACCAGAACCGCCTCGACATGTCCCGCAGCTCGGGGTTGTCCTCTTTCTCTTCGACCTCGACGGTGCGAGGTTCGAGCGCCATCCCGCATTTCGGGCAGTCTCCGGGGCTGTCCTGAACCACCTCCGGGTGCATCGGGCAGGTCCACTCGGTCCGCTTCGCGACCTGGGGTGTTGGGGCTCCCTTGGGTTCGAGCGCCATGCCACACTTGGGACAGTCCCCGGGGCCGTCTTGCTCCACGTCGGGGTGCATCGGGCACGTGTAGCGAGCGCCTGTTGCCACCTCGGGAGCGTGCCCGTGCTCGGGCGAGTCGAGATAGCGTTTTGGGTCCTTGGCGAACTTCGCACGGCAACTAGCGGAGCAGAATCGGTACGTCCGGCCGTCGTGTTCGTGGCGGTGCGCCGCATCGGGGCGAACGGTCATGCCACACACCGGGTCGCGCTCTACTTGCTGGTGGCGGCGGTGATCTCCGGGTTCGTGGCTGCGGGGTTGGTGCTCGTGACCTTCGCGGTCGTGGTCGCAGCATTGGTGGTGTTTCTGGGCCATGGATCCTTCTCACCCTGCGCAGTTCTTGTCGAACACACGAATCAACTCGGCGATTTTCGCCTCTCGATCTGCCTCGTCGTGGCTCTCGAACGCGCCGACGACGCAGGTGTGGATGTGTGACTCGAGCAACAGCTTCCCGACTTTGGCCAACGCCGCGCGTGTCGCTGCGATCTGAAGCAGTACGTCGACGCAGTAGCGGTCCTGCTCGACCATGCGCTGGATGCCAGCAGTCTGTCCCGCGATTCGCTTGAGTCGGGACTCGATGTTCAGTTTGGTGTCGGGGCTCATCATCGGCGTTTCCATTGATACCCATACCGGGGTATGGGTATATGATAGGGCGCCCTGGTCGGCGCGCAACCCTTGGCGGGTGGGTTAGTGGTCGCAGGCACTGAGCACGTCTGGCGCGCATGAAGCAGCCTCATCAAAGCAAGATGCGTGCCTCGCGCCAGCGCAGGGCGTGACCGCGAGTCTGGGGGAGGAGCGCGTGGTGAGCGGATCCAGCGATGATCCGAGTGGGGGGACAGCGCGGCATCACCGGAGGGGGGCGAGACTCGGCGGAGGCAGCGCGTGAAGCGATGGGCCGGGGACACCGTGGGTCGTCCTCCCTCCCACGAGTTGCCACCGGGGTGGTTCGCTGGCCCAGCGATGCTCCGGTGGTGCTGTGTGTGGCTCCGCCGTCCTCAGTGGATCGCGATCCTCCGGACGGGCAGTACTGGCTTGGTCTTGGGGAGCGAGATCTTGAGCACGCCGTCCTTGAACGTGGCGTCCACCTGGTCGTGGTCCACCTCTTCGGGGAGAGGGATGACGCGGCGGAATGAGCCGTGGGCGCGTTCGACGCGGCAGCATCCGTCTTTCTTCGATTTGGACTCGATGCGCTTCTCGCCGCTCAAGGCCAGAGCTTCGCCGGCGACCGAGATCTTGACGTCGTCCTTGGCGAGGCCATGAAGCTCGGCGGTCACCTCGATGGACTTGCCGCGGTCCACCACATCGACGCGTGGCTGAAAGCGACCGGGGCCGTGGTCGCCGAGCCAGCGGTCGAGCTTGCCGAAGCCGCCGAAGGGATCTGAGAAGAGCGGGTCGTTCAGCATTTCGCGCATCAACTCGAACGGGTCGGGGTCGAAGGGAGCCAAAGCTGCGCCTGGCTCGGTATCAGAGGTTTGTACGGGTGCTGCGCTCGACTGCTCGTCCTGCCTCGTCTTGCTGTCGAACTTGAACGGGAACCATTTGGCGAGACTCGTGACGCACTTCTCCTTTCTGGCTCCTGTGAGCCCTTTCGCGGAGCGCCCGGGGGCGCTACCACGCATCACTGGCGAGCGAGGCGTGAGGTGCCTCAGCCCGCTGGCCCGAAGAATTTGGGTGCCTTGCTCCGTAGATCAAGGGGTCGGATGGCGCGCTCGTCTCCACTCGTCAGCGGAGTCCCATGGTCCAAGGAAGGGCTCGGCACCCCCAGCGGCAGGGTCCACGTTCCGCGAATTCCGTGTGGTCCCAAAAGTTCATCCAGTGCCCGTGAGTGACGTTGAGCTGGTTGTGTGGGTCGTGATAACTGCTACCACTCAACGGTCTTCCGACTGCCACCCGTGCAATCTGCGCGAGCGGACGTCCCGGGGCGCTTCAGCTTTCACAGGAGAATCGCATGAGTAGCAAATGGCTGCACATACTAGTGCTCGGACTGTCGATTGGAGTTACGGCCTGTGGGAGTTCGACCTCAGAGGAACCGGGCGGCATCACTGGGGGTAGCGCTACCGGTGGCTCGGCCACGGGGGGAAGCGCGAGTGGTGGGACCGCAAGCGGAGGGGCCAGCGGCGGTGCGCCCAGCGGCGGCGCGCCCAGCGGTGGCGCGTCCACGGGCGGTGCGCCCACGGGCGGTGTGCCCACGGGCGGTGTGCCTACGGGCGGTGTGCCTACGGGCGGTGCGCCCAGCGGTGGCGCGCTCACGGGCGGTGCGCCCACGGGTGGTGCGCCCACGGGTGGTGTGGCTTCGGGCGGGAGCGCCACAGGAGGCTATTCGACCGGCGGAGTTGTCGCCACCGGTGGCAACGGGAGCGGGGGAGAGACCGGAGCCGCGGTTCCGAGCAACGGGTGTGGCGTCACCGATGGTGCGAGCACGCTGACGGCCGGTGGCTCGTCGGTTGCCAACGGTCTCCCCACATCGACCAGGCTCAGTATCACGAGCGGCGGCTCGACTCGCGAATACATCGTCGACATACCGGCGGACTACGATCCAACGCACCCGTATCGCCTCATCTTCTCCTGGCACCAGGCATATGGTTCGGCCGAGGGCAATGCGAATGGCCTGCATCCCGCCGGCGACGGCCCCAACTTCGACGCGGAAAACTACGCTTTCTTCGGCCTTCACCGCGAGGCGACTCAGGCGAACGAGCCCGCCATCTTCGTGGCGCCCCAGGGTATCGGCAACTTCCCGTGGGATTTTACGCGAGACAGCGTCCTCTTCGACGATCTACTCGCCCTCATCAACGACCACCTGTGCATCGACGAAAGCCGGGTCTTCACCACGGGCTTCAGCTTCGGGGCGATGATGAGCTACTCCCTGTCGATCACGCGTCAGACGAAGCTGCGCGGCGCCATCACGATGGCCGCGGCCAACTACAATCTTCCTGGTCAACCGACGGATACGAATGAGGCCCCGATTGCGTACTTCGGGATCACCGGTATGAGCGATGGCACTTGTCCGTGGGTCAACAACGATTCTGCGCGGCAGGGCGGGAAGTACTGTGTCCTCACGCATGCGGAGGACAATGGCTGCACGATTCCCGGGGACATCGAGACGGCGACGGTGGGTAGCAGGGACTACCTCTGTTACGACTTCGAAGGCTGCCAGGATGGCTATCCCGTCAAGGTGTGCACGTTCGACGGCGCGCACACGCCTTCGAGCGTGAATGACGGGGCATCGAATGGCGATGATGGCCGCAATGCCTTCGTGCCACCGCTGGCCTGGGAGTTCATCTCGCAGTTCTGAGCTGGTGCGCTGCTCAAGGCATGCGGATGCTGACATTGGCATTCGGGATTGCTTCCCGGGGCAGGCCGACCGCGATGTTTGAGCGTCGCGGGTGGCCCGCCCGCAGGGTGGGGACTGGTGTGTTGGGGATCGCCCAGCTGTTGGGGGTCGCCTGTCGTGCGCCCGGACCGGGAGTCCCCGCTGGGCGGTCGGGCGAGCGCGTTCGGGAACCGGCCGTGAGCGCGTCCGTGGCGCCGGCACCGAACTCCAGCGATTCGTTTCCAACGCCGGTCGCTCCACCGGAGGAGCTGTCTGGTTCGCCTCCTTGGGCACGTCCTTTCTCGGAGCAGATCGTGGCGCTCGATGAGACCGACACCTCACCCGAGGGGCGCGCGTGCCGGACCATCGCAGCGCGGCAGGCCGAATTGCTGCGTGACGCTCCTGCGCTCGACAATCTCGGCGGCGGCGGATTCGACCCTGGATTTCGCAGCTACTGCGTTCCTGCTGGTGGAGGGCGTGTCTGGTCGCATCTCCTGTCTGACGTTCGAGTGGTGAGGGGGTTCGTCGAGGCCCGGTGGTCTCCGGTGATCGCCGAACCTGACCGGATCCTCGCAGTCGGACCAGGATCCCCGTTCAAAGCTTCCGATGGCGCGTCCACGTCGTTCTACGTATTCGAGGGGATGGAGCCTCCGTTCCTTCATTTCGACTTCGACGGTGATGGTACCGACGAGTTCCTCCATCCCCTGGCAGAGACAGAGCACGGGAGTGGAGGGTATTCGTGGATATCGAGCGTGTCTTGGACGTTTCGCGACGAGCGGGTGGTCCGCTACGCGGGGGCGCCCGAGCATGTACGCCTCGTCCGGGACGTCGACCGAGACGGTCGCCCCGATCTGCTCTATCCAGGGCCGTACCGAGGTCTTTTCGCGTGGGGCAACACCTGTAGGCCGGTGTTCGACGCGGCCTCCGCTCCCGACAGCGTTCTCTTCGTCGCGCATTCGCTGGTCGGCGGCTCGTTTTCGACGACGGACGATGTTGTCGCCGGTGCGCTCCGGGACTGGTGCCCGGCTCCGCCGGATTTCTCCCACCTGGACACAGAGCAAGCGATCGGGCGCGCCATCGCCTGCGCGCGCGCCCGCGGCGCCACCCCGGGCGATCTCAGCGCACTCGTAGCTGAAGCCTGCAAGCGGATAACGCCTTCCTGTCCAGGACAACGGGGCTGCCTCAACCAGACCCTGTTCGACGAGTGGATTCGCGCGCTCCCGCCGGTCGAGCTTCGTTGACGTCTCGCCAGTGACGGCCAATCGGGGCGGGCCTCCTCGGCTGGTGTCAAGATGTCAGCACTGGCAGGGGGGGCGCTCGGATTCCGCGGCAAGTGGGCTGGCGCGTCCCTCGGATCGAGAGCGACCGACCCCGTCCTCTCTAGTCCATGACCACACGACGACTCTGGATCCCCGCCTACCATCGGGAGCTCCTGCGACATTTCCAGATCGAGGAGCAGGTTCTGTTGCCCGCCCCGCGGTTGGCGCCGCAGTGCTGGCCAACCGGACGCGAGTCACCTCAGGGCTACGGCTTGGCGAGCACCATCACCCGGCCGAGATTCGGCTCGGTCCAGTAGATGCCTCTTTCGTCCAGGGCCAGGCTCCTGGGGTGACTGGACGTTGCTACCACGTTGACGGCACCGGCACCGATGGTGGCCCGCTCGACCGCGCTGGGAGTCAGGTAGTACACGAATGCATCGTCGAGTGCGAGGGACGTCATCATCGTGACGCCCGGTTGCACCAGGTACGCGTCGGGCGCGGCCATTGTCGCTGTCGACGTGCAGTAGACACGGCCATACATCGTCTGCATGTAACAGAGGTGTGCCGTGTCTGCCGCGATGCCTTCCACGTGCCAGGTGCTGTGCAGCAGCCGCAGTTCGTCCGAAATGGTTCCACCGGAGAGCGCGAATCGCCCGACGACGCCTTCTCCTCCGATGTATCCAGCGTCCCCGAGGATGTAGACCGCACCCGCCCAGACGCTCGTGGCGACCTCCACGTTGCTGGAGCCGGTCGCGAGTGACCGCTTCCAGATCGTGTCGGTTGTTTGGTCCGCCCAGACCACCCAGTCGCCATTCGTGGCGATGGGGCAGGGGCCTGCTTGGCCAGACGCCAGGGCCACGGGCTGGCCTCCTGCCTTCGATCCATGCCACACGACGCCATCTGTCGGGGTCGTCCAGGCGAGCGAATCGGCGACAGCGAAGTCACAGATCGCAGCGGATGAGGTCACGACGTCCTGGGCCGATCCACCGGTCTTCGCGACCTGCCGAATGGTCGTGCCCTCGCCGACCGCGCTGGCGAGCCAGTAGACGCTGCCATCGTCCAGGCGAAGCGTGGTGGGAGTCGATTCGGCATCAGCCAACACGTGAGGCTCACAGACGCCCGCGCGGCACTCCCCCCCCAAGCAGGAGTGACCGCAACGACCGCAGTGCTGCGAGTTCGATGTCAGGGGTGTCTCGCAACCAGTGGCGATGTCTCCATCACAGTCACCGAACCCGATCTCACACTCGAGCTGGCAAACTCCCTGGTTGCAGTCGGCGGTCGCGTGGTCGCCTCCGCATGGCAGGTTGCAACCTCCGCAGTGCTCGAGGCTGGTCGCCGTGTCGACTTCGCACCCGGTCGCGGGCAGGGCGTCACAGTCAGCGAGCGTCCCGCTGCAGCTGAGCGCACACTGTCCCGCATCGCACGCGGGCGTGCCGCCGGACGCGGAGCAGACATTGCCACAGGCGCCGCAGTGACGTGTGTCCCCGGGAAGGTAGACCTCGCACCCGTTGCTGGGGTCGTGATCGCAGTTTGCGTAGGGCTCTTCACAGCTGACCGAGCACTCGCTCGAAGAGCAGATGGCCGTGCCGTGAATCGAGGCGCACACAGTGCCGCAGGCCCCACAGTGCTCCGCCGAGGTCGCTGTGGACGTTTCGCAGCCGTTGGTGGGGTCGCCGTCACAATCGCTGAAGGCGCGGTCGCATTCCGGAATGCACCGCCCCTCCTCGCAGGCACTCGTCCCGTGCTCGTTCTCGCAGGTCACGCGACAGCCGCCGCAGTGCTCGGGGCTGTCGAGCTTGGTCTCGCACCCGTTCTCGGGATCGCCATCGCAGTCGCCCATTCCCGGTGGGCAGGCGAGATCACAGGCCCCGTCCACGCACACGGCTTCGCTACCACCACACGCCGCCCCGCAGGCGCCGCAGTGCTCGACGGTGCTTCGCAGATCGGTCTCGCAACCGTTGGCCCCATCCCCGTCGCAGTCGCCAAACCCCCCTTCACAGGTGGGATCACAGCGCCCGTCGTCGCACCGCACGGTGCCATGGGCATTGGTGCACGGGGCCCCACATGCCCCGCAGTGGTCGTCGTTCGTGTGGGTGACTGTCTCGCAGCCGTTCTCGGGACGCTCGTCGCAGTCCCCGTAGCCCGGACTGCAATTGACGAGCGTGCAGAGCCCGTTGGTGCAAGCCACGGAACCATTCGTGTCGTCACAAGCGCGACCGCAGGCCCCACAGTGCTGCTCGTCGGTTTCCAGCTCGACCTCGCAGCCATCCTCGGTATCCCCGTTGCAGTCGGCAAACCCGGCGTCGCACCTCAGGCGGCACTCCCCGTTGCGACACGAGGCGTCGGCATTCGGAGCCGCGCAATCATTGCCGCACTCGCCACAGTGCTCGACGTTGGTTCCCAGGTTGGTCTCGCAACCGTCCGCGGCGACGACGTTGCAGTCCGCCAGAGGAAAGTCGCACAGAAGCTGCACACCACCAGAGTCGACGTCCTCCCCACAGACACCGAACTGAAGCCCCGCGTCGCAGCTCGCTTCGGACTCGCACGTGAGCTTCACCCAGTCGGTCTGGGACTCGTTGCAGATGACGAGTGTCTCGGCCTTGCAGTAGCGAGCCCCCCTGGGACAGATCGCGCCACTGGTGTGGTCCTCGCTGGAGATGGCGTTGTCCTTGTCGCAGGCCGGCAGCACTGCCGCGCCTGTGAGGGCCAAGAGCAGACCGCTCGCTCCCCACTGCTTCATCGCGCTCATCCTCGGTCCTCCGTTGCGCTGACCTACGGGTACTCGCACCGGAAGCTACCCGACAAGGACGGTGAGCGAAGGCAGATTTGTTCGCGGGAGGGCCCCGGTTCGGTTACGTAATGTAACCTGAGCTTGCCTTGTTGAGCGTAGCCCCCGCGATCGGCGCGGGGCCGCGGGCGCGGGTATCACCAACAGAACCGTCGAGCCGCCGGGCATGGCACTCATACGGCACCGGCACCCGCGTTCTGGCGACGGTCCCGCCGCTCGGGCTGCTCGCGCTCGAGCGGCTCATGGGACCGTCTCCATGCCGACGCGGAGAGTCCTGCGTTCGCTACCAGCGATCGCCGCGGTCGCCGCGTCGACTGCCGCCCTTGCCACCACGACCGCCGCCGCCGCCACCGCCACGGCCGCCACCACCACCACCGAAGCCTCCCCCACCGCGCGGAGGACGCTCAGCTGCCTCGTTCACGCGCAGCGTTCGCCCTTCGAGCTCGCTTCCGTCCATCTCCTGGATGGCGCGCTCGCCGGCGGCGCGGTCGGCGAAGGTGACGAAACCGAAACCGCGGGAGCGGCCGGTGTCGCGATCGTTGATCACGGCGACGTCATCGATCTCGCCGAAACGCTCGAATCCACTTCGCAGGCCCGCATTGTCGGTGCTGAAGTTGAGCCCGCCGACAAATAGCTTGATACTCATCGTTTCTTCTCTCACTGGCTGCGGCGGGGGTCGCGGTCAACTCTCGAGAGCGCCCGGTTGCGGTTGTTCCGTAGCAGCTCCTCGTCAAGTGGATGCCGCTAGCAACCGCCAATCTCGGATACACCTCACGGATGCCCGCGAGGTGGGCGAAGACTGATGCCGTCCCGTCCTCCTGTCAAGCCCGTCCCGACAAAGGCTCGATGACCGCGGCAAGGTACCGAAAAATCGAGCCTTTCCTCTTGAGGAAGGCGGGCAGCGGGCGCGGGGGTCAGGTCGTGCTCGCGCGGATCTGCTTGCGGACCTTCTTGGTGAGTGTCTGGGTGATACGACCCTGGTTCACCTCCTGCTCGATGATGTCTCTCAGGAGTCGCTCCTTGGTCGTGTCTGGCAGGCTCGAGTCGCGAATTTCCCGGGCCAGCTGAATGCCGCCGCCGGTCGTGGGCGTGTCTCGCTTGGCGGAGGAGGTCGCCTGGTTTGGCTGTCGGTGATGCGATGGCTTGGTCTTGGTGACGTCGTGGAACAGCGGCTCGAAGGAGCGACGGCCGGTGCCTCTGCAGCTGGGGCATCTGGCCGTTTCTCCGCCAAATGCATTGCCAACGCGTCCGTCTCCTCCGCACACACCACAGGTTTCGATTTCCATGCCCTGCTCTACGCTGGATCCCGGGCCGGCGCCAGCGCTGGCGGAACGACAGCTGGAAGAGCGCGCCGGGTCTCTTCGACAGTCGGTGTCGGCGATTACGGGGTATTTCGGCGAAGGCCGTTGCGCCGGGCCGGCGCCCGGCTGGTCTGTCTCGTGACGCGAGATCGCGCTGTGGTAGCGTCGTGCGCATGGCGAAACGTCGAGTCTTGAGCTTCGCAACCTTCAGCATCGTGGCCACCATCGTGGCTGGCTGTGGGGGGGACTCCGTCGGCGGCGAGGACACGCCGCCAGCGTCGGGCGGCACGGGCGGCGAGGTGACCGCCACCGGTGGCGACGGAACCGGGGCCAGCGTCTCGACTGGTGGCGCAGCGACCGGAGGAGCGGGAGTCGGAGGAACGACCGGCGGCGCTGACACGGGCGGAGCGAGCGTCGGTGGCACCGCCACCGGTGGGATCCGTACCGGTGGAGCCAGCGGTGGCGGGACTGGTGGAGAGCGCAGCGGCGGTGCGGGTGGAGCGGACCCAGTCGGGGGCACCGGGGGCGCTGCGGGTGAGGGGAGTGGAGGAGACAGGAGCGGGGGAGCAGGGGGACGGCTCGATCCCGCAGGGGAGGTCGCCAAATTCGTCGAGGAGTTCGTCACCCCGTTTTGTTCGCGCCTCGTTGAGTGCTGTGGCGAGGCCGGCTATGCGGTCGACGAGCCGACGTTCGCCAGCGCCTGCCAGGAGGAGGAGCTGATGTTCGCGCAAGGTCATCTGGAAGACGGCACCGCGTTTGTCGTGTCGGAGTTGACCGAGGCGTTCAGGGACTCCATCTCGAGCAGCTGCGACCAGCCCGCCTACTCCACGATGCTGGTCACGCGGGGAACGCTTCCCGAGGGGGCCGACTGCGAAGACGCGGGGCAGTGCGAGGGGGAGAACGTGATGTGTGACGTGACGGACGGGAGCGATGTCGGTGTCTGTCGCCGGTTGCTGCGCGGCCAAGCGGGGGACCCGTGCATGTCCACCTGTGTCGGCAGCAGTTGTCGCTTCACCCTCTACCACCAGGGCACCGACAGCGAAGCCATCGCGTGCTGGGACGAGGACGGACTCTACTGCAACTCGGAGACCGACGAGTGCACGCCAGTCACGCCCGTCGGACAGCCCTGCGAGGGGTTCCAGGAGTGTGGAGAAACCGGGGAGTGCTATGACGGGCAGTGCGTCGCCCAGGCAGGTCTCGGGGAGGACTGCAGCGGCAACGGGCGCTACTGCCAGTCCACCATGCTGTGCGACTCGGACACCCTCACTTGCGTCAAGATGTCGATCGCCTGGTCGGGATCCTGCGAGATCAACTGAGAAGTCGCTGCAGCGCTTCTTCGGAGATCAGAGTCACGTTGAGCTGGCGCGCCTTCTTGGCCTTGCCGCTGGTCGATTCAGGGTCGGCCAGCACCAGGTAGGTGAGGCTGGCGTCAACCTTGTCGACCAGCCGGTAGCCGGCGGCCAGCAGCGGCGCGGCGTAGTCTGACTTCTTCTTGCCGCTGGGGAGCTTCCCGGTGATACACACCGTCCGGTCCGGCTCGGTGGCGGCGCTCTCGGCCTGATTGGAGTCGGACTCCACCACGACGACGCCCGCCTCGATCATCCGGTCGATGAGGGGGCTCATCCCGTCGAGGCCATCTTGCATGGCGGCCCCCGTGTTCGGGACGCCCGCCTTCTCCGCGAACGCCGGCTCGCGGAGCTTTCCGCTGCGCCACTGCGCGAGCGTGTCGAGTTCGCCGTCGGCAGCCTTCATCATCAGTTCCACGCGCCGCTGGCCCAGTCGATCCACGCCGAGCGAGCCGAGAAACTCCGGCAGGGTCAACTCGCGTCGCGCCTCGATGCCGTCGAGGATGGTCGTGGCTCGCTTCTCACCCAGCCTGATGTCCTTCTCCTGGTTGATGACCAGGGCGGCCAGCGCCTCGCGTCGGTCGCGGAGTCGATACAGGTCTGCCGCGTCTTCCAGCTCGAGTTGCTCGACGAGCGCCATCCGCACCGAGTCTCCGATCCCCTGGATGTCCACGCTCTTGATCCAGCGCTTGATCCTGCCGATCGACTTCTTGGGGCATTCCTCGTTCTGACACTCGATGACGACTCCCTCATCTCCTCCTGTGTTTCTCCGTCGCCCGACCGGGCCACCGCAGAACGGGCAATCGCTGGGAGGTTGAATGGGCTGGCGCTGCTGGCCTGCTTGGGTGACCCGGACTACCTTCGGAATGATGTCGTTCGCCTTGATGACCCACACCCGATCGCCCACGGCGACGCCCAGGCGCTCGACCTCGCCGTAATTGGCGAGGGAGGCGCTCTTGACGGTGGTCCCACCGATCTGGACTGGCTCGAGCTCTGCATTCGGGATCAGCGCGCCCGTGTGGCCTCCCGACACGTTCACTCCCACCAGCAAGGTTTCCGCCCCGGACGAGTCGAACTTCCAGGCGATCTGTCCCTTGGGGCGACCTGCCGTGATTCCCATCGCTTGCTGGTGAGCGATGTCATTCACTTTCAACACGACACCGTCGATCCAGAAGGGGAGGCTGTCGCGCCTGCGTGCGACCTGCTCGTAGAACGCGATGGCCTCGTCGGTGGTTGGGCAGAGCTGGTGGGGGATCACGTTGAAGCCCAGCTCGGCCAGCCGCTCCGTCTTCTCCGCTTCCGTGGCGAATTCGCGTCCGTTCTCGTCGAGGTCGAAGGCGAATGCGGTCAGCAATTCCGAGTGCTGCCCGTTCTTGCGGCCCATGATGCCGGTTCCGGCGTTGCGGGGGTTCTTGGCGCGTTCTGGGTCGATGCGTCCCCAGTCCTCGATGGTGAGAATGACCTCGATCCGAACCGCTCCGGTGAAGGCTTTGCTTCCGGTGGCGACGTAGACGGGAAGCCCCTGGAACTTGACGGCATTGGCGGTGACGTCTTCGCCGGTGGTTCCGTCTCCTCGCGAGATGCACTGCTTCAGCATGCCATCTTCGTAGTAGACGGCCGCGCTGGCTCCGTCTCCCTTGAGGCTGGCATGCAGCGGCGCTCGATTGCTCTTCTCGTGCCAGGTCGCCAGCTCCTCCACCGAGTTGACCTTGCTCTGGCTGCCCATGGGGATACGATGCCGCGCCTTCACGAGCATGCTGTCCGGCGGGACCGGGGCGCCGACCAGGTTCAGCACGGGGTCGTTCGGCGCGAGGAGCCGCAGTTCGTCTTCCAGCGCGTCGTACTCCCGATCGCTGAAGAGCGGCTCGCTCCCGAAGTAGTACGCCTGCTTGGCCTTGAGAATGTCGCTGCGTAGCTTGGCGATTCTCGACGGGGAATCCATGGCGGGCCACTCTATTGTCGGCCCGAGCAGAACGCCAGCCGGCCAGGTTCGGAAGCGCTCCCGCCTTCGGCTTCGCGGCGCGGAAGCGTCGGTCAGTCCAGCCAGGACGGGTCGCCGTCGATGCTGACTTGTCTCAATCCTTGGGTGGCGCTGGCGGGAACGTACGTGATGGCCGCTGGAACCTGCTTGAGGATTTCTCGGGCGGCCTCCACCTCGACCGTGGGCGGCGGCTGGATGCCGCGGATCTTCTGGTCGATCCAGTAGCGGTTCACTTCGTCTGGGGACATCTTCAGGACCTTGGCGTCGAACCACTGTCGAGAGGTCGTGCCCTTGGGTAGGTTCAGTGGGCGGAACTTGCCGCCATTGGGGCTCTCCGTTGGGCGCATCAGGAAAATGCGGCGGAGCTTGGTGCTCGTGATGTCGCCAAGCTTGCTGCCCGGCCCGACCACGAGGACGAGGGTGTCCGCTCGTGCCGTCTCCGGGAGGAAGAGCACGCCAATTGCAGCCATACCGGTCAGCAACTCTCTTCTCGTGACCGTCCTTGCCATCAGAATGCCCACGCGACCTGTGCGTCGAAGAAGTTGAGTGGCGCGGCGGTGAACCCCGTACTGTCGCCCCGCGTCTCGGTGAAGTAGGCGTGGGTGAACTCTGCCTTGAATACGACCTGAGGAATCGGGCGATAGTTCAACCCCCCGGTGAACAGCGCCACCTTGTCCGGGATCCCCAGCGCCTCGGCGGTGTTGTCGGGTGAAACTTCTCCCTTGAAGTAGGGCATGAGGGGGAACCAGGGCAAGCGGTAGCCCGCCAACCCATAGCCTCCCCACTTGAGGCGATCGGGAAGCAGTCCTCCCCCCGCTGCGCCAACCCTACCTTCTTCGGTGAAGCGTCGCTGGAAGACGAGCCATTCGCTCTGCACGTGCAGCCCCTCCCAGAGCCACTTCAGATCGAATGCGTAGGTCAGCTCGTCGTACTGAAGGTGGATCCGCTCCGATGTCTCGATGCCGTCGACGCCACTGGCCATTACTTCCACCGACTCCGTGTGGCGACCCAGGTACGCGGTCGTTCCCACGTCGAGGATTCCTAGTTCCGAGATGCTCAGCGCGAGGCGTCCCGTCACCGCCTTGTTGCTATCCAAGTCCTCGAATTCGGTGAGTGTCATGCGGCCGTTGCTCAGCCCCAACGCATAACTCCACTCGACGGGACCGGCGAGAAGGGAGCCTCCGGAGGCGAGGATCCCCACTTGTTTCTCCGGGATCAGCTGGGAGCCGATGATGAAGGGTCGGTTGACGCCGATGATGACGGGAGAACCATGGTCGACGTTCCAGATGCCATAGGGGGACAACCACTGCCCGATCCGGATCTTCACCAGAGGGACGGGCGCGTAGTCGAGCCAGATCTGCTCGGGGATGATGCCACCGATATTTTGGTCGCGCTGGAAGTCCGTGTAGTCGCTCTCGCGGCTCATTGTTCGCTCGATCTCTTCGTCGCCGAACCCGACGCGACGAGCCCCGTGGTTGAGGTACGTGAAGCGCACCTCGAGCAGCGCCCGCCACTGGTCGTGGAGTTGCCTGTCGAAGAACACGTTGGCATTGCCGACGAAGAAGCTCGGGTGGCGATTGAGGAGCACCAGCCAGGGACTGTCGTCGTCGACCAAGGTGTGGCGGAAGCCCACGTCAGCGAAGCCGTAGATCTGTAGCGGGCGCTCGTCCAGCGGAGCGGTCCCGCTGCCGGCTGACGCGTCGTCCTGTGCGAGGGACGCGATCAACGCGTCGGCGTTGGCGTCGGCGCTGGCACGGGCCGCGGCTTCCTTGCCGAGTGGCGTTGAGGGAGTGCCGGTGGGTTCTTCGCTGGGGGGATCGCCCTCCGCTGGTGCCGCCACGTCGGGAACCGCATCTGGGGGTGCTGCGACGGGTTCCATCGGGTCGCCGGACCTGTCCTCGGCGGGCGAGTCGGCTGGTGTGGTTTCGGTCGTCGCGGCTTCCTCGGAGGAAACAGCGTCGGGCGCTGGTTCCTCGGGCTGGCTCCAAGCCGAGGGGGCGCCGAGGAACAGGGCGAGCGCGGTGCAGGCAGTCAATCGTCTCATCGTGGCCTTCCCCTCACCGTGACACCAGGGTCCCACCCACCGGGCAGTTGCCGTCGCTGAGTTCCCCGGGCGGAATGCAGAGCGACGTGCCGATCAGACCAATGTCGCAGCACACCCAGTCCCCGTGGCAGATCGAGGGGTCCTCCGCACAATCTGCCACCAGACAGACCTTCTCCGCGAGCGTCTCGCAGTAGCTGGCTTCGAAGTCGTCGCAGTCTGCCGACTCGCTGCAGGATGTGCCAAGTCCAGTGGGAGGGCGTTCGCAATACGGTGGGTCCTCCCGGTCGTTGCACGCGAAATCGCCCGGACATTCACCCGCCTCCGCAGCGCACCCCAGGCTGGTGCAGTACCCCGCGTCGCCCTCCAGGCGACACGTCCCAAACTCTCCCGCGGGGCAGTCCTCGTCGGACTGACAGACCTTTCCGGCGGCCTCGATGCAGTCGCCGCCCTCGACTAGCCGCAGCAGTCCTGGTTTGCACTGGCACGGGCCGACTGGATTCCCCGCCTCCGTGTCGGAGCAGGCCACGCACTCCATCCCCTCCCGTCCGTGCCCGTCTTCGCAAACGCACTGCTGGCCGTCGAGTCGCTGGTTCTCGCCACAGCGGTCGTCGGCATCGTAGAGGCAGCCCGCGGCGCTCGTGGCCGCACCCAGGAGCAAGGTTGGCAGCAGCGCCCGCAACCAGCCGCGTCGTCGTTCGGGGGGTGTTCTCATGGATTCCTTCTCATCCTGCGCGGCGGACGAGGAGCAGCGTCCAGTCGTCCTCGCGGCTCGCCGCGTAGTCGTCGATCTTCGCCAGAACCTCGTCCGCGATCTTTTCCAGGTCGTCATGCGCGGCGGCCGCGGCGTCGACCGTGGCTTGCAGGCGGTCCACGTCGAATAGCTCTCCCGCTTCGTTGCGGGCCTCGATCAGACCGTCGGAGTACAGGCAAAGGATGTCGCCCTGCTCCAGCTTCAAGGAACTGACGGGAACGTGGCCAATGTTGGCCTGGATTCCCAGCCAGGGCCCGGGGGCTTCGATCACCTCGGTTGCCGCCGCGCGCTTGCGCCACACCAGCGGCCACTCGTGCGCTCCCGCGAAGACGAAGTTTCCCTGCCCGGCGTGAGCCATGAGGAGTCCGGTGACGTACTTGTCGTCGCGCAGACGCTGGCCGATCTGTTCGCTCAGGAGGTCGTTCACGCCGCGGATGACCTCGTCTGGTCGAGCTAGGGGGTTGGCACGGAAATAGGCCGAGAATGCCGACTGGGTGATCAGCATGACCAGACCCGCGGGAACCCCATGACCCGAGACGTCTCCGATCGTGAGCCAGAGGGCGCCGGACTTTTCGTCGCGGAGCACATCGTAGAAGTCGCCGCCGACCTCGTCGGCGGGCTTCATCCGTCCGGCGAACTCGAACTCGGGGTGGTGGAGAGACGGCGGCAGTAGCGCCCCCTGGATGCTGGCTGCGATCTCCAGGTCGCGCGCCATGCGCGCTTTCTCCTGCAACGCAACCCGCGCGCGGCCCAGTTCGCCCGTCATCGTGTTGAAGGCCTCGCCGAGGGTTTGCAGTTCATCGCGGGTCTGCAGGTTGACGCGAACGTCCGTGGCGCCCTTTCCGACCTGGTGGGCGGCGTCGCGGAGCACGCGCACGCTCCGCGTCAATCCGCGCCCGATCAGCAGGGCCAGGAGGACACTCACAATCAGTGCGGAACCCGCGAGTCCCGTGCTGACGAGAAACGCCCGCTGGGTGTTCTGAAGCTTCGCTTCTGCGCGGTTGCGAACCTCACCGTTGAGGCGCTGCTCGAGCTGGCGTAGGGCCTCGACCTTGGCCGACTGCGCCTCGTCCCACCTCCTAGGCGCGACGCCGTAGTCGCCCTCGGTCACCGTCTGCGCACGCTCGCGCATCTTCATCGCCTCGCTCGCCGAGGCGGTGCCCAGCGCCAGCTGGTAGGCCTCGAACTGCTCTGCAGTGGCGTCGGTGCGGAGCACCTCGACGAAGGTCTCTTCCTCGGTCAGAAGCGCCACGAAGCCGCGATAGGTGCCAGGGGGGAACTCGCCGGCGGTGAACACGTAGCCGAGCAGCGCGTGCTCGGCGCTTGCGCGCTCACGCAGCTCGAGGATGGCGACGAGCGACGATATGGTACGCAGGAGTTCGCCGTCGTCGGTCAGTTCGTTGAGCGCCCCCATGGCGAGAATCAGACGCCGCGTCGGGAACCGGTAGTACTCGATGAGCTCGGTCGCGTTCAGCTGGCCGCCGGCGGCGCGCTGCCGGATCTGCGCGCGTCGATCGAGGTGGTTGAGGGAGTCCGAGAGTGCCTGGCTGAGACGTGGCGGCAGGCGTGACAGATCCCGTGACGCGATGAACGAATGCAGCTGGGTGAGCGCCTGGTCGGTTTGTGTGAAGGTCTTCTCGAGGCGTTGCGGGTCGACCTCTGCAGGTCGCCGTGGCAGAGGAGCGTCCTGGCCGTCGTTCAGCTTGGCAATCTCTCGCTTTTCGTGCGCCCCCAGCGCGAGCGCAATCTGCGCTCGCTCGAGCTGGAGTCGATAGGTCAGCGAGCTGACCGCCTCCGATAGTTCCGCGAGGTTTTCTACCGACCCCAGCGCTTCTGTTCGACGCAGTTGCTCGCGTGCGTTGCTCGCGACGAGGCCAGCGAGTAGCAGCGCGCCGAGGACTGGCACTCCCGCGAGCAGCAGGAGCTTGAAGGCAATGGAGCGGTGGGCCATCGGTCGGACACCTCGAGCTACCCGGCGGTGATCTGCACGGATTCGGGAGCCAGAGAGCGAAGCACGTTGAAACTGGTCCGCTGCCAGGTGATCTGCCGGCTGATCAGGAAGTGAACCTGGTAGCGTCGGTCGGGTGACATCGAGTTGATGCGGCTTGCCAGGTCGACGAAGAGACGGATGGCGGACGAGTTGACGAAGGTCAGCTCCCGCAGGTCCAGCTCCACCGAGGAGAGGCGGTCGGCCACCGCTGCCTCGTGCAGCGCCTCGAAGAAGACGCCAACCGTCTGCCGCGGGTCGGGGGTCGAGAGGACTCCGGCGAGCGAGACCGCGTTGGGAGCGGTCAGTTTGACGTCGAGACCTTCGACGGCGGGAGGGGTCAGCTGGTCGAATTCGCTCATAGCTTGCTCACTGCGGTGATGCGAACTCGGCCGTCCTCGTGCTCGGCCAGATCGAGTTCGAATTTTCCTTCGTAGCGCATGCGGGCGAGCCCCAGTCGCGAGGCAGCCTCGGGTTCGTTGGCAGCGCGCTGAAATGCAGCGATGTAGGCTGCCTCGGGATCGAGCGAGCGCAGGTGCTCGAGCTCTTGCTGCAGGGTCTTGAGGTGGTCGGGGTCGGGGCGGCTGATGCAGTCGATGACGAGCTGTTCGCCATCCGATCCGATCGAGACCTCGAGCTCGGCGTTGTCTCCGGTTGAGTACTTGACCGCGTTCTCTAGGGCCTCCTGCAGGACCACCTGCGCCCGGGAAGCGAGATCGGAGTCCTCGAAGGTTTGCTCGCAGAAGAAACGACCGAACTCGCGGATCCCATCGATGTAGGTCCAGACGGGTCGAAAGCGGAGTAAAACGAGGGGAGCGCCGATACCGGGGCGCATGGATGCGGACACAGGACCTCCTGAGGCACGAGGGACGCGACGAGGTTGCGCGCACGCCGCGTGCGAGCGGTCCCGTACCGATGCAGTTCGCGTACCAACCGCCTGACGCTCCCCCAACCGCCAGAAGTGGTGAGATTTCGCTGTCGTGGGGGTCTCATTCTGAGGGTCAATCCGCCCCCAGGGTCCTTTTGACCCAGGGTTTTGGCAGCGGCGGTTGAGGAAACCCGGGAAAATTCACGAACAAAGCTCAGCGACGTCAGCCATCGCGAGAGGCAAGTCGTGCGGTCGGTCAGATGGTCGAGATCGGGTGGGAGTGATCAAAATGGAGTCCCTCCCCGTCGGCCCGACGAAGAAATCGTGCACCGGCCGGGCCCCCGTGCTAGGAGCCGGCTCTCTGGTTCTCAGACTCGCTCCTGCTGATTCGTTCCGCGCGCGTTGCTTCTGTGTACCGGCGGCCCCATGAGGAGGGCATCGGAGAAAGCACCGCGCCAGGCGTTCGTCCGACAACAGTTCGAGGCGCAAGTATCTGAGGAACCCAAGTGAGTAAACGACTTTTCGTAGGCAATCTGGACTATTCGACGACCGAGCATCAGCTTCGCGAGGCATTCTCCGAGTTCGGCAATGTGCTGGACGCGACCGTCGTCACGGACCGCATGACTGGTCAATCGCGAGGCTTTGGCTTTGTGGAAGTGGAAGGCGACGCCGATGCCGACCGCGCGATCGAAGAAATGAACGGTGCGGCGCTGGGCGGGCGCAACATCAACGTGAACGAGGCGCGGGAGCGTTCCGGTGGCGGCGGCCGTGGCGGTGGCGGTGGCGGCGGCGGTGGCGGTCGTGACCGTCGCGGTGGCCGCGGCGGCGGCGGAGGCGGCGGCGGCTACGGAGGTGATCGCTGGTGATGCTGGAGGGCTCCACCCTAGCGGGTGGAGCCCCCGTCTCAGGTAAGACACGAGACCCATCTTGCGATTCGAAGAACTGAAGCTGGCTGCGCCGCTCCTCCGAGCGCTGGCAGACACCGGCTATCTCCATCCCACCCCCATTCAACAACAAGCCATCGCCCCCGCGCTTGGCGGGCGAGACGTGCTTGGCTGTGCCCAGACGGGTACGGGCAAGACAGCAGCCTTCGCGCTGCCTATCCTGCAGCACCTTGACCGCGTTGCGGGTCGCACGCCCCGACTGCGGGCGCTTGTGCTCGCTCCAACGCGAGAGCTGGCTGCGCAAATCAGCGAGAGTTTTGCCACCTATGGCAAGTACCTCGACCTCTACCAAACCGTGATTTTCGGGGGCGTCAACGAGAAGCCGCAAATCGCGGAGCTGCGGCGCGGAGTCGACCTGCTGGTGGCGACACCGGGGCGACTGCTCGACCTGATGAACCGCGGGCACGTCCGGCTCGACGACATCGAGATCTTCGTGCTCGACGAGGCGGACCGCATGCTCGACATGGGCTTCATTCACGATGTCCGTCGGATCACGCGAGTGTTGCCGGAGAAGCGCCAGACGCTGTTCTTCTCCGCGACAATGCCACCGGTCATCGAGCAGCTCGCCCAGCGGTTGCTGAGTAACCCGGAGCGGGTGGCCGCGAGCCCCGTTGCCACGCCCGCCGACAAGATTGACCAGGGCGTCTACCTCACCGACAAGCAGAGCAAGCCGACCCTTCTTCTCGAGGTGTTGAGGCAGGAAGACTGCCGGCGTGCGCTCGTCTTCAGTCGGACCAAGCACGGGGCGAATCGTGTCGCCCGGCAGCTCGAGCAACGTGGTATTGCCGCGGCTGCCATCCACGGCAACAAGTCGCAGGGAGCCCGCACGCGTGCTCTCGAGGGGTTCCGCAGCGGCTCCATTCCGGTGCTCGTAGCGACCGACATCGCCGCGCGGGGAGTCGACGTCGAGGGGATCACCCACGTGATCAACTATGACCTGCCCAATGAGCCCGATACCTACGTCCACCGTATCGGTCGAACGGCACGTGCTGGGGCGGCGGGCAGTGCCATCTCGTTCTGCAGTCCCGAGGAGTACTCCTACCTGTCCAGCATCGAGCAGCTGATCGGCGCGCGCATCGCGCGCTGTGGCGATGACCCGACGGACGGCATGCAGACCCGAGCTGGGCAGACGCCACTCTCGCGCAAGCGGCCGCGGAGCTTCCGCAGCAACGGCCGCCGAGCCCGCGCCTGAGCGGAGGTCTCGGGTCGAGTCACCGGTCGATTCCTCATGTGGGTCGACCGGGTGGCTCTGCCCGCCCATTCGGCCTTGTCGCTTGACCTGACTGCCGACGCTTCTATCATTCGAGAGCCTCTATTGGGCTCGCGATGCACTCCCAATTCGCTATTCGCAGCGTGGCCGCCGGCACGAAACGGGTGAAGACGACGGCCTTTCAGCCGCTTTCGGAGGAGCGGGCTGGGGGCTGCGCGTGCGGTCGTGCGGTGGCCGAGAGGGTGGCGATGACGTGTGTGGGTGCGGGAGGGAGTGAGTGACGCGCCAGTTCTGGGTGCTGTTGGTCGGCTGCCTCTTTGCCGGGTTGCTGGTGGCCGCTTCGGCGAGCGCCGCCTCGTCTCGGCCAGCGCCAAGCCCCGAGCTGACGTGGCGCGGCGGCCAAACGTCGACGGATGCCCTCTGGTCGTGCTCCAGGTCGGCGGACGACCATGCGAGGCACGCCGACGGTTCTCGCTGTCCCGACGACGACCACGGGCCGTGTGACGAGGGCTGTGCTTGCCATTGTTGCCATGGCCACGGGGCGGCGGCGGTATGGCACCCGCTGTCCGCGTTCATCGGGGTCGTGCCCCGGGTGACGGCAGTCGCGGCTGCGGGCCCGCTACGGGGTCTGGTCCCCAACCCCTATCTCGATCGCATCTTCCGCCCTCCCAGACCCTGAACCGCTCCGGACTCAGGATCGCCCACTGGGCGATCCGTCGACCCGCGAGTTCGACTGCGGCGTGCTTGAGCGCGCAGTCCGTCTGACGAAGGAAATGCGATGATACTTGAAGGATTGCCGCGCACCCGGCTGGGTGCCGTGGGGTACGCCCTCGCCTTGGCGTTGCTGTCAGCGAGTGGCGCGGCCGAGCCGGCACGCGGTGCCGCGGAGCCGAAGGGGGGGCCGGTCCTGGAGCGCGCGCCAGGCACCAGCGGGACGGAAGCGACGGCCCTGACGGACCGGATCTCCTGGCCCACCATCGTGGCCGCGGTGGACCGGCATCCACGGGTCGCCGCAGCTGCCCACGAACGGGTGGCGGCCCGTGCCAGTGTGAGCGCGGCGGGGGCGGCCCCGAACCCGAGCCTGGAGGTCACCACGGCGCACGGTCGGGCTCGGCAGGGCACGGCGTCCCGGGTCGAGTGGGGCGCCGAGCTGACCATCCCGATCGGGTGGCTGGCTCAGCGTCGCTCGCGTGTGGCAGCCGCTCGGGCCCACTCGAATGCGGTGGACGCGAGCGGGGAGGCGCTGCGCCGTGAGCTACTCGTCGCGCTGCACGCGCTGTTCTGGAACCTCGTGCACGTGCAGGAGCGAACGGTGGCGCTTGCCGAGCTCAGCGCACAAACGAGGACCCTGGCGACGACGGTTCGCCGCCGGGTCGACGCGGGCGAGAGTCGCCCCGTCGAGGCGGAGCGTGTGGCCGTCGAGGAGGAGCGCGTGGCTGCCGAGTTGGCTGCCGTCGAGCTGGAGGAGGTGGCCTGTCGCACGCAGCTGGCCTTGTGGTTGCGATTGCCTCCCGGAAGGCTACCCGTCGCGGTGGCGGACCTGGCGCAGCTCCCCCGGCCGCCGTCCGCCGCGACGGCGCGGGCGCGGGTTCGACAGAGACACCCCGCGGTGGCGGCGGCGAGCGCGCACGTCCTGGCGCTCCAGGCGGACGCTTTCGTCGAGCGGCGCACGCGGGTTCCCGATCTGGCGGTCGGAGTGTTCGCGGACAGCGAGCTGGATCGCTCTGCGTATGGTGTCGCGGTGTCGGTGGACTTGCCCATCTGGAACTTCAACGGGGGCAACGTTCGACGCGCCGAGTCGGAGCTGGCGGCTGGACGGGAGCTCCTCGAGGCACAGCGGCTGGACGTCGAATCCGCCGCGGTCGAACTGCAGGCGTCGTGCGCGGCGAGCGTCACGCTGGCGAGCCGTTATCGGGACCGAATGCTCCCTCGCGCTGCCGGGGCCGTTCGCAGCATCGAACGAGCATACGAGCTAGGAGAGGCCAGCTTGCTCGAAGCATTGGATGCGCGGCGCACCTACCTGGACACGAGCACGGAGCTGCTCGCAGCCGTGGTCCGCGCCCAGAACGACTGCAGTCGTCTTGCCGTCTTGTTGGGAGAGCCCCTGCCATGAAGGTTCACGTCGTTGCCGCTTTGGTCGAGGGCTGCCGACTCCGGTACACCAGAACGCAGACCGGGAGCTCGTGGGCTCCCGTCGTCGCTGCGGTGGGAGTCGTCGTCGTGGCGTTCCTCATCGGTGCCTGCTCTCGGATCGACGCTCACGCACACGAGGGCGCGGAAGGTCACGATGGGCATGAGCATGGAGCTGACGAGGAGGGGGCTCATGCATCGGAGCACGGCGAAGCGTCAGGACATGGGGACCACGAGGGACATGAAGGGCGCGAGGCGTCGGATCTCGACCGCTCGCCAGAGGAGCTCTTCGCCGCCAGCTGTGAACATGGCATCAAGACCCACTCGTGTGACGAGTGTCGCTACGAGGTGGGCGTCGTGAAGGCCGAGGCTGGTCTCTTCGAGGGGGGACTGTTGACCCAGAGTCGAGCCGAGAAGCGACCGCTTGCGGTCCCCTTGAAGCTGACGGGCGAAGTGCAATTCGATGCGCGTCGCGTCGCTCACGTCAGCTCCCAGGCCGAGGGCGTCATTCGGAAAGTGGACGTCACGCTTGGGGACGCGGTCAAGAAGGGGCAGTCGCTCGTCCAGATCTCTTCGGTGACGGTGGGCGAGGCGCAGGCGTCGTTGGTAGCTGCTGAGAGCGTGTTCGAACTTGCCAAGCGCAATCACGAACGCGTGCAGACCTTGCGGAGTGAGAACATCGCCTCCGAACGGGAGTTGCTCGAGGCGCAGCAGGAGCTGGAGGTCGCCAAGATCCGCGCCCAGGCCGAACGCACCAAGCTCCACACGCTGGGTGCGGGTGCGCAGGGAGGCATCGTGCTGCGAGCTCCCACCGACGGTACCGTGCTGGAGATGCACGCGGTGGCGGGAGAGATTGCGAGGGCGGACCAGTCGTTGCTCACGATTGGCGACAATTCGTCGGTCTGGGTGTGGGCGGATCTCTACGAGCGCGATATCGCGCTCGTCAAGCGAGCGCAGACGCAGCGGCCGCTCGCCGCCACGATCGCCGTGAAAGGTTATCCTGACCAGGAGTTCCACGGGGTCGTCGACTTCGTCAGCCCCGCGATGAGCGAGACCTCGCGCACGGTCAAGGTGCGCATCGCCGTTCCCAACCCGAAGGGCGAGCTGCTGGCCGGGATGTTTGCCCAGGTGGAGCTGTTCATTCCTGGTGATGAGCGAGTGTTGACCGTCCCTAGCAAGGCGGTGGTGGAGGACGAAGGGCGGAAGTTCGTCTTCGTCCACCACGAGGGTGACTACTTCTTGCGCCGGCCAGTGCGGACAGGTCGGGCCTTTGCCGGGCAGCTCGAGGTGGTCGCTGGACTCAAGGGCGCCGAGGTGGTCGTGGCCAATGGCGCGTTCCTGATGAAGTCGGACGTTCTGCGCTCGAAGATGGGCGCGGGGTGTGCGGACTAGCCTGGAGGGGAGCGATGTCCAGTCTTCTCGAAGTAGTCCTGAGAAGCCGGATGATGGTCGGGATCCTCGGCTTGGTGCTGGTCCTGATCGGTGCGCTTTCCTGGAGCCGGATTCCGATCGACGCATTCCCGGACGTTTCCAACCAGCAGGTGGTTATCCTCGCCGAAGCAGAGGGTCTCGGTCCTGCGGACGTCGAGCAGCAAATCACCTTTCCCATCGAGTGGGTGATGGGGGGGCTGCCCGACGTGAAGATGGTGCGGTCCCTGTCGAAGACGGGACTCTCCCAGGTGGTGGTGGTGTTCGACGATCATGTCGATACGTACTTTGCTCGTCAGCTCGTCTTCGAACGGCTGCAGATGGCTCGGGAGCAGCTGCCACCTGGCGTGGAGCCGGAAATGGGGCCGATCAGCACGGGGTTGGGCGAGATCTTTCAGTATACGCTCAAGAGCGAGGACCACACCCTCACCGAACTGCGGACGATGCAGGACTGGATGGTCGCTCCGCGACTGAGGACTGTTCCCGGCGTCAACGAGGTCAACAGCTTCGGTGGCCTGGTTCGGCAGGTTCACGTTCTGGTCGATCCGGACAAGCTTCTCAAGTACTCCCTGACGCTGCCGGACGTCGTAGTGGCGCTCGCCGACAACAACGCCAATGCTGGCGGGGGCTTCATCGTCAAGGACTGGGAGCAGGAAAATATCCGCAGCGTGGGGCTCTTCGGCGATCTCGAGGACATACGCGACGTCGTGCTGTTGGCCGACGATGGTGCCCCGGTCTACTTGACGGACATCGCCGAGGTGGCGGAAGGGGCGATGACTCGCATGGGAGCCGTCACCCGCGACGGCCAGGGCGAGGTGGCGGCCGGCATGGTCATCATGCTCAAGGGAGAGAACTCCAAGGACGTTGTCGAACGCGTCAAGGCGGCGCTTCCCGCGATTCAGGGTTCACTGCCCGAAGGCGTGTCGATCGACCCCTTCTATGACCGCACCGATCTCGTCGGAGCGGTCATCGGGACAGTCTCTGGAGCTCTCTTCCAGGGGGGCGTGCTGGTGGTGTTGGTGCTCTTCCTGGTTCTCGGCAATCTCCGCTCCGCACTCGTCGTCGCCGCAAGTCTGCCGCTGACCGCACTGGTTGCGTTCATCTTCATGGATCTGGGTCAGTTGACGGCGAACCTAATGAGCTTGGGGGGGCTCGCCATCGCGATCGGGATGGTTGTTGATGGGTCTATCGTCGTCACCGAGAACGTGACGCGTCACGTCAGCGACGAGCCCCACACGAACCGTCTCGAGATCACGATTCGAGCGACGCGGGAGGTCGCCCGGCCGATCGTGTTCTCGATTCTGATCATCGTGCTCGTCTTCGTTCCCTTGCTGACGCTTCAGGGGATGGAGGGGAAGATGTTCCGCCCGCTCGCGCTCACGATGGTGTTTGCCATGCTGGGATCGTTGCTCGTCGCCCTCACCGTCATTCCGGTGATTCTCTCGGTGGCGATGGGGCATGGCGCACGGCAGCGGGAGCCGCGCGGATTTCGCTGGCTGCAGGGCGGCTATCTCCGCCTGCTGCACTGGGTGCTGTCCCACAGTCGCGCCACGGTTGCAGCTGCGGTGGTTGTCTTTGCGGCGACCCTCACACTGATCCCGTTCATCGGTACCGAGTTTCTACCGCCCTTGGAGGAGGGGGCGATCGCGATCAACGTGGTTCGCTTGCCGAACGCATCGCTCGACGGTTCGGTGGCCGTGGGGACCTACATGGAGCAGCAGCTGAAGGCATTCCCCGAGGTGCAGACCGTGGTGACCAAGACAGGAAGGGCCGAGATCTCGGAAGATCCGATGGGTCCCGAGCAGAACGACGTGCTGATCATGCTTCGCCCGGAATCCGAGTGGACGACGGGACGGACCAAGGAGCAGCTGGTTGCTGCGATCCAGGAGCAGCTTTCGCGGATCCCCGGCGTGCGCCTGTCGTTCAGTCAGCCAATCGCGCTGCGGGTCAACGAGCTGATCTCGGGGGTGAAGAGTGATCTTGCTGTCAAAGTGTTCGGGCAAGACCTGGATATCGTGAAGGAGGCGGCGGATCGGATTGCCGCAGTTTTGGGGGGGGTTGACGGCGCTGAGGATGTGCGGGTGGAGCAGGTGACCGGGTTCTCCCAGCTCGACATCATCCCCGATCGTCGCGCGATGGCCCGCTACAAGCTGAACATGGCCGACCTCAACGATCTCGTCGAGACGGCGATCGGGGGGCAGGTTGCGACAACGATGATTGATGGCCAGATGCGGTTCGACGTTCAGGTTCGATTCCCCGAGGATCGCCGAACGGAGTTCGCCGCCATCGAGTCCATGTTGCTGCCAACCGAGGACGGAAGTCGCGTCCCGCTCGGTCAAGTGGCGAAGATCGAGCGGAAGGAGGGCCCGGCCCAGATTAGTCGCGAGAACAGCATGCGTCGGGTCGTCGTCGAGGCCAACGTTCGAGGGCGGGACCTGGGCGGATTCGTGGCAGAGGCGCAGGGGCGACTGGATGGGATTACCCGCGAACTGCCTCCCGGCTACTGGCTCGAGTATGGGGGCACGTTTGCCAACCAGCAACGGGCGATGCGGCGTCTGGGCGTTGTCGTTCCGCTGTCGGTGGTGCTGATCTTCGTGATGCTGGTGTCTGCCTTGGGATCGCTGAAGACGGCCAGTCTCGTTCTCGCCAACCTACCGTTCGCTTTGGTGGGAGGTGTTCTCAGCATGTACCTCCTCGACATCACGTTGAACGTGCCGTCGACCGTGGGGTTCATCGCTCTCTTCGGTGTGGCGGTGCAGAACGGAACCGTGCTGGTCAGCTTCATCAATCAACTGCGTGAGCAGGGTCAGAGCTCGCGTGACGCTATCCTCGAGGCTTGCCGACTGCGGTTCCGGGCGCTCTTGATGACCGCGGCCACCACGGTGTTGGGTTTGCTCCCGATGGTCTACGCGGTGGGGCCGGGCTCCGAGGTGCAGCAGCCGCTCGCCGTGGTCGTCATCGGCGGACTGCTGACGGCGACCGTGCTCACGCTGTTCGTCCTCCCCGCCCTCTACCACTTGTTCTTGCCTGGTCGGCTCGACTCCTCCCGACCAGCAACGGAAGGATCCTCGCCATGAAATTCCCCCTTCGGAACGCTGGTATCTCTTTGCTGGCCGTTGCCTGTGGCCTCGAAGTGGGCTGTGCTAGTCGGCAGCCGTTCGCGGTACACGACCCACTGTCACCCGTGGCACTGGAGTCGTCGCCGTACCACGAGTTCACCTACGTTCGCGTGTATGAGCGAAACGGCGAACTGGTCGTGTACGGAAAGGTGCGTCACGAGCACGAGTTCTGTGAGAACGAGGGGCACGTGGATCTGGTCATGGAGGGCTCCGATGGCACGCGGGTTGCCAGTCTTCCGCTACGCAACCAGAGTGCTCGGCAGAGGGGATGGTATGGCGCTGCGTTTCGCGCGAGGCTGAACGTGGGTGCTGCTCCCGACGTGGTTCGCTTGGCATTCCACGATGACGGATGTCACGCTGGGGGAACCTACGATTGCGGGGACAACCGTGCGCTGAACGCGACCGAGCCCGATTCGCCATGACGACGACCATGCCAGTGCGACGCAAGCTGGTCTGGGTCGGCGATGGGGCTACGGCACCACGACGACGAAGCTGGTTGCCGCAGGGATCGCCACTACTGCCCTACGCCAGTCACACCCGGGGCAACCCGCTCAACGTGCGCAAGGCCGTGAACGACTGGGTGATGAACAGCAGCCCCTCGACGCGACCATCGACCTGGCGTCAGTGGTGACTGACCCCGACGACTCGTCGCAGCTCAAACCCCGCTGAGCAGCGACGGCCTGCGTCCGAACACGGCCGGCTACGAGGCCACGGGCAACGGTGCCGATCTGTCGGTATTCGATTCGGATATGTAGTGGCACCCGGGGGGCGGGCCTGATGAATCCCCACGTCTTTCCAGGGTGGGACCCGGCGCGGAGTGTGGAGGCCCGAAGCTGTGTTCGCCGTCGGGCGGCAGCCATTGGGCTTGCAACGATAGGGTAGGGGGGTATGGTACACCCATGAGCCATGTCGTCGACAATCGAAGGCAGCTGCTGGCGCGGGTAAATCGCTTGATCGGTCAGATGCAAGCCCTGAAGCGCGACATCGAGGCTGCCGAATCGGACGACGAGTGTCGCACCATCATGCAGCAGCTGTCGTCGATTCGTGGCGCGATGAGCGGTCTCAGCATGCTCTTTCTGGAAGAGCACGTGAAGAAGCATGTGGCGCGAGGGGCGACAGCGCGGGAGCGGGAGCTGGCGGCCGACGATCTGCTAGCAGCGCTCAAGTCCTATCGTACCTAGTGAGAGGGAGCAGACCATGAACCACGCCGAAGTCTCTAGCCGCTGGTGTCACAGTCACGTCTACGTGGACGAGCGCTCTGCCGCTCTCGAGCGTCGCACCCTCGTGGTGGTCGCCATCACCGCTGTCACGATGGTAGTAGAAATTACGGCCGGTCTGGTCTACGGCTCGATGGCGCTGCTGGCAGATGGTCTGCACATGGCATCGCACGCGGTGGCTCTGGGCATCGCCGCCTTCGCGTATCGCTACGCGCGGCAGCACGCGGCGGATCCGACCTTTAGTTTCGGTACTGGAAAGGTCAACGCGCTGGCTGGATTCAGTGGGGCGGTGTTGCTAGGGGTCTTCGCCCTGGGGATGGCCGGTGAGAGCTTCGAGCGATTTCTCTGGCCCGTCGAGATCGCGGTTGACCAGGCGCTGGTCGTGGCGGTGCTGGGTCTGGTGGTCAACGGAGCGAGTGTCGCGGTACTGGGTGCAGGTGGCGACCACGGGCACGCCCACAGCCACGACGATGAGCCCCATCAACACGACCACAACTTCCGGTCCGCGTACTTTCACGTCTTGGCCGATGCATTGACCTCGCTGCTGGCGATCGGCGCGCTCCTGGCGGCGAAGTACCTGTCTGTTGCCTGGCTCGACCCGACGATGGGGGTGGTGGGAGCCGTGCTGGTGGCTCGGTGGTCGTGGGGACTCTTGAGGGATTCTGGCCGCGTGCTGCTCGATCGGCAGATCGATGAAGCGGAGCTCGAGCGGGTGCGTGACACTGTGGAGGGTACCGGCGAACACCGGGTGGTCGATCTGCACGTGTGGGCCATTGCTCCCGGCCGCCGCGCTGCCATCGTCGGCATTGAGTCGGCGGATCCTCGCAGTGTCGAGGAGTTTCGCTCGATGCTTCCCACAGATCTCGGGTTGGCCCACGTGACGATTGAAGTGACCCCACCACGATGAGTCGCTCGGCTCGGCGAACCGGAGGAGTTGCGTGCCAACTGCCGCGCGACGCTGGGGCTCGGGGCTGGCAGGAACGAGCCGACGCTCAGAGCTCGATGGTTGGCCCGGAGAGCTCGGCGAGTGTGGTCAGCAACTGGCTGCGCTGCTCGATGGTGTGACGAAAGCGTTGCACCGTATCGGACCACGGACCGGGCCCGGACAGCAACGGCACTTGGAGCTCGAGGAGCCGCGCTCCAAGGGTGCCAAGGGTAGATTGGACGAACACCAGATCGCGTACCCGACGCCGCACCGTAGGGAGACTCAGCGCGAACAGGAGGGCGAAGGGATCCAGGTGTTCGGGATCCCGCGTGTCGATGATCCGCAGGTGGCTCTGGACGACGCACCTGGCGGAGTTGGCGGTGACAATCGCGGTGGCCCCGATCCGGTAGCGGCCATCGACGACCATCAGAATGGTGCCTGGCCGCAGTCGCTGCTGTGGTGCAAGAGAGGCGTAGACGTCTTCGCTCACCGACTTCGTCGGATCGGACGAGATCTCGAAGTTCGCGATGTCCGAGGTGCGCACGAAGGGGACGTCTCCGGTCCCGTAGGCCTCGGACCCCACCTCGTGCCCTTTTCGTAGCTCTAGCCAGCCAAGCGTGGCGAGCGCACCCAGGGTGGTCCACTCGGCTCCCGCGACTAGCGACTGCTCGGCGGGCGAGGAGGGAGCCTCCTCGACGTAGTAGCGAGGTACCAGATAGTAGGGGTTCGTCAGTGTGACCCGATGCCAAGGCGCGCCTGTGCATCGCACCGAGTCGCCAATACGGAGCGATCGTCCCAGCGCGGCGAAATCGTCCGGGTGAGGCGTTCCGTCGGTACGCCGGCCGCGACCGCGCCGGTCGTGACCACAGCCCAGGGCAACCCCGATGGCGACGGAAGAACGGCGGCGCCTGGTCTCCTTTCGGAAGAAGAGAACGTTGGTCTTCGTGTCGGTTCCGGGCTGGAACGTGGTGCGGGGGCAGTCCAGAAGTGCGACGATCTCTCCTTCCCGACGGATGTAGTCCCAGAGGTAGCCTTGGCGCTGGTTACCGAACAGCCCCTCGGGCAGGACGATGCCCATCCGACCTCCGGCACGCAGGCGGCGAATGCACAGTTCCAGGAACAGAACCTGAGGGTCCTGGTTCTCCAGCAGATGGTCGGTGGGGTGCCACGATCCATGTTGTCCCGTGCGCTTCCACTCTCGGGCGAGCTCGTACTGTTCGAGGATGGCTGGGTCTCGGATGGGGATCTTGGTGCCGAAGGGGGGGTTGGTGACGACGAGGTCGTACTCGTCGCGTAGCCCTGCCTGCATCCAGGCGCGGCCATCGAGGGAGTTGAGATGAAACGCCCGAGCAGCCGTGGAGCGGGAGGCGAGCAGTGCTTCGGCCAGCCGTGCGAGGTCCCGATCCTTGTCGGCTCCGTGGACGTGCTGGGGTTTCTCTCCGGATCGTTCGATGTGGGCCAGGGCCTGGTAGAGGAACCCGCCGGTCCCGCATGCCGGATCGAGGATGCGGTCACCCGCGCGGGGCGACAGGATGGAGACCATCGCTCGCACCAGCGAGCGGGGGGTGAAAAACTGGCCCTTATCGCCGCGGATCCGGGGTCCGATGAGCGCCTGGAAGGCGTCGCCCAGCGCGTGGGCGGCGCGCTGGGTGAGCTCGACACCGTCGAGTTCGCCCAGTGCTTCGCGGAGCGGGTCGTCCGCCAGCTCGAAGCGGTCCTGGTTCCGGACGAGGCGCGGGTAGCTCGCTCGCAACGCGGGAAGGAGCAGCTGATTGGCGCTGCCTTTTCCTGCCAGGAAGTCGGTGAGCTCTGCGGATAGGTCGGTCTTCTCGCTGGCGAGCTTGGTGAGCAGCAAAAGCGAGAGATCCGCGAGGAGTGTCTCCGCGCGACTCGCGTTGCTGTTGGTGTAGAGGTGGAAGTAGACGCGACGGAAGCGGTGGGGAAGATCCCCGTCGACCGTGGGATCGGCGTGCCATTCCACTCCAGGCCCAGGCCTGGCGAGCGGCTTGGTGCCGACGCGCCGGCACTTCGAACTCTGCGTCATCGACCGTGTTCGTCGCTCCGTGGAGCGACCCGGACCAGTAATCACGGTCGCGACTGGATGTCGACAGTTCGCAGCGATCCCCGATGCGCGCGGAATCTCCGCATGGTGGGGTCCTGGATGTAGGTAGATGTAGGTCATGAAGGGGGCGCCCCGCGTGCCGGCCGACGCCCCGCATTGACCAGTCGCTGTCACGCCGTTACTCAAGCAGGAGATGCAACGCCCACCTGTCGTCTTCATCGCAGGAGAACGCCAGCACGCCGGGAAGACCGTGGCGAGCCTGGGACTCATTGCGGCCTTGAGCAACGTGATCGATCCTCGCGACATCGGCTACTTCAAGCCGGTCGGGCAGGAAATGGTCACCCTGCCCAACGGTGAGCGGATCGACAAGGACATCCAGATCGTCCAGCGCTTCACCGACCTCGACATGCCTGACCTTGGCATCCTGTCGCCGGTGCGGGTCGTGTCCGGTGTGACTCGCGACTATCTGCGCAGCGAGGACCCACAGGGTCTCACCGCGGGTTTCGAGGCTGCCATTGCCAAGACGCTGAGTGCGCTCTCGGACAAGAAGTTGATCATCGCCGAGGGGACAGGGCACCCCGGTGTGGGCTCCGTCATTGGTCTATCGAACGCGCGGGTGGCAAATCTATTGGACGCAAGGATCCTGTACCTGGTGGGTGGCGGTATCGGACGGACCCTTGACGAGCTCGAGGTCGATCTCTCCTACTTCTCCCATCACCGCAGCCGGGTGGCGGGGGTGCTACTCAACAAGATCCAGCCGGAGAAGCGCGAGCAGATCGAGGAGGTGGTCAACGAGTTCTCGCTGCAGCGCATGTTTCCCGACTGGGACCCGCCGCTGAAGGTCTTTGGACACCTTCCGCAGGTCACCTACCTGAACAATCCGTCGATGCAGTTGATCGCCCAGAGTTTCAAGGGGCACCGGGTGATGCCCTGCCAGGGGTGCGAGCAGCTGTGGTATCGCGCGTGTCGGCACGTGAAGATATTCAGCCAGGACTACGAGAAGTTCAGTCCGGAGACCCGACTTCAAGCTCGCGACATCGCGGTGATCGGCGCCGGTTCGCGGCGCCGTGTGAAGCGACTCGTGGAGTTGGACCAGTCACTGCCCGAGGGGGAGAAGCTCGGCGGCATCATCCTCACCTGTGCCAACGAGCAGATGCCCGACGAGGTCACCCTCCAGCACCTGCAAGCCGGAACCGTCCCGGCGATCGCGGTTCCTACGGACACGGCGGAGACGGACGCGATCCTCTATAAGTGCTTCTCGAACACGAAGCTGCAGCCGTACGATCAGATCAAGCACCAGCGTATTGTCGAGCTCTTTGCGCAGTACTTCGACGTTGAACGCTTCGTCGAAGCCTTCGACCTCAAGCCGTAGCCCGGCTCCCCGTTCCGCGCCCTTCCGGCGGGTGCGCGGTCCGCACGGGGCTCAGACCCGGACCTCCCGGTCGTGACCGGCGACCACGACCATCCGCTCCGAGCCCGCGGCGAACGTCGATTCGCGACGAGGTTGGCATTCTCCTCGCAAGTCCAGGGTCCACCAGCGAGATGGCTGAGGCCGAGAGGGCGTCGGGGACTGGGATTGCTGCCGGAACGTGAGGAGCGCATCAGGTCCCCGTTCATCGAGCGCGGTCGTCCAACAGCTCGGGCAGATCGTCGACGACGGTCGCGCTGAGGTTGGCGCGTAGTAGCTCGAGGAGAGCCATGCGCTGGCGTTCCGCCGGAGCGCTGCTGGACGTGGCCGGTAGGGCCCGCAGGAGAGCGCGCCGGGCTGCCGCACCGTCGCGGGGTGCTCCTGGAGATGGTGCGAAGTGCGCGTAGATGTCCCCCACGTAGCTACCACCGCGCGCTAGCTGTGCCTTGGTAGAGACGACAGCGGGGTGCTGGTAGAACGCGCCACGGCAGCTCAAGCCAGCGCCCTGGAGTGCTGCGAGCAGGGAGCGCCAGGCGCGCAGGTCTTTGTTGTTGAAGGTGACCAGAAATGCGCCGCCGTCGGCCAGGGCCGGTCGTAGCGCGTTCACGATTGCGGTGAGGCCCTGCTGGTAGCGCTCCCATGTGGCATCACCGCGGTCGCGGTCGCTGACCGCGATATCGAGCCCGGGGTCCGGGGGGTCAGCGAGAAAGCTATTCCACAAGGTCGAGAACTCAAGGTAGGGCACCGAATCGCCGTAGGGAGGATCGAAGAACACCAAGGAAACACGACGCTGACCCAGGACTCCCCGATCGAGCAGCCGCGCGGCGTCGCCCCCGTGGACCTCGTGCCGAGTCCCTCGGCCGTGCAGCTGCGCCAGCTGCAGCAGCCCCTGCTCGACGCGCCGTGCGCGCTGACGCAAGTGAACGAGTGGATTTGTCTCCAGGTGGACCGGGGGTACCCAGAACCCAGGGACCGTCCACGCCGGGCCCCCGGTGCTCAAGCCGTTGCGGTAGGCCACGAGGCGGGAACACTGGGCAACCGAGCCGGTGAGCGTTAGCCGCGCGACGGGCCGCAACGCCGCGGGGAGGGTCGAGATGCTCGCGGCGAACGTGGCGAGAACGGCGAAGGTTCGCTCCGAGAACAGGTCGTGCGTGCGCATTCCGGGAAACGCGAGGATCCGGGGGTTCGGGGTGAAGCGGCGGTCGCCGATCGTCGAGGCGGGGCGGGTGCGGGTTTCGCGAATCGTGTCCAGCTCGACCCGGGTCCCATCGTCGAGCATGGCGTGGAGCTCGCGAGTAGCGACCAGGTTCTCGAGATTGAAGGCCAGTCGGTGCTGGCAGCTCGGGCACCGGTAGCGCCGGCTGCACCGCTCGGCTCGATCAGCGGAGATGAGCTGGTGGCATCCCGGACAGGCGACGATCGTCGCGTGGACTGCATAGCGAGTTCTCCGTTTGCCGATCTCGAACTCGGGTCCGTAGCGGTGCTCCAGTTCATCGATCACTGCGTTGATGGCTTCGCGATACTGCTCGGCGGATGGCGGATCGAGGGTGGTTCGGGTGAGCTCTACCGCGACGGGGTTCACGTCGAACCCCACGACAGTGGCACCGAGATGAGCTGCCTCGCTGAGCGGGACTCCGCTGCCACAGCACGGGTCCACGACGAGCCGTCCGGGACCCACCCCCAGTGCTTGCAGCGCTTGCCGGACAACATTGTGGGGCTTGCGAGCCCAGTACTTGTGGAGGCGGTAGGCCGCGGGATGCGTCTGAGCCCGAACCGAGAGCGAGGAGAAGTCGTTTGTCAACGGAGCCGGCCCCGTTTCGAGAGGACGAGGATGAAGTCACAGAGAGCCACACCCACTCGGTTTGCCGTCCGTCGCTGGCTCGCCACCCACGACGCCTCCGTGTACCGTGGGACGCGTAGAACTACTCGCTCCAGGGCCAGCTCGGGCACGCGCGCCTGGACCTCTCCCAGGAGCTGTCGGGTGACCGTCAGGTACGTGCCTCGAATCTCCGTGTCGCCCATCATGAGCGCCAGGGTGCCGTCGTCCTGCAGCTGGTCGCTGACCCGGCGGACAATCGCGGCGAGGTCCTCCACGTATTCGGTCACGCGCTCTGGTTTGCCCAGCTTGAACGCTTCGCGAACTTCGCGCTCTCGGAGGTGGCGACGGTGCACCCCAAGCCACGACAGCTCGAGACTGTTGATGGAAGAGTACTTGTAGTTATTGAAGTAGGGGGGGTGTGTGACCGCCAGATGGAATCGGCGCCGAGATGTGGGGGCCGAGCGCGCGTCGTGCTGTTCGATCCTCAGCTGGGTGCCGTGGCGGGGGGGCAACGACGCGACGGCGGTGGCGTAGCGCTCAGCCCGCGAGGCAAATGTGGGCCAGGCATCCGACTTGGCGGTTGCTACATCGAGGAACAGGCGCCCCTGCTGGGTGGTTGCCTTCGACACGCACCTGACTGTTGACAGGAATGCGGTCAGGAGCAGCTCCCGAATGGGATCGCTGGGTTCCCCATCGATCGCGGCGCGAAGCCGACTCAGGCTTGCTCTCGTTTCCGGTAGGAACCAGTGGTCGGCGTGTCGCAAGTCCACGGGTGCGGGGAGCGAGGACGGATCCAGTGATTGGAGGCGCTTGCCAAGTCGTGTGAGCGCAAACGCGACGTCTCTTTCCGGGACGTGCCGTGTCTTGACTCGGCACAGAAGCGTTGAGAGCGGCGAGACATCTCTCGCCGCCACGTGCCTCCTCATAGTGAGCGCCTCGACTGCCGTGGTTCCGGAACCGGACATCGGGTCCAGAACCCACTCATCGGGGTGGGTGAAGCTATCGATCAGGTGACGCACCAGCGGAGGTGGGAACTTGCCAAAGAATCGGAAGATTCCATGTGTGGAGTAGGCGAGCTGGCGATTGGTTCCTCTCACTTGCCAGGCCTCGACCGGCGCCAGGCGGTCGAGTTCGGCGAGCGAGAGGAGTTCACGTTCTCGCGCGGAGAGCTGGTGTTCGGCCCTCACATCGATTCCGATCGCGCTTTCTCTCATACGAATGCTCTGCGGTATGACCCTACACCAGAGCAGAGGCGCGCCGAACCCGGCGGGTGACGAATCGTCTCGGGAGTACCATCCTCCGCGCTCTGCTGTCGTGTGGCGTACGTCGAGCGAGAGTCCCTCCCCTGTTCATCCTCCTCCGCGGGGTATCTGTC
>JBNLDK010000191.1:0-9121 GCA_050304295.1 Polyangiaceae bacterium
GAATCCCGGTGGCGTTCCAACGAACGACGATGTCGTCTTCGTTGGCCACGACCTCGCGGATCCTCACCGAAAGGTCCGAGAGCGCAGCAGCAGCTTTGTCGAAGAACTCGAGCCGGTGCGCGGCGACTCCTTGTACCGTCACGTGCTCGTAATGGGCAACGAGATCGGGTGCGAACAGCTCCACGACGGATTCAGGCCGCCCGGAGCTCCAGACCTCGGCGAGGAGACGCTCCACGATAGCGACGTTTCCTCGTTCTCGCTCAGTGAGGCTACGCATGCTCACTCCACGCTGCCGTGCGAGAACAGCGCGGTTTCTCCGTTCGCATCCCGGAGGCATAGCAATCCCAAGTGATTCGATGCCCCACCCTCGGGGATAGGGCTCGAGCTAGTCGCTCGGTTGGATGAGCTGTCGAAACAGCTGCACCCGCGACTCCACACCGAGCTTCGTGAAAACGTTGCGTGCGTGGTACTTCACCGTGTTGGCCGATATGTTCAGTTGCGTCGCGATGTCCGCGTTCTGTAAGCCGGCAAGGATCAGGCCGAGGATTTCCACCTCGCGATCGGTCAGACCGTGCTTTGTGGACAGGCTCTCGATCAGGCGAGACACCTCGTTGGGCGGAAGCGCCTCACCTCCTCCGCTCGGCACGACGTCCAGGTCGACGTCCTTGACGCGGTCTTTCCACCGTGCGCGAGCTTCGAGCGCCCGCTGCACGGTATCGAGAAGCTCGGACAGGTCGAACGGTTTGAACAAGAACTCGACGATCCCGTAACGGATGGACTCACTGACCTTGGCCGAATCCGGGCTTCCCGTGATCATCACGATCGGGACTAGCGCAGCGGATTTGTTGCGCAGCGCCTCCACCAGCTGGAACCCGGTGCCATCGGGCAGCTCGACGTCCAGCACTGCAACGTCGAAGGGTTCATCCATCAAGCTCATCGCAGCGACAACCGAGGGAGCAGCTACGACTTCGAGGCCTGCCCGCTCGAGCGCGCGAACTGCCGCGTCACGAATGGCGCGTTCGTCGTCGACGACGAGCACTCGACCCGCAGATGTCGATCCATCCGCCTCCTGCCCGCTCCCACCACCTGTCATCGCTTGAAACTGCCGTATCCAAAGTGTCCGACGGTTCAACCTCGTGGACCATAGCAATTCTATGTGATTTCAGACACCTACCCCCAGGGGTAGGTACCCCCTCCGCATCAGGTCCGCCCGCCCGTTCCCGACGGGTGACGGCGAGCGCAAGGTAGCGGGCATCCTCTTGGCCTGACGCCCGAGCGCGGATTCAAGCGTGGTTGTCACGTCACTGACTGCTAGGTGGTCACCACGACCGGGTCGCGCGAAGCCATCAGTTGCCTAATCCATTCCGAACGTCAGGCAACGCTGCCATCGGTAGACGCCTGGTCCCGTCACGGCAGGGGCACGCGCGCCGGCAGTGCTGCGAGGACGTAGTCGCGGATCAGTGTTTCGAAAATGGTTTCGGCAACGTCATTGGGGAGACTGCCGGTGAAGATGACGACCAGGTCTCGGCTGGGGCTGATCCAGATCTCCTGCCCGTAGGCCCCAAAAGCGTTGAACGCGCCCGAGATGTTCGAGATCCACCAGTGATAGCCGTAGTCGCGATACCAGGCGGTACCGGTGTGGGAGCTCGTGGATAGTGTCACCCACTCGGCGGGAACGACTTGGGTATCGCCCCAGGTTCCGACGTTACGATAGAGTTCGCCGAACCGCGCCATCTCCCGGCTCGTCAGGGAAAGTCCCCATCCGCCGTGCTGCGTTCCGCTCGCCCCACCCACCCAGGACGGCGCCACGATGCCGAGAGGACCGAAGAGCTTCTCGGTTGCATAGTCGAGTGGAGTTTGCCCCGTCGCAACCCGCAGGATCTCAGCGATGATGTCCGAGCCGCCGGTGCTGTAGTTCCAAACCTCCCCGACAGGCTCGTCGACGACAGGCCGCGACAGCATGGCGCGGGCGGGATCGTCCGCATCGAAGGTGGACTGATCGCCCTCGGTCCACTCGAGACCACTTCGCATCGTCAGGAGGTCCCCGAGCGTGATTGACGACTTCGCGGGGCTAGGTGCTAGCGCTTCGTAGTCGGGAAACCAGTCGGCCGCGGGGTCGTCGACACTGCCAAGGGATCCCTCGGCAAGGGCGATGCCCACGAGCGCCGAGAGAAAGGACTTCGTCACCGAATACTGCGGTTGCCGCTCGACGGGGACGACCTGGTGGGCGGGCTCCGTATCTTGGGGATCGCCGCCACTACTCCAGCCGTACCGCTCGAGGACCAGCCGGCCCTCGTACACGACAAGGAAGGAACGGATCTCCCAGCCCGAAGCATCGATCCATTCAACAGCGCCCTCGAGTGTAGCAGCGTCCAGCCCCGCCTCGGTCGGGGTAACAGGAGTGAAGTAGTCGTCGGGATAGTCCGGATCTCTCAGGAAATCGACGAGCAAGTGCCTGCTCGCCTCGCCACCTGCCCCCCCCCATTCGTTGCCACTAGCGCCACTCAGACCGATAATGCTGACTCCGGCAACCCCGCCCGACGCGATCTGGGGACTACCCGCCACCCCCGCGAAGCCACCCGCGGGAATGCCTGCGTGCAGGCCGTCGGTTCGGCGGCTCGGGGTGCAGGACGCGAGCAGCGCGAAGCACAACAGGACCCCGAAGACGCAGTTCGTCGTCGTTCTTCTCGGCCTGCCCACCTGCGCGCTCACACTCCTGCCCCGGACCACAAATCTGATACCCATGCAGCAAACGTAGCTTGTGCCTTGAACCGTCGGCAGGTGGCAAACGAACCACCCGCGAAGCGCGGTCCCTCCTTCGGCGCTCAGCGCAGCGCGGGCCCGCCGCCGGAGTCACCGGAGCGCGCGACGGAGATCCCCTGCCAATCCCGGCCAAATACCCTCGGCCGAGATCCGTCCAGCGCTCCCCCGCTCGCACGCGCTTATCCTACGTGCGGACAGTCGGGTCGCCGCCGCTACTCGGTCGCGGGCGGCGGGATGCTCAAGATGCTATTCCACGTTGGGCGCGAGGCTGTCCCCTCGAGCGGCAGGAGCGTCGTGAACGTGCTGCCGCGACCTTCCTGAGACTCGACCAAGATCCCTCCGCCGTGGTCTTGGACGATGAGTTTCGCGATCGCGAGGCCGAGCCCCGACCCCTTCATCTTGTTGGTCGTCACGAACGGCTGGAACATGGTCGTGCGAACGGCCTCTGGGATGCCGCACCCGGTATCCGAGACACGCACGAGACAATACGCGCCAGGCCCGACTGGCCCCGTGTCGGTCAACGTCGGCGCCTCGAACTCGGCGCGCGTAACGGCGATCGAGATGACGCCGCCTGCCTCGGACATGGCCTTGGCCGCGTTCGCGTAGAGGTTTGCGAACACTCGCGACAAGCCGAGTTCGTCACCCGTAACTTCGAGGTTCGGATCTACCATCTCGTACTCGATTCTGACGTCCGAAGGCCACGATGCGCGGAACGTTCGCGCGACGTCGCAGACCAGCGACACGATCGCGATCGAGCGCGCTTCGCCCGCGGGCTGACCCAGCTCGTGGAGAGTGTTGAGGAGCTTCTTGGAGTACACGCTCGCGCTCCGCGCCGCCGCGATGGCGCCGCTCGGGTCGATCACCTCCTCGTCCAGTGAGTCGAGATTCAGCGCGATGGCTCCCAAGGCGTTTCTGAGATCGTGCACGGCTGCAGCTAGCGCGGAACCCATCATGGCGAGACGCCTCACGTGCGCCACGTTGGGCTGCGGCCGGCTGATCGTTGGCGTCTCGCCCGACCGGGCGTAGGTTCCGCTCGCGTGGGGGCTGATGGCAACCCCGGTCGCTTCCCCTCGAGCAGCCCGTTCCCGCCCGGACCGTGGCTTCGTCCTGGTTCCACCCATGCCTACACTCATGCAGCTTACCATGGGTGACCTCCGGAGCTGCTCCTGGATACTGCCGACCTCGGTTCGCTGCTCGGCGACGCGTGGTCGCATGTAGGCGTTGGACGCCTGTCGACATCCGCCATCAGAAATCGCTCTGAGCAGACGGCTTACGGCTAGGGTAGACCTTGCTACTGGGCGCCGCGTGTTCCCATCCAAGGATCAACAGGACGAGGACACGCTTACGTGATCCGCCGTCCGTGTAGCCACGGAGCGGACTGACCCACCACTGGTCCATCCAATCCCGAGCCGGCGCTCGAATCTGTGAGGCGACGTCCTCACATCACCGGTCGGACTGGCGTCTCACATTGGCGCGTGCGAGCGCCACGCGAATCGAGCGAGTGCGTTGATCGTCGCGTTCTCGTGCTGTGGCATCCGCGTTGCATGCAGTGTCCGACAGAAGCGCTAGGCGCACGGCTCGCGAACGACTGCAACTTCTACGCTCCATCTTGGGTCGACCGGGCGTATCCTATTGTCGTGGGAGGTGGTGGAGCCATGCGGTGGCAGCGAATCTTGAGAGGAATGTGCCTGGCGGTGGGGCTGCAAGTGGGCTGCGCCCACGAGGTGGAGAGTCCGAGCGTCTCCGCCGAGGATCAGCTGGAGCCAGATCTGGTGTGCAACGCGCAGCTCACGACTCCCGTCGACATCAGCGGAAGTGGGTTCACACCGCTTCCCACGCAGGTGCTCCAGGACGAAGAGGTTCTGGTGTTGCCCAGCGTGGAGCTGGTCCTGACGCACGATCTGGACGGCGAAGAGCTGGCGTCCGACACCTCGGACCCAGTGTTGCTGTCCGGCGACCCACGGGAAGAAAACGCCGACAACCTGACGTGGCACTCCAGCAAACACATGACGGCCCGCCTCGACGAGGCGCTCGAGCTCGACCCGGGGATCTACCAGCTCACGGTCACCAACCCGGACGGCAAAGCCACGACGCGCGTGGCCGAGGCGGTCGCGGTGGTGCCGCCGCCGCGGATCGGCGAGCTCCAGCCAAACGCCCTGTGTGACGACCAGGAAGATCAGACTCTAGTGCTGGTGGGCGAGACCTTCCTGCGCGTCGGCACCACGATGCCCACGGTCCAGATCGTGAGCGCGGATGGAGCCGTCTCCGAGGAGTTCGAGGTGGAGGCGCTCGATGACTGTAGCTCGATTCCGGGGCGCGAACCCGCCGTCGAGCAGTGCACCAGCGCGACCATCACCATTCCCGCGCAGACGCTGGAGCCCGGCGAGTATGAGGTGACGATCACCAATCCGGAGCCAGCCAACTGTGTCTCGTCGAACAGCTTGACGCTGACGGTGAACCCACCTCCAGAGGTGGAGGCAGTCGTGCCCAGCACCGTGTGCTCCGGCGGCAGCATGCTGGATATCACGGGCCAGTACTTCCAGGACGGCGCCACGGTGGAGCTGCGCTGTGGCGATGCCGATCCGATCGTTTCGCAGAGCACGGACGTCCTCGACGAGAGCTCCATGACCGCCACCTTCGGGCCCGGAGCCGAGCCCGGCGTCGACTGCGACGTCGTGGTCATCAATCCCGACCTCTGCGAGGACCGCCCGCTGCCGCACGAGGTGGTGACCGGTACCGAAGGACCCATCCTGTTCTTCGTCGACCCGCCGGTCGTCTACAGCGGCATCAACACGCGCGTCACGCTCTACCTGACGGCGGTGGAGGGGGACTTCACCGTGCAAATCGAGCCCGCCGACGGCAGTGGCGATCCGACGGAGCTGACCGCGACGCTGGTTGCGGGACATGACAACCGCGTGCAGGCCACGATCCCAGCAGGGACGGCCGCCGGAAGCTACGACATCATCGTGAGCGATGAGACTCGGTGCGCGGCACGCCTGCAGGACGGCCTCACGATCACCGACGACCTGACGCTCGACCTCGACTCCATCGTGCCGCCGTTCGGGCACGAACCCGAGTCCACGCCGGTCAGCATCTTCCGCGACACCTCGGGGAGTGTGGACTTTTCTCCGACCCCGCGTGTGTTCCTCAACCCGAGCACCGATGACACGGCGGTGGCGATCCAAGTTACCGGCATCTCGTTCGTCGACTCCGATGGTCTGACCGCGGTGGTCCCCGCTGACACCCCCGCTGGCACGTACGACCTCGTCGTCGTCAACCCCACCGGCGAAGTGGGGTTGCTCGAGGGGGGGTACGAGTCGCTGGAGGACCCGCCGCCCGTCATCGCAGACGTCGTGCCCCAGTCCATCGTTGCGCAGGCGGACCAAAGCATCGAGCTGCGTGGCACCGACTTCGTGGATTCCACGGTCAGCGTGATCTGCCAGGATCCTGGCGGTGGGACGAGTAGTGCCGACGTCACGGAGCAGAGCCCAACCTGTACCGCGAGCGGCTGCACCCAGATCGCCACCGTGGATGGTGGCGGTCTCGAGGCCGGGTCGGTCTGTCTCGTGCGAGTCATCAACGACGCCGGAAGCTGGGACGAGTTTTCCGCCATCGGCGTCACGAACTCCAGCGAGAACCTCTCCGAGCCGGTAACCGGCCCCACCCTGGGCACCGCCCGCCGGGCGCTGGTGTCCGCTGCGGTGCAGGCCACGTCGGCTTCCCGCTTCGTCTACGCCATCGCTGGGGACACCGGCGCTTCGGGCTCGGTTCTGAGCAGCGTGGAGATCGCCCCGGTCGACGTCTTCGGGAACATGTCCGCGTGGTTCGATGCGTCCGAGTCGCTGCAGACGGCCCGCGCCTACGCGGCCTCCGCCACCATCGGCCGCTACGTGTACGTGTACGGGGGCGGTGATGGGTCGGACGCACTGGCTTCGGGTGAGCGGGCACTCGTGCTGAGTCCCGAAGAAGTCCCGGTGATCGAGGACGTGGACCTGTGCCTCGGAGGAGGAGATCAGCCCTGCTTCGATCAGGACGGGATCGGAGACGGTCTGGCGCCAGGCGTCTACTCGTACCGGGTAGCGGCGATCATCGACGATGCGGACCCGGTCAATCTGGGTGGCGAGACTCTAGCGTCGGATCCCATCACGCTGAAGCTGTCGGAGATTGGAGGGCGACGCATCTCCGTCGAGCTGAGCTGGAGCGCGCCGGTAGATGCCGCGGGAGACGAGCTCAGCGGGATCACTGGCTACCGGATCTACCGTACACCCGTCGACGGTACCGCCGGCAGCGACGAGGTGCTGCTCGGCGAAGTGAGTGATGGTGCGACGTTGTCGTTCGTTGACGACGGAGCGGCTGCGCTCGGCAGCGCGTCGCCGCTACCGCTCGGGTCGACGAGCGCGTGGCAGGCGCTCCCAGATCTCGGGGTTGCGCGTGCGGGGGCGGCGGGTGCCGCCATCCCGGACCCGTCCGACCCGACCGTCTGGTACGTCTACGCTCTGCTCGGCAAGGACAGTGGTGCGGAGACCGGTGGCACCGAGCTCGGTAGCTACGAGTTCCTGACGGTGACCATCCAGGCCAACGGGCGTCAGACCGTCGCGACATCGTGGACGGCAGGTACCAGTTCGGCCACACCGCGGTGGCAGGCGGGAGCCTGGGTCGTCGACAGCGTGGTCCAGCCGCTGGTCGGCACCGACACCTACCTCTATCTGGGTGGGGGACGTCTCGGTGACGACAGTACCGAGGGCATGGTGGAGGCGGGTATCGTCGCTCCAGGTGGCGATCTCGGGACCTTCGACCCGAGCCCGGAGGACTTCACGTCGGTACGCAGCGGCTATGGTGTAGCGGCCGCGGCGCGACGACTCTTCGTATTTGGTGGAAGGGCGTCGCAGATCACGGCCAACGCCCAAGCCGCACTCGTCGACCCGGTTCCCGATCTGGCGGCGAACGCCTGGAACAACGAGGGGCTGCAGTTGGCCGAGGCCGACGGGCGTTACCTGATGGGAAGTGCGATCCAGAGCGCGTTCATCTTCCTGGTCGGGGGCGAGACGCGCAGTGGGGTAACCGATTCCACGGAGCTAGTCATATGGTGAGCCGAGCGGGAGTGAGACCCGAACGAGTGGAGGTGAGAGCAATGACGAACGTGGCTCTGCGACTCATGGCCGCTTTGGCAGCGATGGCGACGCTCGGCGTCAGTGCTCCGGCCCAGGCCCAGACCGCAGAAGCGGCGTCGACCCCCTCTGGCGCCGAACCGACGGAGAAGGGCTCCGACGGCGTGGACAACTCGTCGGCGTTCCTGGCGACAGGCAAGATCGGCGGCATCGTCCCCTTCAGTGGACTGGGTCCGTTCGTGTCTGGAGCGATCGAGCTGGGATGGGTGTTTGGCAAGACCAAACAGCGCATCGGAGCGCTGCTCGACGTCAGCTACACGGTCCCGCATGCGGACGGGGAGCAAACCGAGGACTACGAGGGATTCGACGTGGACCGCATCCCCGACGGAACTTACTCGTGGGAGCTTCGACAGAAGCTTCTCACCTTTCAGCCGACGTTCCTCTATCGCTTGACTGGTCTGGGCCGGGTGGTGCCCTACGGCGGGATCGGGCCGCGGCTTTACCTGCTCGAAAGCGTGGTCGAGGGGAAGTCCGGTGGAGAGGCGTTTGCCGTGTCCACTGAGCAGTCGACCAAACTCGGGTTTGGCGTGCCGCTCGGCGCGGAGTTTCAACTCGGACCCGGAGGTCTAATGGCGGAGCTCCTGTTCCAGTGGGGACCCTTGACTCACGAGATCACCGGCGACTCCAACCTGGGTTCCGCGACCTTGTTCGTCGGGTATCGAGCCCTGCTGTTCTAGCACCAGCCCGGCTTTCGTACCGACCGCCTCGGTTGCCAGACAGCCTCAACCTGGCGGGTTGATGCAGCGCCCGTCGGTGCACGGCACATTGTTGCAGCAATCACCGTCGACAGTACAGATCTGGCCGTAAAGCGCACAGCCGGGACCGCCACCCGTCGCCGGAACGCCACCGGTTGAGGGCGCTCCACCAGGGGGCGAACCCCCGCCACCGCCCGCGCCGCCCGTTCCCGGCGGAGTGTAGGTGCCGCAAGTGCCCTGAATCGAACCGACCTCGCGGAGACACTGGTGCGGCGGGCAGCAATCCGCATCGCTGCTGCAGGAACCGCCCTGCTCGACGCAACGGTCTTCGCCGCAGACCAGGATCCCACTCTCACCTCCCGAAGTCATCATTCCGAAGCAGGCTGGCGTTCGAGGCGTCGCAACCACACCAACTGTAAGCCTTCACGATCCCGGCGGGGGGCGCAATCGTACCGCCCGGAGCCAAGCCCCTCAGCCCATCTCGATCAGAGACGA
>JBNLDK010000192.1:0-17454 GCA_050304295.1 Polyangiaceae bacterium
GGCGACGGGCGGTCGTGTGCGTCTGCCCGTCGCCGGTGCCCCGGCGGCGGGCGGTGATGGGGGCGAGGTGGCCGGCGGAGCAGGTGGAGCTGAGGCTGTCCGCGGCGGTGCGCCCGGCGTCGTGGGGATGCCTGGCACGGGAGGCGCCGCTCTGGGCGATGGGGGGCTGTCGGGCGGTGGGGTGGCCGGCGTGCCGGGGGGCACGGAAGGCGCGATCGGCGACGCTGGCGGAGAGGGTGGAGCCAGCGGCAGCGCCGGGAGTCCTCACCGGGGCGGTGGGGGCGCCACGAACGGGACTGGTGGCGTGGCGCCGATCATCGACTGTCCGGTGATGCTCGCGGGGGCCACGGGTAGGGAAGTGGGGGGCACGATCCCGGTCTGCTGCCAACCCTCGCCGGCGGAGCAGGCGGACACGGCCGAGCTTCTGCTGCTCCTCAACGAGTACCGCTCCGCTTCGGGCGTGTCGCCCCTGGCCTACGATGTCAGCCTCGAATCCGCGATCCAGGCGCACCTGATCCACATGGCGACGCACGCCTTCGCCGACCATGATGCTCCGGAGAGTGCCGTCGCCACGTTTGCCGAGCGCGCCCAGCTCTGTGGTGGCGCGGCGCACGGGGAGAATCTCGCCCTGGGGTACTCCACGCCGGCGTCGGTGTTTGCGGCGTGGCAGGCTAGCTCTGGGCACAACGCCAACCTGCTCGATCCCGGCTATACCCGAGTTGGGCTCGGTGTCTTCGAGGGAACCTGGGGTCAACTGTTCGGGCGCTGACGATCGGGCACAGACAGCAGAGGCCGCTACCGCGGCCTCTGCTTCGGCGCTCGGTACTCGTGCGCGATCAGAGCGGCGGGTTGGCGCGCTCGATCATCTTCAACAGGTGCTCGGGAAACCAGTGCCCAGCTTCGGGCGCGTTCTGGATGGCATCCTCCGACCGGCAGTTCTCGTCGAATCGCTCGGCGCTGGGATCCGACACGCCATCCGAATCCCCGGGTGGCTTGACCCAGAAGTACGCATCGAGCGGGTCGCGTGGGGCGATCTGGGGGCGCGGCCCGAGCCCGGCCTCGGCGACGTTGCACCAGCTGCCCCACACTTTGCGGGACTCGGCAACGCCGGCTCGACTGGTGTCGATGATGAATCCCTTGTCGGTGATGCCCTTCTCCGCGAGCGTCTCGGCTAGCCCTTCGACATAGGCGAGCTCGTTGGGCGCGGGGTTGCTTGGCTCGAGCTTCTTGCCCCAGTCGCCCTCGAGCGCGTTGTAGTTGGACACGTTGGTGGCGAAGCCGCGGATGCGGTCGTAGCCCCCGGCCATCTCGAGTACCTCCGCGAAGACGTCGACCGCGCGGCGCCGATTCGACGCCCAACCCAGCCACCCCGCGTGCGCCGCGTCCATGTAGATGAAGACGTTGGGCAGGGAGAGTTTGCTGATCGCATAGGCCATCGAGTGCTTGTAGATCTCCTGGGACTTCGCACACTTCTCGACGCCCAGATTCGTCGCCATGTTGGCGAGCGAGTCGGGCTCGAGGACCACCACGATGCGCTGGTCGGGATCGGCGGCGAAGTGCTTGGCGATGGGATCGATGAACTCGGTGCGGTAGCGCGCCTCACCGTTCTCCTCCACCTTGAGCTCGCCGGCAGACGCTTTCGCGGAGCAGTCGCGATTCGGAAGATCGTAGACCACGAAGACCGGCACGACGGGCTTGCCTGCCGCCTTTGCCTGTTTCTTCACTTCCTTCATCCACTTGGGGATTTGCTGAACGGCATCGATCCGGTCGAGCCACAGAGCCGTCGGTACCTGCTTCAGCTTCTCCAGCTTGGCCTTCATCTCGGGATCGTCGGTGGGCGTCGAGGCCACCTTCTTGGCGTACTCCGGATCGCGGAAGAACTCGGCCCCCTCGAAGGGGTTCACCGCGGGGGCCGCCGACTTCTTGGCGGGCTTCACGTCCATCGCCGGCAGCGCCTCGATCTCGGGTTCCGCTCCCAGTAGCACCCCCGATGTGGGGGGGGGCGACGAAGCCGGCGCCGCCTGGGGTCCCCCGCAGCTGGCCACGAGCAGTCCGCTCACGATCCCCGCCAGAACGCTCCCCGTCCCGACGCGAGCAGCGTTGCCCCTACCTAGAATCTTCCTGAACCGAATCTCTGACATGGCTGACATGACGGCGACGAGTATACAAAGAAGTCACCGGATCCTATCCTTTCGTTTCCATCCTTTCACTTCTCATCGCCCGGCATGGTGGCCACTTTTACTCCTGCCCGCTGACCTCTCCCGCGGCGGGCGGCGATGCGTCCGCTTGCGGTCTTGCCTGCTGTTGCCCGCGAGGGCCGAGACCGGGCTCGTTTCCCTGGTCGGGGCGGCGAGCTGTGAGCTGCATGCCGGCGGCCTGGTTCGCGTTCGGGACCGTGTCCCGCGGGCGGAGAGTGAGGCGAGTGGTGCTGGTGTCGAGAACGGCGCACGCGCTCTTCGGCTTCGCACTCGTTGCAGGACGACGACACGCTCTGGGCTCCGGTCACTGCGGGACCTCGATGTTCACGTCCACCATCGCATCCCAGCACGCCAGCAGACCGGAAGGCAGCTCCGCGCGAGTTCCGCCTCGTCGCCGTGAAACGATGTGGTGCGGATCGGTTCCGCCATCTTCGCGCATCGGCGTTCGGCCTTTCCCTGATTGCATGTGGCTACGGGGGGTCACAGTCGAGTAGCGGCGACTGTTCACGGTGCCGCTCCGGTCAGTGGTCGTCGAGTTCGCGGAACAATGACCGGATGGGCGCGGCGCCTCTCCGGGACTCAACGCAGTGCCGAGCGAGCGAGCGGTGCGGTTTCCCGATTTCGGCGATCTTCTGGTTTCCAGGTTCAGACGCGCCGACGCGGGTTGCACGTGGCGACGACACCAGCGCGTCGCTTCGTGCCGTGAACCGATACTCAGCGCGCATCTCGTCCGGGTACGCGCGAAGTCTTCGTCCACCCTGCATCAGCTACAGGTCGTGATCGAACGTGGTAGCCTTTCCATGATTTCCTGCGAGGAGACGTACTTGTGCGCACCCTATCCTACCTTGGGTCTTACTGTGCGGTGGTGACGATCGGCGCGCTGCTTGGCTTGAACGCCTGCGGTGGATCGGAGGCAGACCAGCCGATCCTTTCCGAGGCAAGCGGTGGAAACGGTACCGGAAGCCGTCCCGGCGGCGACAACACCGGAGGCATCCTGCTGACGAACACCGGGGGCGGCGGCGCCGAAGACAATCCCTGTCTCGGCCCCAACCCTCCCGATACTTGCCGGCTCGTGCCGTCCGGTCCTGCCTGTGGCGACGGCGAGATCAATCAGGAGAAGGAGCTCTGCGACGACGGGAACGCGAATCCCGGCGACGGCTGCAACGGCATCTGCAAGGTAGAGCCCAACTACACCTGTCCGACACCCGGGCAACCCTGCGAGTTCAACTTTGCGTGTGGCAATGGCGTCCTGGAGCCCGGTGAGGTGTGCGACGATGGGGACCTGGTGGACGACAATGGGTGCAGTGCCGACTGCACCGTGCTGAGCCAGAACTACATTTGCCCGGTGCCAGGACAGCCCTGCGAGCGAGTCGTGTTCTGCGGTGACGGGCGCGTGGCGGGGGCGGAGACATGTGAGGACGGGAACGCCATTCCGGGTGACGGGTGTGACGCCGACTGCAACGTCGAGCCCGGCTGGCTCTGCGCGACCCCGCGGGAGAGCTGCACGCCGCAGCCGGGCTGTGGTGACGGGGTCGTGACGGTGAGCATCGGCGAGGAGTGCGACGACGGCAACGTCGTGGGTGGAGACGGTTGCGCGGCGGACTGTTCATTCTCCGAGGACGGTTTTGTCTGCCCCGTGCCGGGTGAACCGTGCGAGAACCTCGACGCCTGTGGCGATGGCATGAAGACCGGGGCCGAGGGTTGCGACGACGGCAATCTGGAGGCCGGCGATGGGTGCGATCCAAACTGCGTCGAGGAGGAAGGCTACGACTGTCCCTACCAGGGCGCGCCCTGCCTGCCGGAGTGCGGCGACGGTATCTTGATGGGAGCGGAGATCTGCGACGACGGCAATACGTCGAACGGTGACGGCTGCACCGACATTTGCGAATGGGAAGATGGATTCGCCTGCGAGGGCACCGCCCCCACGTATAACTGTTCCCGGACGGTGTGCGGTGATGGAGTCGCGGCTGGCACCGAGGGGTGCGACGACGCCAACAACGACATGGGCGACGGCTGCACGCCGCTCTGCACCGTCGAACCCACCTGCACCAGCAGTGGCTGTAGCAGCGAGTGCGGTGACGGCCTGGTACTCAACGGCGAGGACTGCGACGACGGCAACCTGCGGGACGGTGACGGTTGTTCATCGAGCTGCACCGTGGAGCCTGGCAGTGAGTGTAGCCAGCCGCCGCTCGGCGAGTCCATCGAGGTGCCCGCCGTCTACCGCGACTTCACCGAGAGCCACCCCGATTTCGAGCCCGGGGCGACGGGGTGCGAGGACCCCACTCCGGGGATGGTGCAGGGAGTCCTCGACGCGGCGGGCAAGCCGGTCGCGGCGGGCACGGGGACGAGTTGTTCGCTGATCACGAGCCTCGAGACCTTTGCGGGGTGGTATCGCGACACCAGCAGTAATGAGACCTTCGCTCGCACGCTGACGTTGTGGGACAACGGCGACGGCGGCTACGTCAATCGCTGGGGAGACAACGGCGAGCGGTTCCAGGACCTCACCCGACCGGGAGATGCCTGGTGCGGTACGGTGGGGCAGGAGGACCACGACGCCGAAGGGAACGCGATCCCCTGCACCTTCTGTCCCAACGACTCGACCCCGGAGACCCCCGAGTGCGAGGTGCCACAGGCGACTGTATGCGACGACGATCCGCGCGGCGCACCCGACATGTGCGTGGAAGAGGGGGGGGCCTGGCACGGCGTGTGGGTCGAGGCGACCTACGATGGCGATCCCTTCTTCTTCCCGATTGACGACTCGACCTTCACGCCCTCCGCCGAGTTCGAGGCGGCGAGTCTCCCTCCCGCCTACGACGAGTCAGCCTCCTGGCCTCTCGAAGAGGGCGGTGTGGATCACAACTTCCACTTCACCAGCGAGGTGCGGTTTTGGTTCGAGTACGACGCCAATGCGAGTCAGGTGCTCGAGTTCACGGGGGACGACGACGTCTGGGTCTTCGTGAACAACCAGCTGGTTCTGGACCTCGGCGGCATCCACATGCCGGTTGACGGGGTGGTCGACGTCCAGGCTCTGGCGGCGGGCCTGGGGCTCACCGACGGTACCGTGTACGAGATTGTCGTCTTCCAGGCGGAGCGCCAGAAGACCGGCTCCAGCTATCGCCTCACGCTGAGTGGCTTCAACGCTTCGAAGAGCGAGTGCGGGCCGATCTGCGGCGACGGCATCGTAGCGCCGGGCGAGCAGTGTGACGACGGAGTGAACGCGGGCGGCTACGGCAAGTGCAACCCCGACTGCACGATGGGCGCGTACTGTGGCGACGGGATCCATCAGGCCGAGCACGAGGACTGCGACAACGGGTCGAACACCGGCTCCTATGGCGGTTCCGGCTGTGCACCCGGCTGTCGCGCCGTGCCCTTCTGTGGGGACGGTGTGATCCAGGTGGCGTACGACGAACAGTGCGACGATGGGACCAACGATGGTGCCTACGGTGGTTGCTCGAACGATTGCAAGAGGGCGCCCTTCTGCGGCGACGGGAACGTGGACGAGGCATTTGGAGAGCAGTGTGACGACACGCTGAACAACGGTGCGTACAATACCTGTGCTCCCGGCTGCTTGCTGGGTCCCCGCTGCGGTGACGGCGTGCTCGACGCTGACTGGGGCGAGCTCTGCGACGACGGCAACAATGACCCTGGCGATGGCTGCAGTGCGACTTGTGGCGAGGAGGGTATCTGTGGTGACGCCTTCGTCGATCCTGCGACCGAGGAGTGCGACGACGGCGCGAATGACGGCGGCTACGGTGAGTGTGCGCCGGGTTGCCTGCTCGGTCCCCGCTGTGGCGATGGCGTGGTCCAGCCCGAGGAGCAGTGCGATGACCGCACCAACGCCGGGGGGTATGGCGAGTGTTCTCCGGGGTGCGTGCTGGGACCGCGCTGTGGAGATGGCATCCACCAGCCCGGCTACGAGGAGTGCGACGACGGAAATGATGTCTCCGGCGACGGCTGCACCCCCGCGTGCGTCGAGGAGATCCAGGTTCCCCACTGACGTGGGGGTGTCGTCGAGCGTCGTCCGCCACTACCGGAAGGCGAACAGTGCCCAGCCGCAAGGTGACGAGCTCTGCTTCGCCCTCGTTCCCGCGCCCCCAGACCAGTGTCTGGGTCAGAACGGAACCGAGTACAGTCCACCCGTACCAGGTGGGTAGCCGCCGGTTGGCTCTCCACCGGCGCCCCCCGCCCCGCCGGCGCCGCCCGCAGACTGACATGAGCAGTCGGGGTCATCACAGTCGACCAAGGTGTCGTAGTCGTTGTCCGCGCCGTCCGTGCAGTTGTATTCGAAGGGTACCGCGTAGTCCGCCGTTCCGCACTCCAGGATGCAGTCGGGGTCATCGCAGTCGGTGTAGCCATCCCAGTCGTCGTCGTAGCCGTTCGAGCAGTGCTCCATGGGGATGCCGTAGACGGGCTGACCGCCCAAGGCGCCGGAGTTACCTGTCCCGCCGGTCTCGATCCCCCCGACGCCCCCAGTCGGCACGCCACCCATCCCGCCAGTGTAGGGGATGCCGTAGACGCCCCCGAGACCGCCCCCCGTTCCGCCCAAGCCGCCGGTCCCGATCCCTCCGGTTCCTCCGAAGGCATCGCCTCCGGTTCCGCCAGACAGCGTGCCTCCAGTGGGACCATCGCCGCCGGTGTAAGGGATTCCGTAGAGCAGACCGATTCCCCCCGTGCCTCCGGTGAGCTGGAGACAGGCGTCAGCGTCCTGGCAGTCGACGTCGCTGCAGTCGACGCTTCCATCGTCGTCGTTGTCTGCACCGTCGGTGCACTCCTCGACGCAATCGTCGCCCGAGCAGGTTCCTTCGCCGTGCGATGGTCCCGCCTCGGACTGGCCGCCGCAGCCAGCGGCGAATGCCCCTACCGCAACCGGCAACCCGACCCGCGCTCGCCAGTCGAGCCAGCGGGTGACTGGGCGATGGTGCGCGATTTCATCGATCGCCTGGGAGAGGAAGGTACGCAAGACGGAAGGATCTAGGTGTGCCATGGCCAGGCTCCGATTCTTTGACGGTGAGGGGTGCCATGCAAGGCTTGGGCCAAGCGCCACATCGAGCGTACCGCCACATTTTGGCGAGCGCCTGATGGCACACTGGCACACCGCAGACGTGGCTGTCGCGTGCCAGGATTCCCTGGCTCCCCCGGCGGGCTGTCTTGCGCACCCGCCGGGGGCAGCTCCCGAGATCCGTGGTGAAGCCCGCGAGCCGTCCGTTTGCGACGGTCGCTAGACCGCGCCTCGCCGCGGCAGGTTGCCCGCGCGCGCCGCCATCGTGCCTGCAGTCGACCCTGAGCTCCTCTTCGTCCCGCGCGACCCCTTCGGATCCTTGCCGGATGAGCCGCCACCGGCAGCTCGCTTAGGATCGCCTTCGGTCGCTTCTGCGGCTTCTGTGGCTTCTGCGGCTTCTGCGGCTTCCGCCACTGCCGCCGCGTGCCGCTTTGCGAGCTCCTCGCTCACCGTCTTCTCGTCCTCGGCTGCGTGACACTTCTTGTATTTCTTGCCGGAGCCGCAAGGGCATGGGTCGTTGCGACCAGCGGCCTTGCGCCGCAACTGGGATTCTTCGAGGCTCATCTTCTGCCCTTTCTTTGCCTTGAGTCTTGATCGTGCGCTGTCCGGCAACGAAATGGTAGGTGCGATCCACCCGGTTGCCGGGCTGCCGGCCGGACATTCTGGCGATGAGCTGCGACGTTGCGCCACCGGACAGCGACCAGATCGCCCGGAATCGCGGGACGCCGCTCCCCCCGGTCCGGTGTTCGCTCTGTGCCTCGAGCGTGCGCAGCGCGCGGGTATCCGCCGAGTGCCGCTACTGTTGCGCGATACGCAGAAGACGAACCACCGGTTGCCCGGCTTGCCCGGACGCGGCCACGTCGACTTCGAGCTCGAGGGACCAGCCGCCATCGTCCTCGGGATCGGCGAGCACCTGGCGCAGGCGCCACCGGTCGTCGTTCACCTCGGTCTGGAGGTAGCGAGGGCTTCGCGCCTTGGGGTCGGTCCGCATCGTCGGGTACTCCGCCCAGTACTGTTCCAGGGAATCGCCCAGCTGCTCGGGCGTCCATGCAGCGTCAGGCGCCAGCTCGCGGAGCACGGAACTGGCGTGCGAGTAGTCCCGCCGAGCCAGCGCTTGAACCAGCCGCCAGACCGCGTTTCGGATGAGCACCGTGAACGAGCGGCGGTCGCTCGTGATGTCGGCTTCCGGGGGCTCGTCCAGGGGTGAATCGGTGACGGAAAGCTCGGGGTGGGCGAGCCGCTCCCACTCCTCGAGCAGGCTGGCGTCGACGCTCTTCAGCACTGCTCCCAGCCACTCGATCACGTCGAGGACCTCGTCCGTTTGCGCCAGCTCGGGCACCGTGCGCTCCAGTGTGCGGTAGACCTCCGAGAGATACCTGAGCAGCACGCCTTCGGCTCGGTCGAGGCCGTACTCCTTGACGTAGGCGTTGAACGAGAGCCCCAGCTCGTACATGTCGCGGGCGACCGATTTTGGGTGGATGTGGTCGCCCAGCACCCAGGGATGATGGGCGCTGAAGGCGTCGAACGTGGCGTAGATGAGGTCACGTTCGGGCTGGGGGTGGTCGACCTTCTCTAGCTCGGCGAGGCGTTCCTCGTATTCGACTCCTGCGGCCTTCAACTCGGCGAGCCGACGCGTCTTCATTGTCGCGACCTGTTGACGGAGGATGGCCCACGGGTTTTCCAGGATCGCCTCTACCATCGTGAGCACGGTGAGCGCGTAGTTCTGCTCCTCGCGGTCCAGGGAGTCGATCACTTCGACGGCATAGAGGCTCAGCGCCTGGTGGAGCGAGAAGTCCTGCTGCAGGTCCGCGTTGACGCGGATCCCCTCGCGCGTCATGGAGACAATCTCGGCGTCGACGAGGGCTCGGAACAGCATCATGGCGTTCCTCCGGTGACCGCGCTTCCGGTGAGGATCATCGTGCGAGTCGCGGATCAGGCGCTTCATCGCACGACAGCCGTCCTCGTGCTCACGGCTCAGCACGTTGAGCAGAAGACCGTGGCTGACCTGGAAACGGGAGGAGAGCGCCTCGGGCTCGGCCGTGCGCAGACGCTCCAGCGTGCGGGCGTCCCACGGGGCATACCCGCGATCAGGGGGCTTCTTCAGGTGCAGCTTGCGCAGCTTCTTTGCGTCGCCGCCCGCCTTTGACTTCATCGACAGGTTCTGGATCACGTGCTCTGGCGCCTGCACGACGACGCTGCCTTCGGTATCGTAGCCGCGGCGACCGGCCCGTCCCGCGATCTGCTGGAAGTCGCGGACGGTCAGCACCTTCGTCTTCTGTCCATCGTACTTGCAAAGCTGAGTGAAGAGCACGGTGCGAAGCGGAATGTTGATGCCGACGCCGAGGGTGTCGGTGCCACAGATGATCTTGAGCAGCCCCTGCTGGGCGAGCTGCTCGACCAGCAGTCGATACTTGGGCAGCATCCCCGCGTGGTGGACCCCGATTCCGTGGGGGAGGTATCGGCCCAGCTCCCGCCCAAAGTGGCTATCGAGTCGCTTCCTCTTGAGCCGGTCGCGGAGGTGGAGCTTTTCCTCGCGTGACAAGTAGTCCCAGCTCGTGAGCTTCTGGGCCTGTTCGCATGCCGCGCGTTGGCTGAAGTGGACGATGTAGACAGGGGCTCGGCCGTCTCGAGTGAGCCCGAGGACCGTCTCGTGGATCGGCGTTTCCACGTAGGAGAAGTCGAGTGGAACGGGTCGTACGGTGGACCTGACTACCGTGGTCTGTTCCCCGGTGAGCTCGGTCAATCCTTGCTCGAAGCGCGTGACGTCACCCAGCGTGGCGCTCATCAAGACGAAGCGTGCTTGCGGGAGAGTGAGCAACGGGACCTGCCACGCGACCCCGCGGTCTCGGTCCGCATAGTAGTGGAACTCGTCCATCACGACCCAGTCCACGTCGGCTCGTGATCCCTCTCGGAGCGCCAGATTGCTGAGGATCTCGGCGGTGCAGCAGACGACAGGCGCGTCCCGATTCACGCTCGCGTCACCGGTCATCATTCCCACGTTGGCGGCTCCGAGCTCGCGGCAAGTGGCGAGGAACTTCTCGTTGACCAGCGCCTTGATCGGAGCGGTGTAGAAGGCGCGGCCTCCGGTTGCCAGCGCGCGGTAGCAGGCCGCCAGCGCTACGAGCGACTTGCCCGACCCCGTCGGTGTGTTGAGGATGACGTTGCGGCCGGAGCAGACTTCCACCAGCGCCTCTTCCTGAGCTGGGTAGAGATCGAGGCCGAGCTGGGTGACGTACTCGAGGAACCCATCGAGGAGCGCCTCGGCCGAGGCAACGTCGGGCGTGGCGGGAAGGCAACGCTCGAGTGGTGCCAGGTTATGCGATTCAGCCACTCGCGGCGACCTCAGCTGTCGCGAGCACACTGCGGGCCGTCCGAACCGATTGACGAAGCAAGAAACGCACGCGCGGAGCCTAGCCGATGGGGCCGGAACCAGAAAGGGACCGCGAGTTGCCACGACACGGCGCCGGGGGCGTGTGGGGGGCGAGCGGTGGCACCGGCTCGGACACCGGTGGTGTTGGTGGAGGGAGCCCGGCTTCCGGGGGCCAACCTGGAGGAACCGGAGGGCGGCACCACGGCCACTGGTGGCCAGCCTGGCGGTGGTGCTCCGGCTACTGGTGGGAGCTCCAACAGCTCTCGCGAAGGAGCAACTAAGATCCGCCCAACTCGAGACTAGAACTGGGTGAAGAAGTCCCAGGTCTCGTTCGCCACCCAGCCGTTGTTCCCAGGGACGGGGGTGTGATCACCCACGAAGATGCAGGCCCGGGTTGGATAGCCAGCGTCGCAGTCCGCGTAGTCGATGCACTCCGGGGTGTTCCCGCTGCCGTCACTGGGTTGAGGCATGCTCTGGGCGGTACAGCCGTTTTGAGAAGCCATGTCCTCCACCTGTGGCACACCGAAACCCGGATAGGTGCACACGGAGTCGTTGGTCCCGTGGGTCATGAAGTAGGCTACCGGATTGCGGTTGGACTGGTCGCACCCGCTCATCGATCCTCCCGAATGGACCGCAACGGCGCGGACGACGTCTCCCATGGCGCAGGCCATGGCGTAGGACATCGAACCGCCCATGCTGAAGCCCTCGCAGAAGATGCGTGACGTGTCGATGCAGAACTCGTCCTCGAGCAGGGTGATCAGCTGGCGGGAAAACTCGACGTCTGCTCCGCCAGAGTTTCTCCAGGCGTTGCCCTCTCCCTGCGGAGCGACGAAGATCGTGCTCCCAGCAGCCTTGTCCCAGAGACCATAGTAGGGCTGCACCCAGCCGCCGTTGGAGACATCATTGGCGGTTCCGTTGAGCCAGTGATACGCCACGATCAATCGGTGGGGCACGCTGTTGTCGTAGTCGCTGGGCACATCGAGATTGAACGAGCGATTCGTTCCGTTGACGTTGATCTGTTGATTGTCCCCGCTCTGGAGCGAGGGGGTGGTTCCACAACCGGGGCTCCCCAGGACACCGTCTCCGCCGGTGCCCTGAGCTCCGCCCGTCTCGGTGCCGCCGGTTGCAGCACCGCCGGTTGCCGCACCGCCGGTCGCGGCACCGCCGGTCGCGGCACCGCCGGTCGCGGCACCGCCGGTCGCGGCACCGCCGGTCGCGGCTCCACCCGTTGCAGCACCGCCGGTTGCAGCACCACCCGTTGCAGCACCGCCCGTCGCGGGGCCACCTCCACTGGGGGAGTCCTGTCCCGAGTCGCTGGCGCAACCGACGAGATAGACCGAAAAGGCAAGACCAAGGTAACGTGCTCGCATTTCGATTCTCCTGAGTGGATCTGGGCGGAGATTCAGCCTTCGATGGCGAGGAACACATCCGTGGCAGGAGTGCCTGGCGGGCTGCCATCGGTGACTCCACCGTCCCGCGCCATGCGTGTTTGCCCGAACGTTGATCATAATAGCAGCCAGGACGGCGAGAGGGCCACGATTGTGTCCCGTGCGTGCGCTTGCAGGACGTGCCATTTCCTCGGGATGCCTGGTTGCGTGCAGTGGAGAACGATCTCCGGGATTGGCGTGAGGGCACATCCTTGAAGTCTGGACGGAACCGCTACCGCTTGCTGGTTAACCTGTCGGAGCCGCACCCGGTGAGCTCAGCCCCCACGCGGGGTTTCTGACGGGCTAGGGGCTGGGCCGCAAGCGCCGGGAGGCGCTTCAGCCCGACACACTTGGTGTTCTCGAGGCGTCCTTGCCAAGCTAGCGTTGTGTTCCTGTTCTTGAGCCTGACCGGCGCGCTGCCACGTGGCAGAAATCGCGGAATGGGAGCTCTTCAGTGAAGCCATCGAGCGGGCGAATCGTCGCGGGAGTTGGATTGTTCCTGCTCGCGCTCGCGGCCGCGGTTGCATGGGGGACGACCCGAAGGCAGTCGCCAGTGCAGATCTTCAGCGGAGCGCCCTCCAAGATCGTCATCGATTACCCGCTCGATGGAACCATCTTTCCCCCAGAGCTGCCGGCTCCCACCTGGCAGTGGAGGGATGGGGACGAGCGGGCGACGTCCTGGGAGATCACCATCACCTTCGCTGACCAAGCTTCTCCGATCCGGGTCCGGTCTGCCGGCGAGCCGTTGCGTGTTGGCGAGAGCGATACCCGCGCCGTGTCTTCGACCAACGAACCGCCCGCGCTGACCCCGGAGCAGGCAGCGGCGCACACGTGGACGCCGGGTGATGCTGTGTGGTCCGAGTTGAAGATGCGCTCCGTGGAGGGCCCTGCAACGATTGCCATCTCCGGATATCGGGGCGATGACTCACCCACTGAAGTATCGCGCGGGGAGGTGTCGATCAGCACGTCGAAGGACTCGGTGGGTGCGCCCATCTTCTACCGCGACGTGCCGCTCATGCCATCGGAGAACGAGAAGGGGGTGATCAAGCCGCTGGCGCCGCAGGCGGTGCCGCTCATTGCCTGGCGCCTGCGCAACGTTGCCGAGGATCGGAGTCGACTCCTGATGGAGGGCCTGCACACCTGCGCGAACTGCCACTCCTTCTCTGCGGATGGCAAGACGCTCGGCATGGACATGGATGGCCCTCAGAATGACAAGGGACTCTACGCCCTCGTCGACGTGAAGCCTCGGATGACCATTCGCAGCGAGGACTTGGTCGCTTGGAGCACGTTTCGAGGCAAGCTGGGCAGCAAGCTGCGGGTCGGCTTCATGTCACAGGTTTCTCCGGATGGGCAGCACGTGATCACCACGGTCAACGATCCTGGTGTTGACCAAACCGACTACCGCCGTGGCAAGGATCCCATCGACCTGGTGCGCAACTACTACGTGGCCAACTTCAGGGACTATCGGTTCCTTCAGGTGTTCTTCCCCACCCGCGGTCTCCTGGCTTGGTACAGCCGTGAGTCCGAACGACTGAGCTACCTGCCTGGCGCCGACGACCCGCTATACGTGCACGCCAATGCGGTGTGGAGCCCGGATGGAAAGTACCTGGTCTTTGCCCGGGCCGCTGCTCAGGACGCGTATCCCGAAGGTGCGCCGACTGCAGACCATGCCGGCGACCCGAAGGAGAGGCAGATCCAGTACGACCTCTATCGAATTCCGTTCAATGACGGAAAGGGAGGAGAGGCGACGCCGATCGCAGGTGCGTCACAGAACGGCATGAGCAATTCCTTCCCGAAGATCTCTCCCGATGGGCGGTGGGTTGTCTTCGTGCAGAGCAAGAATGGCATGCTGATGCGCCCTGACGGTCAGCTGTATATCGTGCCGACGGCCGGCGGGGAGGCGCGCCGGATGCGTTGCAACACGCGGCTGATGAACTCCTGGCACAGCTTCTCACCCAATGGCCGCTGGATGGTCTTCTCGTCGAAGAGCCGGTCGCCCTATACCCAGATGTTTCTGACTCACATCGACGAAGCTGGCAACGACAGTCCGCCCGTCTTGATCGAGAACGCCACGGCAGCAAACCGGGCGGTGAACATCCCCGAGTTCGTCAACATCCCTCCAGATGGAATCGTGAAGATCGACACGCCGGCAGCGGACCATGCCCGGCACATGGACCGGGCGGTGGACTTGATGAAGAAGGGCCGGTACGCGGAAGCGGTACCGGAATGGAACCAGGCGCTCGCGCTCGCCCCACGGGATTGGAGGGCTCACAACAGTCTGGGGGTTGCGCTGATGGAAACCGGAAAGGTGGACGAGGCGGTGGAGCACTATCGCGAAGCGCTGGCGTTGAACCCGGAGTACGCGGAGGCCTACAACAACCTCGGCGAAGCTTCAGCCACCAAGGGCTCCGTGGACGAGGCGATCGCACAATTCGAAAAGGCGGTTGCCTCGGACCCAACCTATTCCGTGGCCCGCGCGAATCTCGGCCGGGTTCTGGTTCGAACAGGACGAGCGGACGAAGCGATCGCGCTCATGAGAAGGGTCGTGGAGTTGACGCCGGAAGCGCCGGACGCGCACCGGGATCTGGGTCACGCCTTGGCGGAACGAGGCAACTTCGAGGAAGCGAGCGGGCACCTCACCGACGCGATCCGGCTGTCGGATGGTCAGGATCCTCTGGCCCTGCATCTGCTCGGTCGCGTGTATGCGGATCTGGGCAGGCGAGCGGAGGCTCTCCAGACCGAGCGTCAGGCGCTGTCCGTGGCCGTGCAGCAGCGCAACTCCGCGCTCGTCCGGGCGATCAACGCCCATCTGGTCGAGTTGACGCAACAGCAGTAGCTCACGCACGGCGTCTTCCCGATGCCGTGCGTCGGGTGGCGTCACGGGAGGGTTGCCCGGTGACCCATTTCTTGGCGCAGCGTGAATCCGAGTCGCTCGACGACGTCGGGGTACTGCGACGTGAGGTCGTTTCGCTCGAGGGCGTCGTCTTGCCAGCGCGCTAGCCACCGCCGACCGCGACCGAAGTCGTGCACCAGATACCACTCCAGAGTCCGAATCCCGATGCGCTGCAGATCCGTCCGACCATAGGCGAGCTCGGTGGTCTTCACCATCGCGGCGAGCACGTAGTCCTTTTCGGGCTTGCCGCCACGAAACACCGTCTCGACCAGGCTCTCCCCCGGCCAGCGATGCCGGGACTGGATCGGGACCAGGTCGGCGAGCGTGGGCACGACGTCGAGCGTACTGACGAGCTCCCGAACGCGGCGACCGCGACCGCGACTGGCCTGGACAATGAAGGGGACGTGGAGCTCGGTCGTGTGGAGCGAGAAGGCATGGCGAAGCTTGGCGTGATTGGCGTCGAATGCTTCACCGTGGTCGGCCGTGAAGATGATCAGATACTCTCGGGGTGACCACCGCTGCTCGATGGCGTCGAAGAGCTCTCCCCAGCTGCGGTCAGCGAACTCCAGCTCGGCGTCGAAGCGCTCGACGGGGGTTCTGGCGCGCGCCGCGAGTGCGCCCCACTCCGGCCGGGGGTGATTCGGCTGGTGGTGGTCGTAGTAGTGAACCCACAGGAACAGGGGACCGTCGTCCCGCGCGATCTCCTCGATGGCCAGGTGGGTGAGTGCTGGTCCTGTGTGCAGCTTCGCGGCCTCCGGAAACTCACGCCGAGTAGTGGCCTCAGCGGCGAAGCTGAAGACCATGAAGCCTTGCGAAAGTCCCGGCCACGAGCTCGCGTCGAAGAATTCGCGGGTCGGCAGCAGGCCGACGGTGCGATACCCCAGGGCGCGCAGCATGGTAGCCAGTGTGTCGGTCCCTGCGCGCAGTGCCACCGTGGGGAGTCCATTCGATCTCGAGTGAACCGTTGCTACTTCCTGGGTGAGGCTTCCCACGAGGAGTGCTGGCAAGGTGGACTCCGTCGATGGGCCGTAGCTGAAACCCCGAGTGAACGTCGTGGCTCGCGCGGCCCAGGCATCGAGCCGCGGTGTGACGGGCGACGGGTTGCCGCCAAGTCCGGTGCGCTCGAATGTCAAACCGTCAGTCGTGATGAGGATGATGTGGGGTCGAGGGATCAGATCGGATGGGCGCTCATGTCCGCGTCGTCCCGATCGCAGGGTGTTTTCCGGTGTCTGGGTTAGATCTCGACCGGAGCAGTCTTCATCGACACCATTGTTGGGGATCTCCATGGCCAGCGCGTGGATGGCGGAGTTGAAGGGGCGGCAGTCGTCGCCGCCATAGAGGTTCAGCGCACCGTCGCCATCCCAATCCAGCACCACCGCGGCGCTGGCCAACCAGGCCGCGGCGTACCCTGGCTGGGAGCGGATCGAGGCGAGCACCGCCGGGCGTCGACTCGTCGCGGCGGGCAGCGCGCCCAGGGCGGCCACCACGCCCAGGCAGGTGGCGAGGACCATTCGGGTCCGCAGCGAGCCGCGTGCCAGCAGTGGCCGCGTGGCGCCAGCCGTGGCCACTCCGGCGACCGCCGCAACTCCGTACACCCACGGCAGCGCGGCGAGGTCCAGTCGCTGGTCGATCCACCGAATCGCGAGCCAGATGCCCAGCGCTCCGCCGATACAGAGCAGCACCCCGGGAGGCATCAGCGGTCGGGCCCAGCGCAGCCAGGGTTGAGACAGCAGGGTCGTGAGAAGTCGCGCCGGGAGGCTTGCCGACAGCCCGATGACGACCGCACTCGCAACCAGCAATCCGACGAACAGGATCAGGGCGGCGCCGGGGGTTCTGACCAGCCCGAAGATGCGCTCACCAATGGCGAGTGCGGTGGCGAGCCAAATCACCAGCGCCACCGAGCCCGTCATCATGGCGGCTGCACGGGCGGGGACGTGCTCGTCTCGGGACCAGAGCCAGGTCCAGAGTCGCCGCGGCCAGGAACGACTGCCATCCCCAACTCCCCAGGCAACCAGCGCCCCCCAGGAGCCGAAGACCACCACCCAAGGACATGTGGCCGATCCGTAGGCTGCTGTGAGGGCGACGGGGCTTACGGGGAGGTCGGCAGCATCCGGGACGAGTGCCACTCGCTCGACGTAGAAGTAGGCCGTATCTGCGAACATGGCTCCCAGAGCTGCGACGAGACCGAAGAGCGCACCGTCGGCTCCTAGAGCAAGCACCCCCGAGGGGAGCTGGCGACCGCAGCGGGAGCGGCTCCTTCGGGGGGCTCTGCGAGATTTGTCTTCTGGGTGCCGCAAGCCGCTGGGTCCACTACTCTCGGGCACCTGGCAGTCTACACCAGTTTGCCGTTGTCGCCGGCGATGTGGCGGGCGCGGCCCGGTACCATGCGAGCGCGTTCGAGCCTCTGCCTTCCCCAGAACAACAAACAGGTTGTTTGTTGTTCCAAACCAACGACCTAGAACACCGACAGGGCAGCAGCGCCAGCGGGAAGCACCTGTCTCCGGGTGCCTCGCCCCTACTAGGCGCCCGGAGACAGGTGTTTTCCGCGTCGGGCAAACTGATCGGTG
>JBNLDK010000193.1:0-38474 GCA_050304295.1 Polyangiaceae bacterium
TCCGGGCCCACCGAACTGGTGGGCATCGTCGTTCATCCGCGTCCAGGTGACTCCCTGGTCGATGGAGTAGTAGATGCCGAGGGGATGGGTGCTCTCACCCGCCACACCCCAGATGAAGAGGGTCTCGTAGTTCGCACCCTCGGCGGCTTTGCCGATGCCCACCGCGTGGGCGGAGAAGACCGTTGGAAAGCGGGTCCAGGTCACCCCACCGTCATCGGAGAATGCCAGGCCATTGGTGCTGTACTTGCCGTTCTCGGCCCAGCTTTGCGTTTGGTCGAGCGGTGCCCAGAGGTGTCCTTCTCGTCCGGGGACGGTGCGGATCAGTCCCTTGCTGGATTGCCAGAGCCCCTGTGCGTCGTCCTGGACGGAGCCCACGGTGACGAAGGAGACCCCCTTGTCATCGGATCTCTTGAGATTCCCCTGCTGGTCCAGCAAGTAGAAGACATTCTCATTCACGGGATCGCACACGATCCGCGCGTACTGAGCCTGACCGTCCAGTCCGGTAACGGTGGACCAGGTCTGCCCCATGTCCTCCGAGCGGTAGACGATGCTGGAGTCCTGTGGACGGTGCAGCAGGACGGCGCCATCTGCGGACAGCACCACCAGTCCGTGGGTTCCTTGCGGTGTCGGGAGTTCCGTCCAGGTGGCGCCGACATCGTCCAAGTAGTACATCACATCGCTCTCGATGCCGGTTCCCGTCGAGTAGTCGGTGACGTGACCGGCGCGAAGGAACGCACCCGTGAGCGGCGCGTACCCGAGCGAGTGCGTCGTGCCGATGGCGGGGGAGTGGAGCGGCGTGGATTGGGTGATGTCGAGGTAGACGGCACCATCGTAGTCTCCGATTGCCGTCACCAGTGGTCCCCCAGGAATACTGACGATATCCAGCGGGACTGTCTCCTCGATGCCCTGGGACTCGAACTTCCAGACGGGTTGCGGATCCGCGAGGGTCTCCGTGTGGAAGATCCCGTTTCCAGAGACAACCCAGGCCTCGTTGGTGTTGAACGGATCGAATGTGATGTCTCCGGCCCAGTGAATCGCTTGACCGCTGATCCAAGCGTTTCCGTTCGCCGTTGCGTTGGCATTGGCTGCAACCGCGGGATCCATGTACGAGAAGTTCGTGGTCCAGGTCGTGCCCCCGTCGGTGGTGACATAGATGCGGTCACCCCAACCCTCGCCGCCGTCGTCGTAGCGGGTCTGTCCACCGTAGAAGCAGAGTGTGGAAATCACGATGCGGTTCGGATTGGTAGGATCGACGCTGACCCCCCCCATGCCGTGGGCGAAATCCTGGCCGCCGTTCCCGATGTTTGCCGTCCCATCATCCGTCAGCGGGGTCAGGTCCGTCCAAGTTCCGGAATCGATCGCGTATCGATAGAAGGACCCGCTAGACAGACTGTGGGGACCCAGCGAGTTCGAGAAGGTGATGTACAAGTTGCTGCCGCTGAGGACCGCCCGGTTTGGCATCTGACCCCCGGGACCTCCGGAGATCGGGGTGAAGGTGGCGCCACCGTCCGTGCTCACGTACAAAGGATTCGTGGCGGACGAGACCCCCATGTAGATCGTGCTCGTTCCCCCCTCCGCGGTGAGGCTCGAGGACGGATCGAAGAGGACGAAACTGATCCCGTTCGCGTTCACCAGATCGGCGCCGGTCTGTGCCCCAATCGTGTTCACGTTGGCCCAGGTTCTTCCAGCGTCGGAGCTCTTGAAGAGGCCATGGGCGCGGCTCCCACAGAAGAGAATGTCGGGGTTCTGGGGGTCCACCGCGAGCTTCTCGCCGGTCTGGCGCCCCATGCCGTTGCCGTGGGCGAGCCAGAGGGAAGTCACGTCGACGGTTTCGAATGTCGCCCCGTAGTCCTCGGAACGCAGGATCGCGGTCTTGCCTTCGCTGAAGTACGTCGTGCCAGCAAGCACGTAGAGTCGACTTGGGTTGTTCGGGTCCAGCGCGAAGCTCTCCACCCCGTAGAGACCTTTGTCCTCCTCTGAAATCCAGTCCATCAGCGGGACCCACACTCCATCAGCGTCGTTCCAGCGATAGACGCCACCGACATCGGTTCGAGCGTAGAGCAGCCCTTCCACCGTCGTGGAGGCGAGGACTCCGTCGACGAATCCGCCTCCGTCGAATCGCACGTTCCCCCAACCATCGGCGTTGTCGATGGGGATCTGGGGAATCCCGCCAGTGCCAGTGACCGCGCCACCGGCCGCCGTTGAACCTGTCCCCGCGCTGCCACCCACGGCACCGCCAGAGCCTCCGCTACCCCCCAGCACTTCGCTACCACCGGAGCCAACGGCGCCGCCAGCACCCCCACCCCAAGTCACTCCGGTGCCTCCAGCGCCACCGGAGCCCGCGCTCCCACCTAGCCCACCACCCAAGCCCCCGCTGCCGCCGAGTGTTTCGCTCCCTCCCGTACCTCCCGGAGCGGCGTTGCCCGTCCCGGCGCTGCCGCCGAGCTCCCCGCTGCCGCCAGTGCCTGGGGGACTTCCGCCGGTTGGGGCTTCGTTCCCCCCGGCCGGCTCCTTCCCGGCGCATCCCAGTACGAGCCATGTGGCAACCCAGAAGGGAACCTGGTGTTTGAAAGCAAGTCGCATTCTTCCTCTCTCGTTCTCTCGCGCGCGGCCTGGTCTTCAGGGGGAACTCGGCGCCGTTGCGGCCCAAGACGCTGGCGGCGTATGGGCCGAATGTATCACTCGGCCGACAGAGGAAGGGGGGGAGAAGAATCACCACCCCGCGCTGCCCGGCATCGTTTCCGAGGCCTTGGCCGGTGCCCTGTCTAGCGATCGCGTGGTCGCGGTTCCTCGCGATGGCCTCCGGTCGCTGGTCGGCACTACCTCTCCGAGGACGAGATCTCGAAGCTCGTCGCCAAGGGCGAGGGTTGGCTGGGGCGCTGACCATGTCGCGGTCGGAGACCGCCGCCGAGGGACCGCGCCTCGCGCACCGGCACGAGGCGTCCGACTACTTCCGCAAGAGCGGTGTGGAGAGCCAGTCAACGCAGTGCGACCGAACCTCGTTCGGGAGTGCCCCTGGTCCGCCCATGGCGGGAGCATGCCTTCTCGCCTGGACTGGGTTCGGGTAGCATCACGGCCCACACATGCCGCAATTCGCCTTCGTCTTGCTGGATGACTCGCCGGCGCTGAACCCCGGGCGCCTTGCAGCGGCGATGAACCGTGCTTGGAAGCCGGTGGTCAAGCTCGAGAAAGAACGGTGGTCGCTTCTCGGGTTGCTCCGGTCGCTACGCCGGGGCCCGAAGCCGGAGGTGCTGACGTTCTCCGTCGGACATGTAGCGAGCTTGATGGTCGTCGGAATGCCCATGGCGGTTCCCGATGGCGAAGCCGAGGCCGCGGCCGAGTGCAGTATGTCGGCCGTGGGCACCGACTGGACTCTCAAGCCACACCGAACCCACCTGATGGTTGCCGTTCACGAAGACAACCGCGAGCCCGTGATGGAGCGGATGCTCCGCTTCACGCGTCTGCTCTCTGGCGTGCTCGATGGGGTCGACGGTGCGGTTGGCGTGTACTGGGGCAACGCCGGCGCGACCCACTCCGTCGAGTTCTTCCGCAACGTGGCGATGAAAGAGGATGTGCTGCCCGTGATGCTGTGGAACGGAATCAGCGTCGCTCGGGAGGGCGAGAGACTGAGCCTGCTCAGCCTCGGGATGAATCAGTTCGATATGCCGAACCTCAGGCTGACGTCGCCGCCTGATTCGGGCAGTGACGCCATGGAGTACTTCATGGACCTGTTGGCCTACGCGATCCGGCGCGGCTCCCCTCCCGCGGACGGAGACACCATCGGCCGCACCGAGCACGAGAAGTTGCGCGTCAACTACGAGCCGTCTCCGCTGGACGAAGCGGAGCGCGTCTGGTGCGTGGACTTGCCGGCCTAGGAGACGGGGCGCCGTGGACCCACACAACCTGAAGAAGGCCAAGACTGCTGCCGCCGAGTCGGGGATTCCGATCGAGTTCGTCCGCGAAATCGGGGCGCCTGCCGTCGAGCTTATAGTCCAGGCCGGCGAGGATACGGACATCGGCGCATCGCGTTCGGTGGTCTCCCCGACCTTCCAGGAGACGTAGACTGGCCGCACCGGAATGCGACGGACCACGTGAAGAAGGCACACGGTGATGCTGCTCGCTGAGCCAAGCAGAACCTGGTGCTACGAATGCTCGGTCTCTTGAATTGGCGCAGCGACTGCGATGCCAGCAATCCCGAGGCATGTGCGGTCGCTGGATACATTTACGAGGACGGCAAGGGCACGAAGCCCGACGCTGAAAAGGGCGAGGCCCGAGTCAAGAAGGCCTGCGATATGGGCTACCGCTGGGCGTGCAAGCCACGTAGCACGAAGTAGGGGTCCTGTGCTGAACCCGCTCTCCGCGACGATGGCCTGCTGCGGCGAGAGCGCAATACGTCCGAGATCGGCACGTCACGCAAGCTGACGTCAGCGGGGAATCCGCAGCGGCTCCGCCTCGGCGAGTCGTGGATACCCAGGGTTCAAATCTCGGCGTAGCTTGCGAGCTACGCTCGACAAGAGAAAGCTTACTCGGTCTTCCTCTGCGCATGCCGCCCTGCTGCTGATCTCCACGACGGTGTGAGCCCAGGCCGCCAACGACCGATAGTGCGCAGAGCGATCCCTGTCGTGACTGCGAACCTCTCGAACTTGCCCGACGGGATCCTTACCGCAGCGGCGCAAATCCACCACGTACAGATTGCCGTTGAATTCGAGGAACGGCAGCCAACCCGAGTTCCACCAGGTCCCCGGCTGCCAGTCCTCGAAGTGACCCTGCTCCGCCATCTCGTCCAGCATCTGCTTCCAGCGCAAGGCTTCCTTGACCGAAAGAAGGCAGTGGACCCCATCAAACTCGACCCCATCACTGCCGTCGTGCCATGCCCACAACGTTCTGAGGGCGCTTGGAAGCTTCCTCCCGAGCTTGCGCTCTGTTGCATCGAGCGCCTTGGCGGTGGCCGGCCTGGGTAGCCGATTGCCCCAGCTCTCGTGCAGTTCGTCCAAACGCGCCAACGAGACACGAAGCGGAGGCGAACGAAGAGCGGGGTTCACTTGCCCAGCATAACAGGATGGCTGCGCCGCGGCCCATGCTCGGGGATGAGTGCCACCTCAAAGGAGCCCTTCTGATGGCAAAGAGCATCCGCCCCGGTGGCACTGGCGGCGTTGACCTCGTCCAGCAGGTCGATGGCCTGGGTCCCTCGCCGCTGGCGAGAGGTGCATGTAGCGGCCGTCGCTGCGCTCCTCTCAAGCCAACCGGTTGACGTAGTAGTAGTTCTGGATGTCGTGCTCGAGGCGGTGGACCTCAGTGCGGAATCCGGCCTCCGCAAGGAGCTCGCGGGCCTGCTGCTCGCCCCACATGGCGCCGAGCCCGTCACCGCCGGCGGCGAGCGACACGGTCATGCAGTGCATGCACGAGATCGCGTAGAGCAGGGGACCGATGGGGTGGTCGTGGTTTTCGTGGTGGTGGCTCGAAGCGCCGATGTCCTGCATGAGGTAGACCCCGTCGGGGCGCAGCGCGCGGGCGATGTTGGCGAGCACGACGCGGGGCTTCGCCTGGTCGTGCACGGCGTCGAAGGTGGTGACGAGATCGTAGCGGTCCGCCTCGGAGAAGGTTGCGGCGTCCTGCAGCACGAACTCCACGTTGCCCACGCCAGCGGCCTCGGCCTCGCGGCGGCCGGCGGCCAACCCTTCGGTCGTGATGTCGTAGCCGCGGAAGCGACTGTTGGGAAACTCCTTGCCCATCAGCACGAGGGCACGGCCAGAGCCGCAGCCGACGTCGAGCACGTCAATCCCGCGCTCGAGTCGCTCCACCAGGCCTGGCACGAGCGGCAGGATGTCGCTGACCAGCGCCGGCAGGACGCTCAGGCCGCTGTCCTCGGCCATCACTTCGTGGAATCGCTTGAACTCGGCGTACGACACGCCACCGCCCTCGTGGAAGCACTGCACGATGCGGTCCTCGACCGATCCGAGGACGGCGAAATACTGCGTCAGGGCGGCAATGTTGGCCGAGCCCGCGGCGCGAGTGAGGCTGGCGGCGTGTTCGGGGGGCAGGTGGTAGGTGCCGCGCTCGGGGTCGTGCTCGACGAAGCCGCCAGTGGACATCGCGCCGAGCCACTCGCGAACGTAGCGTTCATCCAGGTGGGTGGCGTCGGCGATTTCCTGGCTCGTCCGGAAGCCGAGGTGGGCCATCGCGTCGAACAGGCCGGTCCGATGGCCGATGGAGCTCATCAGGGCCAATGCGCCACCGTTGAGCATGCTGACCAGACGGTCGGCGAATGCCTCGGTGCGCGCAGGATTGGGTGCAATCGCGTCCATGGGGATCCCTCCTTCTGGGTGGTAGGTGTTTCGACCCTGGGGCGTGACGGCGCGCGGAACTGTGTTCCACGGCTCGACGTTCCACGGCTCGACGTTCCACGTCTGCGGACCGATGAATACGCCATGCTCGAGCGAGGAACGCGAGCCTTCGTCGGGCGCGAAGGTGAACTCGAAGAGCTCACCGTCAGCCTCGATGCGGGGCTCATGGGCACGGGCACGCTGTGGTTGCTCTGTGGCGAGCCCGGCATCGGCAAGTCCCGCCTGGCCGAATGCGTGACCACGAGCGCCAGCGCCCAGGGCTACCTGACGCTCTCGGGCGCCTGCTGGGAAGCGGGTGGGGCGCCCCCGTTCTGGCCCTGGATCCAGGCCCTGCGCGGCCTGGTTCGCCAGCTGGACGACGCGGCACGCCAGCGCCTGCTGCGCGGCCGCGAGGCGGTTGTCGCCCAGTTGCTCCCCGAACTAGCCGAGCGGCTCCCCGAGTTGCCCACGCAGCCGCCATTGGAGCCCGAGCAGGCTCGCTTCCGACTGCTCGATGCCGTGAGCAGTCTGCTCTGCGACGCGGCCCACGAGCGGCCGCTGCTCGTGCTCCTCGAGGACCTGCACGCGGCCGATCCCGCTACGGTCGCCCTGCTCGAGTTCGTGGCCCCGCTCGTCGGCACTGCCCCTTTGATCGTCATCGGGACGATGCGTGACGCGGAAGCGGAGGCGCTGCCCATTGGACCACAGCTCGCGCGTGTGCTGGCGAGGAGTCGGAGCATCACGCTCACTCGGCTTGCGGCGGCGGCAGTCGGCGAGTACCTGGCAGCTGCGACGGGCGAGGCGCCCAGCCCCGAAGTGGTCGACGCGATGCTCGAGACGACCGAGGGCAGTCCTCTCTTTGTCGTCGAGCTCACGCGGCTGCTGCTGGCTCGGGGCGATCTGGCGACGTTGGCCACGGAGGGTGCCAAGCCCATCCCTTCCACTGTGCGACACGCCATCAGCCAGCGGCTCGCGCGTCTCACGCCGCGGAGCCTCGCGCTCCTCGAGAAGGCGGCGGTCATCGGGCGCGAGGTCGAGACCTCGAGCTTCACGACCGCTGATGCCGCCGAGCTCGCTCGCGCCGTGGAGGCGAGCTTGCTCGTGGCGCCACGACCAGGCGTGCTCCGCTTTGCGCACGCGCTGGTGCGTGAGGTGATCTATCAGCGGCTCGATCCCGAGCGTCGGGAGATGCTTCACCTCCAAGTGGCCGACGAGCTGGCGGCAACCGCGTCCCCGGCGGAGCTGGCGCATCACCTCGTGGAATCCGGGCCGCCAGCGCGTTCGCGCGCGATCAATGCCCTCGTCGCCGCCGCGCGGTACGCCGAAGAGCAGCTGGCGTTCGACGACGCCGTGCGCGATCTGGAACGGGCGCTGGCGCTGGCGGAAGCATCCCGTGCGGCTGCCGCGGAACGCGCCGAACTCGGCATTGCGCTTGGCCGCGCTCGCCTTGCGTCCGGACGCCGCGCGGCCGGTCAGGCCGCGTGTCGCGAGGCGCTTCGGCTCGCGCGCGAAGCGGGATTGCCCGAACTGGTCGCGCGAGCGGTCCTGGAGCACGGCAGTGCACTCGTCTACGTGGTCGTGGATCGCGAGCTCGTTGTCCTGCTCCGCGAAGCCCTCGAGGCACTCGGTCCGGGCGATGGCGCCTTGAAGGCTCGAGTCCTGGCGCGACTGGCCGCGGCGGAGCAGCCAGCGCCTGACCCGTCTGGCCCGATGAACCGAGCGCGCGAGGCCATCGCCATGGCGCGCCGCCTTGGCGACCCTGGCACGCTGCTCGATACGATCCGCACGGGTTGTTCGGCGCTCATGGATATTGCGCCTCCAGGTGAGCGTCGGACGCTGAATCGCGAACTTGTGGCATTGGCGCAATCGCAGTCCGATCGACTTGCCGAGCTGCAGGGGCAGATGCGGCTCGTGTTCGATTGCTTCGAGCTGGGCGACGTGACCGCTGCTGCCGCCGCCATCGAAGCGGCGCGGCGGATCGGAGACGACCTGGCGTTCGCCAGCTACCGCTGGCGGGGGCTGGGGCTCGCCGCCATGCACGCGACCTGGCAGGGGCGGTTCGCCGAAGCAGACCAGCTGGCGCAGGAGGCCCAGCGGCTCGGCGAGCAGGCGCAGGATCCCAACGCGCGCCGAGCGCTCGCCATTCAGCGCATCGGTCGCCTCCGGCTGCAGGGGCGGTGGGAAGAGGCGCTCGCGCAGTTACCGCAGGTGGTTTCGCTGCTTTCGGGATCGCCGGTGGGCGAACAGCTGGCGCGCGTCGTCGTACTGGCGGAGCGCACTCGAGCTGGTCGCCGACCCTCGCTTTCGTCAGACGACGAGCGCGCACTGGCGGCCATGCTCCGGTTTGGCGACCGCACGGTGGTGGCGGCGCTGGCGGTGGTGGCCCACGGGGCCGAGCGGAAGGACCTGGCGCACGCCCTGTACGACCGACTGGTGCCGTACCGCGATCACCTCGTGGCCGGGGGCATGTCGTTCATGACCTGGGAAGGACCCGTCACGTACGCGCTCGGCCTGGCAGCAAGCACGCTCGGCCGCGACGACGAGGCGCTCGCCCATTTCGAGGCGGCGCGCGAGCGGATGCTCGCGCTTGGGTCGAGGCCACACGCCTGCTGGATTGCGCTGCACGTTGCGGAGCTGACCAGCGGAACGAGGCGCCGCGAGCTACTCGACGAAGCGGCAGCGACGGCGGACGAGCTGGGCATGCCGGGCCTGGCCGAGGGCGCGGCCAGTCGGCGCGAGACCCGTGCCGCGCCGACCGTGCCCCGCGCGACGACCGCGCTCGCGTTGACGCGCAGCGGCGACTACTGGGACATCGTCTGCGGCCAGGAGCACGCGCGCCTGCGCGATTCCCGCGGGCTGCAGATGCTCGACCGGCTTGTCCGTGCCGCCGGGCGCGAGCTGCACGCGCTCGAGCTGAGCAACCCCGAGTCGGCAGGCGAGGTGGACCGCGGCGACGCCGGGGAGGCGTTCGATGGGCGCGCCCGTGAGGAGTATCGACGGCGCGTCGTCGAGCTGAAGGAGGAGCTCGACGAGGCCGAGGCCTGGAACGACGCTGGGCGCGTGGAAAAGGCGCGGGCCGAGCTCGACGCGATCACGCGAGAGCTCAGCCGCGGCGTCGGGATCGGCGGGCGCGAGCGTCGCCTGGGCAACGCCGCGGAGCGCGCGCGGAGCAACGTCCAGCGACGGCTCAAGGACGCGATCCGCCGCATTGCGACCGAATGCCCCGAGCTTGGCCGTCACCTCGAGTGGGCCGTGACGACCGGAACGTTCTGCAGCTATCGACTGGAGTGAGCGGATCAGGTCCAGGTCGTGCCGGGGGGCGCGAGGTTCTCGATCAGGCCGACCTCGCGAAACCCGGCACGAAGGATGTTGCGGAACGATTGGTTGGGCTCGTCCTCGCGCAGCTCGCCCGTCTCCGTATCCGCGTGGTGGCACCCGGCGTCCTGGCCCGCCTGCAGACGGGCAGCGAGCAGAGCGTTCTGCGCGCCGCGTCGGCGGTGGCTGGGCCGGGTGGCAGATCCGAGCAAGTGACAGTAGCCATCGTGTAGAAATGCCAGTCCGCCTGCAACGACCTCGCCCGCGTCGCGCGCTACGAACGCGCGCCATCGCTGCCGCGCTGCCGCCTTGGCCAGCACCGGCTCCGCCTCGCGGGGCACGTCCAGACCAGCGCACACGACTTCGGCGAGGCCGCGCGCGGTCTCGTTCGTCGCTGGTTCGACTTCGAGATCCGAAGCGCCGGGCTGGACCGGGGCCGCGCCGCGCACGAACTTCACCCAGTTGCGCGAGAATGGGACCAGGCCCTGCTGCTCGGCGACGGGTCGAGCCGTCGCTGCGAACTGCGGGACGTGCACCAGGAAGTGGCGCACGCCCACCCGGGCGAAGCCGTCGGACAGATGCTTCAAGTCGCTCGCCCGCGGCTCGGGGTCCGCCAGGGTGAACACCCGGTTGAACAGCAAGCTCCGCACCCCGGGAGCACGGAGCGCGACGAACGCGCCGCGGGCCTCGACTGTGAGCCCCAGTCGCTCGCGGAGCTTGCCCGGGCACGCCGCGAAGAGATCGCTCCACGCGGCGAGCTCGGCCGCGCAGGCGTCCAGCAGGGAAGCGTCCTGCGACTGGTGGGCGGGATCGGACGTGTCGGGATCGGACGTGGGCAACATGGCAAGCTCCTTTCGGCTGCAGTTCTCGACCTCACTCCCGAGGCGCGACGGTGAACGGAACGATGTTCCACGCCCGCAACACTCGACGCTTCATTCGGGCAGAGCGCGTGCATTCCACGTTGGCAGGGCCCGGGCGAGCGCTCGCGGGCCGATCACGCGGATGTCGCCGTTCCGCAGGGCGGCGGTCCATTCCAGTTGTCCCACGTGCCAGAGCGTGAAAGCGTGGGAACGAGCCGTGACCTCGACGTCGGGCTCGAACCCCGGGGCCGAGTAGCAGAGCTCCACCTCGCCTCCCTCTATCAGGAACCAGAAGCGACGATGCTGGGGGGGCTGGTCCGGGAAGCGAAACTCGATCACGACGCGCTTCTTGGGCAGGGCTTCGCGGCGCAGGTGAACGTGCACCCAGGCCCAGAGCACGAAGGACGGGTCGGCATGCTCGGGCTGTAGCTCGACCCAGCGCTGGCCCCACGCGGCGAGCGGGCGGATCACGTCCCACAGCGCACGGCCCGCTTCGGTGAGCTCGTACTCGCTGCCCCTCCGGCCCTGCTTCGGCCGCGAAGCGACGACCCCAGCGTCCTCGAGGCTCCGGAGCCGCTGTGCAAGTAGCGAGCGCGACATGCCCGGGACGCCACCGGCGATCTGGTTGAACGTCGAACAGCCGAGCAGCAGGTTGCGGACGACCAGGGGCGTCCAGCGCTCCGCGAGGATCTCGGAGGCTCGCGAGATGGGGCAGTACTGGCCATAGCGGGTCACGGATCGATTGTGACATCCTGCCATGGTGTGCCAAGTACAGATTTTGTCCTTGGCTGCGACGCTGACGGGACGCAGGAAGTCCCCATGGCAGAATCAACCGGACAGATCACCAGCAACGCCGCCTCGGTCTACGAGGAGTTCTTCGTACCCGCGCTCTTCGGCGAATGGGCGCCGCGAATCGCCACTCTCGCTGCGGCTCTCCCCGGCCAGACGGCCCTGGATGTGGCCTGCGGAACGGGGGTGCTCGCTCGAGCGCTGGCAAGGCACGTCGGACCAGAACGTGTGGTCGGCGTCGACTGCAACGACGAGATGCTGGCCGTGGCCCGACGCATCGCGCCGGAGGTCGGCTGGCAGCGGGCGACGGCTGAGTCGCTGCCATTCGACGACGACCGTTTCGACGTCGTTGGCTGCCAGTTTGGCTTGATGTTCTTCACGAATCGCGTCCAGGCGCTGCGCGAGATGTGGCGGGTGCTGCGTCCCGGCGGGGCGCTGGTAGTAGCCGTCTGGGGCGCGCTGGATCGAACGCCCGGCTACGCCGCCATGTCCGAGCTGCTCCGCCGGATGTTTGGCGCGGGAATTGCGAGCGAGCTCCACGCGCCCTTCGTCCTGGGTGACCCCGAGGCGTTCTCCTCGCTCATCTCGTCGGCGGGTATCGGCAACGCGAGGATCGAGACCCTCGTGGGCTGCGCGAGGTTTCCGTCGATCGCCGCGTGGGTCCACACTGACATCCGCGGCTGGACGCTTGCTGACCGCCTCACCGACGAGCAGGTCGAGGCGCTGCAGCAGGCGGCCGGCCGCGAGCTGGGGCGGTTCCGGACGAGCGACGGGGTGGCCTTCGAGAGCCCCGCACACGTCGCGGTGGCGCGCAAGTAGGGCCGATGTCCCGGCCGCGACTTGACCCGTGCGTCAACGGCCCCACGTCCATGGCGTGAGCGACGGGCAAGTGGCCGGCGGACTCGATGGACGAGTTCTGGCGGAGATCCTCGACGGAACGTCGACCCGAGTTGGAGAGGAGTTCTTCGACGACCTGGTGAAGCACCTCGCGCGGGGCCTGGGAACCAAGTGCGCCTGGGTCACTGAATGGCTGGAGGAGCCGCGCCGTCTCCGCGCGCTGTCGTTCTACGTCGATGGCGAGTACGTCAGCGAGTACGAGTACGCCGTCGAGAACACGCCCTGCGAGCCCGTGGTCGAACGCGGTGAGCTCGTGCACGTTCCCGAGCGCGTGCTCGAGATCTACTCGCACGACCCGGACCTGCCGGCGCTGGGCGCGGTCAGCTACATCGGCGCGCCGCTGTTCGACGTGGATGGAGGCCTGCTCGGACACCTGGCGGTGCTGCACAGCGAGCCGATGCCGCGCAACGCACAGGCGGAAGCGGTGTTCCGCATCTTCGCGTCGCGGGCCGCCGCGGAGCTCAGGCGCGTGCGACGGGACCGGGCCCTGGTCGAGCGCGAGCGCAAGCTCAGTCGCCTGCTCGACGGCGCAATGGACGCGATCGTCGAGCTGACCGCCGACCGCCAGGTGACCCAGACCAACGAAGCTGCCCGTCGGATCTTCGGAGTCGAGCTCGCAGCGGACGCCGGCGTCTCGATGGATCGGTTCTTGAATCCCACCTCGCGGCGGAGGCTGGAGCCGGTGTTCGAGGAGCTGGTGCGTCCCGGGGGGCCGGTCGCCCTGCCCCTCCCGCTGGGCATCACCTGCGTGAGCTCCGACGGGACGTGCTTCGCTGCGGAAGGGACCGTGTCGCGACTCGAGCTGGAAGGGCAAGTCTACTTCACGCTGGTCATCCGCAACGTCGAGGACCGGCTGGCGGCTGAGGCGCGGATCGAGTCGCTCGTGAGCGAGAGGGACTACCTTCGCTCGGAGCTCGACGCGGCCCATGGCTTCAGCGAGATCCTGGGAGAGAGCTCTGCGGTGCGCCGCATGCTGCAGGACGTCGAGCGCGTGGCGGGAACGAACGCCACGGTCCTCGTCACCGGGGAGACAGGTACCGGGAAGGAGCTCGTCGCGCGGGCCATCCACTCGCGCAGCCCCCGCGCCAAGGGGCCGCTCGTTCGCGTCAACTGCGCAGCCATCCCGAGCTCGCTGCAGGAGAGCGAGTTCTTCGGGCACGAGCGCGGGGCGTTCACGGGCGCCACCCAGCGCCGCGACGGGCGGTTCAAGCTAGCCCACGGCGGCACGCTCTTCCTCGACGAGGTCGGCGAGCTGCCGCTCGACCTGCAGGCGAAGCTGCTGCGCGTCTTGCAGGAGGGGGAATTCGAGCCCGTCGGCAGCTCTCGCACGGAGCGCGTCGACGTCCGCATCATCGCAGCCACGAACCGCCAGCTCGAGCACATGGTTCGCGAGGGAACCTTCCGCCAGGACCTCCTCTATCGGCTCAACGTCTTCCCCGTCGAGGTTCCCCCTCTGCGGGAGCGCGGCGAGGACGTCGTGCTGCTCGCGGAGGCGTTCCTCGGCAAGCTCTCACGGGACCATGGCGCAGTTCTCGCCGAGGCGGATCGGATCCGACTCCGGAGCTACGACTGGCCGGGCAACGTGCGCGAACTCTACAACGTCATCGAGCGCGCCATCATCGTTGCCGATCCCGGAGGTCGCCCGAACCTCGCGCGCGCTTTGCCGGCGCGCCCCAGCGCTGATCCCACACCCGACCTCGCGGCGGCGGATCGGGCGCGGGTGCTCACCGCCGACGAGTGGCGAGCGCTCGAGCGGACCAACATCCAACTGGCGCTCGAGCAGGCCGGAGGCAAGGTCTCCGGCGCGGGGGGCGCGGCGACCCTGCTCGGCGTCAATCCGAACACGCTGGCGTCGCGAATGAAGGCCCTGGGCATCGCGCGGCGCAGCTGACCAGCGGTTGTGAGATCCCGGAGATGGGCTCCCGAGATTTCGTGAGCCCACGACATCTCGGGAATCGCTCTCGAAGCGCGATTGGCGAGAGATGCCTGGCATTTCAAGTGGTTGTGGGGATCGACCCCTGGTGGCCCGCTTCTTGGAAAAGGGGGGACGTAGCCGAACACGGCGACCTCCAACCCAAACATCCAAGGAGCAAGATCATGCAGTCCAACCACATCGAACCCACCCACCCGATCCCCGCCGCACCCACAGTCACGATGAATGGCGTCCCGCTCGCCCAGATGGTGGAGACGGTCGAGGCGCTGAACAACGATCCTGGTCTCGCGCGCTTCCAGTTCCGCGCCCGGAACCAGTGGGTCTCCGGTGGGCACAACGTTTCCCGGATCCAGGGCTTCTACGGAGCCGGAGCGGAAGACACCTCGCGCGTCGAGCCCTTCGAGTTTCACAACGGCGAGCCCCCCGTGTTGCTCGGCAACAACGAGGGCGCGAATCCGGTCGAGTTCCTGCTCCACGCGCTCGCGGGTTGCGTGACGACGACCATCATTCTGCACGCGACGGCGCGTGGGATCCGCATCGAAGAGCTGTCGACCACCCTCGAGGGAGACATGGATCTCCAGGGCTTGCTCGCGCTGGACGAAAGCGTGTCGCCTGCCTACGAGCAGATCCGTATCGGCATCAACGTCAAGGCGAACTGCAGCGATGAGGAGCTCGATGACCTGCTGGCGTTCGCTCAGGCGCACTCGCCGGTGTGCAGCACCGTGTGTCGGCCGGTTCCGGTGGTCGTTGAGCGGCGAAAGTGAGGTGGATCATGGCAGCCAAGTCTCCCCTGGGCTTCGACGCGACTCGCCTCCGCGCCCTGGTTCAGCAGACGTATGATCGCGTTGCGTGCGAGCCGGACGGGCAGTTCCACTTCCACCGTGGTTCGAGCTACGCGGTAGAGTACCTCGGCTACGATCCAGAGGAGCTCCTTCAGCTGCCTCACTCGTCCACCTCGCGGTTCGCTGGCGTCGGCAACCCCATCGCCATTGGTTCGTTCCGCCCCGGAGACGTGGTCCTCGACCACGCCTGCGGGGCGGGGATGGACCTCTTGCTGGCCGCGCGGCGCATCGGAGCCGCGGGCCGCGCGATCGGGGTCGACATGACACCGCGCATGCGGGATGCCGCGATCCAAGCCGCGCGCGAGGCCGGGCTCCCCGCCACCGTGGAGATCCGCGCTGGCTTCTTCGAGGAGCTTCCCGTGGCCTCCGGCATCGTCGACGTCGTCATCTCCAACGGCGTCCTGAACCTTTCCCCCGACAAGAGCCAGGTGTTCGCGGAGATCTTTCGGGTGCTCCGCCCTGGGGGGCGCTTGCACCTGGCTGACGTCGTCGTGCAGCGCGAGCTCAAGCTCGATGCGCGCCGGCAGCCCGAGCTCTGGGCGGCGTGCATTGGGGGAGCGCTGCCAGAGCCAGAGCTCGACGAGTTAGCGCGGGCAACGGGTTTCGTTGACGGCGGCATCGTTGCTCGCTACCGCCCGTTCGCCAACACCTCGGCGGAGGCGAAGCTCTCGAAGGATCTCGACGTCCAGGGGGTCGGGTTCGTCGCCCGCAAGCCGGTGCAGTGAGGGCGCTCTCGAGTACCGGGAACTGCGCTCCCGGTACTCGACGAGCGCGACGGCGACCTGGTGCGCGTGTTCGCCGTTCGTGTTGGCACCTGAGTGGCGGCTGAGCCCCGAACCCGAAGAGCACGACCTCCCCCGCATCGAGATCGAGCACGGGGAACCTGGGCTCGTGGTCACGGAGCAGGGTGCCCGCATCGATGACGGTGAGCCCCTCGGATGCGGACCATCCGGTGGGTGTGTCGTTAACAGAGAGTAAACGTTTACTGTCCAATATCGTCAGGTTTTTAGTGACTTTGTTCCGTCGTAGCGGGAAGATGACCTCGTGAGCGACCGAAACCCAGTAAACGTCTTCGAGTATCTGGACTACCGCGCGTTCCTCCGGGACTTCTACGCGGACCGCAAGGCGAACGAGTACGGCTTCTCGCACCGCGCGTTCTCCAGACGAGCTGGCCTTCGCTCGACCAACTACCTCAAGCTCGTCATGGACGGAGAGCGGAACCTGACGCCGGAGATGGCGCAGCAGTTCGCGCAGGGGTGCGGGCTCGATGACCGGCAAGCGGACTACTTCTGCGAGCTCGCGGCATTCAACCAGGCGCGGACGGCCGCCGAACGCAACCGGTGCCACGCTCGGCTGACGCGCTTCAAGCAGTACCGCACGATTCACAAGCTGGACGCCGCGCAGGCCACCTACCACTCCACGTGGTATCTGCCCGCGATTCGCGAGCTGGCAGCCCGCCCCGACTTCGAGGCGGACCCGAAGTGGATCGCGAAGACGCTTCTGCCGCGCATTTCCAGCAGCGAAGCGCAGGTCGCCATCGACACCCTGGTGGAGCTCGGCCTGCTGGTTGAGGACGATGCGGGGCGGCTGCGGCAAGCGGAGTCGCTCGTCACGACCGGGCCCGGACCCCTGGGACACCACGTCGCGAACTACCACCGCACCATGCTGGAGCGGGCCGCCGCCGCCATCGACGACGTGCCCCGGGACGAGCGAGAAATCTCGAGCCTGACCCTGTGTGTCAGCCACGACGTGCTGCTCGACCTGAAGGAACGCATCCGCGAGTTCCGCCGCGAGCTGCTCCAGCTCGCCGAGCTTTCTGGCCAGCCCGAGCGGGTGGTTCAGCTCAACTTCCAGCTCTTTCCCTTGTCCGAGAAAAAGGAGACCGACGCATGACGCGTATGCGCACGACACACCTGGCCGCTACGGCCGCTCTCTGCCTACCACTGGGCTGCGATAGCATCGGTACCGAGACGGACAACCCGATGGGGCCGCAGGGCGTGGAGCTCAGGAGATCTTCCCAGCCCTACGAGACCGAGGCAACGGTACCCGCCGCAGACGCCCGGGCGCTGGCCGACGCGCAGCGCGCGTTCGCCGCCGCGCTGCTCGGAGACGTGGCGACCCGGGCGGCCGCTGACGAGAACATCTTCCTGGGTGCTCACAGCATCACGCGAGTGCTGACGATGACCCTCGCGGGAGCTCGCGGCATCACGGAGACGGAGATGACCACTGCCCTGCAGACGACCCTCCCCGTCGAGTCCGTGCACCCGGCAATGAACACGCTCTCGCAGACACTGGCGGCCGGCATGGCAAACAACGACGTCGTGTATCGCACGCTCGACTCCGTGTGGCTCGCCCGCGACCACGCGATCCAGGACCCCTTCCTCGACGTGCTGTCCCAGCACTACGACGCGGGCGTGTTCCTGGTCGACTTCGAGGACAACGCCGAAGCGGCTCGCGGCAGTATCAACTCGTGGGTGGCCGACGCGACTGACGGGTTCATCTCGGAGCTGTTCGGGCCGGGGCAGTTCGACGCCACCACGGAGCTGGCCCTCACCAACGCCGCCTATCTGTCCGCACCCTGGCAAGACCGGTTCGACCCGACGGAGACCACGACCCAGGAGTTCGCGCTCCCCGACGGCAACGTCGTGGAGGTCCCCATGATGGACCGTCTCTGGGAATACCCCTATGCGTTCACCGTCGAGTGGCGCGCGCTGGAGCTTCCCTTCCGCGAATCGAGCGCGAGCATGGTGCTGGTCCTGCCGAACCCCGGAAAGATGGAGGAGTTTCTGACTACCTTCGACGGCGATCGGATCCAGGAGATCGTCGATGGACTGGAGCCGGCACGCAACAACCCCAAGACGGTGTGGGCGGGCGTGCCCCGCTTCGAGTTCTCGTCGTCGGTCGACCTCCAGCCCTCCCTCGAGGCCCTCGGCATGGTCACGGCATTCGACCCGTTGGAGGCGAACCTCACCGGCATCGATCCCGAGGGCGAGCTCTACGTCGGCTCGTTCGTCCACAACACCACGGTCGGAGTCGACGAGTATGGCACCACGGCGGCGGCGGCCACAGGCGAGGTGATGGTCCCCAGCCCCATCACGCCCAAGCTGTTCTTCGATCGCCCCTTCGTGTTCTTCATCTACGACCACGAGACGAGCGCGGTACTGTTCGTCGGACGTTTCGCTCGCCCCGCGGGCGAGGCGCGTCCACCGACGACCCCCCCCGTCGAGCTGACGGACGCGGAGCGCATCTGCGAGGCTCTGGACGCATCGTTATGCGACGCGCGAACGATGACGGTCACGGAGTGCCTGGCGGCCCTCGAACCGGACGACGCCGTCGTGCTCGAAGAGTGCGCGGATTGCGTCCAGGCCGCTCACGACTCCATGTGGGGTGGCGAGCTCGGCCTAGGTCCCCCCTGCGATGTGGCGACCTGTGCCGACTACTGCCCGGACCACCCATTCTGACGCCTCTGCATACGCGCTCGACTTCGTGTATTGGCCTCCTCGTGAGGCCTTGCAGAGCTACGCGAGATCGCGGAGCAGGTGATAGAGCTCGTCGATGTTCAGCACGGGGATAGCGCCCTCGACCCGCTCGGTGCAGGAGTAGAAGTCGTCCACGTACACCGTGGTGGTGCCTTCGTCCTCGACCTCCAGAGTGATGAGCGGCTTGTCTGCACCACAGATCCCGCTACTACCCACAACGAGCGCGGAGTAGGCGGAGAGGACCGACTCGAACTCGTCGATCGTCAGAAACTCGAGGTTCTCCTCGCTGTGGCGCCTCGAGCGGAGGTAGCCCAGTTCGCCGTTCAAGGTGTACTCAGAATCGGCTGCATTGCCTGATGAGTCGGGCATACCACCCGATACGCGAAGCGTCAGACTATCGAAGCTGGCCTCGGGCAGCACCCCCAGCGCACCAGGTCTCTCGGTGGGCTCGTTGATGACGGGTTTGGTTTCCGCACTGCAGCCGGTTGTGGCCAACGCCAGCAGGTACCCCACGAAACGCAGCCAAGCTCTCACGGCCCCGAGGATACCACGCTGTCGAAGCGACAGCCCCGAGCACGTCCGGCTCGGGGCCTCGGAAGGGACAAGCTCGTGGCATTGTAACCCCTTGCCGACGTCGGGACGGGGGGGCCGACGGCAAGGAATGAGTTAGCCGAGCCAGCTCGCGACGGACCTGGACCGCAGCGCGGGCGTAAACGACCGCGGTTGACTCGCGGGCTAATCGCGCTCACACTACCGCCCGTACCCGCGCTTCGCGCAGAGAGGAGGAACGACGATGAAGCTGATTGCACGCACTGCCCGGCCGCTTTCATCTGTGAAGTCGGCGAACCTCCGGTCTGCGTTCCGTTGAGCGCGCTTCCTGGCTGATCCCCATCATTGGTGGGTTGGTCGTGTTCGCGATGGTTGCTCTGACCATCGGCGACGGGTGCGTTTTCTACGCATCGTGCTCTCCGCGCGCCTCCGTTCCAGAGCCGCACGGCTGGAGGATCATGGGCGCTGTCGATGACGGCAGCGCAAGGGACCAGTCTGCCCCGACGCCGGGCACGGAGTCACTCGTGAAACACCGAACCAGATCTTCTCCTCGTTCGCGCCTCCCGGGCGCGAAGTCAGCCAAACAAGACCGCAAGCTCGCGCAGCTCTGTGCGCAAGTCGAAGAGATCGTCAGCCTCGCCCTCGGCGATTCGGCTGACCACCGTCTGCACGACCTGGTCGTGCAATCCGTTTCGCCGGGCCCAGATGGTGCACGGCTGCTCGTCGCCGTCGTTGCGACGAACCCAGTCGACATGGACTCACTCGAAGAACTGCGTGGTGCGCTCGAGAGCGCCCGCCCGTGGCTGCGACAGCAGGTCGCCGCCGAGATCTACCGCAAGCGCACGCCGGACCTCGCGTTCCAGGTGCTGCCCCCGTGGGAGGAGGACGAATGAGCCAGCCATCCGCTGTTGAGCCACAAAGGGGTATGAGGAGGGGGTCCGATGCGACCGCAGGAAAGTAAGCGGACGGCGCGGGCCGCGGCGGAGCGACAAGCCCGCCTCCTGCTCAAGGCAGAGCTCTGGTGGCTGCCTGGATTCCCGTCTCAGCACCCGGAGGGTGCTCTGACGTGGACTGTGCTGGGCACCCCTGGACACGTCGGGGAGCAGGTTGAGCTGACACCACGCCACCTGAGTCGCGCGACAACGGCGCTGCGAAAACTCACGGGTGAGTTTCCAGAGGCGCTGCCGCGGATCGTTCCCGAGCCCAAGAGATGGGCAGCTTCCGTAGAGGCCCTACTCGATGCCCTCAAGCCGACGCTCCACCGTCGCTCGCCAATCCCCTCGCCGCTGGGGGTCATCGCGGCATCCCAACCCCGGCGCATCCAGCGGCGAGTGGAGACGGCGCTGAACGACCACCCGTACGCGGAGGCGATTATCCAGGCCCTCGCCTGGCGCAGCGTCGCCCATGGCAAGCTACTGGTGCACCTCCTCGACTGCGCCGAGGGCTTGCCGCTGATGAAGCTTGCAGCGGTGGACCCCATGCTCCCGGTCAAGGTCGTGGAACTCGCGTCGCGCGCTGGTACGAGGCCGGCCAAGGTGCTGATTCGTCTCATCCACGACGTGCTCGAACGGGACGAGCCCCCACTCAGCGATGGCTATGCAGCGCGACTCGCAAAAGGGTTCGGCAGACTGGCCAAGGACGAGCAGGCGGCAAAGCCCTTGCCCCGGCGACCCGACTCCGGTGGGCCAGCGGCGCTCCTCCGCTTCGTCCAGTGGCTGTTCGAGCAAGACGAGGACGTCCAGACTCGCGCTCTCGATCTTCTCGCGCGCCTCGACCCCAGTGGGTTCCTCGAGCGTTGGGAAACGTGGTGGAAGCGTGTCGGGCGCTGCGCCAACCAGGGCGATGAGGTGCGACACCTGGGGCGGCGCGAGCGGCGTGATGCCTACGGGGCACTGCGCCGAAAGGCTGAAGCCCTCGGGCGGAAGCAGCCCCCACCCATCTCCTTCCGCAACCTCTTCTACCTCATCCGGTGGTGGGCCTCCACGACCGATGCTCCAATCGCAGAACTGGTCGCGGTGCTGGACAAGGTGGGTGACGGGTTCCCGCGGTTAGCCCTGGCGCTGCACTGGCACAACATCACGACCCACGAGAGCTGTGCCGTGGCTCGCATCGGCCTGAGTGGTCTTGGGCGGTTCTTCGCAGCAACGGAAGGCATGAACGACGCCCATCGCTTCCATCTCTGGCGTGGGCTCGAAGAGGGATTCAATAGGGGTGCAATCCCCACCTGGACCGTCGAACAGCAGTTGCTGAGCGACATTCCCGAACAAGCTGCGGCATTCTACGATGCTGCAGCAGAGTGCGCGAGGACCACAGCCTGCTGGCCCGAACCGGCACAAGCGCGACTCCTCGTCGAGCTCCTCAAGCAGGGCTGTCCCTTGGGCCCGGCCGTGGTCCTCGCCCGTCGCCAGCTGGGCGACGATGTCCCCAGCTTCGTCGCCCGCTTGGCGCGCTTCGCGCAGTTCGACCTGCCGGTGACGGAAGCGGTTCTCGCGCGCCTGCGACGCACCGATGAAGACCGAGACAGCATCTTGGCGGGTCTGGAACTCCTGGCTTCCGTGTCCTCTCGGGAGGTCGCCATCGGGCTTCTGTTCGACGGCGCTGTCCGACGCGTGGCTCGCTGCGGCGAAGTCGCCGACGTGCTTCGCGGGAAGATCACGCTCGTGCCCCTTGCGGCCGACGATCGTTGGATTGACGACTACCCGCCCGAGCTTCGACCCTGGCTGCACGCACTGGCGGAGGCCAGCGATAGCGCAAGACAAACCGCACACCGACTTCTTCGACAGCACTACCCCAAGGCGAAGGAGATCCGCCGCGAGGTGGACGTACTGCGCCGCAAGGCTGCAGTTGGCGACCAGGGCGCCGCGAAGCGGCTCGCGCGACTGGAGAAGCGCATCGGCGAAGCGCCGCGTGTGGGCCAGGGGCGCATGGTGCGGCTGCAGGAGCGGCTTCGTCGGGCCCGCCGCCTGGCCCTTCTTGAGCGATTCGAGCAGCATGTGACCCGGCATGTGGAGGATGCGTTCGGGGGCGTGCCCGGTGACAGCGACATCAGGAAGCTCCTCGACTCGCCCCGATGGCGTCGCGTTCTCATCCCCATCCTCGGGTTGAGCCCAGCGACGCGGTCGCTTGCCGTGCGCCTCGTCGCCATCCGTCAGGGACCGCCTCCCTGGGACCTACGCGACGAGCCCGCAAACGCAGCATTCCTCCGGCGGCTGGTGAAGCGTGGCGTAGACGTTGAGCCCTGGGCAGAGGGCTCGGTTGCGACCACCGTCGAATGCCTCGGTCAGCGCATCACGCTCGCGCTCGAGAACGATCCCCTCGACGTATTCGAAATGGGTCACCACTTCGATACCTGCCTGAGCCCTGGTAGCTGCAACTACTTCTCGGTGTTTGCCAATGCAGCGGACATCAACAAGCGCGTGCTCTACGCCCGCACTGCGGATGGCCGCGTCGTCGGCCGCTGTTTGCTCGCCCTGACCGACACGGGCGGCATCGTTGCGTTCCACCCGTATGCGCACCGAAGCGAGCTTGGCTTCGAGACGCTCGTGCGCGAGTTCGGCGCCAAGCTCGCCGAGAAGATGGGGGTACACATGCTCCCCCATGGCTCGGTCTCCCGGCTCGTCGCCACCGACTGGTACGATGATGGTCCACGAGACCTTGGGGGCAGCTTTGACCTGCTGAAGGAGCGTTCGGCGTTCCGCGCCGAACTCGCATCGACTCCGCCGGAGGAGCTCATCGCCAAGCTCGAGAGTGGCTTCTCTCCCGTGCCTCTCAACGAGCTCACGTTGCCCCTGGTACTCGAGCTCGACGAAGTCACTCAGCACCCCGGTCGTCTACGCGTGTTGCTACGCGAGGCCGCCAAGTTGCCCGAGTTGCCACCCCACGCCGTCTGCCGAGCCGTGAAGCTGGCCACCGAAAACGGTGAAACGGACCTTGCCCGAAGCGCCTGGTGCAAGCGCCTCGAGAGCATGGCTCGTGACTGGTGGTGTCGTGAACGCTACTTCCACCCCACTTTGGTCGGACTGCTGGTGACGCTCGACCCAAGCGTCGCACTCCGCGTGGTGCGTTTCACCCGGCGGCGGAATGCTCGCAAGGGTCAGGACCACGACCCTCGCCGTCTCGAGGTTGCCGCCGACGCACACGCGGCGCTCCGCCGACCACGACAGGCCGCCGAGCTCTACCGCCTCGCCGCGAAACACGCCGCGGACTCGGGTTGGCGAAGACGGCTCAACGAGCGCGCGACGACGCTTCAGGACCAGCTATGAGCATCGAACGATCCCAGACGAAGGGGTCGCCCCCCTAGCGTATCAAGGGCCGGCGGAACATCCGAGGGGAGTTGCGGCCACCAGAAGCCAGCGACCACGTCCGTGCGCCAGCTTGGTCCGACAGCCCACGGTCTCATGCGCCCCTCGTCGGCCCTGGCTCGCACGTGACGGACACCGTGCCGATTGTTGTCTGGAGCCGGGGCAGTCAAGTTGTGGTTGGCGGGCTGTTGTGGCGCCCTCGCTCGTCAATCCACCCACGGCGCAACCGGCCGGTGAGTGCACTGGTCGTGTGGAAGGGCTGCCGGCGCAGCCGACGAAGGCGAGGGCGGCGAGTCTTCGGTGTGAGATGCGACTCGAAGCCCTCAGGTACGGAAATCATCAACTCCGACCCGCTCTTCGTCGACGCCGCGACAGGAGATCTCCACCTGACCCCGGGCTTCCCTGCCATCGATGCTGGCGATGGGTGCATGCCAACGTCACGCTGACCGATCGTGACGGCAGTAGTCGGTGGGACGTCGCGGCCGCGACGGATGTGGTCGACGGTGCGGAAGTGGACATCGGGGCGTTCGAGTACCAGGGCACCGACACCGAGGGCGACGCGCTCATCGGAACCTGAGGTGGGCGCTAGAAGTCCATGATGGCGTGGAACGCCTTCTTGGGTTGGAGCTGCCTGTCGAAAAGGAGCGGGTGGTCCGGACGACCCGAGGAGAGCTCTGACAGCCAGGTGTTGTCGTCGGCGATACCCCAGAAGGTCACATTCTGGATCTTGTCCGCGTTTCTACGGAACATCTCAAAGAACTCCCGGTATCGAGCCGCGAGCTTGTCCTGGAGCTCGTCCGTCAACGCGTCGCCAGTGAACCAACGGGATTGGTCGCTCGAACCGTAGTCCCTGGTGTAGATGGAGATGTCGAGCTCGGTAACGTGCACGTCGAGCCCCAGCGCGGCGTATTCCTGGATCTCCTTCTCCAGGTTTTCGACGGTTTGATAGACGGTCTGGTTTGTCATCACCTCTTGAGCGGGGCTGATGTTGAGGTGACATTGCAGGCCCACGCCGTCGATGAGCCCTTCGTCTCTCAGCCTGCGGACGAAGGACAGAATGAACTCGCGCTTTCCGTCGAGGTAGTTCCAGAAGTCGTTGTAGAAAAGCTTGGCGTCGGGGTCGGCGGCTCTCGCGGCCCTGAAGGCTTCGAAGATGTGGTCTTCCCCAGCAATCTGGTACCACCTGCTGTCGCGGTATCCCCAGCGGTCCAGCGTGGCTAGGTCTTCACCGACGTCCTGGTTGTTGCGATCGTAGCCGATCACGGCCTCGTTGACGACGTCCCACGCGTACACCCTTCCCTGGAACTCCTGCATGACGCGCGTCACGTGGTCTCGGATGCGCTGCAGTACCTGCTCCTTGGATCCTTGAAACACCCAGTCCGGGGTCTGGTTGAACCACACCAGGGTGTGACCGCGAACCAGCATTCCGTTGGCGCGGGCGGCATTCACCATGGCGTTGGCCTGGTCGAAACTGAAGTTGCCCTCGGTGGGCTGCAGCGAGTCCCACTTCATGCTGTTCTCGACGACCGCACCGTTGAAGTGCTCTCGCCAGATCGCGGCGTGGGCGTCTTGATAGGAACCGGGATCGACCGCCGCCCCGATGATGAAGTAGTCCTCGTACTTCTTGTAGAGCTGGGTCGCGTCGTTTCCGGGCGGCTCGGGATCGACCGGAGCACCTCCTTGTCCGCCCCCGTCGGAGCCGGCGACGCCTCCGGGACCGTGGCCGGCACCTCCGGAACCGCCCACGCCGGTGTTGCCTCCCGTCGTGGGCGGGGCCCCCGAGGCGCCTCCGGTCTCCGTGGCCGCTGTGCCCCCGGTGGCCGCTGCGCTGCCCGTGCCGCCGGTGACTGCTGCGCTGCCCGTGCCACCGGTGACCGCTGCGCTGCCCGTTCCGCCGGTGACCGCTGCGCTGCCCGTGCCCCCGGTGGTCGCTGCGCTGCCCGTTCCGCCCGTTACCGCTGCGCTGCCCGCGCCGCCGGTGGCGTCACCACCAGTTCCAGTGATGACCGTCGCGGTGCCCCCGGCGCCGCTCGGAGCGTCATTCTCACTGGAGCAGGCGCCCAGCAGCATCGCCATCACGACCACGACCGAACACCGAGCACCCACTTGCAGAGATCTCTTCGCTCTCGCGACTTTCGCAACCATTGCTGGACTTTCCTCTTTCGCCCGGTACGCGGTAGGAGAATCTCGCCGCGAATCGATCCCCGGCCCCGGCTCGCAGTGTTCGCCCAGAATTTCGGTCGGGCTTTCCCTTTGCCTCGCCGAGCGCCTTCTCTGGTAGCTCGTGTAGCCTCCGGGTTTCTGCGTGGTGTTTTGGACACCACGGGCAGCCTGGCCGGCCCCGCTCAGCGGCGCGCCCCCTTGATGAGATCGGCGATGCGCTCCACCACGGAGTCGTCGATCGGGCTCGAGTGGTCTTTGCCCAGCATGAAGTAGTTGGCGTAGACGAACCCCGGGTTGCAGTCGCTCCAGAGGGTCTCCACGTTCTCCCCGATCTGGCTCTCCACCGGCGCTCCGCACCCATTGGACGCCGGAACGTCCCCCTGGTCGATGACGGGACCGATGTCGTCTTCGGCGGCGCTGCTGATCACAGAAATGCGGTCGGCGCAGGACAGCTGTCGTCCCATGCCGCTCATGGGAAACGCGCCGACAACCTTGTCCGCTAGCTCCTCCTTGCACGCGAAGGTGCTGGTGTACATCGCTCCCCAGGAGTGTCCTCCGACCCACATCCCTCGAATGTCGAACTTGCCCTCGCCATCGAAGGTCTCGTAGACCCAATCGATGACCGCCATCAAGTGTGGCTCGTCCAAGCCGTCGTCCCCATTGCCCCACTGTTCCACCACCGAATTCGGGGTGACCACGATCATGTTGTGGGACTCGGCATACTGGTCGATCGAGAAGTAGTCGTAGATGTAGAGGTGCTGCTCCAGTGGGGTGGTCCCGTGCAGGTTCAAGAAGAACGTCATCGGTGCGCCAGCACCCTTGTTGCAGGGATAGGTGACCACCAGGTCGCGGCCATCGATCTGGTAGCTCGGGGGTGCGACCCACACGGAGCCAACCGGGCCACCACACGCGAACTCGGGGATGGAAACCGGCGCATTGGGGTCGCCGTCCTCCGGACCTGCAGGGCTACCACCCGTGCTCGTGCCGCCGGTGTCCGGTGTGCCGCCCGTGCCTGCCGCGGCGCTACCACCGGTGCTCGCACCACCGGTGTCCGGTGTGCCGCCCGTGCCTGCCGTGGCGCTACCACCCGTACTCGCACCACCGGTGTCTGGCGTGCCGCCCGTGCCTGCCGCGGCGCTACCACCCGTGTTCGCTCCACCGGTGGCCGGCGTACCGCCCGTGGTACCACCCGTGCTTGGCGTACCGCCTGTTACCACTTCCGTCGAAGTGCCTCCCGTCGAGGACTCACCGCTGGTCCCACCGGTGGCGGCGGCTCCACCCGATGGCCCAGGGGCCCCAGCCGCATTCGATGGCTCGCCGTCTTCATTGGCTGCGGAGCACCCAACGACTGCCCATGCCAACAGCGGAGCGAACAGAACTGTTCTCGTCACTGTCTTCGTCGCGTGATTCTTCACTTGTGGTCCCCTGTAGGAATGGGAGCCATCACACGCAGTGACGAGCTCTCCAATGCCATCATCCAACTGAGTGCGGCATGCTGGCGCTGCGAGGCGCATGCCCGAACCCCGACCGTCTGGCAGTCACTTCGGCTTTCGTGAGAAGGTTGTTGGCGGCACTCCTCGATCTTTCGCACACCCTGGGAGCGACTCGCTGAACGTTGCGCCATTCGGCGTGTTCCATTTATGACATGGTGGTGGGCGGTCCGGTAGGGAGGGTACGGTTTACCCTCAGCACGTTGGCGCGTGAGTTGAAAATTCCCGTAGCGTGTATTTCCGGCCGCGACCACGCAGTAGCCGGGGCACCCCGGGACGAGGACGAGGCTCGGCCAGCCGCAGAGGTTGGGTCGCGCAGCGGCACGGATCTGCAGAAGAACTGACCAGAAGATGGGGTGACCCACCCGTGGATTCCGCTCTTATCGCTGCAGCCGCGCTGCAGATCGCGCGGGAGCCCGGGTTCCGGAGCTGGGCAGGGACCTCACCCGATGCCCGCAAAGCGGTCGGAGATCGGGATCCACACGCCGAGCAGCCAAAGTCGCCAATGGCTGTAGCTCACGAACGCGAGTCCGTTGCGGAAGTGGTCGGTCCTGACTCTGCTCAGCAGCGGGGTGTTGTCCGTCACCTCGAAGAGGAACAAGTAGCACTCGGAACACTCCAGACCCATGCCGTTCGAGCGGTTCACTGCGCAGGGGGGTGGGAGATCCTTCTCGGAGTGCAGCCTGAGCCCGAACTCCCGAAACGTCGCGCGAAGCCGGCGCGCGACGTCGGGCTCCAGCTGGTCGTGGTCCTCCTGCGTCAGCACGAAGTCCTCGAAGGCCGGCAGTCCACCGCCATCGTCGCCTTGACGGAGCACCAGATCGCTCCGCGCCATTCCTGGGAGGTTGCGGAGTAGCGTTGCCCGGCCATACAGAGACCATGACGCCACCTGCAGCACCGCCAGCAGGGCCAAAACGACGGCCAGGCACGCCAGCAGGGCGATCGATCGCTGATGCGTCATCCCGCGCTTCAGCGCGGCGGCATCCCCGTCACTGTGACCCATGCTGTCCCGCAAGATACCACGAGGTGGGCGGAGGAGCCATGCGTCCGCGCGGGAACTACTCCGGTCTCAACCGGGCGAACCCGCTGACGTGCTCTCCCCGCAGCGCCCGCTCGTAGGCGTCGTGCACGAGTTGCTCGTCCTGGCAGACCTGTGCGGGGACGGCGGTGCCACAGAAGTCGCAGAAGAGCCCTGCGGATTCGATGGTCGCATCGCCCATGAGCTCCGCATTGCCACCGGGGTAGAACGCCACCGCGCCGGTCGCTGACAGTGGGACGAAGGTGGCACGACCCTCGGCGGGCTCCCTGGCGCGCAGCTCGAGGCTGCCCCACTGGGTTGGCTCGAACGTCACGTGGGAAGGTCCCGAGGGTGACGGTTCTGGTTGCCGGGACGACCTGCCGCTCGAGAGGTCCCACCCCGCGTCACCGGCTTCCGGGATCCGCAGAAAGGCTTCATGAATCGCCAGCCCCTGAACCCCAACGAGCGGGTGCTCCAGGGGTAGCTCGATGATGTCCGTGTCCTCCCTGTATGCATGGTTGACGAACACACGGCTCGGCGACCACGACGCGAACTGCGGATCATCGAAGCGTCGAGGGACGACGATGTTGCCCGATGCCACGTCAACGATGTGGGACTGTTGGTTGTAGAGTACAGCCACGTATCGGCCGTCGCGCGAGAAGGTGATGTAGGGGTTGTCGGAGATGGGAGCCAGCAGCGCGATGTCGTGGAGGACCTTGCCGGTTGCGACGTCCGCAATCACGAGAGAGGGAATGGCTGGAAGCTTGGTCTTGGCCTCCACCTCGAGCAAGGCGAGGCGTGTCCCCTGGGGATCCACCTGGGAGGCGTTGCTACGAATGTACTGGTTGCAGACTCGCCTCCGGTCGGGTCCAGTCAATGCCCCGCCGGGATACTCGGCGTGGGCAACCGCGACGAAGTCGTCCTTCGCCGCGTAGCAGGCGTAGCGACGACCGTCGCGTGTCCGCAGGGCCTTCTCGCCCGTCATGAAGTCCACCGCCCAGTCGACGTCGCAGGGGGCGTCGAGGTCGTGAGCGTGCTGACAGAAGTGGCGTCCGTCGCGAGCTACGCCGATGCGGCCCATCGAGCCGCTCAGACCGATTTCGTGATGCTGTGTCTCGAGCTCGCGCCGAGCACCGGTCTGGACATCGAGAATGTGAACGAGATCTCCGCCGGTCGTGAGCAGAAGCTGTCCGCCGGGCGCGGGCTCCCACCCGATCCGCCACCCAACGACGGGGTTGGCGATGGGCACGTGCGTGCTACGGAGCTTGCGCCCGTCGCGAAGCGAGTAGATCTCGACCAGCCAGTCCTTGGCGAACAAACCTCGGATCAGCCACCCTTGGTCGACGTCGGTACCGACGAAACCGGCCTTGCCGCTGAGCAGGGCCCCCCCGCTCGAGGCGTCGAGGAGATGGTACTCGAGCTTGCCGTCTGCCAGCGTGTCCACTGTCGGCCCATCGCCGACCTCCACGAGCAGCCGGTTCGGGCCGACCCACTCGACGGCGATCGAGCTGTCGTAGACCTTGCTGAACCTCGGTGTGAGAGCGGGCCAGTCCAACACCCGGAGTCGGCTGGGGCCGTCCAGGTGCGAGGGAGTGACCAGTGCCATGGCGTCGAGCTGATCACTCGCGTCGCCGAAGGTGAGTTCCTGATGGATCTCGTGCTTCGGATTCTGCCGCGCTGACCCCACGCGCACGATGTGAGTGCGCTCATCGTGCTGGAAGACGTATCCGTTGGCGTCCAGGAACAGCATTCGCGCCTTCTCGGGTAGCGTCTTCAAGATGCCGGAAGTGCCATCTGGGCGGCGGCCGAACATTCCCAGGCGCTTTTCCGCATTCGGCAAGACGACGATGGGCACCATCCACAACGAGCCGTCCGCCGACCAGAGCGAGTTGCCTTCCTGTCCCAGGCGCGCTGCTCGCAGCTCCCCATAGCACTTGGTCTCGAGCGCAATGGCCGTGCGAGCTCGGTCCCACCAGCGTTGCGCCTCGGCTGGATCACTCTCGGCGAAGGCTCGAGCTACCAGCTGTTCCGGAAGCGCGTCACTCAGCAGTGATGCCTCCAACTCGTTCCTCCTTGGCTCCAGCTCGGGAACCGTGAGGCCAACGGTCTCACAACGCTGCTCTGCCGCGGCAAGCGCCAGCCAGGCGCGCCTCAGCATCCCCTGACGCTCGAAGTCCTCGACCTGCTGCAGGGCCCAGGGAGCCTCGCAGCTCTTCGGCTTGGTTGGGGCACTGAGCGGCACCTTTTGGGCTTCCGGTGTGGCGCCGGGACGGTGGCAACCGACGGCCAAGATCGCCAGCGTCCAAGCCCAGCGAGTGCGCGTCGAGATCCTGTTCGCCTTCCCAACGCCGTCCACCTCCGGGGCATTCCTATCCCCAGAGCTCACTGGTGTTGAGCCCGTCACCATGCGTGGCTCACCCAGGGAGAGAGCCCCGCATGGCTCCGCTTCATTGCGTTTCTTGGCCGGCTCGTTCCGGTGGTCACTGCTGGAATTCTCCTCGGTAGACGGCGGTGTGAATCGCCAGGCTAGTGTCCTGCGTCAGAAGTTCGTCTCATGGATTCCACAGCCCCTCACCGAGTGAGGACTGCGAAATCCACGAGACTTCTGGGGCAGTCTACTCAAGACACCCGTTGCCCATTGGTGTGCCGAATCTCTGATTCGGTACACTAGCTGACGCTCGTCACTCGTCCCGAACCTCACGTTTGGGAACCAGTGACAACCGCCGCTCCTCTCTGCAGCATAGCCGGCTGTAGGCGAGGACCGCCGCGCTGATGCAAGGGAGCGACGAATGTGGGTGATGAGGGCTGCGCTGCTGGTGACTGTCGGGCTGGGTATCACGGTTGCGTGCGGCAACGGTGGTTCCAGCGGCGCTCTCTGCGTATCGAGCGAGACGCGGGCGTGCGTTGGGCCAGCGGCATGTAGCGGGGTGCAGCAGTGCTCCGAAGACGGCCGCTCGTGGTCGGACTGCGATTGCGGAGATGGCACGGGCGGCGAAGGCACCGGGGGCCATGACGGCACGGGCGGGACCAGTGGCGATGACGATGGGGGCGCAGGTGCTGGGGGTGATGACGGCACGGCCGGTGACGTTGGCACGGGGGGCGACGAAGAAACCGGCGGCGCCGTCGGTGCGGGTGGCCGTGGTGAGATCGGCGGCGACCGCGCCGACGGCGGCACCGCCGGCACCGAGGAGGGGGACGCCGGAGGTCCAGGCATCGCGGGCGCTGGTGGCCATTCTCCTGGAACGGGTGGTGTGGGAGGAGGACCGCTCGAGAGTGGCGGTGCTGGAGGTGCCACTCTTGACGGGGGTGGGGGAGCAGGAGGCGCAGCCACCTGCACACGAGGTCCGGGAGGCTACTGCTGGGTGCTCTGGGCAGATGCCGACTCGACTGCGAATTGGGTCGAGCCTCTCGACGCAGCTCGAGCGCACGTTCAGATCGAAGCCGAAGTCTTCCAGAGCGCCGGGATGAGCTTCGTCCTCGGTGATTCGGGTGAGGCAGGACCCAGAGACTTGAGCATCTACGACGAGATGGTATTCGACGCCGACGTCGCCGTGGGTCAGCCGTTCTTCGCGGGTCTCGCTGGAGCCGACGGCGACTGGTGCTCCTGGAGGCTGGTTGGTATGGGCGACGCCGAGTACGTCATCGACCTGAGCAGTCCGAGCCTCTGCGGGCCGAGTGCTTGTGGCTGGCATCTGCAGGCAACGGCCGCGAGCTTCAGCCTGTGGGGCGGACCCGAGGGCGACAGTGCCGACATCCAGGTCACTCGCGTCGAGTTCAGAACCACGGGTTCCGGTGCGGGCACAGCCACGGCCGGAGACGCTGGAATTGGCCCTGGCAATCGCTGCTGGAGTACCTTCACCTACGATGGCCTGGGCAGCGCGAGCTGGGTGGAGCTGACGACCGACATCGCTCATGCCTACACGGAGGCCGCGTCCGGCGCTCAAGCGGGGATGGCCGTGGAAATGGCGCCCTCGGAACAAGACATGAGTGCGTACTCGGCTCTCGAGTTCGACGGTGAATTCACTGGTGTCACGACGTTCGAAGTGCTGCTCTCGAACGGGCTAGCGTGGTGCTGGTACAACCTCGCCTCCGGATCCCAGACCTTCAGTCTGGATTTGACCGACCCTGACGGATGCGAAGGAACGGACTTCGCCGAATTTGGATCGTTCACCGAGGTTCCCAAGATCGAGTTCAAGAACCACGGGCAGCCAGAGTTGGAAATGTCCGTGACGGCCATTCGACTCGTCGAGTGAGGGAGGTCGACGAGATAGCGGCGAGGTGCGGCGATGCGCGGCGCGGCGGCGAGGTGCGGCGATGCGCGGCGGCGAGGTGCGGCGATGCGCGGCGATGCGCGGCGGCGAGGTGCGGCGATGCGCGGCGCGGCGGGGTGCGGCGATGCGCGGCGCGGCGGGGTGGGGGCCATGTGCCCCGAAACGCGCGCCAAACGCGCATCCAGAGGTACATGGGTCCCGATTTCGAAGCCATGTGCCTCCAGATGCGCGCCAAACGCGCATCGAGACGGGCATGGCCCACCCCCCGGCTCCCCGCGCCGCGATGCGCGGCGGCGAGTGGCGCGGCGGCGAGTGGCGGCGGCCAAGTGGGCTATCGATGGGCGTGCTCTACAGCGGGGCGGAGCCGGTGGTCGACGTGGAGACGGCGATCACCACCGGCGAGCCGGGGATGGGGGGCGCTGCGGTGGCGGGGCGCCCGGAGAGGGTGGGGGATGACGTCATGCCAACGGGGTGAATTGGACCAGAACGGACGACCAAGGAAGGAACGAAAGGGATGCGTTTGGTACGTGTTGGTTGTACTGGCGTCTTGGCACTTGTTGCTCTCGGAGCTGGTTGTGCAGGTGGCGGCGGCGGCGGCGAAAGTGGAACCCAGGGGCCTGCGTGCGGCTGGGAGGGCCAGGTATGCACCTGTCACGACGATGGTGTTCTGTCCGAGCATGAAGAGCCAGCCGGCGAGTTGGACTTCTGTACGGCTGCAGAAGTTGGCTCGGAATCCGCGGGGTATGCCTTCTGCTGTCGGAGCGAAACTGAGTGCTCGTGTGAACCCTCCTCGTGCTACATCAATCCGTCATTCTGCACCTGCGGTACCTTCGCTAGCTTGTACACCGGGGTCACTCGCAACCAGTGCCCGAGTGGCTTTTCGAGGTGCTGCCTGAACACAGACATCGGCTCGTGCGAATGCGACTCGATGGACTTACCCTGCACCCCTGGGTCGGTTGAGGTTGAAGCGTGCGATAGTGTGACGGCGGGACCGCATTGCTGGGAGGGTGTCCCTGTCGAGAGTTGCGAGCCGGATTCCTGATCAGTGGCATCATCGCAGACAGCAGGAACGCTCTGCCTCTTCTGGTCGGCAGGGAAGTAGCCGATCCTCGAGCTGGCCGCGTGGTAGCCCCCGATCAGCTGCTAGCCTAGCGGGCTCCTTTCCGCCACTCCCCCCCCATGACCCGCAGGGCTCAGAAGCTCGCAACGAATGACGCGATTCCGGCGACGGCGCGATTCGCCAGCGGACGCCCCTCACCCCCCAATCAGCTTGGCCATCCACATCAGCAGGACAGCAGTAGCGCGACGCCGCACCAGAGCAGCAGGTTGGAGGAACCGCACCTGATACTTGAGCCCCTCCACGCAGTCGTCGTCGTGCTGCCAGGGAAGGACGCCCATCTGCTTGCATTCGGGGCAGGAACCCCAGGGCGACGACGAGCCCGACGCCAATCTCGCTCCAGGCGGGCACGAGCGATGCTGCCCTCGTGACCCGTGGACCGAGAACCCGAAACCGACCACCGCGTGGGGCGACCGCTCCGGGCCGTGTTCGTCCCCGACGGTGATCCACCCACCCGGGACCAGTGGAAGCTGCGCCCGTACGGTGACCGCTCGTGGCCGTGGATGGTGGGCCACTACCGCGCCAGCCCTCGACCCTACCCACCTCCCGCGCTTGCACCAGGAGAAGCCGTCTCCGCGAGCTGCCGGCGCGTGTTCGAGCGTCTCTGCCTCCCGCCGCGGATCCCCGCTGGGGTCGCGCTCAAGGTCTCGAAGTGCGACCCCCCTTGGAGTTGGCGACGACATAGCACCCCCGCGTTTGTCGAACAATTGGGAATTTGGAGTGCCGGGGCGAGGTTCCTCACGAATTGCGTGGGTCGCGGCGGATCGGTCATGATTCTGTCGTGCCGTCGCTCTCCCGACTTCGCCTTCCCAGCGCGCTCGTGGTCGACGACTACGAGCCCCTCTTGGACATGGTCGCGCAACTGCTGACGACCCGAGATGTTCGCGTCGACACGGCCCGCTCGTTCGCCGAGGCGATCGCCCTCAAGAGACACTACCACGTGGGGGTGTTCGACCTCGAGCTCGGCGACGGCAGCGGGGCGGAGCTGGCAAGGCGGCTGCTGCGCGCGCGCCAGGTGGAGCACGTCGTGTTCTTCACCGGTGGGGCGGCGCCGATGGAGCTCGCTCGCGCAGTCCAGCTGGGCCGCGTGTTCGACAAGGGGCTGGGCCCGGGACCGCTCGTCGACTGGGTCGAGCGCTGGCTCCACGCTTCCCGCGACAGCCAGGTCGGGTAACGGCGACATCATGCCCGCCACAGCAGGGGGCAAGGGCGTCGCCACACTCCTCATCCTGGCTGGCATTGGCACCTTCGGGTACGCGGCTGGCATGGTCACCACGTGGCTGCGCGACCCGGACGAGGACGAGACGCTCCAAAGGCTTGCGGAGATCGATCGGAAGCTCGAGCTGCTGGTGGGGCAGGTCGAGGCGCAGAGACGGAACGGTTCTGGGGACTCGTGATCAGCGAGACCAGCGGCGGGAGCGCGAATCACTCCGTCGGCGGCGCGGCATCGGCGAGTGGAGCGCGTTTCGTCAGCTGGATGGCCGCGAGATCGTTGGCGGCAAAGACGGCGTGCTAGGCTTGGTCTCGTGGAGGGCAGCTTCCGCCAGCAGATCGTTGAGAGCGAGGGGAAGCGGCTGGCGCGGGAGCGGAGGCGGTACGCGCGGGCGTGGTGGAGTCGGCAGAAGCGATGGGCAATCCTGGCAAATCTCATCGCCTCGACGAGTGTCTTTGTCGCGGGGCTCGTGGCGGGCCTCCTAAACCCTTCTGGCATGATTTGGTGCTTTGGGAGCGGCCTCGCGGGCATGCTGACAATTGCTGGACTGCGTCCGTTCGCGGATCGGTGTCCATGGTGCAGACAAGTCTTTTCCAGACACCGGGACGGGCTGAATCAGCTTGCTGACACGTGTGCCCACTGTGACGTCCCTTTCGGCTACCTCCCCACCGCCGCCGACCTAGACGACGAATCTGGACCGGAGTAGACGCGCACCCCACCCACGACTACCAACCGATGCATGAAGCATCTCGGAATCGTGCTGGTGTTCGGTCTTGGTGTGGGTGTTGGTTGTGCGGCGGGAAGCGCGGTGCAGACGCAGGTGGCTCAAGCGCAGGCCCCGGCTGGGGTGACGCGGTGGGAGGTAAAATGCGCCGGAAACAACAGCACGAAACTCGACGAACTGGCTGCCTCGGGCTGGGAGCCATTCGGGGCGGCAGGTACTTCCACAGGGCCGAGCGTGTGCCTGCGGCGCCCCCTTCCTTGAGACTCCGCGCAACCGACCCCCAGGCACCGAAACCCACGCGCCTCCTGCTCCTCGCCGGCCTCCTGACACTCGCCTGCGGCGGTGGGGCTTCCGCTGTCGAGGCGCAGTCACCGCCACCAGGACTCGACTCGAGCGCCGGCGCGCGGGGGGCCGCCGCCCCGGAGCCTGCGGTCGCCGCTTCTGGGGAGCTGCCGGCACCCGTGGAGCTGATGGGGCCGGTGGGGGAATGGCGGAGGTAGCGGCACACAGCGTGTGCGCAGGGAGGTGGGTGCGTTGACGGGCGGGCCCACCGCGCGCGACAATCCGGACGATGATGTGTCGGCGGTGGAGCTGGGTCGCGATGGCGGCGCTGTTGGCCGGGTTGAGTGCGTGTGGAACGGTCACGGAAGATAGCAACTCCACGCCCATGGCGGCCGGCGCGGGTGGTGAGCCCGGGACCGGAGGGGTGGCAAAGGGTGGCGCCCCGCCGGGCGGCGCGGGTGGTGAGCCCGGAGCCGGAGGGGTGGCAACGGGTGGCGCCCCGCCGGGTGGCGCGGGTGGTGAGCCCGGGACCGGAGGGGTGGCAAAGGGCGGTGCCCCGCCCGGCGGCGCGGCTGGTAAGCCCGGGACCGGAGGGGTGGCAAAGGGTGGTGCCCCGCCTGGCGGCGCGGGTGGTCTCACAGCCGGAGCAGGTGCCGGCGGGGTCGAAGCAGGCGGCGCTTCCGGCGGTGGCTGCAGTTCGCCAGTCGTGACGTCGGTGACGCCGACGGCGGTCACGGCGGGGACGCGGAGGCAGTTCACGGTGGCAGGGGACTGCTTGCCGGGGGCGACGACGTTGAACCTGCCGGGGTGCGTGGACACGACGCTGGTGTCGGCAAGTGCGACGGAGGTGGTGTTCGAGTGCGGCGTGCAGACGTCGCGGGCGCTGGTGGGCGAGGTGCTCGACGCGCCGGGCGGGAGCGTGCTGAGCAATGTGAACGTGACGGCGACCTGGGGCACGTCGCAGTGCCCGTCGTCGGAGCACATGTGCGCCGGCACCTGCGAGAACTTCCACGCGTCGATCGCGGCGTGCGGACGATGCTTCGCGCCGTGCCAGCCGGGGGAGACCTGTGAGGCTGGCATTTGCATGACGGAGACGCCGATCTACGGCGTCCCGGGGCCGTCGTGCAACGGGATGACGGGGACGGAGTGTCAGGGGGAGTCGTGTTGCGCGAACATCCTGGTGCCTGGGGGCTCGTACAACCGGGATGGCAACGCGAGCTACCCGGCGACGGTGAGCGACTTCTACCTGGACAAGTACGAGGTGACGGTGGGGCGGTTCCGTGAATTCGTGAACGTCTACGACGGGACGCCGCCCGCGGCCGGTGCTGGAGCGCACCCCCTGATTGCGGGAACGGGGTGGCAGAGCGCATGGGACACGTCGTTGCCGGCAGACCAGGCGACGCTCATCTCGAACCTGAAGTGCTACTCGAGCTTCGAGACCTGGACGGACACGGCCAGCGCGAACGAGGCGAAAGCCATCAACTGCGTCAACTGGTACGAGGCGATGGCGTTCTGCGCTTGGGACGGCGGGCGCTTGCCGACGGAAGCGGAGTGGGAATACGCGGCGGGCGGCGGCGACGAGAACCGGCTCTACCCCTGGGGCTCGACGACGCCGGACTGCACGCTGGTGAACTTCATGAGTTGTTCGCCAATAGCCGTCGACCCGGTGGGCGACTACGCCGGGGCCGGGCGTTGGGGCCACGGCGACCTGGCAGGTAATGTCTGGGAGTGGAACTTCGACTGGCGCGCGCCCTACCCCACCTCATGCAACAATTGCGTCAACACAACAGAAGGCTCGCGCCGCGTGCTACGGGGCGGCTACTTCAACACCGATGCCACGCACCTCCGTGCCGCGTACCGCAGCTACGCCAACACCCCGGCGATTCGCGACACCGGCATCGGGCTGCGTTGCGCGAGGAGTGCGCCGTGAACGGGAGATCCACGCTCCACCCGACGAAGGTGCGGTCGGGTCGCGACGGAAAGACCGAAGGTCGAAAGCCGTCGATGGACGGAGCGTGGAAGTCGGACGGGCCAATAGTACCGAAGAAGCCGCCGAACGAGCGGGATGGTGAGGAGGCGGTGGAGGGAAGGGGCCCGGCCAAGGGGAATGCGACGGGTGCGACCACGCGCCGGACGCAGCGCCGGGCAAGCGTGCCGAACGGACTCGGTCGCGTACGAGAAGCGGCAGGGAGGAAGCACGTACCGTGCGAGGCCGAGCCGACGGGCGTACATCCCGAAGGCGGATGGGAAGCAGCGACCACTGGGGATTGCCGTTCTGGCGGACAAGCTCCTGCAGACGGCGGTCTCGGAGGTGCTGCAGAGCATCTACGAGGAGGACTTCCTCGGGTTCTCGTATGGCTTCCGACCAGGAAGAGGGCCGCACGATGCGCTCGACGCGCTGCAGGCGGGGGTCTTCTTCCGGAAGGTGAGCTGGGTGCTCGACGCAGACATTCGTGATTTCTTCGGCACCATCGATCACGAGTGGCTGCTCAAGATGCTCGAGCACCGGATCGCCGATCAGCGCATCTTGCGACTCGTGTGCAAGTGGCTGTCGGCAGGAGTACTGGAGGCAGGACGGGTGCAGTTCAGCACGCAGGGCACGCCGCAAGGAGCGTCGATTTCGCCGCTGCTCGCGAACGTGTTTCTGCATCATGGGCTCGACCAGTGGGCACATCGGTGGCGGATGACCGAGGCCAGCTACCGACTTCCGACCGCCGAGGTGTGCGGCGGCGAGGTGTGCGGCGGTGCGTGGCGCGGCGGCGATGCGCGGCGGCGATGCTCGGCGAGGCGGCGATGCGCGGCGGCGAGGCGCGGCTGCGAGGCGCGGCGGCGATGCGTGGCGGCGAGGTGTGCGGCGGCGAGGTGTGCGGCGGTGCGTGGCGCGGCGGCGATGCGCGGCGGCGAGGCG
>JBNLDK010000194.1:0-9608 GCA_050304295.1 Polyangiaceae bacterium
ACTCAGCCGTCGAACAACCGCTTCGCCGCCATCGCTTCACCACCCGCGCCCACTCCGCTGCGCTCCGTCGCTCCGCCATGGCCCCGAGCGTGCCGGCTCGGGCCAACTTCGTGCAGGGGGCACTACAGCGGGCGGTTACGGAACAGCGGGTGAACCAGCGGGCCGGGGCCTTGTCGGGGGCGGGTGGGGGAGGTTCAAGGGCGGGGAGGGGCGTCGGCGCGTGCGACGCGGGCGTTCAGGTTGCCGATTTTCCCCGGTTCGATTTTCTTAGGCGCTCGACGATCCGAAGGACGCCGCCGAGTGGGACCGCAGGCTCGCGGTGCTGTTGAAGGAACGTCTCGAACAGGCGAGAGCTCGCCTCGAGAAGATGGGTGGTAAGCGCTGCACGGAGTGTGATCGACGAGACGGGGGCGATCGTGTCGGACGAGGAGCCTGCCGAGATGAACCCGGCAGGCGAAACCTCGGTGGAGACGGGCTAGCCAAGTGGCGATCGACTCGGTCATGATCGTCGTGGCCGGACCTCCTGGGAGCGGCAAGACCACGTGCTTCCCGGTGGCTCGGTTTGGTTGGTCGCTAGGCGCCGCCGTTGTCGCTGCCGCCTCGAGCGGCCGGGCCTTACGCCACCGTCGACGGCGGGTCGGGAGGCACGACGATTCGCGGGGTAGCCGGCACCGCTAGGCGACGGAAGTGGCCCTCGTTGAACGTGACGATCACATCCGCCTTGGCGGATTCAGCGGTCATCACGTGCACCGCGTCGAAGATGGCGCCAGTGCTGGCGCCGACTGAAGCGCATCGCGCGACAGCAGCTTCAACGATGGCCGCGTCTTCGCTGATGACCGAGAGGATTGGTCGGAGACGGTCGATCATGGCGCCGGCCTGGGCCGGGGTGATCGCGGGGCGCAGTGGGAGCTTCGTGAGCACGGAGTACGTCTCGGCGATCGCGTGAGCCGAAACCGCGCCCTCGAGCTGACCCGTGGCGACCGCGTCCAGCCAGACGAAGGCGCGAGCGTGGGACGGGTGAGCCGGCACCAGCGCGGCGACGATCACCGACGTGTCAAACGCTGCCTTCACGCGTGCCTGCGATGAGCTCGTCCGTTCGCTCCGAGCGAACATCCTCGACAGTCGGCCAGGCCTCACCCGGGATTGGTGTGCCGCTGTGCAGGAGGAGTCCGTTGCGCTCGATGAGCGCATCGTCGTTGGTCAATGCGTCGCTGAGAATGCGGCGCGCTGCTTCCGGAACCGAAACGCCGAGTTGCTTCGCGAAGCCGTCGAGCCGGTCGAGAAGCTCTCGTGGGATGTCATCTACGACGAGCTGACCCATGCCTGCAGTCTGCCGCAGATCGACCGCAGCAGCCAGCCGCTCAGCCCGAGCTCCTGGTTTTCTGCTGTTGAGTGCCTCCTGCAACGACCGCCACCGCCAAGTCCACCAACCGCGCCCCCGCAAACCGCCCGCCATCAATCACCGCCAGAGCCGCCGCCCCCATCGCCAGCGACTCGACGTAGTCTCGCGCGAACCGTTCCGCGCGCTCGTGCGGCACCGCCTCGCCGCGCGCCGCCAGCTCGAGCACCGCCAGCGCCTCCGCCCGGAGCGCGTCGTCGCTATGGGGCAATGCCCCAAGACCGGTGCATCCGGGTGCATTCAGGTGCATCTGTGCCCCGCCGCCCGAATCCCCGGCCAATGAAATCCCCGCCGTTTCCGCACCGCTCGCGTCCGCCGCATCCCCGACCTCCTGCCTTGAGGTGCTAGTGGGGTAACTCCCGTGGAGGTTCAAGTCCTCTCCTTCGCACCAGAGATTCTGAGCGGTTAGCTCAGTGGTAGCGGCGCCGACCTCGGCGCCGTTTTCGTTTGCCCCAAGGATTGCCCCAAACGGGACGCTGGAAGGGGTGGGGGTGCTCGGCCGTTCGGGCCTGCGCTCGTCTCGGCTACGCGGCTGCGTCGGCGTGGGAGCCGCTGGCTGTGCTGGCTCCCTGAACCGTCCGTAGCGATCACGCCGCCTTCCGATACTCATGATGGAGCCCACCAAGCACCGGGGAGGCGACTACAGTTCCGCCATCGGTGAATGACGGCTCGTCGGATGGAACTGGCATGCGCTGCTCGATCCCTTGGTGCGGTCGCGCCCGATTGAAATGGGCGGTGTCGCTTCAACGCGTCAGGACGGGGTCGAGCCACTCTGGGGCTGTAGAGTCCGTGTAGGCGCTCATCTTCCATTCCTCGTCCGTCAGGCGGGTGAGGCCCGGCTCGAGCTTCTGGTGGTAGGCGGACACGACCCCGGCGTAGGCGTGCGGTCCGCTGCACGATTCCACGGTCACGATGAACAGCCGCGGCATGCCCGTCCCGACATGCAGGACACTGGGCTCGCGAGCGACGGGCAGATCGCCCCCGATGTCGGTGTGCACGTCGGTGATGACCGGGTCTGCCTCGACGGCTCCCATTGGATCGAAATGCAGGTCGGCGTACCAACCGTCGTGCCGGAGCACGGTTCCATCGCAGTTCACGTCGGCGGCGACGGTGCGGTTGATGAAGGCCAGGTGGTCGGCGCTGTGGGGCGTTCCGGTCCGCTGGAGCTCCGCCATCTCGGCCAGCGTACGATTGATCTGCACAACGCTGGAGAAGTAGTCGCCGATCTTGGCGCGGAGCTCTTCGGCGAGCCCGAGGCTCGGCAAGAGCTCGAGGCCGAGCTCTGCGTGCTGAACCACGCGCTGGAAGAACTCCGGGTACGGGTCCACGTAGGCGTCGGGGTACTCGCAGGCGGCGTTCGACGTGTACGACTGCTTGACGTAGAGAACGTTGTTGTGGCGAAGCTCGGCCCACGATGCGAGCTGCGCGTTGAGCAGACGCCGGCCCCAGGCCTCGGTCCGGGCCACCGTCGGCAGATCGGCGTCCGGCGCCCCGCCACCCACGGAGAGGCTGCGAATCGCGCCGAGCCAGGACGTGTAGAGGCTCTGTTCCCAGTACGAGCTCGGATGCTCGTCGACCAGCGTGCGAATCGCCGAGAGCTGCCCGGAGTAGCCCGCCTCCTTGTCGAGCTCTTCCCCGAGGAGCGCGACCGCCTGGTCGTTTCCGAGCGCACCGAACGCAACGTCGAGCGGATCGGGGACGACCCGGGTCGGGACCCGATCGTAGACCACGTTCGACAGCACGTGGCTGTCGACGGTGTAGCGCTGTCCGAACAGGGCGAAGCTCGTACTCAGCGGCAGCGTTGCGGGTCCCCCGCCGGTGCGCTGCATGACCTGGCTCGCGATGCGCTGGGGCGTGAGCTGACCCTCGACGAGCGCGGTGGCGAGGGCCTCGTCGTCCACCTCGGCGAGAGACTCGGGGTCTCCCAGGTCACTCCTCAGCGCATCCAGGTCCTGCAGGGTCAGAAAGTCGTGCTCCCCCACGAACGCCGTGATGGTGGCGTCGATGGCGGCGTAGTCGGCGAACGCCTCGGTGTCGAGCAGGTCCCGGAGGGTGAGCGCGGCCTCCACCTGGCGTCGCCGCAGCACCTGGCTGCCGCCGGTCGTCGTCTCGATCAGACGGAAGTCGATGCGACCGAGCCAGATCATCGCCCGAAAGTAGCTCTCTAGCGCCGCGTCGCCCGCGTAGTGGCCGCGCGGCTTGAACTGCGAAAAATCGATGTCGCGCTCGACGCCGAACAGGGTCCGCCGCTCGATCCCCTCCGCGGCCATCGCCGCGGCCACGAAGGTGTCGACGCCCGGTGGCTCGCGGCGGTCGACGTGCCCACCGTCCAGGAGCGACAGGGCCACGCCGAGGTAGAAGTTGAGATCCGACGCCGTGTCCGGCGGCAGGCGGTCGACGCGGGCGACGAGGGCAGCTCGGATCGAGGTCAACAGGCGGGCCAGGCGGGGCCGCAGGGCGTCCTGTTCGATGAGCTGCAGGATCGTGTCGTGCGATCGAAACAGTGCCTCGAGCACCATGTCGGTGGTGACGTAGACCGGCAGGTCCGCAGCGTAGATGCTGGCGTACCCATAGGCGAAGGACGGGAACTGACTCTCGGCCTGGATGGCGAACCCGTCGCGGGCGACCTGCGCCTCGAGCGCGGTCCGGATCTCGTCGCCGTAGGTGAGATCGAGGACCCTGCCCAGATCCGTGGCGGTCAGCGGGTCGTAGCCGAGGGCGGCACCAAACTGGACCTCGTGGTTCGACCGGAGCTCTTCCGGCGTGTCGTCGCGAGCGGCGTCGAGCTTTGCGTCGAGCGCGTCGAGGTCCTCCAGGGTCAGAGCAAGCGCGACTGTCGCGCCCGGGTCCACCTCACCTGGCACATACGGAACGGCACCCGGATCCAGGCCTCCCGAATCCTTCGAGCATCCCACGACTAGCGCCAGAACCCCCGCGCCGACCGTGCCCAGATTCCAGATTCGCATCAGATTCGACTCCTTGCCAAGTGGCACAACCCCTCGTCTGGACTCCACCAAAGCACCTTCCGTGCCATCGAGCGTGCTGACCGCGCGAAAGTCGCTTGCCGCTTCGCGCCGCAGTCTGCGCAACGCCGCCCCAACTTCCGGCCCGGCGGGGCTCACGAGGCAGATGGCCAGCGGTCCCGGACTTGCGCGGTGAGCGGGGGTTCGTACGATCGGTGGTGCGCAGGAAGCGGCGGCTGGGCAACGGCTACGCGCGAGGCATGGCGCTGGGCTTCGCCGCGGGCCTCGCTGCGGCTGCCTGTGGCGGCCAGTCGTCGGAGCTTACGGACCGAGCCGCGAGTGGCAGTGGGTGGTGCTGGGCTTCCCTCGACACGGCCGCAGCGGTGTGGCCAACCATCGACGCAGAAGCCCGGGAGGTCCTGACTCGCATCAGGGCCCAGACGCGACGCTGTCCGCTCCCGTCTGCATCATCGTCCTCGATCGCTGCGGCTCGCCGAGCACGTTTCCGCCCACGCCTACCTGCAGTTGTAGGTGCTCAGCAGGTAGCAGCAGTCGCCGACGTCGTCGATGCTCACGGGGTCGACCGGGGCGTCCTGGGCGGGGATGTGCACGCAGAAGTCGTGGCCCGTGTAGGTGAACTCGACGTCGGCGAAGGGCCGGCACGCCGCGATCCCCGTCTCCCCCGGGGTCGGATCGTTTGCCATGTCCTCGAAGCCGAAGCAGTGGATGGCGCCGGTGGGCGGCTCCCCGCCCGCACCACCGCCCGAGCCTCCTCCGGTGCCACCCACCGGAGTGCTTCCCCCAGCTGCGCCGCCGGCTCCCGAGGCGCTACCGCCGACGGCGCTCGAGCCGCCCGCGCCCTGACCCGCGAGCGAGGTGCTGTCGTCCGGCGGAGACTCTCTGGTGGTGCGCCCGCAGGCGAGCGGCGCGGATAGTACCGCAGTTGCTGCGATGCCCAGTGCCCAGGGCTCGCAAGTAAATCGAACGGCCCCCTCTCCTGAACCCACCCCACTACGACCCGCCATCCGAGTCCAGTTTTCCACCACGTCTGGACACAGCGCAAGCCGGGAAGTCGTCCCGGCCCCCCCCGAGGACCCGACGCGGCTGGATCCCGCTCCCGCCGCCGGCGACCAGCTCGCGCTGGAGCTCGACGATGCGGACCCGCTCGAGCAACCGCGGCGCCGACGCTGGGCGTGGCTGCTGCGGCACGTGTTCACTGCGCCTGCGGCGCTCCCTCGCTGCGCTCGGGCCGTAGGCCTCCGTGGACTCGTGCAGCTTGCTGCACTCGTCCACTCCGGCACGCGGTGGACGTGGAGACGTGCCCGAAGTGCGGGGGCGCGATGCGGTGGCTGGAGGCGACGACCGACCCGCAGCGCACGGCGCGACTGATGGCGGTGCACGGCCTGGGCCCGCAACCCCAGCGCCACCAGTGCTCGCGTGGCCTACCCAACGAGCCTCCGGCTCGTCGGGGCCCGAGGCCCCGCTCCTCGATGTCCGACGTTCCGCCCGGCGTGCGGAACGGGCGCTGGGTCCCGCCGCCGGCTGCACTCCGCACGATGCCCGTGCCCGGCCAGCTGCGGTTGCCGTTCAGGGGGTGAGGCGTTGGGGACGAGCTTCGGAAAGCGCTGCCGATGGCCACGCCAGGGGAGGGGTGCGCGCGGAGGTCGTGGTCAGGCCGGAACAGCGGGCGAACCGGCGGGCCGGGGCCCTGTCGGGGGCGGGTGGGGGAGGTTCAGGGGCGGTGCGGGCCGCCGGTGCGTGCGACGCGGGCGTTCAGGTCGCCGATTTTCCCCGGTTCGATTTTCCTAGGCGCGAAACGGCCCGAAACGACGGCAACCTGACGGTGACCGTCGCCAGCGTCCTCGATCTCGGTGACGCCGAACTCGCTGAGCACGTCGCCGGTTGCGGCGCCGTGGCCTCGTGCCTCGGGCACAACCTGACCTTGAAGGGGATCTACGGGGCGCCGCGCCGGCTGGTGACCGATGCGGTTCGCCGACTCTGCGACGCCATCGCGTCGAACGGGGCGGATTCGCTGACCCGCTTCGTGCTCATGAACACGACCGGAAACCGCAACGGGGACCTTCACGAAGCGATCTCGAACGGCCAGCATCTCGTGATCGGGCTGCTCCGCCTGCTGCTGCCCCCGCACGTGGACAACGAGCAGGCTGCGGATTATCTGCGGACGGACATCGGTCAAGCTAACCGGCTAATCGAATGGGCTGCGGTTCGTCCGGATAATCTGATCGACGAGGACGCGGTCACGGAGTACGAGCTGCACCCGTCGCCGATCCGGAGCGCGATATTCGATGCGGGGCGGACCAGCCGGATCAACGTCGCGCACTTCATGGCGGAGTTGATCACCGATGATGCCACGTGGGCTCGCTGGAGGGACAGATGCCGGTGATCTACAACACGGCGACGGGTTAGCCGAACGAGGCCGTCGAGCTTCTGATTCATGATTGGCCGTATTCGTGCGCATGCTCGATGATCAGCGCGGAACAGGCCCCCGCGGCCTATAGCGCACCAGCGAATCTGAACTCAACTCGACCTGCGAACGCTTCATCGGGCATCGCTCAGCGGGTGCCGGTTTCATCAGCGCGAGGTGAGTCCGGGCAAGGCGGAACGATTGGCGCATGTTCGCCAGCCAGACCGGAACGAGTAGCATCGGCAGGGCAGCGAGGTCGGTCGGGTCCATCGTGTGTCCGACTGACAGCACTTTGCCGACCAGCGCGTAGCGCAGAGCGAGGGCCGCCTCGTAGGCGCTTGCGGCGCTCGAGTCGAGCTGAATCGCAGTGAAGACGAGCCCGACGACCCCGGCAATGACGGCCACGGGTCGTGGTCCGAGTAGCACGGGGCGGCGCAGCACGAGCATCGCGAGTTCAATCGCCCCGGCGACGAACAGCGGGAAGACGACGAGCCCAGCGAAGTCGGACAGCTTGCCGGTGACGACCCCGGGGTGTGAGAGCTTCCAGACGTGATCGTTCGTCCACAGCAGCGCCATCGCGACCAGAGCGGTGGGATGCAGCAGCAGCCCGCCCGCACGATCGACGAGCCGAGCGGAGTCAGTCGACGACGTCGACGCGCAGGTCGAGACCGGGTGGTCCATCGCAGCTTCCTCCCTCCAGGACGACGAGAATGGGCACCGACAGGGGGCCAGCAAACGCCCCGCGCTCCACGCGGAAGGTTAGCGTGGACGGGCCGGCTTCCAGCCCCAAGTACTGCAAGGCGGGTTGGTGGTAGGACATCGGTTGGTCGAAGGTTGCACCGGCGGCGGGGCTCTCGACGGTGGCGCCTGCACTGCCGCCGGCGCCGCTGGCGCTCGAGGCGTAGTCGGACGAACGCCCCCCCATGCCGGGCGGGTACTCTTGTGGGTCGATCGCGGTGAGTTGGACGTCCGGATCCGCGTAGACGGAGACCGTCGGGGGCACGCTCGAGGTGAACCGTGCTTCCACGACCCGCTCCGTCTCGTCCGCGGCAAGTTCAACGACGACCTCTACCTTGGCCTCGTATCCGATGGTGCAGTCCGTCGTTCCCAGACTGGCGTAGCCGGCCGCCCCGACCGCGAGGGCAGCCAGGCTCTGCAAGGCAAAGCGACGAATGGTTCGGCTCTGCATGGCTCCTCAGTGCCCCTGGGTGTCTACGGTGAGAGTCAGGGCGAAAGTGTGTCCCTCGGGGAAGAGAATTAGTCCGTGCTCGTCGAGGCTGGCGATGATTCCGAGCGCGATGCCGCCCGGGATCGGGAAGCGTCCTCCTGCCGCTAGTCGCAGGTAAGGTACTTCTGTCTCGTAGCGCACGAGCCCTTCGAGGTCAGCGCCAGCGAAGGTTCCCGCCAGGGACGTCTGGGCGATGCCAAGGGCAGGTGCGAGAACCAGGCGGCGCTGCATCAGATCGATCTCGGGACCCACCTCTCCGCCCCACCAGTAGGCGCGGGCATCGACGTCGTACCGGTCGATGGCGGTGTCGTGGGTGGCGTCGAGGTGCCCTTGGGTGTAGCGGGTTCCCGCACGAATGCCGATGAAGGGGCGGAACAGGTAGGCGACTTCGAAGCTGAAGCCAAGCGCCGCCACCGTTGCCCAATCGTCGAGGTGGGAGTTGAGCGAGGCCTGACCGTCGGTCCTTCGCAACCCCGGGTCGAAGTAGTGCCGGTGCACGCCGCCGATGAACCCGGCGCGGACCATTGCCCGCGGATCGTCGGACTCTTCGGCTTGCCCGTCGTCGCTTCCGCTCTCGCGCTCGGCCGCGCGGGCTGTCGGGCTCGCCGCGAGCGCCATCAAGAATGTAGTGGCACACCGTGCCACTGAACGCCCCAAGTCCATTGTACTCACAGTAGAGCACAGCTGGGCGGTGCGTTCACATGGTCGGTGTCCACGTCTTCGATCGAGCCCAAAGGCGGGTGGGTTTCCCCTCACCCCTGAGGGTGATCTTGCAGCGTCACCTTCAGCAATGCCCACGGCGCCCAACCCAGCCTCACGCGCCGTCTGGGCGCGAATGTCGGCGTGTTAGGGCAGTCGGCGGCGCAAGCAGTGGTTCGAAGCCCACATGCCATACGGTTGCCACCCCGCGGCGGCATACTCGTGCGCCTTCTTCTCCCCGAGGCATTCGAACTCCCACCGCTCATCCACCGGCGCCGGCGCCTCGTCCACCTGCGCTTCCGCCACGTGACTTCCCGCAGCTGGTGAGCGAAGAGCCAGGCCTCGCGGCCTGCTACACCCCAAGGCACCCCCCACGCCTACCCAACGAGCCTTCGGCTCGCCGGGGCCCGAGGCGCGGGGCCCCGCCTTGGGTCCCGCGCGGCGCAGGGGGTTGGTCTGGTGGGCGATCGCGCTGGGCGGCAGACGCTGCGCCTGCTGGTCAATGACGAGCCCAGGCCACGAGCGGTCGACGAGGACGCGCCGGCGGCGGAGGTGCGCGGAGTCAACGTGCACGCGAAGCAGACTGTCTACGGTCGCGATCGCCACGCGCTGGAGCGGCTGGCGCGCTACACCCCAAGGCACCCCCCACGCCAACCCAACGAGCCTTCGGCTCGTCGGGGCCCGAGGCGCAGGGCCCCGCCTTGGGTCCCACGCGGCCCCCGCTGTCGAAGGAGCGGCTGGAGCGGCGCGCCAACGGCCGCTTCGAGCTGGAGCTGAAGAGCGTGTGGCGTGACGGGACGCGGGCGCTGGTGTTCACTGCGCCTTCGGCGCTCCCTCGCGTTGCTCGGGCCGTAGGCCTCCGTTGACTCGTGCAGCTTGCTGCACTCGTCCACT
>JBNLDK010000195.1:0-19902 GCA_050304295.1 Polyangiaceae bacterium
TAGATCCCCGGGAAGGCGAGCAAGGCGAGCCAGGCCAGCGGGACTCGTCGTCCGCCAGTCAGCCGTCGCGCCAGAGGAGGAATGCTGGCCAGCGTCGCGAGAAACAGAGCGAACTCCTGGTGCATCGCCAGCATGACCTGGTCGTACGTGTCAGCGCCCGGAAGGCAGAAGGCCCAGGTATAGAGGACGCTGGCCAGGTGGGGGTAGGCCCCGACGAACCAGCCCTCGCGGAACGGCTCGATCCGCCCGGCGGCGGCATAGTGCTCGGCAATGCTCAGGTGATACCAGCAAGAGTCGTAGGCGATGTTGCCGGGAACCAGGGTCTGCGCGTAGAGGAGCGCGATCCCCCCGACACCCAGCACCACGAGGCCCACGCTGAGCAGCCCTGGCGCCGTGGAGAGAGTCTGCGCTCGCCTCCGGAACCGCCACCACCGCCGCCCGAACCTCCACGTTGGAGCTGCCCCGATCAGCAAACAGCCCAGTGGGACCCCGACGAAGGCCGGCGCTCCGAATCCACCGAGCCACCCGACCACCCACCAGCACCCGAAGAAGCCGAGCACGCCGAGGGCCAGGGCAAGGCTCACGTGTTCGCCGAGGAGCAACCCGGTCGTCCCGCTCCACTTCAGCAGACGCTGCCCCAGCGCGAAGCAGGACAGGAGCCACACGCCGGCCAGCGCGACGTACGTGGCAAAGCGGAGCAGCAGCCAGTCGTGAACTGGATAGAACTGGCTTCCCACGTAGAGGAGGACCCCAGCAGCCACCATCAAGAGCGACGTCAGGAGCGCCGAACGCCACGGAAAGGAGCGGACGCGGTCCAGAACGAGCCCGCCCCAAGCTCTCACGGGAGGGAGCCAGGAGAGCGTGAGTCCGTGCTCGTGGATCGATGGCTTCGCGTACACGTGTGGCCCGTGCGGCTGAAAGGGGCCGTTCGTCCCCGAAAACTGAGCCACGCCGATGCAACGATCGTGCCGGGCGGCAGTGCGAGGGACTTTCAGCGGGGGCTGACGCGCTGTGCCTTCCCAGGGCCAGGTGCCACGAGAACGATTGGCACAGATGGGCACACCCGTGCTCCCATCGGCAGAGCGCCCGGCGCCAGGGCTCGACGCCGCGGCAACCGGCGATGCAGCGCGCTCACGGCCCCGCCAGGTCGACCTGAGCCGTGACCGTGGCGCCCTCTTCCCCGACGAACCGCGCCGCGTCGGGGAGCTCGATCGCCTGGGTCGTGGAGAAGCTCTTGCTCCGTCCCTCGAGCGGCACGGGCGCCGTCTGCAGCTGCCGCACCGTCCCCACGTCCTTCACGGCCATCCGCACTCTGACGGTGCTCGGGGTCGCGCTGGTCCCCGTGATCCGGTGGCCTGGTGCGGGAGCGCCGGAGACGCGCACCTTCACGGGCAGCTCGACGACCCGGGTCGCGTGCACCACGATCGTGGTCTCGAGCGGTTCCACGCGCTGGACAGCAATGCCGGAGGGCGGATTGACGAGCTGCCGCGAGATGGGGCGTCGCGAGATCCCGGGTTTGAGGTCGGAGGCATCGACGATCGCTGCCAGGGCGTCGGGATCGACGCGCCGGAACTCTCCCTGGGGACCCGACAGCGTGACTCGCACCTCGTCCGGACGGGGAGAATCGACGAAGAGCTCCTCGGGAACCTCGCGGAGCACGACCGGCACGTCGTAGGTGCGCGCGATCACCTGGCTGTCGTAGCCGTGAACGACGAACCAGGCGGCCAGCGCCACCGCGAGGCTGAGTAGCTTGGTGCCGGGGTCGCGCGCCAGGAGGCTGCGCAGCATGCCCACCGGTCGCTCCCGGGCCGTGCGCTGCCGAAACGCCTTCACCCGCTCGGCCACCTGCGTGCGGCTGAGGTTCGTCGCCAGGTGACCACGCTCGGCCAGGCTGACCTCGCCGCGCTCTTCCGACACCACGAGGACCAGCGCGTCGGACCGCTCGGCGAGGCCGAGCGCCGCGGCGTGCCGCGTCCCGAACCGCTCCTGCCCGGTGATCGCCTGCGAGAGCGGCAGGTGCGTGGCAAACCGTGTCGCCAGCTCGTCCTCGACGATGAGGGCGCCGTCGTGACCCGCCGAGCTCGCGTCGAAGATGCTCAGGAGGAGCGGCGCGCTGATGATGCCCCCCAGCGGCACGCCCCCGGTCAGGTGCCGCTCCAGCGACTCCTTGCCCTTGAGCACGATCAGCGCGCCCGTGCGCTGGCGCGCGAGATCGAACGCGGTCGTGACGAGCACCTGGGTCGCGGACTGGCGCTGCTCCGCGGGCCGCAGATGGTCGAGCGGACGCGTGAACGCCACCCGCTCGACGGCCCGACGGATCTCCTCCTGGAAGACCACCACCAGGGCGACCGCCGCCACCGTGATGCCAACCTGGTAGACGAGCAGGGTCAGCGTCATGTCGAGCAGCCCCGCCACGAAATAGAGGGCGACCAGCGTGGCCAGCCCGCTCATCACCACCCGCGAGCGGGTCTGACGAAACCAGCTGATGAGCGCGTAGACGAGGAGGCTGACCAGCACCACATCCAGCAGATCCGCCAGGCGTAGCGTCGGCACGGCCTCTCTCAGGGTGGTGGTGATGGACTCGAACATGCGGACGGGGAGGATTGTACACGTTCAGGGTGCGGGCGCCCGTCGGCGCCCGTCGGCCGTGCTCAGCGAGCCCACCCGCCCAGTGACCCGCGGCGCCCGGGAGCGCCCGCCGCACCCGAGAGAAGTCGCGTTCAGAGGGGGGGGCCCACGACGATCGACACCGCTTCCGTATGCAGCGCGTTGGCCAGCTCACCCAGCAGACGGATCGTCACGTCGTAGGTACCCGCCAGGATGCGCTCACGGTGCATGCGATAGACCTTCAGCTCGTACCCCGGGGGGAGCAAGCCCAGCACGTCGGTACCGAGGGAGACCACCCCCGGGGCGGTGGGGAAGGTGCAGACCGCCGTCGTCTCGAGTCCGGCCAGGTCGTCCGTCTCCCGGCCAAAGATGAACAGCTCGTCGCCCTCGCCGCCGCTACCGGTCAGCGTCAGTGTCAGCCCCAGCGCCGGATCGGCGGTGATCAACCCGTCCAGCCCCAGCGGGTCGAGCACCCCCAGCGGCGCCGGGTAGTGGGTCGGCACGTCGAACGGCGGGACCTCCCCCCCCGCGGCGACGAAGGTGAGCGGCTCACCCCCGAGAAGGTAGAACACGCCCTGCCCGAAGCCGACGTATCCACCGCTGTAGAGCCCCGCGGCATCCGGCTCGATCAGGGCCTGACCCACGATCTGAGTGCTCACCACCTGGATCGGTCCGGCGTCGGGAGCCTCGGTGGGAGGTGGGCTCTCGGTCACCGGACAGATCCGGACATCGCAGAAGGCGTTCGTGTAGATCTGGCAGTCTGGATGCAGAACGCGCGGAGTCGCCGAGAACGTCACCTGCAGGTACGCGTTGAGACCAAACTCGTGAGAGTAGAGACTGACAATCCCCCACTGGTCGGCGGTGATCGCGATGGGGCTCGCGCCTCCCGCACCTCCCGCACCTCCGGTCCCGGCGCCCCCGGTCCCCGTCACTGGCGCTGCGGAGCACGCGGCGTCGCAGGTATCGTCGTTGCCACAAGCAACGCCCTGAATCACTGCCAGCGCCACCAGCAGCGTGGGACAAAAACGGACACGAGACATGAGCTCCTCCGGACCCGACCGCCAACGAAGCGGGATAGCACGAGTTCGCGGCGCGCGGATCGGGATCGACCCGCACGGCCCACACTTCCGCGCGACTTCGCGGTCGAGCTGCAATCGTTTCAGTGCGGTGTAACGGCGTATCCGTGCTCGTCCGGACCAGCTCCTCGGCAGTGACCACCCTCGGCTCGGCACCTTCCATCGTGCCACCACGACGATGGCGGCCCCATTCGACAACATCCGTCGCTTCGGTCGCGGCGCGCCTTTCGCTCCGGCTCCCACAATGCCCACCGCGCTGATGCTGCCGACCGCATGCGCCGTTGGCAGTCTTCGTCTTGGTCGCTCCTCGTGAGGGTCGAAGACTCCGGAGTCAGCGGAGGATGCCAGCCGGTCGTCGGGCGCACCGGTCGGCTTGGCGGTCTCCAGGCTTCGCGCGAGGGTGGAGTCCGTGCGCTCGCAGAGCAGGTTGAGGACGCTCCTTTCCTGCAACCACTCTACAAGATTGTGGACGCAGCGTAGGGGCGGCAGCCGGGCGCCTCGCGCGCTCGTTTTCGCTTGGAACGGCTTCGCTGCTGGCCGAGTATGCCTCCACCCGCGGGGGGCCGAGGGACGTAGCACGGGTCTCCCATCAACCAGAAGGAGCACAGCGTGACGTCCAGTTTGTCCAATCTCATCCAGCTCTACCAGTTCCCCGCTGGCCGCGCGGCGTATGCGTGCAAGGCCGTGTATCGCGTGGCCGATCAGCAGGGGGAGACGGCCATTGCCCAGGCCGCCGCCGAAACCGTGGAGGCGGCAGGCGTGGCGCTGACGCGTCGGCGTGAGTTCTACGCGACGCGATCCGCCGAGCGGCGTCGCGCGAACCGCGAGGCCGTGGCGATCGACATCCAGCTCGACCGCACGATCGGCGCGCTGCACGACGGGCTCGGCACCGCGGTGCGCACCCTGGATACCACCGACCCGCACCACGCGCAGGCCGTCGAGGCCCAGCATCGCGCGTTCCCGCAGGGGGCGGCGGCGATCACCTCCCTGAGCTACGAGGAGGAGCAGGAGGCGGTGGGCGAGGTCCTGCGGTTGATCCAGGGCGAGCTCGCCCCGACCTTCGACGCGCTCGGTCTGACCCTCTACGTCGAGCGCGCCGCGGCGCTGCACGCCCAGTTCGTCGAAGCCCTGCAGCAGCGACCCCAGGCCGCCACGTCCTACGGCGACGTGCGCGGCGCCGAGCAGCGACTTCAGCAGGCGCTGCTCACGACGGTGGCCCGCATCATCGGTCGCCACCCCACCGCGAGCGCGGAGGACGCAGCGGGCCGCGCTCGCCTGCTCGGTCCCATCCTGCTGCAGAACGATCGCATCGGCGACGGCTACCGCCGCCATCGCCCCGTGAACGACATCGATCCCGAGAGCGGCGAGGAGCAGGCTCCCGAGGCGGACCCCTCCCCGACCGCACCACCCGCCTGAGCCGCCGCCTGCGGACCGCCGCCGCCCCCCGCGACGGCGGTGACTCGGCGGGCAACACCCCGATCACTGGGGCGCGCGCGGCTCGACCCCCGCGCGCTCCCCCCGACCACTCGCCGCCGCGGGGGTCGCGCCCCGACTCTTGCACCGCCGATGCCGGCCCCCGACGGGGGCACCCCCTCGACAGCACCCCGGACGCGGCGCGGGGAGCGGGTCGCAGTCGGGGGGCACCGGCCCGCGTACCGCGCTTCGAGGGGGGCGACCCCGGTCGGGGCCGCCCGGGATGCCTGCCCGCGCGCGCCTCGGACGCCGAGCGCCACCCAATGGGGGCGCACCCGACGGGGGTGACCCGACTCCGGGACCTGGCGCAGCCCCGCCCCCCAAGCTGTTGCTTGGGGCCCCCCACCCAACCCCCAGCACATCCCACGGCTTGCCCACCCGGCCATGGCCGGGCGGGGCCCGTCGCCGCGGGACCCGTGCTGGGACCCGGCGCCCGGAAGGGGTGCTGGCAGCCAGCTACCACGTGCCAACGAAGGCGAAGAATGGGGAGCTACAGGACCGCTGGCTAGAGCACGTGCGGCAAGTCCACGCTCTGGGACTGGCGCCGACGAAGACGATCCACCTGATGGATCGCGAAGCCGACGACTACGAGATTCTGGAGTTGCTCAGCTCGCTAGGAGCGCGTTTCGTCATCCGTGTTCAGCACAAGCTTTCCCGCTGCTCCGCAGCCAGGATGCAGTAGCCGAGGGCTTCAGCCATCTCGATCCCCATTTCGAGCTCCGCCGCTTCACCGAGCGCGATGCGATAAGCGCGCCGCTTCCCACCCCCGGAGGCGCCGTACCCCTCGCCAATGTTGAGCCCCACCGCGATGAGCGCTCGCCGAAGCTGCTCCGCGAACTTGGCGTCCCGCGCCTCGACCGTGCGGAGCTGAGACTGAAGTGATTTGGTGAACCGGATGACGAAGGTCTGGATGTGCAGCATGCCCAAACCCGCCGCCGCGCCCGCGTCGTGAGTCCAGGCTTGGCCGCAGGCCAACCGCGAAGCGGCGCGAGCGAAGCGAAGCGGCCTGTACGCACGGCGAGGGTGTGGCACATCGGGTCCTGCTGCACAGCCAGACCGCAGATGTCCCCGGACAAAAGTGCCAGCGATGTCCTGTCCCGGACCCCGCACCATCCCGGATCTGGTGCCGGTCCCGGAATACCGGCACCGGTCCCGGACCCAGAAACCCGGACCCGGCACCAACACCAGCTCCATCCAACCAGACCAAACTTTCGCCGCAGCTCCGCGATCAATGGTGAGGCCCCAGCCCCGCTTGCCAGCTCCAACCGGAAGCGTCGGGACTTCTAGCAAATGCTCAGCTCCGGGACACCCCCGATGCCTCCCGTTCAGGGGGTTCAACGAGCGCTCGACGCGCTCGACGACCGTCGCGCGCTCACTTGGCGCGTCGCGAGGGGCGCCCGGGGCGGGCGGGGCGCTTGCCGCCCCCCTTGGGCGGCGGGGTCGCCGAAGCCACGGGCACGGCGGAGGGTTTCGTCGTGATCACCGTGGACGTCGCCTCGTCCGGAGTGCACTTCTTGTCGCAGTTTTCCGAGTATCCTGCCGCGCAGGAACGCTCGAAATTCTGGTCGGCCTCGGCGGTCTTGCCAGTCCGACAGAGCACCACGGCCAGCGTGTCGATGAAGCCGGGCTGATTCGGTGCCCCCTCGACGGCCAGGCGAGCGCGGGCCACCGCCTGATGGCACTGCTTGAGGTTCACGCAGCGGTACCAGGCCGCGTTGTTGCAGGCGTGCGCGTTCTTGGTCTCGTCGCAGACCTTCTCGTAGCCCGCGGTGACCTTCACCCGCGACGGTCCGGACTCATCGGCGACCGCCAGCTCCCGGGCCAGCTCAATCAACCGCTTTCCGGTCTCCAGACTGTCCACCGTCGAGGCGTTCCAGCGAACGTCGCGATACACGCCGTCGATCTTGTTGGCGCGCGCCATGGGAGCCCCCGCCCTCCGGACGACCAGTGTCTCCCCCATCATCGAACAGGAAGTGTCCTCGCGAGTCCACCGGCGCACCTCGGGACCCGCGCTCGCGGACACTCCGTCGCGAGTCGAGTGGAGCCGAGTGCACTTCCCACCGGCCAGCACGTGAACGTCCCCGTCCGCAGTGCACGCCACCACCCGGTCTCCGCAGGAGCGCGCGACGAGATCGCGACCGATGTAGAGCTGGTCGCTCGCCGCGACGAAGATGCCATTGAAGTTGCCCTCGTCGGTCGTGAAGGAGCACGGGCTCGTCAGACGGAGGACGCTCTGGTGGTCCGCCGTATCGTGCCAGGTCACTGCGTTGCCATCGAGCTTCCAGGTCGTGGGACGCGCCCCCACACGCGCGAACCATGAGCCCTGCAGGGGCTGCACGCTGAGCTCGCATCCGACGAACTCGGGGATCTCCGCGGGCGGCGCCTCGACGGGCTGCTCGGGGGCCGGCTCCGGATCCGCTGCCGCCGAAGCCGCGGCTGTCTCGGCAGCCTCCTCGGTGGTCGAGTCGTCGGAGCTCGTGTCGTCGGACCCGGACTTGCACGCGAGCAGCGCCGCGAACAGCCCCACCAGGGAGATCAGCGTTGAGCGTTCTAGCATGGGGCCGAGGGTCACACGCCCCTGAGCCAGCGACAACCGGGACGCGCCGAATCCCTCAATCTTCAGAATCGACGCTGCGGCGTCCCTGCTTCTTGAGGGCCTGGTGACGCTTGCTCGCCAGCCGATGGCGCTGCGATGAGCGCGTGGGACGGGTCGCCAACCGCGGACGCGGGGGCACCAGCGCCTCCCGCACGAGGGCCGCGAGCTTCTCCCTCGCGCGGCGCAGATTCGTCAGCTGATTGCGGCTCTCCTGCGCCACGATGACCAGATTGCCGACGGCATCCAGGCGGTTCGCGGCGCTGCGCTCCAGGCGTTGCCGAACCGCCGGAGCGAGCACCGAGGAGGTGGCCAGCGCGAAGCGCAGCTCCACCTTGGAGGCCACCTTGTTCACGTTCTGCCCACCAGGCCCCGAAGCCCGCACCGCCGTCCACGAGAGCTCGCTCGCCGGAATCGTGAGACGGGGACTGATTACCAGATCGGACATCCGTGACACCTCCCTAGCCGCGGCGAGACTCGAGCTCCTCCCACCGTGCGACCAGCGCGTCGAGCTCGGCCCGCGCCCGCGCCAGATCGCTCTGCAGCTGAGGCACGCGCTGGCCAGCGCTCGCGTACAGCTCCGGGGACGCCAGCTCGGCCTCGACCTCGGCGACCGCCAGCTCGGCCGCGCCCACGCGGTCGAGCAGCCCCTCGAGCTCGATCTGCTCCGCGTAGGTGAGCGGTTTCGGTCGACCCGCCGGTGGCGCGGCGGAGGCGCGCCGCTCCGTCTCCCGCACGGCTGCCGCGGCGGCGACGGTCTCGGCGCGCTCGCGCTCCTCCTCCTGGGCACGGATCCGGCGGTAGGTCGTGTAGTTGCCGGGATAGCGCTGGGCTCCCCCCTGGCCATCGAGGACCAGCACCGAGGTGGCGATCCGGTCGAGGAAGTAGCGGTCGTGGGTCACCACGATCACGCATCCCGTGTAGCCCTGGAGCATCTCCTCGAGCGCCCCCAGCGTGCTCACGTCCAGATCATTGGTCGGCTCGTCGAGGAGCAGCACGTTGGCTCGATCGAGCAGCAGCTTGGCCAGCGCCACCCGCGCCCGCTCGCCACCAGAGAGGCTGCCCACCGGCTGGCGCAGCTGCGTCCCGAAGAAGGAGAACCGCTCGAGGTACGAGTACACGCTCAGGGGCCGCCCAGCGTAGTGAACCGTGTCACCGCGGTCCACGACGTTGACGATGATGCTCTCCTCGTCCTTCAGGCCAGAACGGGCCTGGTCGAAGTAGGCCAGCTGGGTACGCTGACCACGAATGATCTCGCCGGCGCGGGGCTCGATCTCGCCGCGCAGACAGCGCAGCAGCGTGGTCTTCCCGCTGCCGTTGCACCCGACGACGCCAATCCGCTCCCCGGGTGTCAGCTTCAGGTCGAGGCGCTCGATCAGCGTTCGGTCCCCCACGCCCACCCCCAGCTCCCGCAGCTCCAGGATGGTCTTGCCGAGGCGATCCGCGCGGGCCGCCAGCTGCACCGGGCGGCCACTGGCGGTCGGGGTCTCCGTCTGTTGCGCGGACTCCGCCCGCTGGATCCGGGCTTTCTGCTTGCCCGTGCGCGCCTTGGGCTGACGCCGCAACCACTCGAGCTCGTGCGCCACGAAGCGCTGCCGGTTGGTCTCGGTACGGGCCACGTGCTCCGCGCGCTCGGCCCGGGCCACCAGGTACGCCTCCCAGCCACCGTCGTAGGAGTAGAGCTGGCCGCGCTCCAGCTCCAGCGTCCGCGTCACCACCCGGTCGAGCAAGTACCGGTCATGGGTGATGAGGAGCACGGCGCCCGGGTAGTCCGTGGCCAGGAAGGTCTCGAGCCACTCGATGGTGTCGGCGTCGAGATGGTTCGTGGGTTCGTCGAGGATGGCGAGCGTGGGAGCACGCAGCAACAGCTGGGCCAGCGCCACCCGCCGCTGCTCTCCACCGCTCATCGTGCCCACCAGCTGCTCGGGTTCACGAATGCCGAGCCGTTCCATGATGGCGTCGATGCGGTGTTCGAGATCCCAGCCGCCATGCCGCTCGATCGCTTCCGCCACGCTCGCCTGCTCCGCCGCCAGCGCGTCGACGTCACCAGACCCCTCGGCCAGCGCCGTGGTCAGCACATCGTAGCGCGCCTTCAGCTCCGCCCAGATGTCGAGTCCCTGCATCACGGTCGCGCGAGCGGTCCGCTGCGGGTCGAGCTCGGGCTCCTGCGGGAGATAGCCGATGCTCGCGTCACGGCGCCGCGTCACCTCGCCGCGGTCGGCGTCGTGCACCCCGGCCAGGATGCGCCCCAGCGTGCTCTTGCCGCTCCCGTTGTTCCCCACGAGCCCCAGCCGCTCGCCGCGCTGGATGCTCAGCGAAACCCCATCGAGGACGGGCTGAGCTCCGAACGACTTGTGGATCTCGCGGGCGCTCAGGATGGCCATGGGCGACTGTAGAGCATTTTTCGAGCCTCACCGCAGGACGCAAATGACTCGCCACCCGGCGCGGCCGGAAGTGAACGCACCCCACCGCCGAGCGCCCACTCGGCCGCCTCACGGGGAGCCGAAACCCAGCCGCCACCGCGACCACTCGCCGAAGGCGACGCCCCGGGCATCCCCCGAACGATCGAGCGTGGGGGGTTTCCATACGGACCAAGGGGACGCGCGCGTCCGGCCTCACCGGAGATTGCCCGTATGCGCAGAAATCCCGGTGATTTTCCAGGGATTGCGGACTGGCCAGCGATCCGAACGCGACTATCCTTGGCCCATGAAGCCAGCGGCGCTGCTTCTCGGGATGGTCGTGCTGACGAGCTCGGCGCCCGCTTCACGCGACAGTGATGCCGCCGTGCCGACCATCCCGGTCGAGGCCGCTCTCCCCGTCGTTCGCGAGCCGTCGGAGCAGTTCGACGTCCCGGTGCGCCACGCGAAGCAGGGGGGCCTCCACGTGTACCTCCCCGAGAACTGCGTCCTGGACAGCGAATTCGACCTCGTGATCCACTTCCACGGCTCGCCGCCGGTGTTCGAGAAAGCGCTCCGGGAGTCAGGGCTCAATGCCGCCATCGCGGTCGAGAACCTCGGCGTGCTGTCGAAGGCCTACCAGAGCCGCTACGCGCAGGAGGCGATGTTCCCACACCTCCAGCGCCGGATCGTGAAGCTGGTCGATCGCGCCTGCCCGGGCGCGGAGCACCGCCCCCGTCGGGTGGCGCTGAGCGCCTGGAGCGCCGGCTACGCCGCCGTGCAAAGTGTGCTCGCGAACCCGGAGCGGGCCGCCAACATCGACGCCGTACTGCTCGCGGATGGGATGCACAGCGCCTTCATCCACGAGCACGACCGGAGCCTGCCGGACAACGCGCTGCAGCCCTTCGTGGACTTCGCGCGGGTGGCCGTCGCCGGGAAGAAGCTCATGGTCGTCACCCACTCGGACGTCACCACCCGCCAGTACGCCAGTACGACGGAGTCCACGAACTTCGTGCTGGAGAAGCTCGGCCTGAGCCGAAAGATCGCGGAACACGCTGGCCCCCTCGACGGCATGCAGCAGCTCACCACAGCGGGCGCCGGCAACTTCACGGTGACCGGCTACGACGGGGGCGACGAGACCGCGCACTCGCAGCATCTCTGGGCCTTCCGCCACACCCTGCTCGAGCCGCTGCGTGCCTACTGGGAAAGCACCGCTCCTCCGATCACCGACGGCACGGCTCGCAGCGAGGCACCGATCCGCGTCACGGTGGAGGTGACGGACGACGAGCTGTGCACGGTGACCGGCGACTACGTCGAGTGTCGCGATACCAAGTAGCCGCTCCCGTTCAACGACGGGCGGCGCGCCTGGCCCGTCTCCGGACAGGAGGCTCACGCTGGTCGGGATAGGCGTCCCGCACCACCCGGGCCAGCTGCCGCAGGGCGTCCCCGATCGGAGAGCGCTTGCGCCAGATCAGCACCACGGTCCGGGCCGGAGCAGGATCTGCAAAGCAGCGCACGGTCAGCCCCGCGCGTTTCGCCTCGGTCGGCACCGCCATCCACGGCAACAACGTCACGCCCGCCCCGCCGGCCACCATGTGCACGAGGGTCGAGAGGCTGGTGGCTCGAAACTCGATCTCGCGGGCCTGGGCACGTGTGCAGTACGAGAGCGCCTGGTCGCGGAAGCAATGCCCATCATCGAGGAGCAGGACATCGACGTCCTGGAGCTCGGTGAGCGCCGCCGGACGGACCGACTTTCCCAGTGGGTCCTCGGGGTGCGTGGCCAGCACGAAGGGGTCCATACCCACGAGCTCATGCTCGACATCCCCGATCTCCGCCTCCAGAGCCAGCAGTGCAGCGTCCAGCGTGCCCTCGTCCAGACGGCGCACCAAAGTTTCCGTCTTGTCCTCGCTCCAGACCACTTTCAGCGAGGAAAAGGCCTGCCGCAGCGCTGCCGTGGCACTGGGGAGCAGGTAGGGAGAGATCGTTGGGATGACGCCAATCCGGAGCCGACCCTGAAGCGGGTCCCGAGCGCGCTGGGCCGCGACAGTGACCTCGTCCGCGGCCAGGAGCACGCGCCGCGCATGGGCCAGGACCTCTCCCCCGGCCGCCGAGACCAGCACCCGACGCTTGTCCCGCTCGAAGAGGCGCAGCCCGAGCACCTCCTCCAGCTGCTGGATCTGGGCGCTGAGCGACGGCTGGGAGACCCGGCATAGCTCCGCGGCCTTCCGAAAACTCAGTGTCTCCGCGACGGCGACCACGTACTGTAGCTGCCGCAGGGTCAGATCGAGGGGCGCGAAGTTCATAGGCGGAGCCTATCACCGTCATCGAAACGATGTCTTGGCGACGAGCTCCCGGCGGATCTATTCCTGGAACTGCAATCAGCCATCAACGCAGGAGACGACCATGAGCATCATCAATTCCAGCCTTCCCGAGTTTTCCGTTCAGGCCTATCACAACGGCGAGTTCAAGACGGTCACCGACCAGGACGTGAAGGGCAAGTGGGCCGTGTTCTTCTTCTACCCCGCGGACTTCACCTTCGTCTGCCCGACCGAGCTCGGAGACCTGGCGGACAAGTACGCGCAGCTCAAGGAGATGGGGGTCGAGGTGTACTCGGTCAGCACTGACACGCACTTCGTCCACAAGGCCTGGCACGACGCTTCCCCCACCATCAAGAAGATCAGCTATCCGATGCTCGCCGACCCGACCGGCGCACTGAGCCGGTTCTTCGGGGTGTACATCGAAGCGGAAGGGCTCGCCTATCGTGGCACCTTCGTCACCAATCCCGACGGGAAGATCAAGCTCGCCGAGATCCAGGACAACTCCGTCGGACGCAACGCCGACGAGCTGGTCCGCAAGATCCAGGCAGCCCAGTTCGTCGCCACGCACGACGGCGAGGTGTGCCCCGCGAAGTGGCAACCGGGCGCCGAGACGCTCAAGCCCGGTCTCGACCTCGTCGGCAAGATCTGAATCACTGTCGAGGCCCCGACGCCGTCGCGTCGGGGCCCCCCCTTCAACCGGAGCCCATCCATGCTCGACCCCACCATCCTCGACCAGCTGCGCGGCCACTTCAGCGAACTCGGATCCGAGTATTCGTTCTCGATCAACCCCTCTCAGCACCCCAAGCAAGCCGAGCTGCGCGAGCTGCTCGAGTCCCTCGCCAGCGTCAGTCCGAAGCTCAGCGTGGCCGAGCACGGACCTGAAGTGGAAGGTGTCCAGTTCGAGCTCGTCCGCGACGGAGCGCCGACCAACGTGCGCTTCCGGGGGATCCCCGGCGGACACGAGTTCACCTCGCTGGTGCTCGCGATTCTCAACGCCGATGGCAAGGGGAAGCTGCCGGACGCGGCCATTGTCGAGCGCGTGCGGCGCCTGCGGGGTCCCATCGATCTGCGGACCTATGTCTCGCTCTCGTGTACCAACTGCCCCGACGTCGTGCAGGCCCTCAACCTGATGGCCCTCACCCACGGTGATCTGCGCCACACGATGATCGACGGGGGCCTCGCCGAGAAGGAAGTGGCGGCGCTGGGGGTCCAGGCCGTTCCCGCGGTCTACGACGGGACCCACCTCTTGCACGTGGGCAAGAGCACCTTCGCAGAGCTGCTCGAAACGCTCGAGGAGCATTTCGGAACCCGCGAGGTCGAGACAGGACCCAGCGAGACGCGCGAGTTCGATGTCGTCGTCATCGGTGGTGGACCCGCCGGTGCCTCGGCGGCCATCTACACGGCGCGCAAGGGGCTGCGCACGGCGCTCGTGGCGCAGAAGGTCGGGGGCCAGGTCGCGGAGACCGTTGGCATCGAGAACTTGATCGGTACCAAGTACACGGAAGGGGTCCGCCTCGCTGCCGATCTCGAACAGCACCTCCGCAGCTACCCCATCGAGGTGCTCGAGCACCGCAAGGTCGAGCGCATCGAGAGCGGCGAGCGTAAGCAGCTCTACCTCAAGGGCGGCGAGGTGCTCGACACGGGGTCCGTGATCGTCGCCACCGGCGCCCGATGGCGCGAGCTCGGCGTTCCGGGAGAGAAGGAGTACATGGGTCGTGGTGTCGCCTTCTGTCCCCACTGCGACGGCCCGTTCTACAAGGGCAAGCCCGTCGCGGTGGTCGGCGGCGGCAACTCCGGTGTCGAAGCCGCCATCGATCTGGCGGGGATCTGCTCCCACGTGACGCTGCTGGAGTTCGCGGAGCAGCTGAAGGCAGACGCCGTCCTGATCAGAAACCTGGAATCCCTCCCCAACGTGACGGTGATCACCGGGGCTCGAACGACGGAGGTCGTGGGAGGCGAGGCTGGGGTCACGGCGCTCCGGTACCAGGACCGCAAATCGGAGGAGCTGCGCGAGGTGGCGCTGGAGGGGGTGTTCGTGCAGATCGGCCTCGTTCCGAACAGCGCGGTCGTCAAGGACCTGGTGGACACCAATCGCGTCGGCGAGATCATCGTCGACGAGCGGGGACGAACCAGCGTGCCTGGCATCTACGCGGCCGGCGACGTAACCACCGTGCCGTTCAAGCAGATCGTCATCGCGATGGGCGAGGGGGCCAAGGCCGCGCTCTCGGCCTTCGACGACCGCATCCGAGCGTCGTAGGCGGCTCGCTCCCGCGAGGTGGCCAGCGAAGCGGGCCCGCGCTCAGCGCGAGCCCGCGTCGATGTGCGCGCTGGTGGGGTATTCCTGATGGAACTCCTGCGCCTCGCGCCCAGCAGCTTGACGACGGCCGCTGGCCCGCAGTGCCTCGATGCGGATCACCGCCGCCTCTTCACGCAGCGCTCCCTGCGGATATCGACTCGCGTATTCCCCGAGCGTCGCCAGCGCCGCCTCGGGTGCGTGACGCGCCACCTGGGCTCGCGCGCGGTCCAGCAGCTGGACTTCCTCGCGAATCGAGACGGCACCCGTGGGTACCGCAGGGGTCTTCGGCGCGGGACGGGCGCGAGACCCGGTGGGCACGGGACGAGCGGGCATCGCCTCGTGCTCGACCGACGCAGTCCGTTCCTCCGGGGGCACCTCCGCCTCGATCTCCTCCGAGTCCGGATCGACTTCCGGGCCCACCCCCTGTCGCTCCTCGGCGGCGGTCGGTGCAGGGCTCACTGTCGGTTCGATCGCGCTGGAGACGACCTCGGCATCTCCGCCGCGCAGTGAGCGCTCCGCCACCACGGCTCCGCCGACGGCGCTCGCACCCAGCCCCAGCACCAGCCCCCACTTGAAGATCCAGTGCGCACCGAGGAGCCCGGCGTGGCCCGCCGTGGTCGCCGCGGTCCCCGTGGCCGCTGCCGACGTGGCCGCTGCCGCTGGCGTCGCGACGCTCAGCAGGCCCAGCGCCGCCAGGGCGCGAACCCGCGTCGCCGACGGCGGCGCCTCCTCCGCCGCCGCACGCAGCAACTCTCGCTCGAGCGGCAGATCGCTGGTCTCTAGCAGACGGTCGTCAACCACCGTTCACCTCCTGCGGGGAAGGTTTGGCGCGCAACGCCTCGACTCCGGAGCGGAACAGCTGACGCGCTCGTCGGAGGCGGGAAGAAACCGTGCCCGCCGGGATCTCGAGGATGCGCGCAGCCTCCGCCGTGGTCAGACCCTCGATCTCGTGCAGGACGAAGACCTCGCGGAGCTCCGGCGGCAACGCATCGAGGATGCGATCGCATTGCTCGACGAGCCGCTTGCGGTCGAGCAGGCTCTCGGCGGCGGGGTCCGTCCCGACGTGCTGATCGGGCTCGTCCCCGAGCACCTCCCGGCGATAGCGGCGACGCAGCGTGCGCGACACCCCCACGGCAACGCCGTAGACAAAGGCGCGCTCGCTCCCGGACTGAATGTCATCCAGCCGCTCGGCCGTGATCAGAAATACCTGCTGGACGGCGTCCTCCACCCGCTCGGAGGCCACTCCGAAGCGGCGCAGCAACCGCCAGGTCATTGAGTGATTTTCGTCGAAGATCCGGCGCAGTCGCAGCGACTGCTCGGCCGTCCGCGTCCCGGCGGGCGCGGTGGATCGGGACTGGCGGCGACGAAGCAGCACGAATGGGTAATGCGCCATCTCCGGAAACTGATCAAACGGGCCCTCGGGTCGCCGGGCCACCGTCAGGGGAGACGGGCCGCGATCCCGAGTCCCCCCCAGCCAGTGACCGGCGCCGTCCGGTGAAATCGCTCGCCATCGAGCGCAAAGCGGCCCGGCATGAGCGGCCCCTCGATCGCCCCCTGGAGCTCGACCACCAGGAACCGGAAGAGCTCTGCCTCGAGACGAATCCCCCCCCCAAAAGCCAACCAGGGATGGCGTTCGGTGCGATAGCCCGATGCCTCCAGCCTCCCGTAGGAGCCCAGCGCGCAGGGTCGGAGCGCGACACGACGAGTGGGGATCCAGGCGACGGGACAGGCAGCCGCAGTACCTTCCAGGAGGCGAAACGCGACGCTCGTGTCGCCCACCGCATGACTGCTCCAGGCCTGTCGGACCCCGAGACGGAAGGCTGGGGACCACCCCGTCCGCCAGGTGGTCGTCTCCACGAATGGAGCAAACCCAGCAAGGGGTGCGGGCGCAACTCCGGTCATGAGCAGCCCACTGACCCCACCTCCGACCCGCCAGACGAGAAGGGGCGACGGCGGCGGCGGCGGCGGCGGCGGCGGCGGTGGGGGCGGCGGTGGGGGCGGCGGCGGCCGCTCCACCGCTGCGGAATTGGTGGTCAGCAGCACCGCGATGATGAGCGCCGTCGCCTCGACGACCTCGGTGCAGCTGACCCCCGAAACCGCCCGCGTCACCGCGGGCTGCTCGGGGCGGTGAATGACGAGCACCGAGTCCACGCGCTCGATTCCGTTCGCCACCCGCACCTCGATCGAGGTGGCCGCGCCGGGGTCCGTGGTCACGTCGAGCCGGTCGGTGCGGCGGACGATCTCACGTTCGAGCTGGGCCGGGTCGTCGCACCCGGGAGCCCCCGCGAAGTCGACCCGCACCGGCACCCGCTCCGCGCCGCTCGCCGCAGTGCCGTGGAGGAGCAACGCCAGCGCCGCAGCCAAGGCCCCAGTGCGGGCGTGCGGCAGACCTCCAGGCAGCTCGTGCGCGCGACCAGATTCCACCCGCGCAGGTTACCGACCAAGCCGACCTACAGCGAGCAACACTTGTGCTGATCGCCAGTGTGAACCCCGACGCCTGGAGCACCGATCCGTTTGCCCGACGCGGAAAACACCGGAGACCGGTGCTTCCCGCTGGCGCTGCTGCCCGGTCGGTGTTCCAGGTCGTTGACTTGGAGCAACAAACAACCTGTTTGTTGTTCTAGGCGTCGGGGCCCCCCTCCCCAAAGTCCAATGAGTCCGCGCGATTGTCGAAGTGCTCGACAATCGCGCTCCCTCATTTAGGCTGCCCGTGGTGCGGTCGCTCTGGTGCTTCGTCGGGGGCAGCGCGCTCCTCGGCTGCGGGGTCTACGAATACGATCTGGGCAGCCGGACCATCGCGGGCGGAGCGGGGGCAACGCTCGACCCGGTGCCCCCGTTTTCTGCGCCCGTGCTCATCGAGGAGCTCTCGGACCCCGACGAGCACGACGACGACCCGACCCTGACGGGGGACCTGCTCGAGATCTACTTCAGCTCGCGCCGTGACGGAGGGCTGGGCGTGGGCGACATCTGGCGCTCTACGCGAGTCGCGGCGGACGCGGCCTGGGACACGCCGACCGCGGTCGAGGAGGTCAACAGCGAGGACGACGAGACCACCGTCGCCATCACTCCCGATGGGCTCACCCTGTGGCTCTCCTCGGACCGCGCGGGCGGGCTCGGTGGCACGGACGTCTGGGTGGCGACCCGCACCGACCGAAACGCGACCTGGACCCCACCGACACTCGCCGCGTCCATCAGCACGGCTGAGGACGAGATCGTGCGGGGGATCAGTCCAGCCGGCGATCTGTTGCTGGCCTGGCGAGAAGACGTGGAGGACACGCCGTTCGATCTGTACGTCGCGCGGCGCAGCGGAGACACCTTCTTGCCCCCCGAGCCGATCACGGAGCTGAACACTGACGACAATGAGGCCGACGCTTTCCTCGCGGCCGATGGCCGAGTGCTCTACTACACCACTGACGCAGGCGGCGATGACGACCTGGTCGTCGCGGCGCGACCCGATGCCAGCCACCCGTTCGTGCTGGTACGGGCTCTGGACGAGCTGAACAGCGACTCAGCCGACCGCGATCCCTGGGTTTCCGCCGATCAGCGCCTCATCGTCTTCGCCTCGCGCCGGGAGGACAACCAGTCGGACCTGTATTTTGCGACCCGATAGGTCCAAGAATCGAAATGAAACGCGTGTCGCTTCGGCATTACCTGGCCAACAGGCGGGATTGCGACCTACAGCGGGAGAAATGTGATGCGGCGTGTGGTGGCTTGGCTGACTGGCAGCGTGATCCTGGGAGCGAGCTGGCTCGTGGCCTGTGGGGACGAGGAAGCTTCGGATGACGGGGGATCGGGTGGCGAAGCCACCGGGGGAGAGAACACGGGAGGAGCTGGAGCCAGCGGAGCAACGCCCACCGGGGGTTCGGTCCCGCTGGGCGGCGCCCTGACCGGCGGCGCCCCGACCGGCGGCGCCCTGACCGGCGGCGCCCTGACCGGCGGCGCCCTGCCCACCGGCGGCGCCCTGACCGGCGGCGCCCTGCCTACCGGCGGGACGCAGCCCACCGGCGGGGCCCTGCCCACCGGCGGGCTGTCCGGGTCGGGAGGTGCGCCGACTGGTGGAGCGCCGCTCACGGGCGGCGCTCCGACCACGGGCGGCGCGCTCACCGGCGGGGCCACCACGGGTGGGGCTCCCCCCACCGGAGGCGCGCCGGTCACCGGCGGGGCCCCTCCCACCGGTGGCAGCACAGGCTGTCCCGTCGAGCTCGAGGGCTGGGCCACGGTCTCGGGCGACGGTGTGGGAACAACGACCGGCGGCGGAGACGCCGCCCCCGTGCGACCGACCTCGGCCCAGCAGCTGATGGACTACGCCAGCGACTCGACCCCGCGGGTGATCGAGATCGACGGGACCTTCGACGTCCCCCGCCTGCAGGTCAACTCCAACAAGACGCTGGTCGGCGTCGGCTCCGGCGCGACCATCAATGGTGGGCTCCGCATCCGGGGCTCCTCCAGCAGCTACGTGTCCAACGTCATCGTCCGCAACCTGACCGTGAACGGCACCAACTCCGACGTCGATGGCGACGGGATGCACATCTACTACGCGCACCACGTGTGGATCGATCACTGCGAGTTCTTCGATGCCCCCGACGGCAACCTGGACATCGTGCACGGTTCGAACTGGGTGACCGTCTCCTGGACCATCTTCCGCTACACGAACAACCCACCCGACGACAACCACCGCTTCTCCAACCTGGTGGGGCACTCCGACAGCAACGGGAGCGAGGACACCGGGCGCCTCAACGTCACGTTCCACCACAACTGGTGGTCGGACCGCGTCCACGAGCGCATGCCGCGCGTGCGGTTCGGCCAGATCCACTCGTACAACAACTACTTCTCCGCGTCGGGCAACAACTACTGCATTCGTGCGGGCAGTCAGGCCCACATCCTCTCTGAGGGCAACTACTTCCATGGCGTGGACAGCCCGCACGAGTTCAACAACTCGAGCGACCAAGGCACAGCGCACATCACGGAGCGCAACAACGTCTACGACAACACCACCGGCGCCAACGAGACCGGCGGTGGCGGCACTCCGTTCACCAACGCCCCCTACTCCTTCACCCTCGACGACGCCAACGGGGTGCGGGACCTGGTGATGAGCTGCGCGGGTCCACAGTAGCGCGCCCCCGCCCAGGGCGCGCGCCCACCC
>JBNLDK010000196.1:0-26158 GCA_050304295.1 Polyangiaceae bacterium
TGACGCACCCGTCACCCTTGCTCCGTGGCTGGCACGGCACCGGGGGGCGCCGGCAGCACGAAGCGCCTGCACCGACGTCGCGGACCCGGTAGAGTGCCGTCCGCGCTCTCCCGGAGACCACCGTGAAGACTCAGAACCTCGGCTCCTTCCTCCCGCTGGTCGGGCTCCTCGCGGCGTGCAGCTCCGCGTCATCAGATCGGGAAGGCGAGACGATGACCGGTGGCACCCTCTCGACGACGGGCGGCGCGGGTGACGGAATCGGTGGAGCGACGGAAACCGGTGGCTCAGACACCGGAGGCTCGGACACCGGGCTAGGGGGAGCCAGCAGCACCGGAGGACGCGACGAGGGTGCCGGCGGCACGTCCCCTTCAGGCGGTGGCCTGGCAACCGGTGGCGCCACGACCACCGGCGGGCACCCTGCGACCGGGGGGGCACCGTCGACGGGCGGCTCCGCGACAGGTGGTTCCGCAACGGGCGGCGCAGGCACCGGTGGACTTCCAGCTACTGGGGGCGCCGAGACCGGCGGTGCGCCCACCACCGGTGGGGCCGAGACCGGCGGCGGCGGGAACGCCCCGTACCAGCCATGCCCTCCGGATGGGAGTCCATGCCGAGTCATGCCCCTGGGTGACTCGATCACCTGGGGTGTCGGGGACGAGGGCAACGGCGGGTACCGCGGCCCGCTCTTCGCGTCGATCGTCGCGGCTGGCCAGAACGTCACCTTCACCGGATCACTCACCAACGGTCCTGGCACCGTCTCGGGCCAGCCTTTCCCCCAGCGCAACGAAGGTCACAGCGGCTGGGGCATCTCCCGGGTGACCCCCTATAGCGGTGGCAACGCGGGTATCGCGACGGTCATCCCCAGCCCCGGCTTCGACAGTGGCAGTGGGGGCGTCCCCCACATCATCTTGTTGCACATCGGTACGAACGACCAGGGCAGTTTGAGCGCCGAAGAAATGGCCGGGGACCTCGCTGGATTCCTCGATCAGCTCATCGTCAACGCCCCCGACTCCTTCGTGGTGGTCGCCCAGATCATCCCACTCGGCTACGGCACCAACGCCGCAATCCAAACCTACAACGACGCGATCCCCGACATCGTGGCAGAACGCGCCTCTGCCGGCAGCCACATCACCACGGTGGACATGTACACCGACTTCCTGCCGTCCACGATGCTGGACGCGGACAGCATTCACCCGAATGCCGCCGGGTACCAGTTCATGGCCGACCGCTGGTACTCGGTGATTGGGCCGCTCTTGCCGCAGTAGCCGGCACGATCTGGCTGCCTGCAGAACGCAAACCGGGCACGGGCCACCAGCCCCCCTGCCATCCGCTGAACGGTACGGAGGCTCTCACCTCACGCACGAGCCTCATCCAGCGCTCAGTTCTGTTTCATGTAAATGCCGCAGTCGGGGATGCGCTCGGCGCCGTCCCGAGTGCAGCTGCCAGGGCTCTCTACGGGTGGATACGACGCGACCCCCTCCGCGAGTTGCACCGTCAGGATAGCGTCCGCCAGAACGTAGGCTCCGCTCAGACTCGATCCGGTCGGGGAATACGTCCCAACTCCAGATGCGAAGGTCAGCTGAAAGTGCTGCACGTCGTTGTCGTATTCAGTCAGGGACCACGTCGACGACCATTCGCCTGCAATATCGGCGTACACGACAGAGTCCTCGCTGATCTCGAGCGTATGGACGCTATCCCAGGGACCCAGGTAGAGCCAGGTCGTCCCTTGCAAGTCGAAGGGGACCGGGGGCGCTCCCCCGGTCCCCGACCCGCCCGCAGCCTCACCGCCAGTTGCCACCCCGCCCGTACCGACACCGCCAGTCGAAGTGGCGCCACTTCCCCCGGTTGCCACCGCCTCACCCCCGCTACCCACTGCACCACCCAGCTCGCTCGTACCGGTGTCGTCGGTGTCGCTCCCGCAGGCAGAGAGAACGAACACGACGCCGAGGACAATTGCTCGCGTGGGCAGAATAGTCATGGTGATCTCCTGGATGCGACGTTCTCCGGCCCCGTCCCGTGCGAGGCCATCGAACCGGGGCCATTCACCGTGGCCCATACGCTACAGCGCCGCTCTTCGAGCGTCCACGCCAAGCCGGCCACTCATTCGGCAATAGCGAGAATCGACGCATCCGCCACACGACCAGGACTTCACTGCGCAAAAGCTCGTCTTCGAGCGCTCAGCGCTGGCGCGGTGCCCGGAAGCCAATTGTCGTTGCGCCGTTGATGTTCCAGTCCTTCAGGCGACAACCCGGAGGTTCGTTCCGGGTCGTCACCCGGCGGCCCATCGCAGCTCGCTACCAATCACTGGGCGATGCACTCCTCCACCATCTTCGCCCAGATCGCGTCTCCGCAGTGCTCCCCACCCGACTGGGTCGGATGCAGACCGTCATTGGTGTCGCCGTTCTGCCAGACCGGTCGCAGGTCGACCCAATGGCAACGAGGCTGGGTAGTAGCGGCGCACACCGCCTCCATTCTGGGCATCAGGATGTCGAGGTTGCCCTTCAAGGTGGTGTTCGAACCGGGCGGATTTCCAGGCTCTGGGTAGCGCGTGTAGATGACGTCCTCCACCCCGTTGCTGGCCATCTTCGCGAGTAGGGTCTCGAACTGCCCGGGGCACGACTCACACGAGGACGTCATGCAGTCGATGCCTCCGCCATCCATGATGACCACGGTCACCGGACCGCCCTGAAGCGCCGTGTCGTACTCCCCCGCCACTACGCTCATCGGCTGCCCACTGATGGCAACGTTTCGGTAGCTCTCACCCCCACCAAGCGCGCCCGCATTTCTAGCGTTCTCCTGGATCCGCTGTTGAATATATTGGGGGGGCATGGCGTAGAAGGACTCCCCCATGATGATGACTTCGGAGGCCGGGACTCGACCAGTCTCGCACCCTCCCGGACCGCTGCCTCCCGTGGGCGCTCCGCCCGTCGCCTCGCCGCCACCCGTGGCCTCGCCACCCGTGGCCTCGCCGCCTGTCGCCATGCCGCCCGTGGCCTCGCCACCTGTCGCCATGCCGCCAGAAGCCTCGCCACCGGTCTCCATGCCTCCTGTAGCGACTCCGCCGGTGGCAACTCCACCGGTGGCAACTCCACCGGAGGGGCTCCCACCGGCGGGAGCTCCTCCGGTTGCTGGTGCGCCGCCGGTCGTGGGCAACATCCCGCCAGTCGGAGCCCCGCCCACGGGGGGCATGCCGCCTGCGGGCGCCGCAGCGACGGCTCCCATTCCACCCGTCGCCATCGCGCCGCCCGTCGTGGCACCCCCGCTCCCGGTGTCGCCGTCCGTCGAATCTTGACCGTCGGAGCAAGCGAACGCCACACACGCCATCGACACCAGAATCAATCCGTCTCGGTTCCTCATGACACGGACATGATGCGCGCCCACCTCGCCCCACATAAGGGACAGTTCTGTCCCCCCCGCGATTCCATTCGATAGGCACCAACGTCCAAGACGGAATATCTCAGCGCGGCTGCGATACGGGGTGGATTCTAGTGCGTGCAGCGCTCGCACCGTGAAGACCGAACACCCGAGCGTTCGTTCCACAAGGAACGAACCGCCCAACCATCCATGCCAGTCACCGCGACACGACGCCCGGCCCCCAACAGGAACAGCGGAAGAAAGTAATATCAACGGAACGCGAGCGGGGGGTTGGAGCCAATGGAGAAGTCATTGAGCCCTCCGGTTCTGCCGCCGGCGGCAGCAGCGAGCGAAGGTAGTGGAGTGATGCTCGATCGCGCACTGCTACCCCCCAGCAACGATGGGAATCGCCCCGACGAGCACGGTGCCGTGGGGCGAACCGTGAGCACCGCTGATCGAGCGAAGGGATCCACCCTGCTGCGCCACCGCGCAGTCCGCCTGCCTGGAGGTATCATGTCAACGTCACCTGGACAGCTCATTTGCGGAGTGATCGCACTGGCATTCGCTGCGAGCGCGTGCGGAGACGGCTCGGAAGAGGCCGACGGAAGTGGTGCCTCAGGCCCGGGCGCTGGGAGCGTTGAACCCACCGGCGGTGCTGCGGTCGCGACCGGTGGCACGACTGCGGCAACCGGTGGTGCCCTCTCCGCAGCGGGCGGCGCGCTCGCGGAGACCGGCGGTGCACCCGCAGAGACCGGCGGCGCACCCGCAGAAACCGGCGGCGCACCCGCAGAAACCGGCGGCGCACCCGCAGAGACCGGCGGCGCACCCGCAGAAACCGGCGGTGCACCCGCAGAAACCGGCGGTGCACCCGCAGAAACCGGCGGTGCACCCGCAGAGACCGGCGGTACGCCACCCGCAGAGACCGGCGGTACGCCACCCGCAGAGACCGGCGGTACGCCACCCGCAGAGACCGGCGGTGCGCCACCCGCAACGGGTGGCACCACCGCGGGAGACGGACCCGAGATCCCTGCCATTGTCGGTGACTGTCCCCTCTTCGACGTGGGAGTGAACGAGCTCTCCGTGGGTGGCCTCAGTCCCATCCTCATGGACGTTGGTGCGGTGCAGGCCACACCGGGCCCCCTCATCTTCTACTGGCACGGGACGGGGTCGTCGCCGACCGAGTACCGCGGTGGATTCATTGGCGGCATGGGAAGCGACGTCATCGACGAGATCCGCTCTCTGGGTGGCGTCATCGTGGCGTTTGGCGACACGCTGGGCGGGACGGCCACCGCCTCTGGCACTGCCATCTTCGGGGAAAGCGATCTGGGCGTCGCTGATCAGATCGTTGCCTGCGCGGTTCGTGACCACAACATCGACCCGCGTCGCATCTACGTGACGGGATGCAGCGCCGGTGGCCTGATGACCGGTACGATGGCGACGATGCGTTCGAGCTACGTAGCCGCCGCAGTCCCCAATTCGGGGGGGGCCACCTTCCCCCACAGCCTGAACGATCCCAGCCACGTCCCCGCACTGATGACCATTCACGGAGGGGCCTCCGACTTCGTCGGCGTCAGCTTCGCACAGACCAGCGCCACTCTGGATTCCCAGTTCGATCGCGAAGGCGGCTTCGTGGTGAACTGCGACCACGGCGGTGGTCACTGCCAGAACCGCGACCTCTATGAAGAGACCTGGGACTTCATGAAGGCCCACACCTTCGGAGCGCCAAGTCCCTACGCATCGGGCATCCCCCAGAGTTACCCCGACTACTGCAGTATCTACTGACCTGACCCCCACTCACCGCGGGCGCTAGTACAGCAGTTCGCAAGTTCGTTCCGGGTTTCCGTCGGCCCAACACTGGGGTGGAGGGCCGGCGGAAACCCGGAGACGCACCCGTCCGAACTGGGCACCCGATCACATCGGGTACGACAACCCGGAACGAACTTCCGGGTTGTCGTACTGGAGCAGACGGTGGCGTCGACGCGCCCCCCTACCGACTCAACAGCTGCAAATACAATCTCACCGCCGGGCTGAGGACGACAAGGAGCACGACGACCGGTTGCGCGCCGATAGCGCCCATGTCCAGCGGCGAGGCGAGGTGAAAGACACCGGTGATGGCAAGGGGCCAATTTCCAGAAGGGACTGCGCGGGTGCGGTACGGCCACGCCTCGGCCGAGTCCGGTAGACGCGAGTCGCTCTCGCTCCAGCGGGCCAGCATGGCCCCCACCGCTCGCGGCCACCGAATGCAAGTCGGGGACGCCGGCACCAGCGGCCGAGGATCGGGCTTTCGCGGATCCCGTCGCTGGCCGTCGGCTCTACCGAACCGTGGCGCGGGCCGAGGCACTCTCGTCGTCAGAAGGGCAAGCCGCGCGTCGTGGCGGCGAGGAGCTGCTGGGAGGTGATGGTTCCGTCGATGGTGAAGGGCACCTCGACGCTGAGCTTTCCCCCAATGCGAGCCGTGCCCTTCACCGTGTAGGGAACGCTCGACTTCTTCTGGGCGAGCGGTGCCACGGCGAGCAGATTGTCCCATGGGACGTTCAGCTCGGCTGTCACCCGCGTGGTCTTCTTGGCGGGCAGAGTGGTGGAGGCTTCGACGGAAGCGCGACCGAGCTTCACGCTCCCATCGAGCTTCACCGTGGCGGACACTTCCTTCACGGTAAGGTTCACACGATTCGGGTTGTAGGCATCGACCTCGACGCGGACTTTCATCCCTGTCACGCCGACGCGAGTAACCTCTACCTCGCGCGGCGTGATCTGGGGCACATCGAGTCGAGCACACCCCGGCAGCACCCACGCCACCAGCAGCAAGAAGAGCACCCCCAGCCCCCCGAGAACGTCGCGTCGCAGCATGGGTAACGCATAGAGTGGCGCGGGCTGGAGCGCAACGCGGAGTCCCCCGTCTGGCTAAGGCACCAGAGTGAAGGCTTCCGCGGCGCGGGCTGGCAGCGACGCGCCCCCGACCGCCGCGCGACCGAGACGAGGCCGGAGGCCCCGGAGCTCGGCTTTCGGGGACCTCACGTCCGCTCGGGAAGGGGTCGGGGCTGGGACGCCCGATCCGGAGCGAGAGTGCCACCTTCCCACAGCCGCGGCCAGATGCTCTGAAATTGTCTGACCAGGATCGGGGTAGGTTGCGGTACTCAGAGTGCATGCGCCGCATCGCGAGAATGGGTCTGCTGGCCGCCATCGGAATCGCAATCGTCGCCTGTTCCACCGACGGGGAACGCACCGAGGAGCCCGGCGGACCTGGCGGGGCTCCGGGTGGGGCAACCACTGGCGGGGCCGCAGCTGGCGGTGGCGCGCCGACCGGCGGCGTCGCCTCAACGGGGGGGGTGGGAATGGCGGGCGACGCCCACCCAGCAGGTGGGGCTGCGACGGCGGGCGGCGTCGCAGCTACCGGCGGGGTCGGGACGGCGGGCGGTGCGCCCGCGACCGGAGGCAATTCCGTAGCGGGCGGATCCCCGTCCATCGTGCTGCCTCCCGCCAACGCCCAGTTCGACTACCAGATCGGCGGCGCCTATGCGCCTCCCTCCGGCGTGCAGGTGGTCAGCCGCGATCGCGAAGACTCGCCGGCGCCCGATCTCTACAATATCTGCTACGTCAACGGCTTCCAGATCCAGCAGCACGAGGAGTCGTGGTGGGAGAGCAACCATCCTGACCTGATCCTCCGCGACGCCGGCGGTGATCCCGTGATCGATTCCGGCTGGGACGAGATGCTGGTCGACGTGACCACACCCGCCAAGCGGAACGCCGCCGCGGCGGTCATCGGCGCCTGGATCGAACAATGCGCGGCTGACGGTTTCGATGCCGTCGAGATCGACAACCTGGACAGCTACGGCCGCTCCGACGGCCTTCTCAGCCAGAGCGACAACGTCGCGTTCATGGGAATGCTGGCAGAGATCGCGCATGCGTCCGGCCTGGCCGCGGCGCAGAAGAACTCGGTCGAGTTTTTGGACCAGGTCGCCACCATGCACACCGACTTCGCCATCGCCGAGGAGTGCAACCGCTGGAACGAGTGTGGCGAGTACCAGTCCGCCTACGGCAATCTGGTCTTCGTCATCGAGTACCGCACGCAGGATTTCGAAGCCGGCTGCTCGGACTTCCCGGAACTGTCGATCGTCCTGCGCAACGTGGCCGTGAGCACGCCCTCGAGTAGCAACTACGTCTACGATGGTTGCTGATCCCCGAACAGCGCTCGCCGCTAGCCTGCTTGGCAGAGCGCTCGCCGCGTGCGCTAGTGAATCCGACTCGTAGCCCGCCGAGCCGGAGAGCGGGGGCGAACCCATTCCGGGATGCCGCCCGCGGCGACCGTGACCGCCGCAGAGGGCCGATGATCGCACATCTCCCGTTCCCGCTCGGCTGGCTCGCTCGGCGAGGACCACAGCGGACCCTGACCGGGCGGTTCTTCCTGCGAGAGCTTATTGAAAACGACTTTCAATTTCGATAATGGTAGGAGGTGTCTCTAGAAATGGTGAAAAAGATGCCAAAAACGTTCGGCCTTCTGGCCCTCTCAACCCTGATCGGGGGAGCCATTGTCACCTGCCCCGCCACAGCCAACGCCTCGGACCGGATCTTCAGCTACACGTACCAAACGGCCGTACTGAACCCGGGTGACACCGAGCTGGAGCCCTGGACGACGATTCGCGCCGGACGGGAGCGCCACTATCTGCGCTTTGACAATCGCCTCGAACTCGAGGCTGGAGTGGTGCAGAACCTTCAGACGGCGCTCTACCTCAACAGTCGCGCCGTCAACGCAGACGTCGTCGACGAACTCGGCGAGGTGCAGCGCACCGAGAGCTACACGTTCCGTGGGGTATCTTCGGAGTGGAAGTACAAGCTCTCGGACCCCGTCGCGAACGCCCTCGGATCGGCGCTCTACCTCGAAGGCGGACTCGGTCCACACGAGGCGGAGCTCGAGCTCAAGGTGCTGCTCGACAAGCACTTCGGTGACTGGATCGTCGCAGTGAACCTGGTCGGTGAGTTCGAACGGGAGTGGGAGGTCCGGGGCGACGCGGAGAACGAGATCGAGCTCGAGCTCGATCTTGGAATCGGCTACCGCGTCACCGAGGGCTTCGCAGCTGGATTGGAGCTGCGTCAGGTGAACGAGCTGGAAGGGGGCAGCGAGCTGGAAAGCGCCACGCTGTTCGCCGGACCATCGCTTTCCTACTCCGGGGGCGAGTGGTGGTCGGTGCTGACCTTCATGCCCCAGCTCGGCGCCTTCGTGGGCCAGTCCGACGGTCACTTCCGGGACCTCGAGCACCAGGAGCAGGTCCAGGTTCGACTCCTGATGGGATTCCACCTGTGACGAGAGCGCGGTGGCGGCTGCCGGCGTGGGGCGCACTTGCAGTCGCGATCGGGTGCACGTCCCAGCTCCCGAAGCCTTCGTCGTTCGACCTCGAGGTCGCCCGAGCCCGGTGGCCCGACGCGACCCTCGAAGACCTCGATGGTGGTCGCATGCTGTTCGTGCAGAACTGCGCAGGGTGTCACGACCTGCCGCGCCCGGGAGATCTTGCTCCCGAGGATTGGACGGAATCGGTCGAAGCCATGCGGGTCGAGGCCGAGGTCGAGCTCACCGACGAGGAGGCAGCCCGCATCCAGCGCTACCTGTACGTTGCCAGTCAGGCTGCCCAGAACTCGCGCTAACCCTGGTGCGCTTTCGTGGCGAACCACCTGGACCGGCCGACCCCGCCGGCGAATTCGCGGCCGCCGTGCTTCGGTCAGAATCGGCAACACCTCGCGCTCATTCCCGCGAGCCCCACCGGCGTGTCGAGACATCCGCCAGCGCAGAGATGCCGCAGACCAGTCCGTCGCTGGCAACTCCACGGCGTTCCCCCCACCGCGGTGCGGGCGAACCAAGCGCACCACCGCTGAGCATGGAACTTTTCCACCTGGCGCAACCCCGCTGCGGCGTCGTACGGAGCACCACGTCACGTATCGAGAAATCGACCGGCATTGTGCGTGGGTTTGGCCTCCTCGATCTACTTCCGATTCGAGTTGAATGGAGATGCCCACGGAGGTTTCATGCGGACTCGATCGAATTGGTCACATTTGCTTGTCGGCGTCGCGGTGTCAGTTGCCGCAGCGCTTGCCGCCTGCTCGGGAGAGGACGGGACGGACGACGGAGGTTCTGATCCAGCGACCGGCGGCGCTGCGGGTGAGACCGGCGGCGCTGCGACCGAGACCGGCGGCGCCTCGACCGAAACCGGCGGCGCCTCGACCGAAACCGGAGGACTGACAGCGACGGGCGGGACCGCGACCGAGACCGGCGGCGTCTCGACCGAGACCGGGGGACTGCCGGCGACCGGCGGCGTTGAAGCGACCGGGGGACTGACAGCGACCGGTGGCATCGATGCCACCGGTGGAGACCCCGCCACTGGTGGCGCAGAAGTCACGGGTGGGCTGCCGGCAACGGGCGGCGTCGAGGCGACCGGTGGACTGCCCGCAACGGGTGGAGTCGAAGCGACCGGCGGACTCCGGGCGACGGGAGGAGCCAGCGCCGACTTCTGGCAAGATGACTACAATCCTCAAGGCCTGCCCAGTCCCTCGAGTGGCGAACACCGCGCCGGCGATGACTGCATGGGGTGTCACGACTCGATGGGCAGTCGGACCTGGGCCTTCGGCGGAACGGTCTACGAGTCCGATGGCTCCACTGGCGCCCCGAACGTCCAGATTGGGATCTGGGACGGAGTGAACTTCTGGTCCACGTATTCGGGCAACAACGGCAACTTCTGGGTGCCCGCCAACGGCCCTTCCATTGACTGGGCCAGCGCCGAAGTTCGGATGCGCAACGAGAACGGTGAGGTCGCAATGGAGAGCGAAGCTGCCGCGGGCTGCAATGGTTGTCACTCCGACGGCTTGGCGCTGATCGCACCGTGATCCGCTCGGCAGATCTGGATTTGGCTCGACGCTCGAACCGGCGCTCGCAAACTGCCGAGCGCCGGCCATGGCCCAGTCAGCCGATGGGATCGTCCCGGACCCTGAGCGGCCCTAGTACCGACGCGGGTTCCGCGCCGCAGGCAGCTGGTGAAGCCGTGCGCCGAATCCTTGCCGAGTGGTTGGGGCTCCTACCCTGGTCCGACGCGCGCCCCAGGGCGTTCAACCAGGAGACACGCATCCATGAGACCACCGATTCGAGCGTCGAGGCCAATGGCTAGAACTTTCACAGGCCAGTCCGGCTGGAGCGTGCGCTCGGGGCGCACCAGTGCAGCCGCTCGCAAACCCGGGAACCTACCCGTCCGAACTGGGCCACGGATCACATTCGGTACGCCGCAGCGTGGCGACCGATGACGGAAGAGCCTCCGGCCCAGTGCAGCACCGAAGCGAGTCCACTCCCTTCCGGGCTGAGGCGGTACGCGTGTTCCCACTGCAGCACAGCCAGCTGCTTCAAGGGCGACGTGGAACGGATGCCCGCCGGCTGCCCCGCACGGACCAGCCCTAACGTGGCGCGCGACCCCTCCCCGTACCTGGACAACGCGACGCGAGCCATGATGGTGGCGGCGGACGCCACGCCGTTCGGACCCGACGGGGCGATGCGCAGTCGGGTCGAGGAACTCGTGACGTATGCCTCGCTGCAAGGGATGCACCGGATCGGCGTTGCGTTCTGCGTGAGTCTGACCCAGGAGGCGCAGGCGCTCGGCGCTCGGTTGCGCGCTCAGGGCTTCGAGGTCGAACTGGTTTGCTGCCGGGTCGGGGCCATCGACTACGACGAGATCGGACTGACCAAGGCACACCCGGAGCGGTTTGCCGCGATCTGCAATCCGATCGCCCAAGCCCGGCTACTCGACGCGAGAAACGTCGACCTGGTGGCTCAGCTTGGGCTCTGCATCGGGCACGACCTGATCCTCCAGCGCGAGTGCTCTGCGCCGGTGACGACGCTGGTGGTCAAGGATCGCGTTCACGACCATCATTCGGTTGCCGCGCTACGGTAGCTGAAGACCGGGCGACCGCAGCACATTCCCGAATCGGCGGCCACCACGCGCGTCTCTGGCATCCGAAGGCTCTGCTATCTCGCGACTCGACCGTGCGGTACCCTTGACGGGAACATGACTCGCGAAACTTCCTCACTGTTACTGGTCGGACTTCTGGCATGGGTCGGCACCCCGGCCTGCACCTCCGACGCGGAGGGGTCCGAAGGAAGCAGCTCCGGCGGCACCTCGACAAGCGGTGAAACCGGAGGCGCCCCGACCCATGGCGGTGTGTCGGGCAACCGTCCCGACATCCTCGACGTCGTGCCACCGTACTTCGGCTTCGGATACTCGTCCTTCTCCGCCGTTCGCTCGTGGCCACCGACGGTCAAGGAGTCCGACGGCATCAACTGGAACTTCCTGTACTGGTATCACCTGGAGGGCGCCGACGGTACGGTGCTCCCCGCCAGGCTGGCGGAAGCAGCGGAGAACGACGTCATCCCCGTGCTGACTCACTACCAGCTCCTCGATCGAGGGAGGGCTGCGGGGTACGACGGCGAGCAGGAGTGGGACGTCGTGATCCAGGCTGTCCAGGACGCCAACCTGATGCGGTCTTACTTCGACAACGTGCAAGAGTTGATGGCAGTCAGCGCCGAGCACAACGGTTACGTGATCTTCCAGACCGAGCCCGATTCCACGACCTGGCTCCGGCAGTATCACACCGACGAAACCTGGGACGCCTCCAACGGGTACGTCGCGGTGGCCGCTTCGGGGCACCCCGATCTCGCTGACCTGCCGGACACCATTGCAGGGTACGCCCAGGGTCTCGTGCGTCTCCGGGACAGGTACGCGCCCGACAACGTGTTCGTGGGTCTCTGTATCTTCGACAACGAGAACGGCTACAACCCCGACGACAGCGTCGCCTTCATCGAGAGCCTAGGCGCCCAGTTCGATCTGCTCTTCACCCACCACGTCATCAAGTACGAGACCAAGAACGAGGGCTGGTGGGACGCCTACAGCGAGACGGACCAGGCACGCTTCGTCTCGTGGATTGACACGATCTCGAAGGCAACGGGTCTGCGCTACATCCATTGGCAGACGGTCATTGGCGCCTCCGACTACGGCCTGATGCCCGACTACCCGAACGAGGAACGGATAACGCCGCTCGTGGAGGCCGGTTCGATCGCCAACCTCTTCGACCTCTATTCGCTGGATGGCCCCCCCCACAGCCAGCCGTGGCACGGGTTCTCGACCTCGCCACCGGCGAGCCACCCCGCGTACAATTCGCTCGACCGGCTCGTCGAGCGCCTGGGCGCGTACTACGAGTCGCCCATCCCGCTCCCCCGGTGACGCGCGACCGACACGGCTTTGTCGCGGCAGTAACGGTCCACCGCGAAGTCGAGCATGGGGGACTCCCGGCCAAGGATTCGGGCTGCGCGATCAGGGGTAGGCCCAGTAGCGGAACCAGTCAACGCGCATCACGGCATCGCTGGCAGGGTAGTCGGCGGCGCCTCCCTCGAACCAGTGGGTAGGCGCATGCCAGACGTTGAAGAGGAAGGACGCGGGATTTTGGGGAATGAGCGAGACGTCAGCAAAGTCCCAGAGGGTCACCTCCTCGGTGTCGAACACCATGAACCACCGAATGTGGTCGGGGTGCCAGTCGAAGCCCATCTCATAGAAGCGCCCCGACTCGGGGAAGCCGGGAACGTTCGCCCCGGGGATGTTGCCGAGCACCGGACCGAGTCCGTACGCCGTAGCGTTCGGGCTTTCTCGATAGTCACCGGTGCGCGTGTCGATGGCGCGGCTCCACTTCCTGAAGCTGGTGTCGCTGTCGTAGTCGGTCCAGCTCGTGAGAAAGATGATGTGGGGCTCCCCGCAGAGGATCTCGATATCGATCTCGCTGTTGTCCGTGATGCCGTTGGCGTTCGAGTCCCCACCGTGCGAGTAAGTGAAGATCCCGTTCACGACTTCTTCCCCCGCCGTGCATCCGGCGAGCTCGAGGCGAACGCGGAAGGTGCCAAAGAGCTGCTCCTGCCAGTAGATCTCGGTCGCGTGAGACGGCGAGGAGTTGTCCTCCGCTCCAAGGGCAGGATCACCCGGGAAGGTGAGCACGGCCACGTTACCGTCATCCCCACCGCTCACGCCGTACTCCACCGAGCCGTTCGGGTCGCTGCGATCGCCCCAGTCAGTCCCGGACGCGAACTCGGTCTCGTAGGTCGGCGCCCCCAGTGAAGAGCCACCAGAACTGCCGCTGGCACCCGGTTCTCCCGCCGCGCCACCACTCGCGCCCCCCGCTCCCAAGCCACCGGTGACACCGCCCGCGGCGCCGCTGCTCCCGCCGGTCCCAGTCGAGCCACCCGTGACCGGCGCCCCACCAGCCATGTCACCCCCGCCGACGCCACCGGACACCGAACCACCAGTGACCGGCACACCACCCGTACCCAGGCCTCCCGAGTCCGACACGCCGGCGGCCCCGGCACCGCCACCGCCTGACCCTGCTCCACCTCCACCGCTGGTCGTCGATGAGCCACCTGTCTCGCCGGTCGTCGACCCGCCGGCGCCACCCGTCACCACCCCACCGGAGCTTCCTCCGGACCTCCCTGCACTGCCCGGTGCAGTCTCGCGACCGCCGTCTGTGCACGCCGGGCAGCAGATGAGGGTGAGCCCCGCCACTGCCGGGGCGAATACGGAACGCAACTCAACCAGAGAGTTCCACATGCCGTGAATAGAGTCGCTGGTGCGTCAGGCGATTGCAAAGGGGGCTGACGTTCAGTCTGCAACTACCGGAAGACCCAGAAGCCCCGCGGCTTGCCGCGGGGGCCCCAACCGCGAGCCGGACTGCAGGCGGTTGCCCCATTCTCGGAGGACGAAGACCAAGGAGCTCATCGCCCTCGCCTGTTCGGTGATGGCCGACTGCGTCCGCGCTGCCCCCCGAGACAGGTGACCTCACTGGTGGCCCGCAGGGCGGCGTCGCCACGACCTCGTCGGCAGGAAAGCCACCGCCAAGCATCGGTCCTCATCCTTACGGATGACGCCAAAGTCTGCGGCTTGAGCTAGGCCTGACCGAGGGCAGACGGAGGATGTGGGCATGACGAGGACGCGCTGGACTGGTATCGTGGTAGCAGCGGCGGTTGCCTTGGCCGCTGGAGCGGCCTGCCGCGGGGGCGAGGACTCACCGACCGGAAACCAATCGGGCAACGCGGGCAGGGGCGGTGCGCCGGCCACCGGCTCGTCGGGGGGCACCGGCGGGGACGGCGAAGCGCAAACCGGCGGGACCGGCGGCGACCACTCGACCGGCGGCGCGCAGGGCGGCACGCAGGGCGGCACGAGCGGCAACACGTCCGGCGGCACGCAGGGCGGGACGAGCGGCAACACGTCCGGCGGCGCGCGGGGCGGCACGAGCGGTGACACGTCCGGTGGCACGACCACGACCGGAGGCACCCCCAGCAGCGGAGCCGCGGGTGGAACGCTCCACACAGGCGACGTTGCTGGGAGCAGTGGCCAGGCGGGGACCGCCGGAGGCGCCGGAAGTCCCGCTTCTGGGGCCTCTGGCCCCGACACCGGGGGAGTTTCCGGCTCGGGCGGCTCGACGGGCGGGGTCGCCGGCTCGGGCGGCTCGACGGGCGGTTCGGGTGGCATCGACTGCGGCACCTGCGGCGCGCATGAAGTGTGCAACGGGAGCACCGGCACGTGCGAGTGCTCGTACAGCACCTGCGGCACGACCTGTTGTGCCGCCAATCAGGCGTGTGCCGGCAGTGAGTGCTGCGACATCGGACGCGCCTGTGGCGCCAGCTGCTGCCCGGCGGGCGAGCTTTGCACCTCTGGATTCTGTTGCGACGTGTCCTCCGCCTGCGGCGGTGAGTGTTGCAGCGCAGGTCAGCAGTGTGCCGGCAGCCACTGTGTCGACGCCTGCGTACCCTGGACCTGCGAAGATCTCGGGGTGGACTGTGGCACCTGGCACAACGGCTGCGGGGGGGATCTGACCTGCGGGGGGTGTGCCACTGGAGAACACTGCACCGTGGACGGCTCATGCAGGCCGACGTGTGTACCGGAAACCTGTGCTTCGCTCGGCATGGACTGCGGAAGCTGGGACAACGGCTGCGGTTCCACCGCGGAGTGCGGCGCGTGCGCCGCTGGCGCCAGCTGCGTGGACGGCACGTGCATCAGCTGCACCCCCGACTGCTCGGGACGGACCTGCGGACCAGATGGATGCGGCGGCTCCTGTGGCAGCTGCCTGCCGGGCCAGACGTGCCAGAGCTTCCAGTGTGTCGGCGTCTGCACCCCCAGTTGCTCCGGCCGCGAGTGCGGAGACGACGGCTGTGGCGGCACTTCTTGTGGGACCTGCGCTAGGCTGGAAACCTGCGTCGCCGGCGTCTGCTTGGGCAAGGGCGCCGACTGCGAAGACCTCGGCACTTGCGTCTTGAACGGTTGCCCGGGCTCGGCATTCCCACTGTCCGCCAGCTGCGTCGGCACGTCGCACAGCGGATGTCCAGCGTGCGTCACGAACTGCCTCTCGCGGTCGGCAGGGACCTTGGCAGAAACCGAGTTCTGGGCGCTCGCCACCTGTCTACGCGCGAACAACTGCTGGCCGGGCGCCAGAACCTTCCCGAGCTGCATGACCACCGGTGCCTGCGCAGCGGCCTACGCCGACTGCCGGTCGTCGTGCGTGCCCAGCTGCACCAACCGCGAGTGTGGTAGCAACACGTGCGGAGGTTCATGCGGAACCTGCCCCAGCAACGAGGTTTGCGTGGACGGGCAGTGCCTGCAGGCGTGCAGCTGCGGGGACCGGAACTGCGGCGTCGACCCCATCTGCCACAGGAGCTGCGGAACCTGTGCGGCCGACGAGTACTGTGACGGGACCGGCCACTGCCAGTGTGCTCCAAACTGCGACAACCGAGAGTGCGGGCCCGACCCTGTCTGCCAGACGTCGTGCGGCACCTGCTCCGGTTCCGAAACCTGCGTCTCGGGCAAGTGCATCGGGGCCGCCCCGACGTTGGGTCTGGTGAACGAAGACGGCCGTGACTTCGGCTTGCGATGGGTCTACGACTGGCCCCCGCTGGTCTCGAGCTGCAGCTACGTCGTCGAGGAGTCCAGGACCTCGCCGAGCACTGGATTCGCTCCGCTGCCCACGATTTCGGTATCCTGCACGACGCAGGTCTACACGCTCACCCTGAACCGCGCCCCAGGCACCTACTACTACCGAGTTCGCGCCAACTCGGGTAGCTACTCCAGCTACAGCAACGTGGTGACCGTTGTTGTTCGGGACAGTGCCTGCAACCCCGCCTGCCCCTCCAATGCGACCTGTACCGCACAGGGATCCTGCTCCTGCAACGACCCGGATGCGTTCTACGATCCGTGGACCAATGCCTGCCTCACCTGGGGGGGCGCCTGCCAGGGGGTCGACACGCTCGGCCACTGCATCGACGACACCTACTGGGCGGTGTGCGACCAGCAGGGCGAGCTCAGCGTCTTCGACTGCCAGGCGGCCGGCTGCTACAACGTGGACGGTGACGGCGACGGCTACGCCGACTTCGGCGGGTGCGGCTGCACGCCGGGCGACGAGTTCTGCGCCAGCGCCCGGAACTCGACCGACTACGAGTACCGTCTCACCTGCGTGGACTTGAGTCCCATGGGCATCAACGGCGCCATCATGTCGATGGACGACTGCTATTCGATCACGGGCGGTGGTTTCTGCTCGTGGCTCGCCGAAGTCGGCATGAGCTGCTTCACGGCGCCGTGCGAGATCTACTGGATGCCCAGCGGTCCGAGTGCGGACGCTTGCTGGGGAGACTGCAACTACGATTCCGCCTACAACATGCACGCCTGCTTCTAGTCGCTCGTCGACGCGCGACGATGTGCGACGATGTGTGACAGGGTCGACGGCCGACGCCCGATCCGGCGGCCGCGCGCCGTTCTGCGCTCGATCGCCGATTCACTGGCACGACCGGACCAGAAGCTAGTATCTTGGGTTTTGGTGAGGGAGTCCGACACCTGGCCCCCGATGGAGCTCCAGCAAGACATCGAGCATGAAGATCTGCTCGATGACCTCTACCTCGCAGCAGTAAGACCCGACAGCTGGAGTCGGGTGCTGGAGCGGCTGGCCGAGAAGTTCGACGCAGAGCTCGGCCTTCTGGTCGTCGAGGATCTGACGTTGGACCACCCCCGCTGGTGGGCCGCCACTCCCCGGCACGCAGATCAGCTTCGCGACCTCTGGCTGGTGCGCCACCGCGTGAACGCCTGGCTCCTGGCGGCGCGCGGTCGCCCCGTGCCGTCGGTAGCGCGAACCGAGTCGCTCGTGCCCCTTACCCAGCTGCGCCAGACGGACTTCTATCGTGACTGTCTGGAGCCTGCGGGGTTGCTCCACTCGCTGGGCGCCAACCTCTTCGCAGAGGGCCCCGTCTTCGCGTACCTGTCGCTGATGCGGGGACCCGAGAGAGGACCCTTCGACGACCGAGCACTGGTCCGTGCGGGCTGGGTGATCGGCCACCTGGCGCGAGCGATCCGGATGCAGATCGAGATCACCAGCAGGCAGTCGGAGACGAACGCCATGCTGGGCGTGCTCGGGGCCCTCGACCAGCCAATCGTGCTGCTCGGCAACGAGCAGGTGATCACCTTCGTCAATCCCGCCGCACACCGCCTGCTCGCCGAGCGGGATGGCCTGCGTGTGGAGGGTGAGCATCTGTGCGCCGATCGACGCGACGACCAAGACCGCCTGGCGATGATCCTCGCCCAGCCCCCTCGGGGAGCGGGACCTGGAAGCGAGTGGACCGCCGTGGTGTCGCGCTCCTCGGGTCGCCCCCCGATCACCTGTCGAGTCGGCGCTTTGGGGTCGAGCCTGCTCGTCCACGGACGACCCACGACCCACGTCGTCGTCGCCCACGACACCGCGCTCCGCCCCACACTCCTCGAGGAGAGCGCTCGACTTGCGTTCGGACTGACGCTCAGCGAGGTGAAGATCGCCAGTCTGCTGCTGCAGGGGTATTCCATCACCCGAATGGCGACGACCCTGGGAGTCTCACCAAACACGGTGAAGACCCATATTTCCCACCTGCTCTCGAAAACGGGCACCTCGCGACAACCCGAGCTCGTGGCACAGCTGCTCTCCTTCGCAACGCCCGCTACACCGCTGGCGCTGTCAGAGCTCTCGACCTCCATTTCGTGAGCTCCGAACGGGCGCCGCTTCGTTCTCCTCATCCGCGCCAGTCAGACCGCGCAGCGATGAACTGGCCCCTGGCACCCCCGGGCCGGTGCCCGCCCTCACAGGCAACCCGGAGTCTGGTTGCTGGAGCCACTTCGGGTTACGGTCGCATTCGATCAACCGGGAGCTCGTGGTCCAGCCGACGAACCCGAACTCGCTCGCCTCGTGGGTGAGGCCGAGTTGCGCATCACGGAGGACGGCACCGGACACTCCGCGTTCCGGTACGCACACGCGGGTCGCAGTCTCTCGGCAGACGGACCAGGACGGCCCTGGATCTGCAGTGCTCCCCGAGAGAGGCATCACCTGCAGTGCCAATCACTGGCGCTGATTGAATTCTCCGACTTCGCCCCTCCTTGAGTGAGAGGCAAAGTCTCCGAAAAATGCCACTTCTCTCAGGCGGCACTGGTCCACATGGGCGATCAACGCCAGCGTTGCTCGCTGCAGGCTTGTGGTGCGGCCGCGCCGCTCATACCATTCCGGACCGTGCCTCGGCACTGGGTTGACCACGGCATCGTGGGGAAGAGGATGGGAAGAGGGATGAGAACAGTGTATCGGAAGCGACGAACAGGGAGCGCGAACGCCCAACGATCGGAGCAAGGGCATCGCTTGTCGCGCACGATATCGGTGGCAGTGGCGGGGGCAACGCTCTCGTGGGCCGCGTCTGGTGGGGCCCAACCCGTTGCGCAGCCGGCGCCAGCGCAGCCGGCACCAGCGCAGCCGGCACCAGCACAACCGGCACCGCCTCCCCCAAGCCAGCCCGCGGCGACACCGCCCACGGCGGCCCCCCCCTCAGCGCCATCGCCAGATGGTGCCAGCCAGTGTTTCCCGGCGTGTCGCCCGGGGTACCTGTGCGCTCAGGGACAGTGCGTCTCGGCCTGCAATCCCCCCTGCGCCCAGGGACAGGTCTGCGGTCCCCAGGGAACCTGCGTCTCCCCGTGCAATCCCCCTTGCGCGGCAGGAACCACCTGCTCCTCGACGGGTCAATGTCTCCCCATGCAGGGCGCTGCCGCGACAGGTCCGGCGGATCCAGGGTGGGCCGTGGCTGGAGGCGTGGTCGGAATCGTGGGAGGGGTCCTCACCGTCTCGCTAGGGGCACCCACAGCGATGTTTGCGGATGAGGGCGATAGCGACACCGCCATCCCACTGGGAGGGGTGACTCTCCTCGTCGCGGGCATTACCACGCCCATCACCGCAGCTGGAGCCGCCTCGGCCCGCAGGCACCCCGAAGTGCGGGGGGCAATTGGCGCCCGCATCGCCGGATGGATCGGCTACGGGGTGACCATGCTCGACGGGATGGTGCTGCTGGGTCTGGGGATGGCTGATGAGGAAGTGACCGGCGCCCAGGTGGGCAGTGTCGTGCTCCTCAGCACCCTGAGCACGACCGCCATGGTGGTTGACGCCTTCGTTTCCGCAAGCCAGGCAAGGAGGCTGTCTGGCCCGCAGCAGCCCCTCCCCACCGCGGAGCAAAAGCCCCTCCTCGTCCCGCTCGTGGCCGCGGCACCCGACTTCCAGGGGGGAGCGGGCCTCACCCTGGGCCTGCAGGGACGGTTCTGACCACTGGCCCCCTACCCTCTGGTCGGCGCACGTGGTGTGCCGGACCGGCTGGACGGTGACCTTGGGTGGGGGGCAGCCGCGCTGGAGGTGACACCATGAACCGTGACATCTGGTTTGTTCTCGTGGGCTTGCTGGTGGGACCGCTGGGTTGCCAGGGCAACGACGGCGGCACCTGCGCTCGCCTGGCGGAGGAGGATGCGAGCTGCGCTGCACTTCCCGACACGCCGGGCTTCCACGTCTGCGAGGACGACTCACAGAAGCCGCCGAACGACGCCTGTGTTTCGCTCGGGGACACGGGCGACTACTGCTGTCCGCTCTCAGCCAGCGGCAAGGCGCCGGCCGGCGAAGGACTGGACCCGAGCGTCCTCCCTCGGTCCGGATCGCTGTATCAACCGGACTCGTCCACCGCCTGGCAGTGGCAAATATCAGGCGACGTCAACCCGGGCTACGCGGTCGACGTCTACGACATCGATCTGTTCGACGTCGAGGCAGCCACCATCGCAGAGCTCCAGGCGAGCGGAAAGCATGTGTTCTGCTACTTCTCCGCTGGCTCCTCCGAAGACTGGCGTCCTGACTTCGGCGACTTCGCGCCCAGCGCGAGGGGCAAGAACCTCGAAGGCTGGGAAGGCGAGCAGTGGCTCGACGTGACCGATCCGACCGTGCTCGACGTGGCACTAGCACGCCTCGACCTGGCCGTCTCGAAGGGATGCGACGGCGTGGAGCCGGACAATGTGGATGGCTACCAGAACAACACGGGGTTCGCGCTGACGGCAGACCACCAGCTGGGCTTCAACAAGCGAATCGCCAACGAGGCCCACGCCCGCGGACTGGCCGTCCTCCTCAAGAACGACCTCGCCCAGATCCCCGAGCTCGTCGACTTCTACGATGGCGCCCTGAACGAGGAGTGCTTCGCCTACGACGAGTGCGATCAACTTCTGCCGTTCACTGCCGCGAGCAAGCCCGTGTTCAACGCCGAGTATGTCGATAGCCAGCGTCAGGCCGCGCCGCTCGCCGAGGACATCTGCGCGCGGGCGACCGACGCCAACCTCCGCACGCTGATCCTGCCTTGGGACCTCGACGATTCCTTCCGACTCAGCTGCGACGAACCATGACCTCGGATCGCGGAGCCGCCAGAACATGACCGACGCCATCACCAACTTGGACGCCCGCCTGGCCCGCATGGAAGAGATACTGGCCGACGCCGCCGCGGGCCAGATACGCAGCATCGAGGTCCTCGGAGATGATCCGTTCTCGTCCATCGAAGCGGGACTGAACATCGTTCTGGAGGATCTTCGTCAGGAGATCGCGGCAAGCGCGGACGCCGCCCGCAACCTCGAGGCCAAGGTGGCCGAGCGGACCGCCGATCTGGAGGAACAGCTCCGCGTCACCTCCCACCAGAAGGATCTGATCCTCCGACAGCGCGAGACGATCGTCGAACTGTCGACACCGGTACTGAGCCTCTGGGAGGGGGTACTGGCCTTGCCCGTCATCGGTGAGGTCGACACCCGGCGCGGCGCGCAGATCACGAAGCGGGTGCTCGAGGCGATCATCGAACGCCAGGCCGACGTCGTCATCTTCGACGTGACAGGCGTGCCCATGGTGGACACCCAGACGACCCAGCGACTGGTGCAGACGATGGACGCCGCGGCACTGCTCGGTGCGCGGTGTGTTCTCTCCGGAGTTCGCCCGGAGGTCGCGATAGCGCTCGTTTCCGTTGGAGTCGACCTGTCCCGTATCAAGGCCTGCGCGACGCTGGCCGCTGCGCTGGAGCACGCAATCCAGCTCGTCGCACTGGCGAGAGGAGTCGCCCCCACGGATGAACCCAGCGCCCCCGCTCCCGGTGAGCGCGAGGCGCCAGCGACCACGGAGCAAAGCGATGAGTGAGGTCCGAGAATGGAAGGCGGGGAGGCAGGACCTGCGTTTCGACGACGCCTCACAGGTCCTGCACATCTACATCAACGAGCCCCTGTCAGTGGCGGAGTACCAGGAAATCACGCGCATCACCCGGGAGATCTATGGTGAGCGCTTCCCCCGTTCGATCTGGGATCTACAGGGCAAGTCCCTGGCCCTGAGTCGCGACGTCCGCCGGGCCATGCGCGAGCAGTTGAAGGCCGACCGCGAGCGTGGGATCTCGCCCACGGGTCGCAGCGCGATTGTCGGCGCCACCTACAGCGTCCGAGTGCTGGCGATGATCATGCTGCGCATGCTCGGCAGCGTCGAACGAACCCGGTTCTGTGCCTCCGAGGACGAAGCGCTGGCGTTCGTCACCGAAGAGTAGCGAGCCCTCGGTCACCACCCGGCATGGAGTGTCACAAAGCTGGAACCAGCTTCGCGAACCTCGGCGGCATGTCGCCAAACTGGACCCCGTGTCGCCTGGTAGCAGCTCGCTGGATCCCTATCCGTCCCCCACCCCTGCACCCTCCTCCCCCCGGCCGAGGTGCTGCCAGCGCCGGCCGCCTGATCGAGTGTTCACCATACTTGTCGAGCCGCCAGAGAGGTAGATTTGGGGTTCTTGGTAGAGGATCGCAGCACCTGCACATGCAACAGAACACCGAGGCGCTCAGTCGCCCTCTAGTGCTGCTGGTCGACGACAGCGCTACCATCCGCCAGCAGTTGCGGGGGGTCTTGCTGCGCGACGGGTATGCAGTCCACTGCGCGGAGAATGGCGAGGCCGCCCTGTCCTGGACCGAGAAGCAACTGCCCGATCTCTGTCTACTGGATGTCGGTCTACCCGGGATCGATGGCTACGAGGTCGCCCGGCGACTTCATGCCATTCCGGGCGCCCAGGATCTCCCGATCATCTTCATCAGCGCGTACGACGCCGACCACAACGTCGCCAGTGGCTTCGCTGCCGGTGGCGTGGACTACGTCGTCAAGCCGGTTCGCGAGTCCGAAGTCCTGGCACGAGTCAGTACCCACGTGCGACTGCGCACCTTGCACCGCAAGCTCGAGCTGGCCCATCAGGAACTGAACGCCAGCTACGAGAAGCTGAAGGACGCCGAGCAACTGCGGGAGGATCTGATGCACATGATGGTGCACGACATGCGCGGGCCTCTCTCGGCAGTCCTCGGCAGTCTCGACCTACTCGACCCGCCAGGAACCACGACCAGCACCGACGACCGACGCAGTCTCAAGGTTGCGCTCGCCGCTGCGCGGCATCTAAGCGACATGGTCGACTCTCTCCTCGACATCAATCGACTCGAGGAAGGCGAGCTTCCCATTGCGCTCGCATCCCGTGCCCTCTCGCCACTGATCGACAGGGCGGTGACGACCCTGGGCCTCGGCTCCGAGCTTGGTCGTCGCCTCCATGTCGAGGTCCCGCCCGCCGAGGTTCGCTGTGACGGCGAGCTGGTGGAGCGGGTGCTCGGCAACCTGCTGAGCAACTCCCTTCGATTCTCTGCTCCAGATGATCCCATCACGATTGGCGCTTCGAAGCTGAAGCACTACGTCAAGGTGAACGTCATCGATCGAGGACCTGGCGTCGCCCCCGATGACCGCGAGCGCATCTTCCGGAAGTACGCTCAAGGCCTGCGACAGCCCCGCGCGCGGGGAAGCTCAGGTCTGGGGCTGGCCTTCTGTCGACTCGCGGTCGAAGCCATGGCCGGCGAGATCGGCGTCGAAGACACGCCCGGAGGAGGTGCAACCTTCTGGTTCACCTTGCCGCGGGAATCGAGCGCGAAGGTCTAGATCTAGCCTTCGCAGGTGCATCCAACGCCATCGTTGCCCCCCCGCTCGACGCTGTCCGGCCCGCCGCTGACGTGCCGGGATCGACGCAGCGGCCGTTGCTGCATGAGCGTGGTGCCTTGCAGTCAGCGTCCACGTCACATCCACGAGGACACGCGCCGCCGTCCTACCCGCAACCAGCCACGGAAGCGACCACTATCGTAAGCACCGATGCGATTCGCATCCGACCTTCGACGCGATCCGATCCGTTAGCGCGTGCGGATACCACGCAGCGCGTCCGCCGCGACCGCCGTCACACTGGCTCGTTGTGCCGGCAGCCGTTCCAGGAGTCGTGCCGGAGACGACAGCGGCTCGGCCGAGTCGCGCGCCGCGAGCGCGGCTGGCTCGGCGGGGGCCACGCTCAATGCTTCCTGCCTCTGGCTGGTGTCGTTCACCCGCGAGAGGGTCCAGATCCCCGGCTGTGCGCTTTCTCCCGAATCAGAGAACGTCAGCGTGTCGCCATCGAGGCAGGCCGACTCGATCACGAAGCTTTCGCAATTGCCGCGTTCGTACGCGTACAGGGGGACCGCGCAGGCGCAGGCACTCGCCCGCACGGCACAGGAGGCCTCCGGGTACTCGGATTGCAGCCCGACCTCGAGCTCCGGGCAGGCACTCGCGAGTGACGGGCCACCCAACTCCCGGATGCAGGTGTCGGAGATCTCCAGCACGATGTCCGCCGCCACGTTCGCGAATCCGGTGCAGGACGCGCCGCTGATGTCGACCTCCATTTCGATGGACATCTGCACGTTCACCTCGACTCCAGTACTGCAGACTTCCTGCATGGCCTCGTCGATGGCGGTGGCGTCCGAGTCGGGCTCGGCGCAGACCTGGAACGACTGGTATCGGAAGCGTCCCGACACCGGGTCTCCGCAGGGAACGAACGAGTCACACGCCGAGGGGTCGTAGAACTCGTCGACGAACTCGGAGAACGAGACCACCTCCCCAGCTCCCGGCGGATCGTTGGGGCCGCCGCCCGGGGACGCTCCTCCGGACGCCCCCGCACCGTCCGCCGAGATGCTTCCCGAACAGCCTGCTGTTGCCAGGACCAGCCATACTGTCGACCGAAAACTCATGCTCCACCTCCCCCCGCAACCGAGCTCCCAGCTCGTCCAGCGCTGGGAGCGGCCGCCCCCCCGGCGGCTGCCGCGCCGCCAGCGCCCGCCCATCCAGAGGCGCCAGCGCCGCCGCCCGCACCCCCAGCGCCGTCTTGAGCGACCAGTCTGCCCGTGAACACGCCCGAGTTGACCCCGTCCGTCCAGGTTCCGGTGACGGTGCCGTCCTCGGCGATCGAGCCAGTGAACACCGCCGTTGGCACGCCGTCTCGAGTCGTCGCGCCGACATCGATCGTGCCGTCGGAGGACACGGTGCCAGTCAGGATGACGTCACCGCCACTCGTGGAGCCGACGAGGTGACCCGCGTCGTCAACGGTGGCCGACCAAGGACTCATCGCTCCGTCGGGGATCCCCCACTGTCCGACGTAGTCCCCCGCGAACTGGTTGGCGACGGCACTGTCTCCGCCCTGCCCCCCTTCGCCGCCCACACCACTCGCCCCGCCGGCCCCGCCCGCGCCATCGATCAGGCCGTGTGCCGGGGGAACGTTCGCGAGGTTGCAGAAGCAAGAGTAGAAGGCGCCACACCCGAACAGGCCGAAGCTGCCTTCGCCGTAGTTGCAGGCGAGGTCCTCGCGCTCGGCCTGGCATTCACTGTCCGTGGTGCACGGCGCGATGATGACCGCGAGCGGGAGGCAGTACCCATTTTGCACCGGTTCTTCGAGATCGATCTTGCACGTCCAACCATCGTCGAATCCGCTGCAATTCATGCAATTTTCGCCGGCCGGGCACTGCGAGTCGTAACTGCATGGGACCACCGCGGCAGAGGGGCTCTGTCCGCCGGCTCCCCCGCTCGGAGTGCCTCCCATCGAACCCCCACCCGTCGCGCTGCCACCCGTCGCCCGACCTCCGGTAGGGTCGGCTTCTCGGCCTCCCGTTGCCCGACCTCCCGTTGCCCGACCCCCCGTTTCGCGCTCGGCACCGACACTGGCATGGGCGCCAGCGCTACCCCCGGTTGTCGGAGCCAGTCCCGAGGTGTTGCCGGAACAGGCGGCAGCGGCACCCAGACTGCACACAGTGAGCAGGAGGCTCAGCCCGCTCGACCCAGAATTCAATGCACCCATTCGTGTCAGGCCTTTCCCAGTCGCTACGTCAGCGGCGGACAATGGCGTCCGCGCATTCAAACACCCAATCTGTCTTGCACACAACCCCGACGTGCGGCGGCGGCGCGCATTCTCGCGCCGCACTGCGCCCTGCTTGGCAATCTCGCCCTTGGCAATCTCGCCCTTGGCAATCTCGCCCTTGGCAATCTCGCCCTTGGCAATCTCGCCCTTGGCAATCTCGCCCTTGGCAATCTCGCCCTTGGCAATCTCGCCCTTGGCAAT
>JBNLDK010000197.1:0-13416 GCA_050304295.1 Polyangiaceae bacterium
CTCGGCGTTCGGCAGGCGGCAACGCGCGCAAGGCTTCGAGGAGCTCGGCGGTGGTCATGAAACAAAGAGTAGGTCGCCTCGGCGCGTCCTGCCACCTTGGTGCCCCTCCACGCACCGACGGCGGTCCCCTCCGCAGCCAGGTCTTTGCCGTCGAGCGGGGAACACCAAGACGTTCGGCCAAGGCGAGGTCGCGAGTCCGACAGACGAGATAACGCAGCCGATGGTCGCAAGCGTTTGCTCGGAAGGCATCGCGCGGGCATCGCTCATGCCGGGACCTCGAACAACCTTGTATCGTCGGCAGAAGACCGAGCAATCTCAAGCCGGTTACGTTTGCAACGCCACCGGCGCGATTGGTGATGATCCGGAGCTGCGCGGAATGCTTGGGAGGTCGAGAGCCGGAGTCGCTCTACGATTCTCGACCCGTGCGTAGCTGAGCGCCTCGCTCGCGAGCCCATCGTCGCAGGCGCTGGAAGCTGGCACTGATCGCGGCGCGAGCACTCGGCGGGACCGGGCCGATGGAATCCGCCTTCTTGGCGCCGCGTTCACCGATGGGGCGCGGATCTCCGATCGTGCTGTCCACCTCCGTCTGGTGCTCGAGCTCCGCGTTGAGCTCGGCTCCGACGAGGACGACGAAGCTCGACACGTAGAGCCAGAGCATGAGCACGATGCCTCCACTCAGCGCGCCGTAGGTTTCATTCAGCGAGACCACATGGTCCACGTAGAGCGAGAGACCCCAGGACGCGACGAGCCAGAGCGCGCTGGCCACCGCCGCTCCCACCACGACCCACTGCCAGCGCGGCGGCCGTCGGCTGGGTGCATAGCGGTAGGCGAGCGTGAGAGCACTGGGAACCAGGATCCCCAGTACCACCCAGCGAACCCACCGAAAGACCAGCTGATCTGCTTCGGCGACTCCGATCAGGGTGAGGATGCTCGGCACGACGGCCAGGATGCCGAGCGCGACCACGACGAACAGAACCAGCCCCGCAGCGAACACGAGGGCCTTGGCGCGCAGCACGACGAACGTGCGGGTTTCCTCTTCGTCGTAGGAGATGTTGAGGCCCCGAATCAGCGCCATCGCTCCCAGCGACGAGCTCCAGAATGCCGCCACCAGGCTCAATCCGAAGCCGACGCTCAGCTCGGCGCTGGGGCTGGTCACGATCGACAATGCCCGCGCGTGGAGAGCGTTGGCCACGCCCGGCGGCAGCAACGAAGACACCGCGGTGATCTGCCGGGTGACCTCCCAAGGGTCGAACGCGAGACCGTACAGCGACACGATGGCGATCAGGGTCGGGAAGAGGGCCAGCATCGCGTAGAAAGCGATGGCGGCGGCGACGAAGCCCACCTGGTCGCGGCCGAGTTCGCCGGCGACGCGCAACAGCACGTCGCGCCAGCCGAGCCAGGGAAGCAACCAGGGAGCCGCTGCCGAGCGACCGCGATCACGTTCGTGGTTTGCCATCAGTACCGAAGTCTCCAGACGAGATCGACGATCGAGCTGCCGCGGTCTCCAACCGTGGTGATGAGGTTCCAGTGAGGGGTCACGCGAAACTCCAGGGTGAGCGTCGAACGGTCCGGATTTTTCCCGGGTGTCGGTTCGGCGAGGTCGTAGCCGATCTCGGCGCGGACGCGCGGAGTGAGCTGCACCGCCACCTCCGGGCGGGCCTGCGAATCCGACGTCTCGACATTTGCCGACACTTCGAGATTGGTGAAGTCGCTGATGGCTTCGTTCAACCCCGTTGCGGCGATGCCGCCCCCGACCGCCGCTCCGGAGCCGCCCGCCGGATCACCTGCCGACAGCGTCGTGTCCGGCGTGCCGAGAGCGATGAGCCCCAGGATCTGTCCCTCGCTGAGCGGCGGTGAGGACCGGAGCGAGAGTTTGCCTCCGACCGCGGGTCCCGTGTACTCGGCATAGACGTCGTACCCGGCCGGAGCGCTCCAGCGGGCCAGGGCGCCGACGGTGGGGTTCGGGGGCGTCTCACCGTTGAACGTGATGGTGCCGGACTCGATCTCGAACCTCTTCCCGACGACTTCGAGGTGCCCGCCTTCGAGGGTGAGCTGCCCGGAGAGGCGCGCTTCGTTGGCCAGCCGCACCGTGGGTCCACCGGACAGCACGACGCGGACGGCTTGGTCGCGCGTGATCTCGACCCGCTCGAACGAGGTTACTACGTGCCAGACCACCGGCGAGGACGGAGACTTCTTGGCGGGTGTTCGCAGTGGAAGCTCGACAAGCTCCCCGTTCCGTCGCGCACCCACGACGATGTACTCCGGGTCATCGAGCGTCTGCACTTTCCGACCGAGCGATTCTGGCAGCTCGAGCTCCAGGTTCGAGGCGTCGATGGTCGCCTGCATGCCTGCTTCGGTGGGCTCGATCCGTGCTTTGGCGTTTCCGTGGAGCTGCCCATAGGGCACTCCCTGGAGCGTTACCCGGAATGATTCGTCTTCATCGATGTCGAAGTTGAGCTCGATGCTCTCGAGCCCGCCCCCGGCGAGCTTGGCGGCGCCGTCCACCTCGACGCGTCCCGTGATCCCGCGCGCGCTCATCTGCTCGAGGCGGATCCTGCCGTCGCGAGTAGCTTCGAGCTTGCCGTGGATATCCCGCAAGTCCTGTCCCAGGGCATCGATGTGAACCGCGCCGTCGCGGATCGTGATTCGTCCCTCCACCTCTGGGTGCTTCGAATCACCCCCTTTCCAGTCGAGCGCCAGCTTGCCATCGAGCCGGCCGCCAGCCTCGGAGATACCCGATGGGAGCAGCGGTTGGACGGCTGCCAGATCGAACGAGCGCGCGACAATCTCGCCTTCTACGATACCGTCCGCAGGTAGCGCGGGTACTAGCTGGTCCTTCCACAGAAGGTTGCTCCCTGCTGCTACCTTCAGGTGACTCTTGGCGTTTCGAACGGCGAGCCGCGCTTTGGCGGAGTCGTTGCCCAGGTCGAGTTCGAGGTCGGCGGTGCCGAGCTCGATGCTCCCGCTCCGCAAGCGCTCCACCCGGAGTCTGGCTCTGGCTCGCGGATCCAGATTCAAGTCGGACACGCTGACCGTTCCCGAAGCAACCCCTCTCACGTCGTGAAATCGCGCCGACGGGAGATGGCGGAGCTGCAGATCGGCCAGCTTCGCCTCGACGCTCGCTCTCCATTTCTCCGGATCGCCGATGACGAGGTTGGGGAGGTATCCTGTAGCGAGTACGTGGGCGGCTCCACGTCGTCCGTGACGAACCGCGCCGGCCAGGGCGACATCGTTCCCGTCGTTTCGCATGACCACGGACGCATGAATCGCCGGTCGCGGGCGAGGTTTGCCGTCGGCGCCCCGGCTGCTGCCGTCGGAGCCGTCCTGGATCGGACGCACCTGCTGGGCGTTCATTCGCACGTTGAAGTGAGGATGGGCGGGGGTGCCCGCCGCTTGGAGGGTGGCGTCGACCAGACCCTCGAAAGCCTCGACGGGCAGCCCGGCGGGAAGCCTGGTCAGGTCCTGGGAGGGCATCCGGATGGTAATCGCAAAGGGTTGGTCGCGAACGATCTGCAGGGCGTTCTCCGGACGCGCCAGCAACTCGGGCAGGGGGACGATGGCGTCGGCGGTGACCGTCGCCAGCTCTTGCCCGCGATAGTCGACCTTGGACCGCAGCGAGACCTCGCGCCCCTGCGGGAGCAGCCTGGCGCTGAGCCAGACGTCGACGTCGTCCACGAGAATCGGAGCACGGGGTCCGTCGGCGTCGGCGTCGTGCGACGGGCGATCCCCGTCGCGCGTCGGCGCTCCCTGCTCCAGCCAGCCGCCCAGGTCGATCCCAGCGAGTTGGAGCAGGATCTCGGGGCAGTCGGCCCCGTCCTCATGGCGATAGGCTAGATGCGCCGTCAATCGGCCGCTCGACAGCGCCAACGACGACTCGTCGCCGAGTAGTTCGGCCAGGTCTTCGGCGCGCGCGGACCCCACGACCTGGACGGCACCGTGGGGGAGCCGGGTTTCGGGTCCGAGCTCGAACCGCCGCGGAAACTCGAGAGAGCGCGCCAGGATGGTCACCTCGCCGAAGGGTTCCACCCGGCCCTTGAGCACCGCCGTCAGGCGCCCTTCGTTCAGCAGCCCGGTAACGACCCCATCCGCCTGCTCAATCCCACTGCGACGGACCTCCGTGAGACGACCGCTCGCGATCCCGGACCACTCCGCGCCCTGGCGACGGACGCGAGCTGCGAACGTGGCCTGCCCCGAGTCGATGAGCTCGGGATGGCCGAAGAGGCGCGCGAGAATCCCGAGCTCGACCGCTTCGCCGGTCACGGTCGCTTCGAGGGCCTGTCCCCGTACGGCGAGGCTCCCCTCGACCCGTCCCGCGCCGCTGAGCCGGAGCCCTCCAACCCGGAAGCCGTCACTGAAGTCGAGCTTTCCAATCCGCAGTGCCACCTGTTCGTGGTTGCCCGAGAGCTGCGCTGCGACGCGAGGCGAGAGGGCTTGCCCCTGGATGCTCAGCTTCACGCTGCCGAGGGTGGCGCTCGGCAATTCGACTCCCCGAAGGGTCGCGTTCGCGTCGACGTGCTCTGGCTTCGCGGCGGTTCCCCGGAGGTGGACGACCGCGAGTGCGTGCGACACTCCCACGGGACCGTACTCCAGGTCATCGGCCGCAATGCGTGCGCGGCCCACCCAGCGAAGACGGTCGAGGTCGAGGCGACCCTCGCCCGTTGCGGTCACGCTCCCTCGCACCGCGGGCAGCTCCTGGACGTTCGCGAGTTCGTCCGAACTCACCCCGAACGATACGTGGAGCGTCGGTTGCTCGAACCCGAGAGCGTGGGATGTGACCTTCGCATAGGCCGAGACTCCCGGGTGCTCCACGCTCACCTCTCCGGTGAGCGATTCACCAATGAGCCGAGCGGTGGCGTGCAGCTCAGGGGTCCGCTCCCCGGCGACCTCCCCCGGGGGAGCTTCGAGTGTAACGTGGATGGACAACTCGCCATCTTCCGATTGGCTGATGCAGTAGGCTGCCGTCGCGGAGAGGTCGGTGGCGGGCGCATTGGGAGCATAGTGGCTGGCGTCGATCGACGATGCCTGCGCGCCACCAGTCAGGTCCAACGACGGCCCCAAATGCACCTCGCCCCAGGCGGAAAGCGTGTCGGGTTCACCCTTGTTCGCCTGCGCGGTCGCCGCATAGGTGAGCGTCGGCAGCTGCCCTCCTACCTGCGCGTCGACGTGGACGGGGACCTGCGCCTTCGCGAGCGGAGCGTGAAGTGATGCCAGCGCTTCACCATCGGCGTCGGCCGACACCTCGGCCGACAGCTCTTGCCCCTCCAGACGAGCGTCGGCCACGAAAGGAACGTCGTTCGCGCTTCCGAGTAGCTGCGCGTTGATGACGACTTCAGCGTCCTTGCTCGTGGGCGCGACCAGAAGCCCGCGCGCCACTCCCTCGACTTCGACCGGAGCGCCCGCGATTCCGCCGCTGACTCGAGCGTGAGTGAGCCTCACGGTGACGGGTTCGCCGTTCCCGGCGACATCCACAGTCGCCAGTGCATCGCTGGCGGTCACGACGAGCAGGTCTTTCGTGCGGACTTCGACTCTCGCCCACCCGGCCCTCGCCGAATCGATCCTCACGACTACGTCGCGGCCGCCCGAGCCAGGAGCGCTCGGCCGAAAGGCGCGAGCGATGGCGGGCTCTTTCCCTCCGGGGAGATCGATGACGACCGTTGCGGTGTCGACGCTCACCTCGGAGAGGTGCACACGGATGGGGCCCTGGCTCGGCAGGGACCGGAGCAACGTCGGCAGATCCACGGTCGCCGCGGCGCCTGCCACCTCCAGCACATCGATGCCGTCCATGCGAACCACCCCCTCGAGCCCGGTCACTCGCCAGGGCGATACTCGACCGATCGACGAGATGCGCACGTCACCCGTGAGGGTCTTCGACAGAAATGTCTCCAGCCATCTCGCGAGAGCCGTCCGGCCCGCTCCGGTGTTCAGATAGACGAGGGTGCCCACGAGCGCGACCACGACTAGCCCCGCTCCGACCAGGAGAGCCTTGAGGACGAATCGGAACGCCCGGCGAGCCAAGCGTCGCGATCGCGACTCTGCCATCAGAAGACCTCCCCGACGCCGAACGAGATGGCCAGGGGGAGTCCGAGGATCGTGCCCGGATCGCCCTCCTCGGCTGCGTCGTACGACTCGAGCACCTGCATCCCTGGGATGCGGTACCCCACGTCGAGCCGGATCGCCCCTACCGGCGTGCCGTAGCGGAGCCCCTCTCCGCACGAGAGATGGGGGCGTTGGAAGCGGAGCTCGAGCTGATTGGGCGAGACGTCGCTGGCGTCACAGAAGGTTGCCGCGGAGAGCTTGTCGACGATGGGATACCGCAGCTCAATGGTCGCTTCCCAGAGCGACGGCCCGCCCAGCGGAAGGCGGCAGCTGACCTCCGAGCGGTCTTGCGCGCAGTCCATCGCGCCGGACTGTGGCGCGAAGAACGGCACGACGCCGTGTGGGCCGACCCCGCGCGATGCGTAGCCCCGGTTCGAACCCGGGCCACCGGAGAAGAACGCACGCAGCAGTGATATCTGCGCGTCCTCCACCCGCTCGGCGCGGGCGGGCCCGTCAGGATACTCCGTTACGCCCGCGTCCGGGGTTTCGTAGTTGAACGGGAAGAGAAATCCCAGGGTGGTACGCAGGGCGAGGGTCACGCTACCGAGCGGTACGTAGCCTCGCGCTTCGGGCTGGAGCTTCACGTCGCGGGCGTGTCCGCCCAAACCCGCCACTTGAACACTATTGCCCAGGTAGATCCCGCGCGACGGAGAAATCCCACTGTCCCGCAGGTCGAGGTTGACGTGTAGATCGAGGTAGGAAACGACGATTGGATCGAGGAGCGGGTCGAGCGCGCCCTGGTAGGCGAAGGGCACGTTCACCTGAACGTTGTGCGTGGGCCGCGTGAGAAAGGCGTCGAATCGGCGGGACACGCCCGCCGAAACGCGCCCCTCGTGGTAGCCGAGGACCGGCGCCTCGGGATCCACGTCGGGTGACAAGAGCAAGGGAAACGTCGAGTACTCGAGGCGCAAGAGGCCGGTCGTTCGCGCCTCGAAGAGCCCCGGCTGCTCCAGCGACAACCGCGTCTTCTGCTCCGGTAGCAGACGCTCGGGCGCCTCGAACGACGGGATGCGGGTCGGAAACAACACGACGCCCGGGCGGTGTTCGATCGAGAAGTCGCGCAGTCCTCCGAGGAAGTTTCGGTGTTCCCAGCCGGCAATCAGGTGAAGATCGGTGCGAATCACGTCCGCCTGAGCACCAACGCCGAGCTTCACCGATTTGTGTTTGGCAACCTCGACGTTCACGACGACCGGGATCGGGGCATCCTCCGCCGCCTCCAGGTTGGCCTTCACCCTCACGTTGGCGAACACGCCGAGATCGAGCACAGCGCGCCGCGCCCTCCGCAGGCTCTTGGTGGAATACTCGTCACCGGGTTCGATGTTCACAGCCCGACGCACCGGATCCTCGGGAATGCTCTCCAGACCAACGATTCGGACCTCACCGAACCGAGCGGTCCTTCCGGCGTTTACCTCGAAGCGGAGTCGTGCGCGGCTTTCGGGAAGGTTCACTTCCGCCTGGCGCGTCACCTCGGCGTGAGCGTAGCCGCGGTCGGTCAGCGCCTGCTTCACGACCGCTTCGGCTGCCTGGAAGCTCTCTTCTTCGAAGGGGTCACCGGCCTGGATCTCGCGTTTTGCCGCCCGTTCGACGGCGCGTCGAACACCTGCGGGGACCGCTTCGATTCCTTCGATGGTGACGGTCTCGACCCGGGTTCGAGGTCCGGCTTCCACCTCGATCACGACGCGCACGTGGTTCCCGTCGTAGTGGACGCGCCCGGCCCGCACCTTGGCCTGGTAGTAGCCGCGCGCGCGGAAGTAGCGCTCTACCCGGGCGAGATCTCGCCGCAGCACATGGATGTTGAAGACCTCGTAGTCGTGGACCACGCCGCGAAACAGGCCGAGCAGCTTCGGGCTCTCGCGGGTGGCAATGTGATCCTCGATTTTGCGCGCCTTCAGCTTGGAGTCTTCCTCTACTTCGACTTTGTCCACCATCCGCGCGTGCTTCGGCACCGACGCACACCCCAGGAGGGCTGCCGCGAGCACTCCGGATGAAAGCGCGGCCGCCCACCGCAAGATCCTGCCTGGTGCCAAGAGCATTAGACCGAAGCCAGCCATGCAACGCCCGTACCCTTTGGTGGCACGCAACCTGCACGACGGATGTCTTATGAACCATCCCGACTTCCGGACGTTGACCGGGATTGTCGCCCCTCTGGTGATCGGCGTGGCGTGTGCGACGGGCATCAAGAGGGTTCCGACGACGACGACGCCCCCGGACCAGCCGCGAGGCCAGGTGGTGCCCCACCCGCCGCCACCTGCTTTCCCCGAGGTCGTGCCAGACGCCCCGCCTATGAAAGGCGCTGCCTGGATGGACGGCAACTGGCGCTGGACCGGTCAACGCTACGTGTGGCGGCGCGGGGGCTGGGTCGTTCCTCCGAACGGCGCCCGACTCGTGCCGTGGACGCTTGAATACGAGACGGACGGAACCCTGCGGTTCGCTCCCAGCGAGTGGCTGAACGCGCAGGGAGAAGTGCTTCGAGGAGTTCGCATGGCGAAGCCGGCTGACTATCCGCCGACGCGCCGCCAGGTGGGCGAGCGCGTCGAGTAGCCGACGCTGACCGGGCTGGACGGGAGACCAGAGCACGTAGGAACTCAGTGTCGAACCTCGGCAGGGAGCGTGGCCATCTCAAGACTCGGCCCGCAACTCTTCGAGTCGTCTGTGATGACGACTGATGGCTTCACGCGACGGCTGATGTTGATCGAATGGAGTCCCCAGGAGCGCTTCGCGTGCTCTCGCAATGCGGTCGTCCAAGTCCAGCCGGTCGCAATCCGAATCAATGGCTGTGATCTGTTCCGACGGGCTCGCCGGGGTAGATGATCACTTCCAGCCAGGGCAGCATCCCCGAGTGGGCTGACAGGAACTCGTCTGCTCGCTGCGTCAATAGGGACAACACTGCGGCACCGATCGTCATCAGCGATGGAATGAACCAGAGGCTGGTTCGTAGATTGCTGATGAATTTGAGCAGCCAACTCTTCATGGGAAAGCCCAACGGACGAGATCCTCACGGCATCACGAAAGAGAGAGCCATGCCGAACGCTCTTCAGTGTGTCCTCCGGCATGCTCGCGAGGCCCACGGTTGCAGCCGCAAATCTCGCCCATTTCGGCCGTCTCCTCGACCCTCCCTACCCCCCCAGCCCTCCCGTGTCGTGTCAGCAGAACTTATTTCAGTGCGGAAATGTCAGAAATTCAGCGCCGTTATCGGAAGTGCAGCGCCGTTATCGGAACGGAAGTGCAGCGCCGTTATCAGAAATGCAGCGCCGCCTGGACTCCGAATTGGAGCCATTCGTATTTGTCGCGATTGCTCCAGGTGGCATTCCCGAAGTCGAATGTCGAGCCGCGAGTCTGGAAGAACGCTCCGTAGACGCCGATGTCGAGGAGAGGAATGGGCGTGAAGTCGAGTCCCACACCGGCGTCCCAGACGAAGCCTCTGATGTCTCCGATCAACGTGCCGGCATGAGCAAACACGGCCGGGCTTACGACTTCGAACAAATTGAGTCGCCCGCCGCCCATGAGAGCGAATGCATGTGGTGTCCCGGGCGATTCGAAGGCGAATTTGGCTTCCGGAGTGAAGCGGACCAACGGGGCTTGGAAGCTGTACCCCAAGCGCAACGCCACGGCTGGGCCCCCTGCATGGAGCGTTTCATCGTCGCTGAGATCACTCACCACGAGGTCCGCTCCCACCTCTGCGGCGATGGTGACTCCGCTGTCGGCTTTGACACGACCTGGAATGATTGCGCAAGCGACGACACCCGCGCCACTGAGAAGAACCTTGAGGTGCGTTGAGTAGGTCATGATGAGTTGACGGCAGAGCCGCATCAATGATGCCGAAGGCCTGGGACTGGTGCTCGCCTCATCGACGCCACGCAGGAATCAAGCCAACTCCCAATATGCGCCGCGCATCTCGACGCCGGCGCGACCTGATCGACAGATTCTGCTCAATCAACACGGCGAGCGAGGCGGTGGGGCGCGAGGCGCTCGTCCGATACGCGTTACGCCCGCCGCTCGCCCAGGAGCGGCTCGCCCGAGCCAGCGACGACCTGGTCGAGATCGCCCTGAAACGTCCTTTCTCGGACGGGACCTGCGCGGTCCAGCTCGACCTCGGGCGGCGCCGACCTCACCGGCCAGATCGGCGACCGGCTGTCTGGGAAAAGGATTGAAGCCGCAGGACGGATCGCGCCCGTGCGTGCGCGGTCGCGGGGCCCGAGCGCGATCCTCGGGCGCGGCCGATCCTGGTGAGCGTTCAGAATGACGTGCGATCTCTGTCAAACTGATGCACGAGTCGCAGAGAATCATCAGGGCGAGCAGGCCCCGTACTCTCGTTCTGCGGCTGGCGCGTTCGTTGCAGGCGGTGGCGATTCACGCGGGGCTCTGCGTCACCGCGAATACGGTCCTGTACCGACGTCGTCAAGACGACTCGTCCGCCTTCACCCCCCACCCCCAGCGAAGAGCCATGGTCGCCAGAAAGAAATCTGCTCAGCCGTCGCGGGTGAAACGCAGCCGCGAAAACACCGTCACGGCAGCCCAGGGCGCCGTAGACGTTCTCAGAACCAACAACGTAGTCGCGGAGCAAGCCGCCGCAACCGACGACATCGTCGCCGCGATGCCCTTCAACAGCATCAAGAAGCTGGAGCACGGTCGCGACAACGGCGCGGCGCCGCCGGCCGGAGCGACGATCGACCCGGAAAACAGTGAGTTGACCGCGAGCCCGACGACGGAGGAAGCCGGGAACGCGGATGGAGTACGGCGGCCTCGAGCGTCGCCCCTCACGACTCGTCAGCGCCGTGGAGCGGGCTCGCTTCGATCCCCATCCGAGGTGGTTGCACGCACGAGAAAGACCGCCGCGCGCGGTTCGACCTCGACCTCGAACGGAGTCTCCCCGCACGCGTCTCCATCGATCTGGACGGGTAGTGGTGGGATGGCCTCGATGCGAAACGAGCGCCCGGTGGCCGTGAGCACCCCGGGCGAGCTGAAATCCCTCAGTAGTGCGCCCCAGAAGGCCCGCGCGATTCGCCAAGGCGAGAGCGCGGCGATGACGAGCAGATCGAGCATTCCGTCGTCGGGCAAGACGTTCTCGCCGAGCGGGATCCCGATGTTGTCCGCGAGGCCGAGATTCGACACCATCACCGTGTGTGCGGACAGGTAGATCCGTCGCCCGTCGTGGTCAACGGTGATCCGAGAGCGCTCGAGGCGCCACAAGCTGTCCACCGATGCCAGTACGTAGGCGCCGAACCCAAGCTGTTTCTTGAGCTGTCGGGTGGCTCCCTCGATCACGGCCGCGTCGAAGCCGGCCCCCACCGAGATCGCGCAGCACCGATCGTGACTGCGGACGTAGGCGAGATCCAGGACCAGCTCCCGGCCCCGCAGCAACACCTCGACGGCCTCGTCGGCTGAGCGCGGGAAGGCGAACGTGGAGGCCAGGACATTGGCGGTGCCCTGTGGCAGCTGGACCAGCGGGATCCGCCGCCCCGCGTCGCGTTGACCGGTCAGTGCTTCGCTCACGGTCCCATCGCCGCCGAGCGCGACCATGTGGGTGGCGCCTTGCGCGCTGCCTTCCCGGGCGATCCGGCGGGCGTCCCCCGCTCCGCCGGTCAGCTGCTGCGTCACCGCCGCCCCCGCCTCGCGTAGGCCTGCCGCGATCTCCTCCGCCTGATCCGTGGCGGTTCCGGCTCCCGCGACCGGGTTGACGATGAGGAGCGCGTGCATGGGGTCCTGTCCTGGCTTCACGTATAGGCCATGGTCGACCACCTTGCCACGCTGGTGGCTACACGCGCTGGCCTATCTGCACCTGGGCCTGGTCACGTGGTGCCGACCTCGACCGGAGTCAGCGGGGTACCAGTCCGCCAGCTCAAAGGGAGACCCGAGGCGACTCCATTGGACCCAGAAGTACGACGGCTCCGCGCAACGCCAGAAGCACAGCTCCGGATCACGACCTCCCACGCCTTCTGCAGCGCAATTGCATCGCGCACAGATCACGCCGCATCGCGGCGGACTGCATCACGACTATCGGGGGGTGGCGTGACGCGGCGGATGCGCGAAAGAGCCAGCACAGGGACGAGAAGGCATCGAGCCTCGCGCTCGGCCATCTAGCGCTTCGGGAGCGTCTCGACCAGGTCGTCGGGCGTCATGCTGGCGAGCGCGACGATCAGGCCAGCCAGGTTCCGGTCGGCCAGGACCACCTTGGCGGACACCTTGTTCTCCTCCATCGTGAACGTGGCGTTCTCGGGCATCTGCGCGATCTTCTCGAGTGACTCGTTGCTGGGATCGAATCCGTGCCGGCTTGCCCACTTGTCGAAGGATTCGACGTAGGCTCTTCGGTCTTGCTTGATGCGCTTCGCGTCGGCCGGGTGAAGGGTGACCTGCAGCTGTGCAACGGTCGAGTTGCCCTCACGAGACACGTCGAGCGAGCCGCTCTCCACCGGGCCACCACCGAACCTACTGGCGAGGACCGTGTGCCCGAGATCCGAGCCAAGCGCTTGCGGGTCGCCGGGACGCTGCTTGGCCGCCGCTAGCATCTTCGGACTGCTCGCGTAGCCGAGGGTCCGCGTATCGATCACGCCGAGCGCTCCAGGCGCGTCGTCGGCGGCCAAGTACGACATACCATCGCTCTGCTTCAGCTTCAGCTCGAGATCGATCTCCTTGGCGGCGGCCTTCTTCATCAACTCGAGCGGATTGCCTTGGACTTCACTGAGGTCCACCGCCAAGACTCCAATCCACTGATCTTCAGCCTCGACGCACCCGGCTAGCTCGTGAACGTCGTTGGCCAGGTCGATCCCGTTGGCGTGGAGACCCTTCAGCGCGGCGCTCACCGTCTGACGCGCCTCGGGCACGCGAGCGAGCGCGCTACCGAGCATCGGGGCCAGCCGTGCTGCCGTGGCGCCGTAATTCTTCAGCATCCGCGCGTTGAAGTACATTCGGGAGATCTCACAAGATTTCGGGAGGTAGGCCAGGCTCGATCCGGTCTCGAACGGCTTGGGTTCGACGTTCTTTTTGGCTTCAGCTTTCTCCGGTGTCTGCTTCTCCGGTGTCTGCTTCTCCGGGATGGCGGTTCGTGCGGCGCCCTGTCGCTCTTCCGGGCTCTCGTCAGCCGTCTTCTGCTTCTGATTGCAGCTGACGAGGAGCCCGCTGGTCAGTGCAATTGTCATCATGATCTGGGGTCTCATGCTTGGTCCTTTCGTGGCGAGCGCGAGAGCGCTCAGCATCGTGTCTCTGTTTGTTACGGAAGGATCGAGCAATTGCCGTGCCGAAGGTCCGCCGCTGCCATCGATCAATCGGCGGCGTCGCTACAGTGTGCCGATACGTCTCGGCGTGGCGTCCTGCACCGTACGC
>JBNLDK010000198.1:0-9631 GCA_050304295.1 Polyangiaceae bacterium
CTCGGTGAACTCGTCGCGGCTCATGTTCGGCCGGTAAACGTAGCGCTTGCCGTCGCGCTCGCGGTCGAGGAGCCCCTTTTCGTGGAGCCTGCTGACGGTGGTCATCACGGTCGTGTAGGCGATGTCGCGCTCACGCTCGAGCTCGTGCTGCACGTCGGCGACCGCGAACTCCTTCCAGCCCTTGCTCCAGACGACCTCCATGATGTCCGCTTCCAGATCGAACAGCGCGGCGCGCAGGCCTTCTCTATCAGGGCGGAAGCGGATGCCTTTCATAAGTCCTCCAGGAGACAACTACTATAAGCCGTAGTAGTTCGTCGAACAACCCCCTGATGGAACCTCCGTCACCGCGGAACATCATTCTTCTCCGATACTTGGGCTGAGAGCCCCAGAGATGCGGGTTGGCGCGCGACCGTGGGCGCTGTGCGGGCCATGGTAGCCGGGTTAGCCGACCGAGGCAGTACGGGGCCGGCCCGCGGGTTACGGGAGCATACAGGCGAACGTGCGCTATCCGGTTTGAACTGCCCACCCGAGCTCAGTGACCACTGCATCGACCCGCTGGTCATGGGATTCCTCCGGAACTTGGTCGACGTGTCCGGGCTGCTCATCAAGGTGTCCGCTGCATCCAGGCTTCGACGATGTCGTTCCTCCGCCGTCAGTGAAGCACGCCGTGCAACGAGTCGTTCGCGCAGCGCTCGCTTTCTCCGGAGAACTTCGTCGCGGCTATCGTTTCGCGCTCGGCTCATGGGTTCCTTCCTCACTTTCGCAGGCCCAGCCGTTCAGCCATGTGGTGCAGGTTGCTGCGTGCCATTCCCAAGGACCGGGCGGCTGCCGCCCAGTTGCCGCCGCTCTCCTCAACTGCTCGAAGCACCATGACACGCTTCGTTTCCTCGACAGCGTCCTTGAGGGTCATGCCCCCGGTGGAGATCAGCACAGTACCAGCGTCCGATCGCGGCTCGTACTCCGCGGACTTCTGCCTTGGGAGCTCACCTGCTTCGATATGAAGGTGCTCGGGGCCGATGAGAATCGGCGATCCGCGCTTGACCGCGGCGCTGGCACGGAGGACTGCGCGCCCCAGAAGATGATCGAGCTCGCGTACGTTCCCGGGCCATTCCGCACTCGCCAGGGCCTGTCGCGCCGCCTCGTTGAGGCGCACAGGCCCCAGTCCGAGTCGCCGTCGATAGAGATCCAGGAAGAACCCGGCGAGCAGTGAGATGTCCGATCGGCGGTCCCGCAACGGAGGCACGCGAATGGGATACATGTTCAAGCGGTGAAATAGGTCAGCCCGAAACCTGCCGGCGCCGACTTCAAGCTCCAGGTCGCGATTCGTCGCTGCAGCGACCCGTACGTTCACGCGCAAGGGCTTGTCTGAGCCAACACGCTGGATTTCTCCTTCTTGCAGTGCCCGGAGGAGCTTCGGCTGAACCGAGAGCGGAAGCTCACCGATCTCATCAAGAAACAGAGTGCCCTTGTCGGCGATCTCGAACTTCCCCGCGCGATCGGTGGTTGCTCCCGTATATGCGCCGCGCAGGTGACCGAAGAGCTCGCTTTCCACGATCGTCTCAGGCAGCGCCGCGCAGTTGACGTAGATGAGGGGCTGCTCAGAGCGTGTGGAGTGCTGATGGACCGCGCGCGCGACCAGCTCCTTGCCGACGCCTGTTTCGCCCGTGATCAGAACAGCGAAGTCCGACCGGGCGACGAGCTCGACCTCGCGCCGCACACGTTGGATGGTCTCGCTGGTTCCAAGGATTTGGTTCCCACCGTCGCGCTGTGCAGCATCGCGCTGCAGCACACTCGCTACCTGCTGGTGGTGCCGCGACGCCGCCTCGAGGGACTCGATGAGACGACTCGTGTGGAGCGCCGCTCCTGCGAGAGCCCCGAGCATCCGCAGAAAGCTCTCATCGAGGTCGTCAAAGGCCCCGGGCTCGAGGGCATCCGCCGTGAGGACGCCGATCACGTCCCCTCCTTCGACCAGCGGACACCCCAGGCACGCGTGGACGTCCCGCGTCGCGTCGGGATTGATGAGCAGCAGGCCGTCATAGGGATCGGGGAGCCGACTGTCCGCAGGAAACCGGACCGGTGCTTCTTGAGCAACAATGACATCGAGACGGGGATGCTCGCGTCGAGTGAAGCGACGACCGAGAACCTCGGGCGAAAGGCCGTGCGCCGCGAGCGGAATGAGCTCATCACCCGTCAGCGCGAGGACTGCAGCAGCATCGCAGGGGATGGCCGCGCGAACCGCGTCGACGAGGCGCTGAAGTCGGTCCTGGGATGCCAGGGAGGCTGTGAGGTCGACAGCGATAGACAGCAGCGGCTCCAAGCGATCCATGGTTATTGATAGCATAACAGTTATGCTGCACACAACAGGTGGCGTGTTATGCTCTCAATAACCCTACGGTGAAATCTCCATTTCTTTCCGCATGTTATGAGTGTGGCACGGATATCGCTATCACGAAGCGTAGAAAGGAAACCGACCATGATTGATGCCAACGAGACCCTCGGGCAGCTTGCAACCGCTCATCCCGCCGCCACGCGCGTATTCCTGCGCCACCGGCTCGACTTCTGCTGCGGTGGTCGCCAGAAGCTGGCCGACGCCTGCAGGGAGTCGGGGCTCGACGCTGCGGCCATCATCGAAGAGATCGCTGCCTCGGACGGGGCCCCGACCACGGAGCGATGGGACGAAAAGCCGCTGCCGGACCTCATCGATTTCATCCTGACTCGATTCCACCAGCCGCTTCGCCGAGACCTCCCAGCGCTCGTCGAAGCGGCGCAGCGGGTCGAGCGCGTTCACGGGGACAAGCCGACCTGCCCTCGCGGCCTCGCCGCGCTCCTCGAGCGAGTCCGGGGGGAGATCCAGCAACACCTCGCGAAGGAGGAGCAGGTGCTGTTTCCAGCGATCCAATCCGGAAGTCATGGGCCCCAGGTGCACATGCCGATCCGGGTGATGATGCAAGAGCACGATGACCACGGGGCAAACCTCCAGCAAATGCGTGAGCTCGCTGGCAACTTCGTTCCCCCGCCTGAGGCATGCGCGACGTGGCGTGCCCTCTACAGCGGGCTCGAAACGCTCGAAGCCGAGTTGATGGAGCACATCCATCTCGAGAACAACGTCCTGTTCCCCCGAGCGTTGAACACGTGATGGTCGGCAGCCCGGTGGAAGGGAGCCTACGTTCGCCGTGTGCATCTCGCCGCAACCGGCAACGAGCCCCATGCTCACTGAGCGGCAATGGCCTCGTGCAGAGGCGCGGAGCGTTTCATGCTGACGAACCTATCTACCCGCCACACAACCGAGTCTCCAGAACTCGTCGAGCTCCTCGGCGAGTGCCATGAGCGGATCCGCCGCTTCGCCGCTTTGGCCCGTCAAGCTGCGTCGCGCAAGGACGCACCAGTCGAGCAAGTGGTCCAGGCTTGCGCCGACGTGGAGCGCTACTTTGTCGAAGCACTGCCGCTCCATGTCGCTGATGAGGAAGAGAGCATCGAGCCGCGACTGCGCCGCCTGTCAAAGCCAGTAGATGACGCGCTTGATGCAATGGCGCGTCAACACCAGCAGCACGTGCCGCGGTTGGAGGCTCTGATCCGCGCGACCGCCGCAGTCCGCTGCGAGCCCCGCGACGACATGGCCCGCTGCGAGCTTGAAGCTACTGCATTGATGCTAGAGACCGAATTCGAGGCGCACCTCGCCCTGGAAGAGAGCGTGATCTTCCCGGCGATCCGGGAGCACCTGTCAGCCGAGCTCCAACGGACCATCATTCATGAGCTTCGAGAACGGCGCCGCATCGACTCGTCACAGCGCTTCGAACACGCCGACACCCAAGGAGGATAGGACATGAATACACCTGCATCGCCGGACCACGGAGCGACCTTCGACCTTGCAGCTGTCGCTCGCGAGTTACTCGACGAAGAGCCCTACGTTCGCGAAGGACAGACCGCGCGAACGCTGATCCGAACCGCGGACCTCCGCATCGTCGCCGTCGCGCTCAAGCGTGGAAAGACGATCTCCGAGCATCACGCCAATGTCACCGCGTCGGTGCAGACTTTGTCCGGACACATCCGCCTGCGGCTCCCGGAGCACAACGTGGACGTTCCGGAGGGCCAACTCCTGGTGATGGGAGCAGGTCTGCCGCATGACGTGCACGCCGAGATCGACAGCACATTCCTGCTGACCCTGGGTTGGCCCGCAAGCAAGCAGGAGCAGGCCGCGAGGATAAGGACATGAAACGCGACCACAGACTCCGACAGCTGAGCGACGATCACCACCAGGCGCTGGTCCTTGCGCGGCGTGCGACGTCGGCGGCCTCGGTGAAGCCCGAGGCGTCGGCAGACCTTTGGGACGAGCTCACGCGCCGCTTCCACAACGAGCTGGCCCCCCACTTCTCAATCGAGGAGGAGCACATCCTGCCCGCGTTGGAACGGGCCGGAGGTGCTGCCCTTGCAAAGCGAACGCGAGACGAGCATGCGGAGCTTCGCCGGATCGTGTCTGAAGACGGGCACGACGTCGCAAACGGACTGGAGCGCTTCGGCGCGCTGCTGAGAGACCACGTCCGCTTCGAGGAACGCGTGCTTTTCGAAGCCGTGCAGGAAAGGTTGGGTGACGCCGAACTCGAAGCCGTAAGCGAAGCATGTCGAGCACAAGCGTCGGCCTCATAGCCACGGGAAAGGAAGTGAAGAGACATGCCCGACAACACGTTCCCAAGGCCGACAGCCGATCTCGCCAAGCGCCGCAAGAGTCTGGCTCCTGATGTGGAGTCTGCTTTCCACGACTTCAGCAAGGCCGTGTTTCGCGAGGGTGCCCTCTCCCGCAAGCACAAGCAGCTTATCGCGGTGGCCGTGGCGCACGTGACCCAGTGCCCTTACTGCATTCGCGGGCATACCAAGGCTGCGACGCGGGAAGGCGCCACGCCCGAGGAACTGATGGAGGCGATCTGGGTGGCCGCCGAGATGCGCGCGGGCGGCGCCTATGCTCATTCCCTGATTGCCCTCGATGCCCTTGGCGCTGAGCACGACCATGCCCCGCACGAGTAGTCCAAGACTTCAGGCAAAACGCGTCTACGATCCACCGGCTCGCTCCGATGGTTGTCGCGTGCTGGTGGATCGGATCTGGCCCCGTGGCCTCTCGAAAGATGTCGCCAAGCTCGATGCGTGGGTCAAGGACGTCGCCCCCAGCGCAGAACTCCGCAAATGGTTCGGCCACGAGCCATCGAGATGGGCTTCCTTCAAGCGAAGGTACTTTCGCGAGCTTGACGAACGAGAAGAGGCCCTCGAGCAGCTACTGGAAGGCTGTACTGCACGCACCCTTACCCTGCTGTTCGCCGCAAAGGACCCCGAGCACAACAACGCCGTGGCGCTGAAGGAGTACTTGGATGTGCGAACCGAAGCGAAGCGATGACGGGGTCGACGATGCACGTGCTCTACCTGCTTTCTGTTTGGGTTCACATCCTCGCGGCCACCGCCTGGATCGGGGGCATGCTGTTCCTGGTTCTGGTCGTTGTGCCGTGGCTGCGATTGGGTGGCCGAACGGACGCCGCGGTCTTTCTACGGGAGACTGGAGAACGCTTCCGCAATGTCGGCTGGGTCTGCTTTGGACTGCTGCTGGTCACTGGGACCTTCAACCTTTGGGTCCGGGGCGTCCGGCTAGGAGACTTCGCGCGCGCCGAGTGGCTGCAGTCGCCGTTCGGCAAGACCGTCCTCGCCAAGTTGGGCGGATTCGTGCTGGTGCTCATGGTGAGCGCAGTCCACGACTTCGTCGTCGGTCCGCGCGCGACCAAGGCGATTGCAGCAGACGCGCGCTCGGCGCAGGCTCACCTCGAACGTCGGCGTGCCTCGGTGCTTGGTCGGGTCAATGTCGTTCTCGCGCTCATCCTCCTGGCCGCCGGCGTGATGCTCGTCAGGGGGACGCCATGGTGAGTCGGGGAATCATTAACTACCTGGTGGCCGACCACGCACGACTGCACACTCTGCTGGACCGCGCGATGGAGACACCGGAGCTCGATCCGGAAGCCTTCGCCGACTTTCGGCGCGGGTTGCTGCGTCACATCGCAATCGAAGAGAAGGTGCTCCTGCCCGCCGTTCGTGAGGCACGCGGGGGAGCCCCGCTCGACCGAGCCCACGCGCTGCGAATCGATCATGCTGCGCTCACCTCGCTGCTCGTGCCGACTCCCGACCTGGCGTTGTGCCGAGAGATCTTGGCGCTGCTCTCAGAGCACGACGCGAAGGAAGAGGGCCGCGACGGCGTCTACGAAGAATGCCGGCGCGCGCTGAGTGACCGCGACCTTGCCCATCTGGCCCGACGGGCAGAGTCCTTTCCTCAGGTTCGCGTGGCACGGCATTTCGACGGTCCGAGTGTGCATCGCACGGCCCAGGAAGCACTGGCCTCTGCCCGTCGCATGCGAGCGCCGAGGAATGTGGAGGGCCGATGACCAACCTGGGCAGTACCTCCCATGTTTCTGACGCCGTGGAGCGCGGACTGCGAGACGTTATCGATCCCGAGCTGGGCATCAACATCGTGGACCTTGGGCTGGTCTATGGGATCGACGTGCAGCGGACCGGCGTACATGTTCGGCTGACGATGACCACTCCGGCTTGCCCCCTGGGTGAGCACATCGTGCGCGATGCCGAGGAACGGCTCGAAGCGATCGGCGACCTGGGAGTCATTCAGGTCGAGCTGGTCTGGGACCCGCCCTGGGAGCCGAGTCGAATGTCCGACGAGGCCAGACGACTGTTGGGGTGGGGCTGAGGCGATGGCGGCGACGACACCTGCTCACGAACACGCGCAAATCCGGTTCCGGCGAGCCCTGCTGCTCGTGGTGGCGGTCGCCGCTGCAACGGGAGTACTTGCCGGTCTCTCCCGAGTGGGCGTGGTCCTCGGTTGGGGGCCGACGTTCGCCGCGGACCATGGCCCGATGCTCGTCGTGGGGGTCTTTGGCACCGTGATCGCACTCGAACGAGCCGTCGCTCTGGGAAGTCGGTGGGGATACTCAGCGGCGGCAATCGGGGCAGCCGCGGCGATTGGGATGCTGCTCGGTCTTGCTTCAGCGGGATGGCTGGGTGTCCTGTCCAGCGCAGCGTTGGTGGCGGTCAACGCGGCCATCATCCGGCGGCAGTCAGCGGCATTCACCTGGCTCATGTTTCTCGGGGCCCTCGTTTTGGTTTTCGGGAACGTCTTCTGGACGCTCGGCCATCCCGTTCGCAACGTGGCGCCGGCGTGGATGACCTTCTTCGTCCTGACGATAGCAGCCGAGCGACTGGAGCTATCAAGGCTCGCGCCAACGCCCATGTGGGCTAAGGTGATCTTGGTGCTCTGCGCCGCGGCGCTCGCGGTCAGCGTATCGCTGGTGAGCAGTGGCGTCGATGGCGCGTTGGGGCCCGCCGGTGGACTGATGGCTGCGATCGGCCTCTGGCAGCTCAGGTTCGATTTGGCGAGGCGAACTCTGACGCGCAGGGGACTGCCCCGGTTCTCCGCAGCGGGCGTGCTACTCGGCGCTGCGTGGCTCACGTTCAGTGGCAGCACCCTCCTCGCGCTCGGACTACCTCATGCGGGGCCTGTCTACGACGCCATTTTGCACGGTGTCTTTGTGGGATACGTGCTGTCGATGGTGCTTGCTCACGCCCCCATCATCCTGCCGGCAGTGGCGCGGGTCGAGATCCCTTTCCATCCGGTTCTTTGGGGTGCGCCGGTGCTGCTGCATCTGGGTCTCCTGCTTCGGGTCATCGGTGACCTCGGAACCTCGAATGATCTTCGGCAGCTTGGTTCTGTACTCAACGCAGTTGCGCTCGTCGTGTTCTTCATGGGTGCGCTTTATTCGCGGCGAGCCTTGGCTCGCTCCCAGGAGCAGAGGGCACCATGAGTCCGCCGCGCTTTCCCCGGAGGCCCAGGCACCCGGAGCGGGTTTGTTGGGGATGTGACCGCTACTGTCCCGCGACCGACATGGCCTGCACCAAGGAACGCACGCTCCACCCGTGTGAGTTCTTCGGTGAAGACTGGGCGACCGATGCCGACCATGAGCGTTCGGATGATCCAGACGCCAGCCCGGCGACTGAGGGCCGGGGCAAGCGACTTCCTTCGTGAGCAATCGCTGACCTAACGTTCCTCCACTGGGAGGATCAGGTCTTCCAAGAAGAACGCCGCAAGATCGTGTCGCCCAGAAAGCCCCGCCTTCTTGTAGACTGCCCGGGCCTGCTGTCGGGCCGTGGCCTCAGTGACGGACCGTGCCTCCGCGATCTCCCGGTGGCTGAGTCCCTTCAAGAGTAGCAGCCCGACCTCCTTCTCGGCGGGCGAGAGCTGCCATCGATCGAATTGTTCGTCGATGGCCTCGCTCAGGCCCCGCATGAGATCCCGGGCTTCGCCGCGCCATCGCTCGGCCTCGGCCGCACTCTTCGCGAGCTCACCAGCCAGGGAACGAGCTTCCTCAGATGCTGTCCGCGCGAGCGCCGTCACCCGAAACAGTTTGCGGGCAACCAACGCAGCGCCAAGGAATCCCACCAGCAAGATCGTCCCCTCGACGACGACGTGGGAGACCGTGGTTCCCTCACGGAGGTCAGAGACGAGATCGACGGCCGCCAGGCTCGCCATCAGTAGGAACGCGACCAGGGTGAGCGTCAGGAGCGGTCGTTCGGATGTGAAGTCAGACTCGCTCAAGTGCCTGTAATCCCTTCCATATCACGTCCGTAGGATAGCCGAGACGCGCCTCCGCGACCATCCTGGTGCCCAAGTCATACCTCCGGAGGCCACATCATGGACAGCCTGTTCTTCCACCCCAAAGTCGTTCACATCCCCATGGCCCTTGGCGTGCTGATGCCCCTGCTCGCCGGCGGTGTCTTGCTGGGCTGGTGGCGAAAATGGCTGCCGACCAGGAGTTGGGTGCTGGTCGTTGCGCTGCAGGCGCTCCTGCTCGGGTCCGGCATCGTCGCCCTGCAGACCGGCGAGTCAGAGGAGGATCGGGTCGAGCGGGTCGTCCCTGAGCAGGCGATCGAGGAACACGAAGAGGCCGCCGAGGTCTTCGTCTGGACGAGTGGTGGAGTGCTCGGCCTGATGCTGCTGGCCCTGGCCATTAGCCGCAGCAAGGCCGGGCTTCCAACGGCGGCGGTGGCAACCCTCGGCACGCTTGCGGTGTTGGGTCTCGGATACCGCACGGGGCAAGCCGGCGGTGACCTTGTGTATCGCCACAACGCAGCGAGCGCCTACACGACTTCCGCGCAGGGCTCGACGGGAACACCAGGGCTGGGGCCGAACCGGCATGCGGGAGACGAGCACGACGATGACGATGACTGAGCGCGGCCGGCCGCGACGGCGATCACCGCCGCCACGGCATCATGCGCGCCCGGTTCACGGCGGCCTGCTTCTCATGGTCGAGGTCGCGGATGAGGCGGACGAGCTCGCGCAGGCTCTGGACGTCGAGGGTGTCGAAGTCGACCTGGTAGCGGCGGCCGGTAGCCTGGGCCGTCCCTCGGCCTATCGGTTGAGGTGCTTTGCGCGCCGGATCCTGATAGGATAAGCATCAGTCATGCCAAGACCCCGACACCTCCTCGACGCCTTGCGCGTGGCAGCCCTTTGGCTGCTGGTGGTGTCCGTGTTCTTCGGTCCGGCTGGGCTCGGTGGCTCTGTCTTTGCGTCGGGTGCCAAGACCTGCGGCGTGTC
>JBNLDK010000199.1:0-13546 GCA_050304295.1 Polyangiaceae bacterium
ACGCACGACCAACGGCGTCGTACGGCCTCGACAGCCTACGACCCCAGCGGATCAGAGCTACGGCGGCAGTGCGGGCGAGGGCCCGAGATCATGCGACGTCAGATTTGGTGGCGCTTGCGACGTCAATTCGGCCATCAACAGGCAACGAGCACGAGAAGCACTACGACCGCTGGGAGGAAGAGACGCACAACGGCACTCCAGACCGCGGACGACGGCACAGACTCCACGAGATCCTTCTGCCTTCGCAGTCGAGGCAGGTCGGCTTCGTCGAACGCGATCCTATCCCCTCGTCGGATGGACTCGGCCAGCGCAGTCAGTTCGAGCTGATACGTTTTGCGTCGGTCGGCGTCGTCGAACCTCTCGACCGAGAGGTAGACGCTCTTGATGAGACTCACGTCGTCGATTCTGGGATCGAATCCGCACCCACCACACGTGGTCCATGGCCGAGGCTTCTCGGCGGCACATCGCAGGCAAATGGCGTCCGGCATGACGTTCCGTCAGCTTACCATGGTCGTCCGAGCACAACGCCAGGCGTAGCCAGGCTTGCTGGTGGCGATGGCGTTTGAGAGCCAACCGTTTCGCCTCACTCTCGACGATCTGCTGCCGGTAGCTGCCCTCCACGACAGCGAGGGTATCACGGTCCACTCTCTGATCGGGCTTCGGGCCTCGCTCGTGCTGCGGACGGTGTGCGGGCGGTGGTGGGGTGGAAAGTCATCAGCGTGCGGCCGGTCATTCTTCAGGTAGTTCATCCCAGTCCGTACCGAACAAGACAGCCGCGTCGGCTTGAGCACGACCACGCAACTGCTCCACCAAGGTGCCCTCGTCGTCTGTTCCGGCCAGGGCCGCCAGGTCAGCATCCTGGCGTCTGAGTTCAGCCACGAGAAGGCTGTGGCGCTCAAGCTGATCCACTTCTTCTGGACTGTTCAGGTCCACATCAAGCCGAGCCATCAAGAGGCCAGCGATGGCGTCGTACACCCGCTCTGCCGCCCAGCCGATTTCCTTCAAACGACCTTCCGACGCCGCCTCCAAGGCGTACAGGGTTGCCACCACCGCGTGCTCGCCATACGAGGTTGCTTCTGCTGGATCGAGTCCGTCGCCCTCGGGGATCAACCCTCGGCAGGCTTCAATCTCTTTCGCCATCCTGGGGTAGACCCCATTGGCGAGCGAGGCCCAGAGCGTCTGCCGAACGCCAACCAGAGTCTCATCGTCCCCGCCGTGCTCGTCCACGTACTCCGAGTGGGCTCTCCCCATTCGCTCGGCACACGCCGCCGCAAAAGCCCCCCGCCGGACGGGGGTCAATCCTGACAGCTTCTCTTGTAGAGCTTCCTTGTCGAACATCGGACACCTACGGCGTTCGCGGTCGTGGTGGAATACGAAGCCCCTTGGGCTTGAAGAGTGTCGACATCAGTGACTTCGGAGCAATCTGCGAGAACCCCGCCTGCCGGAGTTGAGGCAAGGAGCTTCAACCGGGGTTCGTGTCCGACGGTCACGGGGTGAGTTTACAGAATCACGCACTATGCGCACTTACTCGAGGAGCTGGCGTTCGGTCCGGATGATTTGGCGCGGGAGTCCATCTCGTCATTGGGATCGCGTGCGCGTTGCTGCTTGTCTATTGCGGGGGGCGCACGTCGGAGGAAGACCAGGAGCAACCGGACCGAGGTGGCGCCGAGAACGAGCTGTCCCTTCCTCCGGGTGCGGAGTCCTTCTGTCGCCGGCTCGACGAAGAAGAGTGCCTCTACCGGTCCGTGGACGCCTGTCTGTTGTATTGGGGGAGCTACGAGTGGTGTCGCCGTGAGCAGGAGGCTCTCTTACGATGCGGGAACGCCGGGAGCTACACATGCTGGGAAGGAACGGTGCTTCGGTACACGACGGATGAATGCGTCGAGGCGCAGACAGTCCTCAGCGAATGCGAACAGGGCCCGTGACGAAACGTGCGGGGGTGGCCACGAGGGTCAGCCCCACCGCGGGAACGGAACGCGGTTCGTGCGCACCGCCATGTTGGTCGCAGGGTTCGTGCCAGAGTCGTCGCATACGAGTGCTACTCCCGCGAAGGAATGCCGCCGGCGATCTTGTTCACGTGCTCGATAAGCCCCGGCAGACCGTCGCCCTTCTGGAACACTCGCCCGAGCGTCTCCGCTTCCTGAATGACGTCGACCTCGGCGAAGCCGGTGACGAACACACATCCTGAAAGGCGTTCCTCCTCGATGAGACGCTTGGCCACATGGACCCCGCAACCGTCACCGAGGTTGATGTCGAAGATGCCTAGCAAGAAGCTCCCCTGAAGGAACTGAACCTCGACACAGGAATGGACGACAACGACCTGATAGCCGTTGCGCCGCAAGAGTTTGGAGAGAAACGACGCCACGCTCGTCTCATCGTCCACGACGAGCACAGGCCGTCGTCCCCTGATGCCGGCTCCCACCGCTACAGAGTGCCGCACTGGATGAACCAAGGCAAGCCTCCCAGCCGCTTCTCAACTCCAGACATCTGCGCTGGCTTTCCGGATGAGATGCCATTCGGACATTCAGCATGCTCGGTGATGCCATCGTCGCGTCCGCGTACGTCGGGGGGAGCAGCTCTTGGGCGCGGGGTGTGATGATGGGCGCTCGCTGTATCATGGGCGCTCTCTCTGACGAACATGCCTACCGGGCTGGACGCGCAAGCAGCGCTCGCAGTGCCCGTGGCATCCCTCGCGGGGGTCTCTCTCACGACCGTTCTTGAACGGTGAATCCTGAGGTAGGCTCTGCGGCGTGGTTGACCATCGCGCAGACTGCCGGACGTGGGGGATTCCTCGCCTTCTCGGGTCAGGCGTCGGCGTTTTGCCTTTCCTTGTCTCGTCCGCCTCGTGGGCCGCCGGACCCGACTGCAGCCCCAACGCAATTCAGAGACTGGTGCCGTCCGTTGTGCGCGTCGAGGCAGGTGACTCATTCGGGGCAGGATTCGTCGCGCGCGATTCGAGGCACATCGTTACGGCGCGCCACCTCCTCCTCAACCGATCGATTCGGCGGATGCGGGTGGTGTTCGCAGACGGAACCTCAGCCGGTTTCGACGTTGTTGCCGAGGACAGGCAGATTGACGTGGCACTGCTTCGCCTTCACTCGACTGCGCCGGCGGGAGCGATCCCTCTGCGACTCGACTCTGACCCGGCAAGACGTGGAGAGGCCGTGGTGGCCATCAGGCCGAAGTCCCGTGCGTCCGATCGGTGGGAAGTGAGCCGCGGGGCCGTTACCTACGTAGGCTCCACCCAGGTTGTCGCCGACACCCCCCTCCGTCCAGGCAACTCCGGGGGACCACTCCTTCGCTGCAACGGCGAGGTCCTCGGGGTGGCAACGAGCGAACAGCATGGACGGGGCTTCTACGCTCCCGCCCCTTTGCTCGCAACGCTGTTCGATACTGCGACGGACACGCCGTCCTTCAGGTTCCGGATGAGGCTTACTCCGTCTGTGGGCGCCGCCGGAGTGTTGGGCGTTGGCGACGGACGGGTCCGCTTGGGCATGGCGGCGGGCATCGGACTCAACGCGAGGCGCCTGGGTTTTCGCTTTGAACCAGGACTGGCGTGGGTGGTCGCGGATGCCCAAGACACCGCGTTGGTGAACGGATCACAAGTCGCGGTGACCGGCTATTTCGCATACCGGTTCCCACTGCCTGCCCTCCGCACAAGCATGCGGATTGGCGCAGGTGCCTCGTACCTCTACGAACACCTGGAGGAGATCGAGGTCCGCAGCGGCGTTGCCGAGCTGGCCGTCAGACGGACCCACGAAGTCGAGCCGCTGGGGGTCGTGCGCTTCCAGGTGCACACGACTTCCCTGGGATGGCAGCTACTGGTGGACACTGACTCGCCGTCGGAGTCCGAGCTGTGGTTCTCGGTCGGCGTGCCCTGGCAGGGAGCGACGAGGTGACCCCGCGTGACCACGATCGAGATCGCCATCGCGGCTTTCTGGTCCGTCGTCCGTCGCGAGCCGCGGGAGCCTCGGCGTAGGTCACTGAGCTCCGGAGGCGGAGCCTTGGCCCGTCCTGACAGAAGATAGGTGCCGTCCGTGGTGTCGCTTACGGCAGATTGGAGAGAGTGAACTCAGCCCGAATACACCGCTCAAGGACCACGCCGTCCGGCATCTTCGTCTCTACGATCGCGAGATATGAGGCGGTCGCGGCCGTGAAGTCAAGGGCGATCTCTTTGAAGCGTCTCTGTTCCGTTCCGATGGCTGGAGCCCCTTGCCAGCTGCCTGATGACGGAAACGTGCAGCTGACGTCTGTGCCCGAGTAGCTCTTGTCCGCGACTTTGGTCAGCTCGACAGTGCACCCGACGCCTTCTTCGTAAACGCTCAGAGCATCGGCCTTCTGGGACAGAATGTAGTGGCCGGAAGCCTCCACTCGGCTTGGGAGTGCCTCGCAGGATGCCGGGGGCACAACCTCCGGCCCCCAATTCATTGTCCCCTCGTAGCCGACCTGATGGGGCGGAGCAGATTCCTCCACATCCCCGCACCCCAGCACCGCAAAAAGAGGAGCCATCACGGCAGCAGTCCAGGCGCGACGTTGACGCGGCCTGGACTCGAGATCCGCGGAGCCCCCCACTATCACTCCGACTCCTTGATGGCGACGGCCTCCAACAGGCGGCAGGCGCGGACCGCCTGTCCGTCCTCGCGTTCGCGACGGTCAACGTAGTTGGCGGTGACCGTGTGGGCGGTGGAATCAAACTCGAATTGGATGAACTGTCGCTCGATCGCCATCGTTGCGAGGTGGCCTCCCGGGTCGATGTCGCACGACTCATCCTGCGCCATCAGCACATCCCCGGATCGTTCCACGCCAATGACGCACCCATCGTCAGGAAAGGTGACAGACCACCCGCCTTCCGACGAAACCACCATGCGGAGTTCGACGGCGCTCGGGTCGAGCATGATCCCGCACGGGCGCTCCGAGCTTGCCTCGACCGCGTAGGCCGGGACAAGCGTTCCGGAGAGCTGGTAGGTGCCCGCGATATCAGCTTCGCCTCCCCCGCATGCGGCGCAGAGGAGCGTGACCACAAGGCCGAGCGCGCTAGGCGTCGTCGCACGAAGAATTGACTGAGCAGAACCCATACGAAGGATGGTGTGGTTCAATCGCGTAGCCTGGGCTGATGATGATATTCTGCTCCCCGGCGGTCAAGTAGGCAGCGCCCCCCTCTGTCTCGACCCGTACCCGAAACGCCGCGGTATTGTCGCACTGCTGCGCGCCGGGGTCCAGTCCGTCAAGAGGCAAGGAGCTTCAACCGGGGTTCGTGTCCGACGGTCACGGGGTGAGTTTACAGAATCACGCACTATGCGCACTTACTCGAGGAGCTGGCGTTCGGTCCGGATGATTTGACCTATTCCAACGCGGATCTCGGCGGGGCGCAACGGGGGTGGGAGCGCCGGCTGGGACCAGGGGAGCGAGCGAAAAGTTACCAGTCAGGGGGCGGCGCGTCGAAGAAATCGGGCGGCGGAGGCTCGAAGTAGTCCGGGGGCGCGGCGTCGAAGAAGTCGGCGAGGCACGGCGGGCGGGAGGTGACGATGAGGGGGGGCTCGGTGGGGAGGCCGTGGCCCCGGAGGACGGCGCGGGCCGTTTCGGGCTCGGTGATGAGGGCGATGAAGCGGAGTCGACCACCGCATTCGCAGGCGAGCGCGTCGACGTCGTAGATGCGCTTCAGAAGCTCCGCCCAGTTGATGCGCGAGGAGGTGGGCTTGGCCGTGGCAACCTGATCGCCGGCGGGGACACTCGATGCAGGCGGTGGAGGACCGGGCACCACGCTGGCCCGCCACGAGGAGTTGGGCGCGAAGCAGCCGTAGAAGCGGATCAGCGGGTGCCGCGGTGGGGGCACGAGCGCGGCGAGGCGAGCGATGAACTGAACAGGCTCCATCACGCGGTGCGTCTCGCCGGAGCGCCACGGGTTCTTGAGGGCATAGGCGACGCGACCGTCGGGCAAGCGGCTCATCCGTTCGAGCGCGAAGGGAGGCCGGGCGCAGTAGCGAAGGAGGCGCTCGCGGCCCTCTCGATCGCGGGCAGAGACGACGACGGCGGCGTGCACGTCGAAGCCGCGCGCACGGCCGCGACGGTGATGGCTGCGCGGCACCGGTACCCCGGCGATCCCCGACTCGCAGGCTTCGACGAGCGGCGCTCCGGGCAGCGTCGTCAGCTCACCGAGGCCCAAGGAGCCTTCAAGGCAAGCTTCGAGCGGACTTGGGTTTCGCGGAGCATTGGAGGTGTCGTCGTGGGGTTCGTCCGTGAGCAGGGCGCGGCGCCGCAGCCAGCGCACCACGCGGCGCTCGACCCGCTCGGCGATCGCTTCGAGATCGTCAACCTTCGGACGCGGGGTGCGGTGGAACTTCGCGCGCGCCGTCGGGCTCTTGCGGGTGAACACACCATCCACCACGGGCACGTGGTAGTGCACGTTCAGGTTCAGGCTGCTACCGAAGCGTTGCGGAAAGCAGATGGCGGCGCCGCGCGCCTCGCCCCCGACGCCCCCCTCACGCGCGCGGTCCCGCTGCCAGCGAAAGATCTCTTCCACGAAGACGCGACCCACCATCGTAAGCGCCTCCGGATTCTTCGCGAGCAACAGGCGCAGCTCGAACGGCACGCTCAACACGTACTGGCGAAGCGGGACGTCCGGGATGACGTGGTCCACGAGGTGGGCGGCCGTGTTCGCCATGCGTCGCGCGTTGCACGAGGGGCACACGCCGCGCTTCTTGCAGCTGAACGCCACCAAGAGGTCCTTGCCGCAGTCCTTGCACCGCGCGCGGACGAAGCCGTGCGCGAGTATTCCGCAGCGGAGGTACTGATCGAGCTCTTCTTCGACGTAGCGGGGTAGCGCGCGCTCGTATTCGTCCTGCACGCGGTCGCGAAAGCTCGCGAGGTGCACCGCGAGCGTCTCGTAGAGCGGTGTGAGCTCGGGCTGGCGGCGGCGGTATTCGGGGCGCAGTCCGGTGGGCACGCGACGAGGGACTGAAAGATCCGTGCCGCGCTGCGGCTCGATGAATCACGACCTCGACGCACTTCCCACCAGATGCGCTTGGACGTGACCGCCTCCGCTCGTTCAAGACGCGATCGTTCTCCTCGGATCAGGCGTATGACAGGCGAGAAACGCTACGAATGTGCGCGTCTCGACGGGGTCACGCTTCGCGCAGTCGCGCCCTGCACCGCCATCGCTACTGGTCACGCCCCGCGTCATCGCCACCGCCGCCACCCCTTCGCCGCCGGCCGCCACCCCTTCGCCACCTCGCCGCCCGCGCTCAACGCCGCTGCTCCCCGCGCTTTCCACTTCCGCCCCCCTCGGCACGCTCCGTGCACTCCCCTGCCCCAGCCCGGGCTCACTGCAGCGCCAACCCTGAGTCCCCTCCCCTCGCCGAGCGGCGGGCCCGGGCGCGCTGTATCCCGCGCCAAGGCGCGGCTCATCTCACAGGAGCTCTCACACATGTCGAACACCGCATCCACCACCGCGTCCAGCTCCGCTCCCTCCACCGCTCCCAACGTCGCACGCGACGTCACCCCCCTCATCAACTCGGTCGAGAAAGCTCACGGCAAGGGCTCCATCATGACCATGACCGGCTCGGGCCCCATCGAACCGCTCGCCGTCATCCCCACCGGCTCCCTCGCCCTCGACGAGGCGCTGGGAGTCGGCGGCTACCCCAGGGGACGCATCATCGAGATCTTCGGGCCTGAGTCGAGCGGCAAGACGACGCTCACCTTGCACGCCATCGCGGAGTTGCAGAAGCAGGGGGGCACGGCCGCGTTCATCGACGCGGAGCACGCGTTCGATCTGCGGTACGCGAAGGCGATCGGCATCGATCTCGACTCGCTCCTCGTCTCGCAGCCTGACAACGGCGAGCAGGCGCTCGACATTGCGGAACTGCTCGCCAAGAGCGGCGACGTCGATCTCATCGTCGTCGACTCCGTCGCCGCGCTCGTGCCCCGCGCCGAGATCGAGGGTGACATGGGCGACGCGCACATGGGGCTGCAGGCGCGGTTGATGAGCCAGGCCACGCGCAAGCTGACCAGCGTGGCGAGCAAGACGGGCACTTCTTCGTATTTCATCAACCATTGCCGTGGTTGGCTGAACTAGCGGGATTCATCCTGGATTTCGCGTTTTCGGTGGGGAGTTTGTTACATTTCATAACAAGGCCGGGGGGCCAAGAACCGACAGCGAGGCCCGCAGCTGCGATCGAATCCTGCTGGCCGCTCATCCGATGCAAAGCTACCCTTCAATCGAGATGTCGAGCATCGCGCCAGCGCTGGTGTCCGAGCAGGAGTTCCTGTCGATGCCCGAAACGTCGGAGCGGATCGAACTGCTCGACGGAGAAGTACTGGTGTCTCCGAGCCCCAGCTACTGGCACCAGGAGCTCTTGATGCGCCTGGCGCGCCACCTGCGTGACTGGGCAGAGGCTTCACCGCAGACGGTCATGGTGGGGGTTGCTCCGCTCGACGTGCGTTTCGGACCCGACCGCATCCTGCAACCCGACTGCTTCGTGATTTTCGGCGCCATCGCCCGAGACCACGAGGGGCCGATCACGAAGATCCCCAACCTTTGCGTGGAGGTGCTCTCCTCGAACCGCACCTACGATCGGATGGCCAAGCGGCTCGTCTACGCCGAAGCCGGCGTCAGCGAACTGTGGACGGTAGAACTGAACGGGACGGTCGAGCGATGGTATGGCGATGGGCTGGGTGAGCGCGCGCGCCATGAGGCAAGCCTTGCCTCGCCCCTGCTGCCGGGGTTTCGGCTGGATCTCGAACGACTGCGGGCCTAAAAGACCGCCGTCTGGGACGAGACTCCACGCTGCTACTTGATCGCCTCCGATCGTTCTCGACGCGATCGTTCCAGGCTGCTCACGCGCCTCATCTGCCCGGAGCGGTACCGATACGCGCGTTTCGGCGCGCTCACACCTGGACCCGAGAGACCCCGGACGCGTACGCGCACACTTCGACCCGGGGAAGCCCGGACGCGTTCGCGCTCCGATGCGGCACGTACCCCGCGCCCCCGCGCCCCCCTTCGCCCACGCCCGCCCTCCCTTCGCCCGCGCCCGCTTCGCCACCGGCCGCCACCCGTCGCCACCTGGTCGCCACCGCTGATTCCCGCGCTTTCCCGCGCCGCCCACCCCGGCACGCCTCCTGCATTCGCTTCGGCTAGCCCGGGCTCGCCACAGGGCTAGCTCCAGTCCATCCCACCACTACGCGGCGAGCCCGGGCGTGCTGTATCCCGCGCCAAGGCGCGGCTCATCTCACAGGAGATCTCACACATGTCGAACACTGCATCCACCACCGCGTCCAGCTCCGCTCCCGCCACCGCTCCCAACATGGCACGCGACGTCAACCCCCTCATCAACTCCGTCGACAAAGCCCACGGCAAGGGCTCCATCATGACCATGACCGGCTCGGGACCCATCGAGCCGATACGCGTCATTCCCACCGGCTCCCTCGCCCTCGACGAGGCGCTGGGCGTCGGCGGCTACCCCAGGGGACGCATCATCGAGATCTTCGGGCCTGAGTCGAGCGGCAAGACGACGCTCACCTTGCACGCCATCGCGGAGTTGCAGAAGCAGGGGGGCACGGCCGCGTTCATCGACGCGGAGCATGCGTTCGATCTGCGCTACGCGAAGGCCATCGGCATCGATCTCGACTCGCTCCTCGTCTCGCAGCCCGACAACGGTGAGCAGGCGCTCGACATCGCGGAGCTGCTCGCCAAGAGCGGCGACGTCGATCTCATCGTCGTCGACTCCGTCGCCGCGCTCGTGCCCCGCGCCGAGATCGAGGGCGACATGGGCGACGCCCACATGGGCCTGCAGGCGCGGTTGATGAGCCAGGCCACGCGCAAGCTGACCAGTGTGGCGAGCAAGACGGGCACGTCTTTGTATTTCATCAACAATTGCCGTCGTTCGCGGAAACAGCAGGATTTCTGCCGGATCGCGGCCTGATTTGGGGAGGCTTGTTACATTTTGTAACAAGGCCTGTCCCGCGACGGCACGATACGCGACCGCAACCGGCTCGCCGACGCCAGCACCTCGGCGTACCGTACGGGCAGGCATGCAGGGCGCATGCCTGTCGTCTCGGTAGCGAATCGGTGCGAGTTGCTCGCGCTGCTGGGGTGGCGAACGGTGGCAACGCCGGTGGCGGCCAAGCCGTGCGGATGCGGCAGCACCTGGCCTCGTGTTGTGGACTGGAGGCATGGTGCTCGAGAACGTCCTCTTCAGCGCGAACGGCCGTTCATCAGGGTCCGCGTGATCGAGGGGTCAGAGCTTCCGGGGCTTGCCGCGTCGGCCGCCCCAGATGGTCATCAGCACTACCTCCCGGGCCTTCTCGTCCACCCAGTAGTACAGGTGCTGCTCCGTCTTCGCTTCTCGATGGCGTTCGCCCGCCGACGAGCACGGGGACTGAAGCGGACTCTCACTCGGCGTTTGCCCGCCGCTCCGCCAGCACGGTCTCGGCGTCGATCAGCTCGGCACCTGCCTCGACCTCAGCCATGGACTCTTCCAGCTCCCGATGGAGGGCCGACCGCTCCTCGTCGGCGAGGTCGTCGGTAGCGTCGTCGATGTGCTTCTCGACGGGCACCAGGTCGAACACCTGGCCCTCCGGCGGCGGGGTCGGCTCGTCGAGCTCCAGACGGCCGTTCTCGACGACGGCGCGCAGCGCGGCGGGCCTCGCTTCGGACATCGCGGTCATGGTGTAGGGCTCCTTCCGGACGTTGGCATCTGGGGTCACACCGAGGCGACGGCCCGCTCAGGGGATGGGACCAGTGTACATCGTTGGGGGGCTGCCCACCGCAGGCCGGTTGTTGGGATCCTCGAGGTGCGCGAACAGACCACAGGTGCCCAGCACCACCGCGACCACGACCACCGGAAGGAGGACCAGCCTCGCGGAGCGCCAGTTGGCACGTGCCCGTGCGGCCTGGTCGCGCAGCGCCTCGTCCTCGGGCCGAAGGTCATCGACGCCAGGAACGTACCCCCAAGACGCCTCGCAGCTATAGCACACGCGACCCGTCTCGGGTTCTCGCTGGTGGCGGCCGAAGAAGGGCTTTCCACAGGCAGGACACAGGCACGTGCGGCTCCTGACATAAAGGCTCGATGGCACCGCGAAAGCCAGACCCCACGCCACCCACACGGCAACGCCGAAAGGCTCGAAGACAAGGTAGACGGTAGCGCCCAGCACGAGCACCACCGCCGTCCACTTGATCGATCGCGCGTCGGCACGGCGCCACGCGCGACGGTAGCGCCGCCGGAGAGCCGACAGGCGCTGTAGCCGCCGCGCGGCCTGGTGCGCCTCGCTTTCGACGATCGGCTCGCGATACCCTCCACCCACGGACGCAGTATATACCGGACTGAGCTGCCTCGATTTCCTACCGATCGTTTCGTCTCTGCGGCGGAAAGGAGAAGCAAAGGGGGGGCGGCGCTTCAGCTGGCGAAGTCAACCGATCAGCCGTGACGCGCCGTTGGATTGGTCCAAAAGCTGGGACATTTTGGCGCTTCCCTGCGCTTGGAGCGTTGCAGCTGTCGGGTGCGACGAGTTTCCTCCCCCAATCCGTAGGGCGGCGGGCTACGGTCTCGATGAAGGCCGCGCCGCGCCGCGTCGCGGTCGCGAACGAGAGGGAGAACACATGAATCATCGACGTAGTCTCACTGCGTTCGGCTGAACACGTTGGTCGTCACCCTGCCAATTGCGGGTTGTGGGGACTACGGCGGCTCCGCCGATGACGATGATACGGCCGCAGCCGGTACCGCCGCTGGTCAGGCAACCGGCGGGGTGGGCGCTGGAGGGACGACGCCGGCTGGTGGAGTGGGAGCTGGTGGCGGAGGCGCTGCACCAGCGTCCTGCGACCAAGCGCAGCCCTGTGGCGGCGACGTGGTCGGGACCTGGACCGTGGTGGAGTCCTGTGTTGCGATTACTGGCGAGTTGAACCTGACGGCGGTTGGGGTGGGTTGCGCGTCAGCGACCGTCACGGCAAGCTCCCTCGAGGTGAGTGGTACGTGGACCGCCAACGCCGACATGACCTACGAGGATGACCTGGGCTGGACGGGTGAGCAGACGTTCGAGCTGGCTCCCGAGTGCCAGCACATAGAGCAAACCGCATGCGACCGCCTAAACGGCGCCATGGTCAGCTTGGGCTACGTCGAAGGCCTGACGTACGACGACGTCACTTGCACGCCCCTCTACCCCGACCCATACAACGGGTGCAGCTGCGCGACCGTCATCGACAGTCCCGGAGGATCGACCGGCACCTACACGGTCGCGGGCAATGTCCTCACAACGTCGAACGGCGCCGAGTACTCGTACTGCGTCGAGGGCAATACGTTGACCCTCACCCCGACCAAGTTCGCCGCCGGCACCAGCACGACGAACACGGGCACCATCGTGCTGCAGAAGTGAACTCTGGCACTGCGCTCGCTCGATCAGTTGTCGACGTACCAATCGCCGTCGATGAGCGAGAACGAGAGAGTGTGCGAAGAGAGCACCAACCGCCAGGTGAGGGCGAGAGCGCCTGAACCAGACGATGGCGAACAACGCCCCGGACAAGACAGCGGCACCCAAAGCCACGCAACCCATGGTCAGAGCGCGTAGGCGAATCAAACGCCCCCTCTCCTGAGCCCACCTCGCTACGACCCGCCATGAGAGTCCAGTTTTCCACCACATCTGGACCGGGCGCAGGCCTTCAGCCGGCACTGGCGCACCTCACGCGCGCTGCGCGGCGCCGCATCACCCCCGAACCCTCTTCCCACCCCGAGCGCGAGCAGGGACATTGGCGTTACGACGCGCCAGTTCGCTTCCGACGCGGAGCGCAACGTCAACGCCAAAGGAGGGCGGAAAGTTGTCATGATGGCGGTGGTGCTGCCTGCCATCGTTCAGCTCTGGATTGTGGTCAGTGGTCTCCTCGCGTCGGGCCGGCACAAGCGTCGTATCTTTGACGCAGGCAATAGCGGCCTTTCGGGCCAACAACCGGGCGAGCCGGCAAACGTGCTCGACCGCGACGGAGCAGACCATGAGGTATGTTGGGATGGATGTGCACGTGAAGGCAACCGTCTGGTGTTGCCTCGACGAAACCGGGGAAATCGTCGAGCGGGGCAAAGTCCCGACCACCGCCGACGACCTGACGCGCTTGGTGGTGCGCCTGCTCGAGCAGGGCGAGGCGCTGCTCGGTCAGGAGGCAGGCAAGATGAGTCACTTCGTGCACGACGTCGTGACCGCAGCTGGTGGACGACTGCTGACGTTCAACGCCCATCACCTGCGCATGATCTCGGCCTCACGCAAGAAGTCCGATCGCCGCGACTCGTACTGGATTGCCCGGGCCCTACAGACCGGCATGATGCCGCACCCGGTGTACGTCCCGACGGGCGAGGTCCGCGAGTTGCGCGGGCTGCTCGCTCAGCGCGATGCTGTCGTCCGCGATCGGACAACCTGGTTGGTCCGCGCGAAGACCCTGTTGATGGCGGCAGGCTCGCCAGCGAAGCCCACGCCGGGCAACCATCGGTGGCTCGAGCAAGCGCTGGCTCACCCGGACGGCCTCGATGCACTGACCGCCGAGCGCGTGGAGCAATGCCAGCGCATGCACCTC
>JBNLDK010000200.1:0-58945 GCA_050304295.1 Polyangiaceae bacterium
GGCGACGGCGGCGATGGCGGCAGCGTCATTCTGGTGGCCGATGACTCCCTCAATACCCTGGTCGATTTCCGCCATATCCGCACCTACGAGGCGCAACACGGCCAGAAGGGCATGGGACGCAACTGCACGGGCAAGGGTGGAGAAGATCGCATGGTGCGGGTGCCGGTCGGTACCGTGGTCCGGGACGAAGAAACCGGTCGCGTAGTTGGCGACCTGGTAGCCAATGGTGATCAGCTTTGTGTGGCGCAAGGTGGCAAAGGGGGGCGGGGCAATGTCAATTTCAAAAGCAGCGTCAACCGCACCCCGCGACAGTTCACGCCGGGCACACCGGGCGAGCGATTTGATCTGTTTCTGGAATTGAAGGTATTGGCGGATGTCGGGTTACTGGGGTTGCCCAATGCCGGGAAATCGACTTTGATCCGCGCGGTATCCGCGGCGCGGCCGAAGGTGGCGGACTATCCTTTCACCACGCTCGAACCCCATCTTGGAGTCGTGTCAATTGGCGACGTCCGCCGCGGACTGGGCCGTAGCTTCGTCATCGCAGACATTCCCGGCCTGATTCCGGGCGCCAGCGCCGGCGCCGGGTTGGGTGCGCGGTTTCTTCGACACCTCGATCGAACGAGGGTGCTTCTGCACCTCGTCACCTACACGGAAGACAGCGGCCGCTCGCCGCTCGAGGACTACCACGTCATCCGCCGCGAGCTACTCAGCTTCAGTCCTGAGCTTGCCCGCCGCCCAGAGGTAGTCGCGATGACGATGGCTGACCTCCCCCACGTGCGCGGCGCCTACGAGTCCGCGCGCCAGGCGTTCTCCGCGATCGGGAAGGACCTACGCCTGGTCAGCGCGGCCACGCACGAGAACACCGATGATCTGATGCAGGAGCTGTCCGAGCAGCTGCTCATCTGAAGACCACTGGAGCGCACCCCGCTCCCCGTATGGCTTCCCGCAGAGAATCGGTCGGCCTGCCCTCGCTGCTGGCGATGGGAACGGTGCGGTACGAACCGCTCAGCCGAACCCGTCGGGCCCCAAACCGCTCTCGCCAGCATCCAAATCCGCGAACTCGTCGTACCCGTCAAAGTCATCGCGGGCCAGATTGTCGAAGCGCGTGTACTCGGAGGTAAATTTCGTTCTCACGGTGCCCGTTGGGCCGTTGCGTTGCTTGGCGATGATCACCTCGGCAACGCCCTTGTCGACGCTCTCGTCCTTGAAATAGTACTCGTCACGATAGATGAAGAGAATGGTGTCAGCATCCTGCTCGATGGCTCCGGACTCGCGCAGATCGCTCAACTGCGGCCGCTTGTCCTTGGTGGCTCGCGTTTCCACCGAACGGTTGAGCTGCGAGAGGGCGAGCACCGGCACGTCCATCTCCTTCGCGAGTTGTTTCAGTCCCCGCGACAGCTCGCTGATCTCCTGTTCGCGACTCCCGGCATCGCGGCGTCCTTGCATCAGCTGCAAGTAGTCGATCGCGACAAGCCCCAACTTCCGAGCCGGAGCACTATCGCTCCCACCTCGCCCAATCTCGGCCTGAAGGCGACGGATCTTGGCGCGAAGGTCGAGCAGCGTGATGGCGGGAGTATCGTCCAACCACAACGGCATGCGTCCCAGCCGCGCTGCCACTTCCGTTAGCTTGTTCCAGTCGTCCCCGCGCAGCGTACCGCTGCGGATCCGGGAGACGTCAACCCGAGCCTCCGCCGCCAGCAGGCGCGATGCCAGCTGTTCCTTGGGCATTTCCAGGGAGAAGAACGCAACTCCGTATCCCACCTCCTCCACTGGCGCTTCGCCATAGTCATCTGGGCCGTCGCTGAGGTCCACCGCGCGAGGGCGCGCCACGTTGGCAGCCATGTTCAGCACGAAGCTCGTCTTGCCCATTCCGGGGCGGCCAGCCACGATGAAGAGCTCGCCGCCGTGCAGCCCCGAGGTCAGACGATCCAGCTCGTCGAATCCGGTCGGCACCCCGGTGATCCCCCTGCCCCCATGCTTTGCCGCGGCTGCGATGATCTCGAAGGCGTCCTTGATTGCCGTCTTGATCGGCACGATGGCCGTGCTCGAGGACACGCGCGCGATGTCGAAGACTTGCTGCTCCGCGGTATCAATGAAGGACTGTACGTCTCCGCAGTCCCCATACCCTTCCGCCGCGACGCGATGACAGGTCTGTATCAGCTGGCGAAGGCGTGCCTTCTCGCGAATCGTCCGCGCGTGCTGCGCCACGTTGACGATGGCGGGCGTCGCCTGGGTAATGCGAACGAGGTAGGCGCTGCCTCCAACCTGCTCGAGGCGCCCACGCGTCTGCAGCCACCCACGCACGGCGACCATGTCGACCGCCTGGCCCGAGTTCTTGAGATCGAACACGGCATCCAGAATGTGCTTGTGGGCGTCCGAGTAGCAAAACTCAGGAGCCACGATCTCCTGGACCAGATCGAACGCGTCTGGCGACAACAGGCAGGCGCTGAGAACAGCCTTCTCGGCCTCCAGATCGTGGGGAGGGACCCGGCCCCCCAGCTCACTTTCGCTCACGCTCGTATCTCCACCAGGTTGGCAACGAGTTGTTCCAAGGTCGTCACCCGGTTATCCACAGGGTCCCAAATGTCGAACACCCCGGCATTGGAAATGCCAGGGTGTTCGATGGCGCCATCTTTCGCCGCGCCACGCGACCTGTCAAGGATTGCCCGACTGCCGGGCGCGTGAACGGCCGTCCAGCACGTTGCTCGCGGAAGGGTCAGGCCTTCTTCACCACCTCGACGCGAAGCTGAGCGCTCACCTCGGGATGCAGCTTGACTGGCACCTCGTGGAGTCCCAGCGACTTGATCGGGTCAGGCAGCGTCACCTTGCGACGGTCGACCTCGATCCCGATCGCCGCGTAGGCCTCCTCGATGTCCTTGACCGTCACCGATCCATACATCTTGTTCTCCTCGCCAACCGAGCGCTCGAGCTTGACGCTCGCGGCCTCGAGCTTGGCGCGGAGTTCCTGAGCTGCTGCGAGACGCTGCTGGGCGCGCTCGTCAGCCTTACGCTTCAGCTCCTCCACCCGGGCCAGGTTTGCCTCGGTGGCGGGAGCCGCGAGTCCGCGGGGAATCAAGTAGTTGCGCGCGTAGCCGGGGCGGACGCGCACGACATCCCCACTCGTCCCGAGATTGGCAACGTCATCCTGCAAGACGACTCGAATTGCACTTGCCATGACTTCCTCCTACGGGTTGGCGGTGAAGGGGAGCAGCGCGATGTTGCGTGCCCGCTTGATGGCCACAGCCAGCTCTCGCTGGTGCTTGGCGCAAGTCCCAGAGACGCGCCTCGGCACGATCTTGCCCCGGTCGGTCACGAAATACGCCAGCGCCTGGGGGTCCTTGTAGTCGATGTCCGCGGCCTTGTCGGCACAGAACGGGCAGCCCCGCCGCCCCATCCGTCCCTCGGAACGCTCGCGGAAAGAGGTCTTCAGCTTGTTCACTGTGCATCCTCCTCTTCTTCGCCGGCAGCACCGGGCTGCTGAGCGGTCGCATCCTTGGATTCACCCTCGGCCGCAACCTTGCCCTCCGAGGTCTGAGCGTCTGCGTCGGTCTCTGCCGCCGCGTCGGCCTCTCCCCCACCCTGGTCCTGAGTTTCCGCTCGGTGCTCTCGGGGTGGCGGTTCCTGGAGGCCGAGCTGCTCGGCCAAAGTCTCCTCAGGCTCTTCCTCCGCGGGCGGCTCGATGACCTCGAACTCGACCGCTTCGGGATCCACCGTCACCTGGTCGGCGTCCACGTCATCCCGCAGCTTCACCGTCTGATACTTGAGGACAGTGTCGAGCATCCGGAAGTTGCGCTCGAGCTCCGAGACGACGGTGCCACCACCAATATACTTGAGGTAGATGTAGTAAGCGCGGCGCTGGTTCGCGACGGGGAAGGCCAGTGCCCTCCGCCCCCAGTTCTCGACCTGGGTGAGCTTGCCACCCTCGCGCTGCATCACCTCGGCGACGCGGTTGGAGACCTTCTCCGCCCCTTCCTTCGTAATGTCGGGTCGAAGCACATAGATGGTCTCGTATTCTCGCGGAGCAGCCTGTTGGCCTAGTGTCATGTAACTCTCCTCGTGGACGTTGGCCCCGAGACGGAGTACCCGGAGCAAGGAGCGGTCAACCCTTGGAACGGCGGTTGACCTCGTTCATCGCCGCCTCGAGCCCGAAGCGAACAACAAGTTGGATTGCCTCCACCGCGTTGCCGACTAGCTCGTCCAGCACGGCCCGTTCCGGTGGGGCGAAGGCTTGTAGCACATATTGCGCCGTGTCACCCCCAAAGTCTGGCGGTGGGCGCCCAATTCCAAAACGCAGGCGGACGAAGTCCGATGTGCCAAGCCGCTCGACGATGGACCTCAGACCGTTGTGCCCCGCCACACCGCCCCCCAGCTTCAGTCGCAGCTGTCCGAGCGGCAGGTCCAGTTCGTCGTGCACGACCAGGACACGTGCCGGGGCAATCCTGTAGAAGCCAGCGGTCGCCTGCACGGCCTGCCCCGACCGATTCATCAGCGTCTGTGGCTTCAGCAGCAGCAGCCGCTCTGGCCCAATGGCGATGCTGGAGCTCTGCCCGCTCAGCTTCTCTCGCCAGGGAACGTCTCCCCCCGCCCTCCGCCAGAGCTCATCGACAACGAGAAACCCGACGTTGTGGCGAGTGCCCACGTACCGCGGCCCGGGATTGCCCAGACCCACAACCAGCATCACGGTGACGACCCAAACGCCACCACGACCTTCACCGCAACCACAGCTGCGGCGAAGGCCGGGTCAGAGCGAGCCACCAGTAACAACGGTCTGATCCGCTGTCCTCACGACGAAGCGGCTGGCGCTTCGGCCGCGCCATCTGGCGTGGCACCAGCCTCACCTTCCGCCGCCGCCGCATCGTCATCTACGATCTTCTTCTCGGCGATGACGGCGCAGACGGTCTGGTTCTCGGGGAGGCGGACCGTCACGCCCTCGGGCAAGGTCAGCCCCGACACGGGCACGTGCGCATCGAGGCCCATCTCGCTGACATCGTGCTCGATCTTCGCCGGGATATTTGCCGGCAGGCAGCTCACCGGAAGCTTACGGAAGACCTTGCGCAAGACACCGCCCTGCGCCGTCCCCGGGGCCTTGCCCGTCAGCTCGAAAGGAACATCGACCGAAACCAACTCGTCCATGGAGATTCGGAGGAAGTCCACGTGCAGCAGACCACGGCTTACCGGATGGTACTGGTAGTCAGTGAGCAGCACCGTCATCGGCTCGGCCCCATCCACGTCGAGCTCGACCACCGAATTCTGACCTCGGTCGCTTCCGAAGACCGTATGCACGTCCTTCGGATCAACGGCCAGGCTGATCGGATCCTTCGCCTTGCCATAGACAATCGCAGGGATCTGACCGTCGCGCCGCAAGCCACGAGCCACCCCTTTGCCCGTCTCGGTACGACGTGTGGCAGGAATTCTCATCGCGTCCATGATTTCAATCTCTCTCCTGATCTCGACTCGCTAGCGGGGCTCCCCCGCCACGCCGGTTGGAACGTGGCTAGACGAACAGCGAGCTGACCGAGTCCGCATTGTGAATTCGGCGAATCGCCTCGCCCAGTAGCTTGCTGAGGGTCAGCACCCGGATCTTCTTACAGGCACGGGCCTCGGCACTGAGCGGCTGTGAATCCGTTACGACGACTTCCTCCAAAACACTGGCCTCGATGCGCTGCACCGCCGGGCCGCTCAATACGCCATGCGTCGCACAGGCCACGACCTTGCGCGCCCCGTTGTCCATGACGGCCTTGGCTGCGTTGCACAGCGTTCCGGCCGTGTCGATCATGTCGTCCACGATGATGCAGTCTCGCCCCCTCACGTCGCCGATCAAGTGCATGACCTCGCTGACGTTGGCCCGCTCGCGGCGCTTGTCGATGATGGCCAGGTGAGCCTTTAGCCGCCGAGAGAACTCCCGCGCGCGCTCGACCCCGCCGGCATCGGGAGAAACGAAGACCGCCTCCTCGTCGTAGTTGAGGCGCAAGTAGTCGTCGAGAAACACCGGCATCGCGTACAGGTGGTCGAAGGGGATATTGAAGAAGCCCTGGATCTGCCCGGCGTGCAGGTCGACGCAGAGCACTCGGTCAACACCCGCTGCAACAAGTACATCAGCAACTAGCTTGGAGGTGATCGGTGTTCGAGGCGCCACCTTGCGGTCCTGCCGCGCGTAGCCGTAGTAGGGCAGGACCGCCGTGATGCTGGCTGCCGAAGCTCGACGCAGAGCGTCGCACATGATCAGCAGCTCCATCACGTTGTCGTTGACCGGCGAGCATGTCGGCTGGACAACATAGACGTCGATCCCTCGGACGTTCTCCTTGATCTCGCAGTACGATTCGCCGTCACTGAAGCGAGAAACCTTCGCCTCCCCAAGCGGAGAACCGAGGACCTTCGCGATCGCTTCTGCCAGCTGAGGGTTGGCGTTTCCGGTGAGGATGCAGAAGGGTTTGAGTGCCACGTCGCCCTGACCCCGTCGTCTCCAGATCACACGCGGAAAGCGTCCGCCGCTTCCTGACCTCGGGGGCGCGGAGAACTAGCAGTCGCGCGCCGGCGTGTCAACGCCGACCGGCCCGCTTGCCGATCAGAGCAGATTTGCGTCATCAGACACCTGCACAGGGTCCAACGGAAAGGGCGTTGCTATCCACAGAACACCCGGCCGACCGGAACCCTCCCCCATCCCAGATCAGCGGGGAAGCCAGGCGGGGTCCCCCCTGAGGGTGAGGATCGCTGCCGCGATCAGCCCAATCAAGACCAGCACTCCGAGCCCCAGCACCACCCCACGTCGGACACCCGCGCGCGACCTGGGCGGCTCGGACGCAGGACCTGGCCGAGACTGACTCTCGGGAGGTTCGAGGCTCGCCTGGGGGCTCGAAGGGTGAGCCATCTGGCTTGGCTCGCTGAACGCCAACCAGGCGCGCACCGCTTCCCGCTGCTCGCGGATCTCGTTCCCGATCACGTCCGACACATACTCCGCTACGTCGCGAGGGGGCGCGATCACCGCCCGCAGCTGGCCTTCGGACGTCGCACGCTCGATCGCGTCGGCAAACTGCGCGCACGTCGCGAAGCGTTTCTCAACGTCCCGCTCCAGCGCCCGCATGCATACGTCTGCCAGCTCAGGAGGCAGAGTCGGCACGAACTCGAGGGGCGACGGGATCGTTCCGCTCAACACGCGGGTAAGCGTCGCTCCGTCGTTCTCCGCCTTGAAGAGACGCCGAGCGCAGAGCACTTCCCACAGCACAATCCCGGACGCGAAGACGTCAGCTCGGCGGTCGACGGTCTCCCCGGCCGCTTGCTCCGGCGCCATATACGCGATCTTCCCCTTCAGCTGACCGGCACGCGTCGCGCTCAGTCGGGTTGCTGCTCGCGCCACCCCGAAGTCGGTGATGCGGGAGATTCCGTCCACCCCGACCAGGATATTCTGGGGAGAAACGTCACGATGGACCAGCTGCGACAGATCGCCACGGTCGTCGCGGAGCTCGTGCGCAGCGTGCAAACCCGCCAGCATGTCCACGACGATGCGTAGCGCGATCGCAAGCGGGAGCTGCGCGCTTCCACTGGCCGCACGAGCCAGAAGGCGCGCCAGCGTGTCGCCCTCGATGTACTCCATGACCAGGTAGTAGCCACGCTCATTCGCCCCCACCTCGAGGATGGGCACGACATTCGGGTGGTGAATGCCCGCAGCCAGACGCGCCTCGTCCAGAAACATCTGGACGAACTCATCCTCCTTGGCCAGGTGAGGATGCAACCGCTTGATGGCCACGAAACGCTGGAATCCGCCGACCCCGGACAGCCGCGCAAGAAACACGGTAGCCATTCCCCCCGAGGCGATCTCGGCGACGAGCTCGTACCGATCGATCTTCTGCCGCCCCGCCGATCGGACGTCGATGAGCTTGGCTGCCACGTGCTAGCTCAGAATCTCCCACGAGCGCCGATGGCGGCACCCTGGCCAACGGTCACCCACGGCTCGACCGCTCGACGTGGCGCCGGCCGTCGCGCGGCCGCCTTCGTCTTTCCACCCCAGTTCGTCGCCACTGCACCGATGACGATGGTGGCGACCCCCACGACGGAGGTAGCCCCGATGAGGATGTTGGTGCGCTTCTCCTTCTCTTGCCCCTGCTGATAGAACGAGCAGTCCGTGGAAAAGCACTTCTCCTCCACCTTCTCCTTGCCGGGCTTGTTCACGGTGTCGATTCCGCTCCAGATCGTGGCCCCGCCGAGGCCGGCCGTTGCTACGACGCCGACCACGAACACCGACGGAGGCAGGCCACCTGCCTTCTCTGGCGGTTGGTCCTGAGTCACGTCCTCGTTGGCAAAGTCTTCCTCGATGTATTCCTCGAAGTCGTCGTCTACCTGCTCCGTCTCCGCCTCGGAAGGGCCGCTTCCGCTTCCGCCAAACCCCACCCCCGGCTGCTCGAACTCAACCGAGGAAACACCCCCAGCTTCCGCCTCGACGGTCGCCGTCCGAGTCCCCTTGTCACCCCGCCAACTGGCACGAATCTCGTGCGAGCCCAGATCGAGATAGATCACCCGCTGGAGAGCTGGTGGTCCGTGAACAAGCGTGGTTCCGACGACGAGGCTGCACTTGGCGTCACACGACACGACGACGCGATGCAGCTGTTCAGCGGCGAAAGCAAGGATCTCTTGAGCCTCCGTCGCCAGCTTCTCGTCGTTTGGGTGGCGCTCCATCGCAAGCTGCGCGAGCGTCGCCGCCCGGTCCACCTGTCCGGCCTTGTTCCGTGAGGCCATGGCCGCCCGCAACGCATTCGGGTTGGGAGCTGTCTGATCTGCGGCCTCGAAATGCTCGGCCGCCGTGACGTAGTCTCCAGCCTGGTAGGCACTCCTGCCTTCCGCGAACTCGGCGGCCGCCGTCTCGACAGCTTCCGCCGACGGCTGAGCGGCCGCAGTATGTACAAAACCGAGCAGCGCGGCGATCGCCGCACAGCGGACGAGCTTCTGCATCAACAAGAACTCCGACTATCTGCGCGCTTGCCTGACCAGGCTACACTGGATGAGCGCTTCCGGCGAGCTTGCCTCGGCGATAATCGACACCAGGCCGCTCGCCTTCGACCGTCTCCCACTCGACGGTGGACCCGCTTCTCGAACCCCCCTCCGGTCCGCGCGGGTCGCGATCGACAGGTAGCTTCGGGAAGCGTCCGCGGCCAAGTGCCATGGTGGCTCGCGGAGCGAGCGTTCCTGACCACACGTCAGTGCCCAACGTTCGGAGCCGCCCACAAAAAATCCAATAATCTCGGACCATTGACCGGGCGGGGGCGCGGCACTTGCGTCCGCCGCATCTCATCAACGACATGGGCTCACATTGTGACCCAATGTCGTCGAACGTATGTCTCAACTCATCATGACCAACAGCCGGTCTGGAGCCTCGAGGAGCGAGACGATCTCCTGGGCGAACGCGGCCGCTACGTGGCCATCGATCAAGCGATGGTCGAACGACCAACTCAGCATCATCACGTTCCCAATCGCGATCTCGTCTCCGCGGACCACGGGGCGTCGCTTGATCGAGTGCACTCCCATGATGCCGACCTCGGGGTAGTTGATGATCGGAGGAGCAATGAACCCGCCCATCTTGCCCAGCGAGGTGACGGTGAACGTCGATCCCCCCAGGTCCGCCGCCTGCGTCTTGCCCACCCGCGCCGCCTCCGCAAGGCGGTCGATTTCCCGCGCAATCTCGAGAATGCTCAAGCGGTCCACGGCTCGGATCACCGGGACGATCAACCCCGCCTCAGTCGCCACCGCGATCCCGATGTCGAAGTCACGGCGACGGACTATTTCCAGCGTCGTGTCGTCCACAAGGACGTTCAAGTCTGGGTGCCGTTTGAGCGCCGCCACGACGGCCTTGATGATGAACGGCAAGTACGTCAGCTTGACGCCCACCTCCGCACCGATGTCCCGCGTCCTCTCTCGCAGCTCCATCAGCGCCGTCACGTCACATTCCTCGACGTAGTGGAAGTGAGCGGCGGTGTGTTTCGACCGGGCCATGTTCTCGAAGATGCGCTTGCGGAGGCCCCGGATCGGAACCCGCTCCTCGTGATCGGACGCGGGAACGGGCGCCGCTGGGGTCGGTGGCGCCGCCACGCTTGGCTCGGACGCCTGGGGAGCGCCAGCGCTCGCACCGGAGTTCGCGAAAGCCCGAACGTCCTCCGGAGTCACGCGGCCCGCCTTCCCCGACGCGGGAACCCGCCGTAGATCGACACCAAGCTCGCGAGCGAGGCGACGAGTCGCAGGAGCGGCGAGCGGCTTCTCCACGAAGTGATCCCCCGTCGCGGCAGGGCGCGGCGGCTCGGCCACGTGGGTGGAAGCCGGATCCATTCCCGGAAGCACATCCTTGATGTCACCGACTGGTCCACCAGACGTGTCACCCGATGGCTGGGCCACCGGAGCCGGCGACGGTTCGGGTGTGGCACTCGCGTCCCCCTCGAGCTCGAGGACCAGCAGCACGTCGCCAACCGGCACCATGTCCCCAGCCTGGCCCCGCAACTCCGCAACCTTGCCCGCCTTCGGTGCACCGATGGTCACCGTGGCCTTGTCGGTCATCACTTCCACGACGTCCTGATCTTCGCTCACGACGTCGCCAACGGCCACGAGCCAGTTCACGACCTCTCCCTCGGTGACCCCCTCGCCGATATCGGGCAGCTTGAATTCGAACTTCGCCATGTTCTCTTCCTTCATGCCTCCGCGGCTGCCATGACCGCCGGCAAGATGCGATGTGAAAGTGGGAGGTACTCCATCTCGAGTGAATAGGGAAATGGGGTATCGAACCCCGTGACGCGAACGGGAGGGGCTTGCAGGTGAAAGAATGCCTTCTCCACGACGAGGGTGACGAGCTCGGCCCCAAATCCACATGTCCGCGGAGCCTCGTGGACCACCACCACCCGACCGGTCTTTCGCACGCTCCCCAGGATCGTTTCGATATCGACCGGCCAGAGCGTGCGCAGGTCGACCACTTCACATTCCACCCCTTGCTCCGCCGCCCGAGCCGCGGCATCGAGGGCCTCGTAGAGCATGGCGCCGTATGTCAAGACGGTCACGTCGTCACCTTCGCGCGCCACCTTCGCCGCTTCGAGCGGCACGGTGTAGTAGCCTTCCGGGACATCCCCCTTGGCAGCCCGATAGACCCGCTTCGGCTCGAAGAAGATGACGGGATCTGGATCCCGAATCGCGCTGAGCAGGAGTCCCTTCGCATCATACGGAGTCGCTGGACAGACCACCTTGAGCCCAGCCACGTGAATGAACGGCGCTTCTGGGTGCTGGGAGTGATAGTGCCCCCCACGAATTCCACCACCCACCGGTGTACGGATGACCATGCTCGCCGAGTACTCGCCCCCTGACCGGTAGCGATACTTGGCCAGCTCGTTGACGATCTGGTCGTACGCGGGCCAGATGAAGTCGCCGAACTGGATCTCAGCGACCGGCCGCATCCCATAGAGCGCCATCCCGATTGCAGCGCCGATGATTCCGCCCTCGTTCAGGGGCGTGTCAATGACCCGCGAGTCGCCGAATTCGTCAATCAGGCCAGCCGTGACGCGAAACACGCCACCGACCTTCCCTACGTCTTCGCCCAGCACCACCACGCCGTCGTCGCGCTCCATGGCGACGCGAAGCGCGTCATTGATGGCCTGAACCATGTTCCACTGCGGCATTGTTCAACTCCGACCGGCCGAAACAGCTCTCATCCATGTCCGGAAGCCCGGGGACCGGACAACAGCTCAGCCCGTTGTTCGAGCAGGACCCAGGTGGGTCGGTCGTAGACATCATCGAGCAGCGTGTCGAGCCCAGGTGGAGGGCTGCTCTCGGCAACCCGAACCGCATCCTTGAACTGCCGCTCGACCTCCTCACGATGTTGCGCGTCCCCCTGCTCGTCCCACCATCCCCGGTCCGTGAGGTAGCGACGCAGCCGCTCCAACGGATCGCGCTGGGCCCACGGTCGCACCTCGTCGTCAGTGCGGTAGCGATTCGGATCGTCGCTCGATGTGTGCGCCCCCATGCGATAGGTGAGGGCTTCGATCAACGTGGGCCCATGCCCCGCGGCGGCCCGCTGAACCGCCTGACGGACGGCCCAAACCACCGCAAAAACATCGTTTCCGTCGATCCGCACTCCCGGCACTCCATACGCGATCCCCTTCTCCGCGAAGGTCTCGGTGCGCGTCTGTCGGTGGAGCGGCGTGCTGATGGCCCACCCGTTGTTGCGACACAGGAAGATCACCGGAATCTTGAAGACACCCGCCAAGTTCATGCTGGCGTGGAAGTCATTGGTGCTGGTCGCGCCATCACCAAAGAAGGTCAGTGCCACGACATCGTCGCCCCGCAACTTGGCGGCCCAGCCCACCCCCACCGCATGGGGGATCTGCGTCCCCACCGGTGAACTGGTCGAGGCGTAGTGAACTGCCCGCCCCGTATGGTGATCGGGCATCTGGCGCCCCTTGACGACATCATTGGCGTTCCCGAACACGTTGTCGATGAAGCGCTGGAACGGAAGCCCGCGCATCAACGCTGCACCCACCTCGCGATAGCAGGGGAAGATCCAGTCCTGCGAGCGCAGAGCGTACGCCGCGCCAATGATCGTGGCCTCCTCACCAAGCGAGCCCACGTGAAAACCAATCCGCCCCTGACGCTGGAGCGTGAGCAGTCGCTCGTCGAGAATACGGGTTCGCTGCAGGTGCCGGTAGAGATCGACGACTTCGTCTCGCGACAGCTGCGGATCGTAGTCGCTGGCCAGCGCTCCGTCTTCCTGCAGGGCGTGTATCACCCCTCGCTCGCGATCCACGCGGTCGCCCACCGCCATTTCGTCAACCGGCAAGGGCGCGTTCCACCTCGGCGATCGCTGCTGCGAGCGCGTCGTCCCCGAGCTTCAGTTCCGCCGCCAGCTGGTTCATGACCTGGCGCTCCTCTGCGCTGACGCCACACGACACGGCCGCCAGCAGCGCCGCTACCCGGAGCACCTCGCGGGCGTGGTCGGGACGCCGGACGTGGCGAGCGACCATGCGAATGCGCTTCTCCATGCCGTCCTCGGCCAGTAGATCATGAAGATCGGCGAGCAGGGCGGTGACCTGCTTTTCCGCCACACGTCCGTTGCAAGCACTGACCACGACGTGGCGAAACGCCTGCTGCTCCGTCTCGTCGAACTCGCCATCCGCGTTTGCTACGAGATAGGCGCTCTCCACGACGGCTTCGAAGAGCGCCGCCGCCTCGGGATCGAAACCCGTAGGCTGGGTCGCGTCGTGATCTTGGGGCAGCGATCCGTAGGACACGGCACTCGCGGCCAGGATGGACAAGTGCCCGGCGGCATCGGCGTACTGCGGTGCACGGCCGATGGTGGCAGCAACCCGGTTCAGGAGGCTCTGGTTCGGAGCCATGTCGTTTCCTTGCGGCACGGTTCTCGGCAGGCTAGCGGAAAGATTTCCCCTCGTCAGCCCGCAGGCTCTCCAGACGCCGGCCCCTCGGCCGCCGCCCGCCGACCCAGCTGAGCGGCGACGAAAGCTTCTGCTGCGTGGTAGCTCGATCGGACCAGCGGGCCGCTCGCAGCGTAGGCAAATCCGAGGCGTTCAGCCTCTTGGCCGAAGAGGTCGAACTGCGCCGGTGTCACGAAGCGCTGTACCGGTGCGTGACGAGAGGTGGGGCGCAGGTACTGGCCCAGCGTGACGATATCTGCGCCCGCCTCCCGCAGGTCGGCGAGCGCTTCGCAGACCTCATCGTCCGTCTCCCCAATCCCCACCATCAGCGAGCTCTTGACGTAGCGACTCGGTGCCCGCTGCTTCGCTACCGCCAGAACCTCGAGAGACAAGTCGTAGCCACAACGCCGATCTCGCACCAGCGGAGTCAACCGCTTCACGACCTCCAGGTTGTGAGCAAAGACCTCCGGGCAGGAGTCGACGACGGTTTCGATGTCGCCGGACCGCCCGGAGAAGTCACCGGTTAGGGCTTCGACGAGCAGCCCCGGCTGCCGCTCGTGGATCGCACGAACCGTCCGGGCCACATGCGCGGCGCCACCGTCGATCAAGTCATCACGGTCCACCATCGTCAGGACCACGTAGTTCAGCCCCATCTCCGCGACGGCTCGAGCCGTGTGCTCCGGCTCCCGAGGGTCAACAGCTCCACGAGGATGTCCAGAAGTCACCGCGCAGAATCGGCATCCACGCGTGCACACGTGGCCCAGCAGCATGACGGTAGCTGTCCCCTGCCCCCAGCATTCCCCGACGTTCGGACACCGTGCCTCTTCGCACACGGTGTTCAGCTCGAGTCCCCGCAGCGTGCGCTTCAGTCGTGTGTAGTTCTCACCCCTCGGGGCACGCACCTTCAGCCATGCGGGTTTCGCCTCCCGGTGCCGATCCGGCTCCGACGCATCCTGATCCACAACCTTCAAGCGGACTTCGGTCACGCCGGGACTCTAGGGCTCGACCTCGCGAGGCGCAAACCCCGGCGAACCATCCAGACGATCCCATGGGTCGCCGTCACCCGCGGTCCCGCGGAGAGAGCGCCGCAAGCGCTTCCGCGCCAACGGGTTCGATGATCCCGCGCTCGGTGAAGATGGCGTCAATCAACCGTGCAGGGGTCACGTCGAAGGAGGGGTTGACGACCCGTACCCCCTGGGGAACGAGCTGGGTAGGCCCCACGTGGGTGATCTCACGACCGTCGCGCTGCTCGATCGGGATGTTCTCTCCCGAGGCACAGTCTTCATCGACCGTGCTCCACGGAGCCGCCACGTAGAAGGGACGTTCGTGGGCGCGACACAGCGTCGCCACCCCGTAGGTCCCGATCTTGTTCGCCGCATCGCCGTTCGCGGCGATGCGGTCGGAACCCACGACAGCCAGATCGATCTCACCAGCACCGAAGAAGGACGCGGCAGCGTTGTCGGTGATCACGGTGACATCAATACCGTCCTGGGCCAGCTCCCACGACGTCAGGCGAGCCCCTTGGAGATACGGGCGCGTCTCGTCGGCCAGGACCCTTACGGTCTTTCCCATGTCGCGGGCCGCCCGGATCACCCCGAGAGCAGTCCCGTATCCTCCGGTCGCCAGCGCTCCCGCGTTGCAGTGGGTAAGGATGGTGGCGCCCTCCGGCACGCGCTCGGCGCCCAGCCGACCCATCGTCATGTTCGCCGCCACGTCGTCGCGATGGATCTGCCGAGCCTCCTCGGCGAGCGTGTCGACCCAGTCGGCACGCGGCTGCGCGCTCGCCGCCTGCGCCGCCTTCAGCATCCGGTCCACCGCCCAGGCCAGGTTCACCGCCGTCGGACGGGTCATCATGAGCAACCGTCCCGCCTGCTCGATTGCCGAAACCGACACCGTCGCAGCCTCCTGCGCGGCCAACACCAACCCGTAGGCCGCACTGATACCAATGGCGGGAGCTCCTCGCACCACCATGTCACGGATCGCGGTGGCCACCTCGGCGCTGGTCCGCAAGCGGACGTACTCTTCCGCTTGCGGCAACTTGCGCTGCTCCAGCATGACAACGTGCAGGTTGTCGGGAGCGAGCTCGACTGCCGAGAAGGAAGTGCCACTGAGTGGTTGCGGATGGGGGATCGGCATACTTCGGTCCTGACGGGGAGGGTCACTCCTCGCCGGCCAGCAATTTGGCAAGGAGTTGGCTGACCACGGCGGGGTTAGCCTGCTTGTTGGTACGCTTCATCACCTGGCCAACGAAGAAGCCCAACACCCCCTGCTTCCCGCCACGCACGGCGGCAGCCTCCTTTGGATGGGCAGCGATGAGCTCCTCGCACAAGGGCAGGAGCTGTCCCTCGTCGGAGACCACCGACAATCCCAGCTCTTGGATCACGTCCGCGGGCATGCGCCGCGTGCCCTCGATGGCCGCGTACACGTCCTTGGCCTGCTTCCCGCTGATCTTGCCCTCATCAACAAGCCGAAGCAACTCCGCCACCTGCTCCGGTATCACCGGAATCTCAGCTTCGATGCCGTGAAGCCGCGCACTCCTGAGCACCTCGGTCTGAACCCAGTTCGCCACCTTGACCGGCTCGTCGTAGAGCTGCCGAGCCGTCTCGAAGAATCGCGCCACTGCCGGGTGTTGCGAGAGGGTCGTGGCCGCGCTGGCGGAAAGACCATACTCACGCGTCCAGCGTTTCCTGAGCTGCATTGGGAGGTCACCCACCAGCTGTCGTTGCTCAGCGATCATCGAGTCGGGAATGACCACTGGAGGCAAGTCCGGCTCGGGGAAGTAACGATAATCGTGAGCATCCTCCTTGGAACGGAGCGAGTGGGTCGTGCCGGTCTCGGGATTGAAAGCCCGCGTCTCCTGTTGGACCTTCCCGCCCGCATCGAGGATCGCGGCTTGGCGCGCCACTTCGACATCGATGGCTTTCTGCACGAACCGAAAACTGTTCAGGTTCTTCAGCTCGCAGCGGGTCCCGAATGCCTCCGCTCCGACCGGACGGATCGAGACGTTTGCGTCGCAGCGGAAGCTCCCTTGCTCCAGGTTGCCGTCGTTGACGCCGATGAAGACCAGGATATCCCGGAGCGCCCTCATGTAGGCTGCAGCCTCGACACTGGAGCGCAGGTCAGGTTCGCTGACGATCTCGATGAGCGGCACGCCCGCCCGATTCAGATCCACGATCGAATCGCCGCCGACACCGTGGACGTTCTTCCCCGCATCCTCTTCCATATGGATGCGAGTGATCCCGATCCGCTTCGTGCCTTCCGCGAGCTCGATCTCGAGCATCCCCCCCGTCGCGAAAGGCTCCTCGTACTGACTAATCTGGTAGCCCTTCGGCAGATCAGGGTAGAAGTAGTTCTTGCGGGCAAAGATACTCCGCGCGTGAATCGTGCAGTCCAGCGCGATGCCAGCGCGAACCGCCATCCGCAACGCCTCACCGTTGAGAACGGGAAGCGCGCCCGGCAAACCCAGGGTCACGGGGCTGACGTGGGCATTGGGAGTGGCCCCGAAGGAGGTCGAGCTACTGCAAAACAGCTTGCTCGCAGTCAGCAGCTGGGCATGGATCTCGAGTCCGATAACGGTTTCGTAGTTCGTCGCCACGACCCGAGGTGTGTACGAGGGCCGGCCCGGCCGGTCAAGAGCCGCTCACCAATGGCCACTCACCTCGATTCCCCCGCTGTCGAGAGACAACACCGGCCTCCAGGCGACGTGCTGCCTACGTCCGCCTCGGTCCTGGTCGGGCGCAGGTCGCTGCGCGAGGGTCAGCACCAGCGCCCCGGCCGTCGCCGCCAGCCCCACCGTCACCGTTGCCGTGGAAACGTGACCGAACGAGCGCGCGCGGTCTCGCAACGTGACCCCCCGCGCCGAGCACAGGTTCGCATCCCCCGGCACGCAGTGCTCTTCAGAGGCAGAGTTGGTCGCCATGGCGGCCCCTGCAAATGCACCGCCGACGACCAGCGCTGCTGCCCCCACACCTCCCAGGACGTAGATCGGAGTGCGATCGGGGTGCCCCGGTCGCACAGTCTCGCCAGGCGCCGCAGGAGAGGGCTCGCCAGGCTCCACCGCCGGCTCCACCGCCGGCTCCACTGCCGGCTCCACCGCCGGCTCGGGTGGCGTCGGGACCGCCTGCGGCGCTTGGACCAGCTCCGGCACCTGAACCGTCACCCGGTCCGCCGCCTTCTGGATCTCGAGCTGCTGCTCCCAGGCACGCCGCCCCTCTGCTGCAGCACGAACCGTGATCGTGCCACCATCCACGGGAATGGCCTGCCCCCACAGCGCCTCGGGCACGGGGGCGCCATCTCGCGATATCTGGAGACCGGCACCTGGCTGCTGCACCAGAATCGTCAGCTGGCTCAACTGCGGCTCGAGGCCATCTGCGCGCTCGCGAGCGTATGCCTCACGCTTGTCCTGACTGCGAGCGCGCGCCGCCGCGGCCGCGCGCTTGAAGGTCGCCCAAGCGCTCGCCAGCCGTCCAGCCTTCTCGTAGCAATCTCCCAGATTGAGCAGCGTGCCGGGGGCGCTGTCGAGCGCATCGCTACGTTCGAACTTCTCGCAAGCTGCCGGGTAGGACCCGATCTTCATCAACTCCCTCCCCTCGCTGAACAGCGCCTCGGCTGCGGCCTTGCGCTCAGCCGAGGTCTGAGCAAGCGCAGGTGGAGCACCGAGCCAGCCAGCCACTACCACCAACGCAACGGTTCGAAGGGCGGAAGGACGAATCATCTCTGTTCACTCACGATCGGAAAGCAGATCCTCGCCGCGGGGTGCGGCAGGCGGTAGGGGCGTTCTCACCACCCGCGTCGTGGCCACTGGAGGCGGTGACGTGACCCGCTGCGGCTGGTGCGATGAATCGCTCTCGGCTACCGCGTGCGAACTGGAAGGAGGCTCACCCTCCACGGGCGCGATGGCAGGCCCCGTGGTCGAGGCCACGGGAGCAAGGGTCGGTGCGGGCTCCACCACGGGTGCCCCGGCAAGCTCCGCAGATGACGAAGCCTGGCCGGTCACGACAGATCCGGCAGAGCGAGGGGAACCAACGAGGAGTAAAACAATCGCCCCGCCCAGAACCACGACCAACCCCACGGCAACCCAGGCCCAGACGGGAGTCCCCCCGGCGGCGGGTCGCCCAGACAGCGTGTCACTGGATCGCCTCGCGGCGGCTACAGCCGCTGTCGAGGCCTGATCCAGGGGCATGGTCTCGCCGGACTGGGGGGTGCGCGTCAGCTGGACCGCCACCTTGTTTCCGCCCATGGCCCCTTCCTCGAGAGCCGGACCCAGGGACTGCAGGGTGGCGGGCGCGGGCGGCGGGATCGTGCCGATGATCCGCCGCACCACGGGCTGCTGCTCAGGCGGAGCAAACGGGGCCAGTGCCTGCGCAAACTCGACTACCGTGGCGAAGCGCGACGAGCGCTCCTTCGTGAGGCATCGCGCGACGACGTCGCTCAACCCCTGCGGTACGTTCGAGCGGACCTGGGACAGGGGACGCGGTTCTTCCTGCATCACCGCAATGCACAGTTGCGGCAAGCTGTTCGCCATGAACGGCGGTCCTCCCGCGATGAGCTCGTAGAGAATGGCGCCCAGCGACCACAGGTCGGCGCGGCCGTCGACCCCACGAGCCGACTGCATCTGCTCGGGAGACATGTAGAGCGGAGTGCCGATTACCGCGGAGCTGCTCGTGAGCGAGACTGCCGCGAGCGACTCCATCGCGATCGTCGACTTCGAGATCCCGAAGTCGAGTACCTTGATGCGGGGGCTGCCATCCGTAGTCGTGGTCAGAAATAGATTCGCGGGCTTCAGGTCGCGATGGACGATCCCAGCGGCATGTGCCTCGGCAATGGCCCCACAGGCTTGCAGCACGAAAGTGACCGCTTCCTCGACGGCGAGTCGCCCCTTCGACCGCAGGAGGCGCGACAAATCGCAACCTTCGAGGTACTCCATCACCATGTAGGGGGCGCCACTCGAGAGCTTGCCAACATCCAGTACCTGGGTCACGTGCTCGCTCTTGAGCTTGGCGGCAGCACGAGCCTCGCGCGAGAAGCGGGCCACGATTTCCGCGTTGGCCAGGATCTCCGGGAGCAGGAACTTGAGCGCAACGCGTCGATCGAGCTGCACGTGCCTAGCCGCAACGACGATTCCAATCCCTCCCTGACCGAGCACCTTCTCGACTCGATACTTGTCGTCGAGAAGCTCTCCTTCGCGGACCGGCGCGGGGCTGGACTCCGACATCGTCACCCCTACTTCGCCACCCGCCATAGCTGCCCTCGCGCCGAAGCGTCCTCAACGATCCAGTACACCCACCGGTCGTCAACCGCGACAGCGCGAGCCCGCGGCTGGTCGGCGGCCAGCACCTCCACCCGGCGCTGGGGGTCGTCAACCCCGACGCGGTGGACCGCTCCATCAGTGTATTCGTTGGCAGGCGAACCGAAATTGACCCAGTAGACGTCGTCGCCGTCCCTGACGATCTGGCGCGGGCCCCACTGCGTCGCCGCGTCCGTGACCCGCTGTGGGGTCACCGACCCCGTCCGATCGAAGCGATAGAGCTCGCTCGGCAGCCAGTCGTTCGGGTTCGCGGCCCAGTTGCTCGTCGCAAAGTAGACGTGGGTCGCGTCCGCGATGATGCAGTACGTGCCGCTGCCGACTTTTGGCTCGAGCAAGGTGGCCCCGTCACGCGCACGATCGGTCGTCTCCACAGCGCGCACGCCACCGTAGGTCGCGTTGGTGAACCAGATCGTCTCGCCGTCAGTCGCCATGCTCGTTGGGCAGTAGAAATTTTGCGCCACGGTCCCCGCGTCGCTCGGGTCGGCAAGCACCCGGTAGCGAATGCGGGGCGTTCCGCCGCACTCCGCCCAGTACAGGACTCCCCCCGACACGACGAAGGCCTTGACACCGTTGCCCCACTCGGTGCCCAGTGCGGGGCCTGGCACGGCACCGCTCGCGTCACCCCACTGGATGTGGTCGCCGGTGCTTCCGGGGGTCACGCTCACGAAGTACGTGTCACCCTGCACCAGAAGCTCATCGAGCGGGCTGGCAAGGTCGAGGGTCTCGACGGCACTGCCCAATGGTTCGACGCGATCGACCGACCGCAGCGAGTAGCTCGACCACAGGATACGGGTCGAGGTGAGGGCAATGCCCGAACCGCGATAGGAGGCAGAGTCGAGGAGTTCGGGCTCGCACTGGCCATCGCGGCACGCTCGCTCGTTGCAGGTGCGACCGCAGCGACCGCAGTTTTCCGTGTCCACCATCAGATCGGCGCCGCCGCAGGGTGGGGCTCCACCGGCGCCCGCGCTCCCCGGCCCCTCGCCGGCGCTGGAGCCCCCCCCGCCGGACACCGCACCACCGGTGCCAACCGGGCCGTCGCCGGCGCTTCCAGCCAGGGCAGCCCTCCCACCAGCGGTGTCACCCGCAACGCCACCGCGCGAGAGCATGCCGCCAGCCCCGGCCTCCGCCGGGGCACCGCCCGCGACCGATCCCACTCGACCCGCGCCTCCCCCAACACCGGCGACGCCACCCGCTGGCCCTCCCGCGTCGCCAGTCACGCCGCCGGCGGCAGGCCCACCACCACGACCTCCCGGAGCCACCACGCCGCGTCCGCCGCTCGGTGCTCCGCCATCACCCCCCGACGCTTCGCTCCGTAACTCGGCACGCTCGATCCCGAGGATCCGGTTGCAGCCAGCGAGGAACCACAGGCAGACGAGTGCGCCAGCACCGCACCACCGAACACGAATCCGGCCAGCCTGCAACCGGGTGAAAAATCGGGACTTCATGGTGGGTTCCGGCGGCCGCTGCAGCCGCTCCTGCTTTCGGTAGCGCCCAGCGCGCGTCAAGGCAACTGGCTTGTCGCCCGGACGACGCGGGGGTCATTCCTCAGCACCAAACCCTCCACCTACGGGACCGGCCACCGTTGTCTCGCCCAGGCCCGCGCGGTAGAGCTCGCCAGGAGATACCCGAAATATGGCCACGCTGCGACTCACTGCTTCCTATCTCGCCCTGTCCGCAAGCCTTGTGGGACTCGCCTGCGGCGGCCACCAGGACCAAGACGACAAACCGGCCACCACGGGGGGAAACCCTGGCGGCGGTACGAGCACCGGTGGACTCGATAGGACGGGGGGAGCCCAGTCCAGCGGCGGAACCCCAGGCGACGTGCGGGGCGGCAATGGCGGGAGCCTCGAAGGTGGGCTGGCGGGCATCCCGACAAACCCAGGCGGATCTGCCGGATCGCCGGGCGGGACAATCGTCCCATCGGGGGGTGCCAGCGCCGGAGCGCCCCCAATGGCCGGAACCCCCAACGCGGCAGGAGCCGGGGGGAAAGTCGGCGCGGGCGGGGACGCGGGCAGCGGCGGCTCAGGACTGGGGGGTACCGGTTCGATGGGCGCTGCTGGTGCGGGCGTCGGCGGCACTCCCGGGCAAGGGGGCGTCGGCGGCACTCCAGCTGGGGGGGACGCCGGCTCGGGAGCAGGAACACCACCGCAGAATGATTGCGGCGACGGCATCCGACAGGCAGGGGAGGACTGCGATGACGGGGACTCGAACTCGGACAACGGCTGTGCGAACACCTGCACGATCAACCCGGGCTACTACTGCGCCGGAGCGGTCGGAGCAGCCAGCGTCTGCGTGACCCACTGTGGCGACGGGGTGGTCGCCAGCTCGGAAGGTTGCGATGACGGTAGCCTCGACCCCCAGGATGGTTGCGACGGCGACTGCGAGGTGGAGCGCGGGTGGCGCTGCGAAGACACCCCGAGTGTTTGCGCCAGCGTCTGCGGCGACGGCATCGTAACCATCGCCGAGGCCTGTGACGACGGCGACCTCGAAGGTGCCGACGGGTGCAGCTCCACGTGTGCTGTCGAGGTCGGATACACGTGTGGAGACGAGCCCAGTATCTGTGTGACCACTTGCGGCGACGGCGTGAAAGCCGACATCGAGGGCTGCGACGACGGCAACACCACCAGCGGCGACGGTTGCGATGACACCTGCTCTCCGGAATCGCGCCACATCTGGGAGTCGGAAGACAACGACGCATGGACGCGAGCAGACTCGATCGGCAGCCAGTCGGTCACGGCCCATGGATCAATCGACCCGATCGGCGACTACGACTGGTACACCTTCGAGCTGACGGGCACAGCAGACCTGACCATCTCCCTGTTCGATCCCGGCACCGAGGACACCTGCAACGACGTCAGCCTGCTAGTCGAGATCCATGACGCCAATGGCGTGCCCGGGGACGACATCGCTCACAACATTGGTGGCTGCGAGTTGTTCACCTGGACGTGGGACGCGGCCGTCAGGCAAATCCCCGCAGGCACATATTTCATCCTGGTCCGCCACCAGTTCAACAACCGGATCGTCGACCACTACCAACTGCGGGTCGACCTCGACGCGCTCTGCGGCGACGGCCAAACCGACGGAAACGAGGAGTGCGACGACGGCAACACCACAGCCGGGGACGGCTGTGACGCGCGCTGCCAGCGCGAACCGGTCTGCGGCGATGGCTTCATCGACCAGCCCGAGAGCTGCGACGACGGCAATACGGATCCCAACGACGCATGCTCGGACACCTGCCGCCCCACCTACATCGACGAGGAACTGTACGAGACCAACGACACGCTCGCCAGCGCGGAGACCAATGCCACGACCCCCCCGAACAGTCTACCTCCCCTCCTGATCGACGACGCGGCAATGATCGGGGGATCGATCGTCGCTACGGATCCAGATGTGGTGGACTCCTTCAAGCTCAACCTCGCATCCGATGCCTTCGTCTACTTCCATCAGACCACGGATGATCGCGCAGCTGGGTGCACGATGCCCGACTCTACCCGCGCGGCGCTGCGCGTCTACGACAGCCCCGCCGCGACGTTCGACGAGTACTTCGCCCGCGACGTGGGGGCCTTCAGCTACGACGCGGCAACACGATGCGCAAGCCTGCCCGTCCAGCTCACTGGCGGCCAGGACTACTACTTCTCCTTCTTCACACGGGACCGGGACTTCAGCACACCGATCACGCTCGACAGCTACCGCCTCGGGGTCGACATCCTCGAACCATTGGTCACCGAGGCCGAGCCCAACAACGAACGCGACGTGACGAACGACATGACGGCGTTCTCGAACTTCGTCATCCGCGGACGTATCGAGGCGAACGACGACTGGGACGTCTTCACCGTTACCGTACCTCCCGGCCACGCGCTCTGGGCGCAGACCTTCGGCGCCGGCACAGACCAGTGCAAGAACGGCCCGAGTAGTGGCACGATCGACTCGTATCTCACGGTCTGGAGCCCGACTGAGTACTGGAGCCTCGACGACGACACCGATCGACTCTACGGAGCTGGACCGGAGCTCGACAACTGGTGCTCGCTCATCGCCGATCTGCGCAACGAGACGTCGCTGCCAGTCGAGTGGGGCATCGAGGTCGGCCCGGAGGCGAGCTCCGCTCCCTGGGACTACCACCTCGCAGTGGTCACGAAACCGTACTGACCCTCGCTCGCCCCGGTCCCATCCAACGCCGAGCAACGCCGAGCCCGCCCTTGGCGTGCTCGCCAGGGCCCCGTGTCCGGGGCCCTTCCCGGGGGCACCCACCCGGGTTCCCTTCGCATCCAACTCGCGGGACACGCCATCAGCCGCGCCTCGCGAGCCCGTCGGTGCTCATTCAGTGGTGGCGCCCGCGATCGATTCCCGGGTGAGTTGGATCACCTGGCTCGTGGCGCTCATTCTGACTTCGGTGCGATCCGTCGCGCCCCGGGAACTTCATCAAGAGGTCCTTCTCGTAGATGAACTGCTCGCGAGAATCGTAGGGCGGAGGGTGGATCCCCGTGTCCATGCGAATCGCGTCGCAGGGGCATGCCTCGACACAGAACCCGCAGAAGACACACCGGAGCTCGTCGATGACGAAGCGTGCCGGGTAGCGCTCGTACCCGCGCCGCTGGTCCCCCACGGGATACTCTGCGGGCTCGATGTGGATGCACTGGGCGGGGCACGCCGTCGAGCAACAGAGGCAGGCGACGCACCGCGGGGAACCGTCGTCGCGATGGGTCAGGCGGTGAACACCACGGAACCGTTCGGGATACGGACGGCGCTCCTCGGGGTAGCGAATCGTGTTGACCCCTTCGCCGATCGATTCCAGCACCGGGTCCGGGCGCTGACCCAGCACGTACTCCTTCGTGTTCCGAAAGAAGTGTTTCATCGTGATGCCGACGCCCCGCGTCAACTCGGGAACGTAGCTCTCGATGGCGGCTGTGCGCTTCGGCCGTGGCACGACCTTGCCCACGACATTGCGCGGTCCGAGGCCGACGGCACCTTCACTGGTTCGGTCGTTCGCCATGATTCTTCTCTCGTCGCTCAAGCGCTCATCTGTGCCTTGCGCGGGGTTCCCCCAAGGGCGGCCACTATCTTCGCCGTCGTGGTCTCCGGAACGCGCCGTCGCTCAACGGGCGTCAACCAGTAGAGGACGAGGGCAATCACCCCCGCCAGCACCGCGACCACCACCACCGCCATCGTCACGTCACCCGCGATCTTCAGACCCGCAACCACCCCTGGCCCGGCCGAGTCGATGGCAAGCATGACGAGACCCGTTGCCAGGACGTTGACGAGCGACGCGGGAAGCAGAACCCGCCAGCAGAGCCGCATCAGCTGGTCGTAGCGGAAGCGCGGCAGCGTCCAGCGAATCGACAGCTGCAAGAGGCAGAGGAACACGACCTTCAGTGTGAACGCGATCGCCCCCATGACGATGACCGTGACATGGGAAAGCTGCTGCTGGGCCAGGACGACGTCGCCAATCGCGATGTGGATTCCGTCGCGTTCTAGGAACGGGACGTCGAATCCCCCGAAGAAGGCGGTCGCCATGATTCCCGAGATGGCAACGATGGACACGTACTCGGAGAAGAAGAACATCGCGAACTTCATCCCGGAGTACTCGGTGAAATACCCCGCCACGATTTCGCTCTCACCCTCGGGCAGGTCGAACGGGGTGCGCTTCGACTCGGCGATGGCGGCGACGAAGAACATCAAGCACGCCAGCGGTTGCACGAACACCCCCCAGGCGTTGTTTGCCTGCCAGGAGACCATATCGTCAAAGCGCACGGACCCGTACACCATCAGGCAGCCGATCAAGGTCAGTCCCAGGGTCACCTCGTAGCTGACCATCTGACTCGCCGCGCGGAGCCCCCCGAGAAGGCTGAACTTGTTGTCGCTCGACCACCCCGCCAGCGCCGCCCCGACGATGCCGGTTCCAGCAAGGGCGAAGATGAACAGGAGGCCAACGTTCAGGTCGAGCGCCTGCAACTTCACCGCGCCCACCGTGCACACGCCATCTCGAGGCACGGTGGCCAGAGGCTGCAACAGGCTTGCGAAGTCGAGCTGCCCCTCCGCGTTGGGTGTCAGGCAGAGGGTATCGCCGAATGGAACCACCGCCAGCAGCGTGAGCACTGGAAAGAAGGAGATGATGGGTGCGAGCCCGTGCAGCAACCGGTCCGCATTCGGAGGTACGAAGTCTTCCTTGAACAGCGTCTTGAGGCCGTCCGCAGCAGGGTGGAGCAGCCCCGCCAGCCGGACCCCGAGTTGTTCGAAATCCTCCAGCGCGTAGATCGAGTAGCCGGCCCCAAACAGCACGGCGACAACGAGCACCAGCCCCGCCCCACCGAGCGCGAAATCGACCGCGACCGGGTCGATTGGGCTCAGCATGATGCCCGCGAGCACCACCAGCACGTGCGCCGTGAGGCCTGCATAGAAGATCCGCCGAGGATCGCCAAGCCAGTCGATGAACCCATCGAAGCTGTTGCGAACACCGCGAACCCGCACGCGCCCCGCCACGACCAGGGCGGTCGCCCACAGCCAGAAGATCGCCAGGTGGCTGAAGACGAAAGCGCGTCCCGCGCGCGCCGGACCCTCGATGTCCCGCGACAACCACCAGATCACGACAATGCCGATCGCCCCCAAAACGGCGGGAACTCCCACCGCGGATTGGGCAATTCGGCGTGGGATCCACACCACGGCGCGGTTCGGTCCCACACGGTCCTGCATCATCGCGCCCTGCCGCCGGTCCGTCCACGTCAGGATGCCGCCGATGTTTAGGCCAAACAGCGCAACGATGAAGACGGCCTTGAGGCCCCCCAGCAACAACATCAGCCCGAAGCTCATCCCACTGCTCCCGCATCAGTGACGTCCCGGGGGGCGCCAGCATCGTCCTTGGGTCCCGCGGGGGGCCCTTCTTCGGGGGCCATCGCGCGCTGCACGTCGCCCACCTTCTTCCAGGCGAAGCCATCCAGACCGAGCTCAGTCGCGAGACGACTGACGATCCGCCAAGCCGGCTGGGACTCGCCCTGCGGGGGGATGGCGCGATGGCTCACCTGAGCCATTCCCTTCGCGTTCACGAATGTGCCCTCACACTCGGCCCAAGTGCTGACAGGCAAGAGCACCGTCGCGCTCTCCGCGAGGGTGCTCTGGTGAGTGGCCAGTAGAATTCTGACGCTCGCCGCTTCGAACGCCCGTGCCATCGCCTCGTCGGGGAGATCCCCACCCAGGATCAGCACCTCGCTGAAAGTCTCGGACTGCAGCTCGTTGCACAGCTCGCCAACAGGCTGCGCCTCGGGGCACAGCTGCCCCACGCCCGCGGTGTTCGGGTTCTTGTCCGCGTGCCGCAAGATCTCGTCGTGCTCACCCGCGGGACGCCCCGTAACGAAGAACCGCTCGCCCCCGAGCGCCTGGCCGAGCCGAAGCAGGGCGAAGTTGTCCTCCTGAGAATGCTGCGCGGAGAGCACCACAGCCAGCCTGCCCTGGCCCCGAGCCTTGGCGAGGCGCTTGACTGCCGCATTCAGCCCACCCTCGGGGCTCTTGGGCTTGCCTTTGAGGCAAGCGCGCAGCACGCGGTTTTCGTGGATCCGCACGTACGACAGCATCCCTTCGTCGCACATCCAATACTGGTTCACCGCCTGATTCTCTCGCGGCCTATGCCGATAGGCGCGACCCGTCCGCGGATCGTAATCGAGGAATGCGTTGCAGCCGGTTGCGCAGCCCTGACACACCGTGCGGGCGTTGCGGAGAAACCAGACACGCGCCTTGAAGCGGAAATCCTGAGCCGTGATCGCCCCCACCGGGCAGACGTACTCCGTCATCAAGCTGTAGGGGTGGTCGAGTTCGCGCCCCGGAGCGAGGACGACCTCGTTCAGGTTTCCTCGCTCGCGGATGCTGAGCACTGGATCCTGAGCCAGCTCCTCGCAGACCCGCACGCATCGGGTACAGACAATGCACCGCTCGGCGTCGTAAACGATGGTGTCGCTGAAGGGAACCGCCTTGGGCTTGTGGACCGGTTCGTCACGCATGCGCTTCTTCGACGCCTGGTGCTCCAACCAGTAATCCTGCAGCCGGCACTCTCCAGCCTGATCGCAGATCGGACAGTCGACCGGGTGGTTGAGCAGCAGTAGCTCCTGAACCGCGCGGCGCGCACGCTGGGCATGCTCACTCGACTCGCTCTTGACCTCCATCCCCTCAGCAACCGGAAGCTGACAGGCAGGCTGCAGCTTGGGCTTCTGATCGTCAATGTAGGTCTGCTGCTCCGCATCCCACCGCAACACGTTCAGCATCAACGGCCGACGCCCGGGAGGGGGGCCAATCTCGACGAGGCACATGCGGCAGTTGGCCGCGACGCTCAGTCCCGGGTGCCAGCAGTAGTGCGGGATATCAATCCCAGCACGGTGCGCCGCGCGGATGATGGTTTCGCCCGGTTCGAAGGGGATCTCACGCCCGTCCAGCTTGAATGTCGGCATCAGCGATCACACTCCCCGCCGATCATGTTCAGCGAGCCAAAGCAGGGCACCACGTCGGCCATCATTTCGCCGGTGATCGCCTTCTCCAACCCAGAGGTGATGAGGAAGCACGGCGGCCGAATCCGTACCCGGTAGGGCGTTCCGCTGCCATCACTGACCAGGTAGAAGCCCATCTCCCCGTTGCCCCCCTCCGTGTACGAGTAGACCTCGCCCGCCGGCAGTTTGAGTCCCTCCATGACGATCTTGAAATGCTGGATGGTGCCCTCGATCGTCGAATAGACGTCCTCCTTGGGCGGCAGCATGACCTGCGGGTCCTCGATGTTGATCGGGCCCTCGTCGGGCATCCGGTCAAGGCACTGTCGGATGATGCGCTCTGATTGCTTCATCTCCTCGATGCGGACCATAAACCGGTCGAAGCAATCACCAGTCTCGCCAATCGGCACATCGAACTCCACCTCACCATACTTGAGGTAGGGGTGGGCCTTGCGAACGTCGTAGGGGACCCCAGAGCCGCGGAGGGCTGGTCCGGTCCACCCCAGTGAGATCGCGTCGGCAGCGTTGATCCGCCCAACGTTCTGCAGTCGGTCGAGGAAGATGCGGTTTCCAAGCAGCAATCGCTCGACCTCGTCCATCAACCCTTTGACGTGGTCGACAACGGCACGCGTGTGTTCCTTGAAGCTCTCCGTGGGGGGGTGAGCCATGCCCCCGACGCGCCCGAAGCTATGGGTGAGTCGGGCACCGCATTCCTCCTCGAACACGTCCCAGATCATGTCGCGAGCGCGGACCATCCACAGGAACGGTGTGAAGGCGCCAAGCTCCATCGCCATCGCCCCATTACATGTGAGGTGGTCGGCGATCCGCGCCAGCTCGCCTAGGACCATCCGATACCACTGACAGCGCTCCGGCACCTCGACGCCAAGCAGCTTCTCGCACGCCAGAGCGAACCCGACGTTGTTCAGCATCGGCGACACGTAGTTGCAGCGGTCCACGTATGGGAAACACTGCTGCCAGGTGCCGCGCTCACACATCTTCTCGAAGCCCCGATGCAGGTAGCCCACCTGCACGTCGGCTCGCAGAATGCGCTCGCCGGACAGCTCCATCACCACCCGCACCGTGCCATGCATGGCGGGGTGCGAAGGGCCCACGTTGAGCAACATCGGCTCGGACGGCAGCTCGAGCTCGGATTCGTCCAGTTCTAGATCTAGCGGCTCCACGATCTCACGCTTCCTCGTCCTCGTCGGCCAACCACTGGTGGGTCTGGCGACCGAAGCTCATGCCTTCGTCGCTCGCAAACGGCGGCAGCTTGTCGATGTTCGGGACATCCCGGTAGGGAACGAGCGGTTGCGCCCGGTGCGCAGGGTAGTCCTTGCGCAGGGGATGCCCCTCGAACTCCGGATACAGCAGGATCCGACGCAGGTCCGGGTGCCCGCCGAAGCGAACCCCGAGCATGTCATAGCACTCCCGCTCCATCCAATTCGCGCTGGCCCACAGATCGGTCAGGCTGGCCACCTCGGCATCGGTGCCATCAGCGTTGCCCACCTGCGTCTTGATGCGCAGACGATGGCCTTTGGCGAGCGATAGTAGATGCGCCACTACCTCGAACCGGGGGTCCCGATCGGGAAAGTCCACTGCCGTCAGGTCAACGAGAAGGTCCATATCGCACTCCGGGTCGTCCCGCAGCGCCTCAGCGACCTGGTGCCAGGCGTCCGCGGTCACCACGACGGTGTCATCACCCCGGAATGAGTGGCTGCCCCGGACCGCATCCGGAAACAGCTTTTTGACGTGCTCGACCAGCGCTAGAGCCATTCTTCTCTCCCATCCCTGTCTAGGGTCAGCCGGTGCGGGCGCCCCGGGAGCGACGCAGTTGAACGAGCCCGACCTTGGGATCGGTGGCCGGATCCGTACGAGGGCGCACCACGGCAGGAGTCCGATCCCCACGCTGGATCTTGTCCTGCAACAGCATCAGCCCATCGAGAACACCTTCCGGTCGTGGAGGACAGCCGGGCACATAGATGTCGCAGGGAACGATCTTGTCGATCCCCGGCACGCACGCGTAGTTGTCATAAAAGCCGCCCACCGACGCGCAGGTTCCAAAGGCGAGAACCCATTTCGGGTCGGCCATCTGCTCGTAGATGCGCTTGAGGATGGGAGCCTGTCGCTGCGTGATGGTCCCTACCACCCACAGCAGATCGGACTGCCGAGGGGAGAAGCGTGGAGCCTCCGAGCCAAACCTCGAGAAATCGAAGCGAGGACCACTGACCGCCATGAACTCCATGCCGCAGCAGGCGGTCACGAAGGGGTACATGAACAGCGAGTACTTCTGCGCCCACTGGAGGACGTCGAGAAACCGGGTTGTGAAGAAGCCCGCCCCCTCACCGGCCTCCATCACCTGCTGTTGGCGGGGCTTGTCCTTCAGTTCTCCCACTCGAGTGCTCCCTTCTTCCAGACATAGGCAAGCGCAACGAGCAGGGCACTGATGAAGACCGCCATCGACAGGAAACCGACCCAGCCCAACCCCTTGAACAGCACCGCCCACGGGTACATGAACACCACCTCGATGTCGAAGACGACGAAGAGGATTGCCGTGAGATAGAACTTCACGTGCATCTTGATCCCCTTCGCACCGGGCGAATCGTTGCCGCACTCGTACGGCATCAGCTTCTCCGGCGTCGGGTTCTTCTCGCCGACGAAGCTGCCCCCCAGCCAGAAGATGGCCACGATGCTCGCCGCCACGGCGAACGTCAGAAACATGGGCAGGTAGAGCTCGGTCAGGGACATCAGGCTCACAATCTCCCGCGCTTTTTCGCAAGCCCTAAACCTGCGAAATCACGAGTGCTGAACGCGATCTAGTCTCCGCCCCCCTGGCCTGTCAATCGAACCCGGGCAAGAGCTGCCCCCTGTCTTCCGACCCATCGGTCATCCTGGTGCGCCGGTCAGGGGCGGGGGACGGAAGCCGACCGCACTTCCAGGCAAGTCGGAGTATCCAGCCGTTCCCGGACCGCTCCCGGGTCCGGGTCGGCGCTCCAGGTTGTCGGATTGTCTAAACAAAACCTGCTCGTGGCTCTAGGAACGACCGGACCCACCCTCGTCGAGCACTCGGCGCCAGCGCGCGTATCGGTCACCGAGTCGCTCCATGACCCGCTGGTGGACCTGATCGAGCGTCGTTCCCGCCACTCCGTTTGCGCGCGCCTCGGTCACCGCCCCCAGTGCGGCCAGCAACCGCCCACGGGCCAGAAAAGCGTCCGCCAGCAGCGGCCACACCTCCGTGCCTTCCGCACCAAGATTGATCGCACGGCGGAGCGGTCCAATTGCCTCCCCAGGTCGAGAATCATTGAACATTGCCGTTCCCAAACGGGTGAAGATCCCTGCCGCGGCGGGTCCATCGCCGGCGTACTGCACAGCCAGACGAAGAACCTCCTCGCCCTTCTCCACCTCGTCGAGCGCGATGCAAGCGCTCCCCAGCAGTCCCAATCCCCGCGCAATAGTCGCACGAGTCTCGGCGTTCAGCAGCTGTCCCTCAGGTGTCCGGAGGAAGATCGCCAGGGGTGCCGGCCAAGCGCCCAGCAGCTCGAGCACCCTAATCTGATCGCCTCGCTCCGCCGCCGCTTCAGCCTCGGCCACGCGACCTAGCTCGATGGCACCACGTTGCTGCGCACGGCTGACCCGGTCCAGTTCCTCGCGGACGTGCTCGCGAATGCGTTCTCGAAACCTGTCGAGTGCGATCGTCTCCTCGTCGCCATCATGACGCAGCGAAACGACCGAACCGCCTGGTAGAACCTCCAGCCGCTCCAGTTCGTATCCATAGAGCGGGGCCAGCAGCATGTAGCGCACCCCAACATGCAGCTGCAGCGCTTCCGTATCGGTGGGCCGGGTCGGAGGGGGCGCGATGGGCTCTTCCGCTGTGAGGGCGCTGACCAGCCGCCGGCGAAAATCCCCAAGCGTCAGTCGCTGGGTGTCGGCGGCGAGCGCTTCGCCATCCCCACCGCCAACCACGAAGTCCACGAGCGTGTTGTCAGGGTTGCGTCGATCAACGGTCAACGCCGTGATCCGGGCACCCGTGATCATCGCAAACGCGAAGAAGTTGGACCCGACGATGTCGCAGAGCGCGTGGAAGCTCCCGATGGTCTCACCGATCCGCTCGAACCATCCGTCAGTGCGGATAGACTGCAGGGAGAACGAGAGCGGCTCGGCCATCGGCGGGCAATGCTAAACGGACCAGGCCCGGTTTGCACAGCCTTTGCACGCCGGGCGCACCAACAAGGGGCGTTCTTCGCGAATTCGGGGCTCAGTCGAGCCCGCGGATGACCGCGATCGAGCTCGGGGGGGGGCGATCCTCCTCGGCCAACGCGACCGTGGGGTCAACCAGCAAGACGAAGCGCGCTTCCGACTCTGTCTCCACGTGAGGCGAATTGCCGAGGCGAACCAGGGCCGGCGCGTCGTGACCCTCCCCCCCTACCCGAACCCGCCCATGCGCCACGAATGCGTAGGCGTGACGAGGCTGGACCTCCCGCGAGGCACCCGCCGCAGCTTCCTCCAGGACTCCACTTTCGAACCACAACATCCGCTCCTCGCGATCGAGCCCCGAAAACTCGCTCAGCTCGCGCACCAGGTTGTCGAAGCGACGCCTGGCAAACTCATGCCACACCTTGTCGCGCAGCTCGGGCTGACTACTCATCAGACGCTCGAAGTCGTCGCGCCTGATCTGGCCCAAAGTTACCGCCGTCACCGCCCGCGCCGACGCGGATCGCGGCGTGCCAGCAAGCAGCGCCATCTCGCCGATGATATCGCCTCCACCCAAGACGTCTACCACCAGCTCCTGTGACGCACCCTCCACGATCACATGCACGGCACCGCGCGCGATGATGTACAGGCTGTCGCCCTTCTCGCCGGCCCGGAACAGGTATTGGCCGGCGGGGATCACGATCTCCTTCGTCAGATCCGCGAGCAGGCCCAGTGCCGCGTCATCGAGTGACGAGAACATCGGGGTCTGAGCAACGAGATCCGCAGTCTCGGGAATGGGCACTCGCATCGCTGTGTGCTTGAGCGCCTGCATGTGGTGTTCGACGTGGTGCAACTCGCCGTGCAGCGTCGCCTCGTCGAGCACCCCGCGCTCCCCGAGCCGCTCGTACTCGTCCCGCTCGAAGTTCAGCTCGATTCGGCGCGCAAGTCGCGTCTCGATGGCGCCTGCCACCTCCGGCAAGTTGGTGCGCATGTCCTCCAGACGCTCGACGGCCTGCCGGAGATACCGCTGATAGGTGTCTCGAACCTCCTTCGCCGTCTGCTCGTCGAGATCGATCAAGGCGTCGAGCACGCCCAGCACCTTCTCCGCCGCCAGGCTCTCTCCCCTCGAAAGGTCATACATCAGGCTCAGGCGCTCGAAGCTCGCCGCGCGCCGCCAGTGACGCAGCAAGCGAAGCCCCGGAGCCTCGCTCACCTCCGGTATCCTCGTCCGGGGTGGCGTGAAGTTCCCACGCGCGATCCGGTCGAGCTGGCGATCGATCTCGCGCGTCAGACGCTGCACTGCCGCGCCGCCGAGCGTGCCCTGCCCGAACGCCTGCCAATACGCTTGCCGCTCGAGCCCGAGCACACGCCGCCAGTATCCTGCGATCCGCTCGGCGGCGGGGGCGGCACCCAGCTCCCGCTGCGCGCGCTCGATCTCGTCGGTCAGGCGCACGAACCGACGCTGCAGGCGGTCCTCGACGTCCCCCCAAGAACAGGCCCGCAAGTCGCGCGAACGACTCACCTCGCCAATCTGCTGGCGCACCTGCTCGAGGGCGAAGGCACGCGCTGTCAGCGTGGCGATCTGTTCGCTGAGCGGCGGCTTGTCGTAGCCCAGCCATGCCAGAAGGCGACCGATGGTGGTTCCGTTGACGAGAATCGTCAGCAACACCACTCCCGCCGTCGCGATGAGGAACTGCCGCCGGAGCTCGGGCTCGATCGCCGGCTGCTGGGAGATGACGAGCGCCAGCGCCAGTGAAACGGCTCCCCTCAGCCCCCCCCAAGCCATCACCGCCGAGTCGCCCATCGAGACGCCGTCACTGAGGCGATTGGCCAGCGGCTGCGACGCGTAGACGAGCCCAAAACGAATCACCATCACCGCCACGTAGGCCACCACGACAACCACGACATCGAGCAGGCTCGCCTGCTCGATCTGCGTCGCGATCACGAATCCAACGAGAAAGAAGATGAGGGTGTTGGCGATGTACCCGAGCGTCTCCCAGAAGCGGTGCAGGAAGTGCGAGACCTCGGGGCTTATCTGAGTCTGGCCGATGCCCCCCATCCACAGGCCCGCCACCACCACCGCCATGACCCCTGACACGTGGAGGAACCCCTCGGCGATGATCATCGCGGCGTAGGCGAGCACGAGAGTCAGCGTGATCTCGCTCAGAGGGTCGTTGAACAGCTTCTCGATCCACCAGGAAAGGATCAACGCCAGGACGAGCCCGACCCCGATCCCCCCCGCCACGACCCTGACGAACTGAACCAGGGAAGCGCCTACACTGAACCCCGCCTGGGGATCGGTGAGCATCCCCAGCAACACGGTGAACACCACGATTGCCGACCCGTCGTTGAGCAGACTCTCGCCCTCAATCAGCACCCCGAGACGCTTCGAGACCCCCAGCTCGCGAAGAATCGCCACGACCGCCACCGGATCCGTCGCGCTGATCAGGGCACCGAAGACGAGTGCCGCCGACCATCCCCACCCCCAGAACGGCGCAGTGATCCCCACCATCGCGGCCGCGGTCACGACCGTCGCCACCACGAGCGCGGGCACCGCCAACAAGATGATCGCGCCGACGTTGTTCTTGAAGGTGTGGACGTCGATCGCGTAGGCGCTCTCGAAGATCAGTGCGGGCAGGAACACCATGATGATCAGGTGTGGCGAGATGGCCGCCCCCTGCGCGAACATGGCGGTCAGGCTCGGAGCGCCATGACCGCCCTCGCCGTGTGCCGACTCGGCGACGTGCTCGGCAGCTCCGTGCAGCCCGCCAAACTTCTCCAGCAAGACGCCAAACGCGATGCCGACAAGCAGCATGCCGATCGTGTAGGGAAACTTGGTCCGCGCCGAGACCAGCCTCATCAGCGCCCCGATGGCCAGGGCGCTCGCCGCAATGACGACGACCGTCAGCTCCGTTTCTTGATGCAACTGCTTTCCCCTTCCGCCGCGCCAGCCTGGCGCGATGCCACTCTGCCGCATCGTCCCACCATCCGGCCGAAGAGCGCGAGATTTTTCTGCACCACCAGACGGTGGCGGCCGCGGACGGCCGCTCGTCCGTGTTTCTCGAGACACGCGACGTGCCCCCCGACCCACACCTGAGACCGCCTTGGTATTGGATTTCAGCTTGATCCTGATGGCACGCGGTTCGCAATCCAAAGCGGCATGTCGAGATCGCTGGCGATGTTGGGCTGGCTGGTCGTGCTCAGCTGCGCGACCCGCCCGGGATCCACCGACGAGCGCACCACCATGAGCGCTGGACCAACCTCGGTGGGAGCAGTCACGAGCACCAAGCTGCAACCGCGCACTGTCGCCACTTCCACGGGGAGGCGGGAGCTGACCACGCCCGCACTCGACTCCCGCCCGTCGCGCGCGCCCGACGCACCCCAGCCTTTTCTCGTGTGGACCGAACACGAAGAGGCGGCGCTCACCACCTGGGTCGCATCCCGCGGGGACGACTATCAGGTGCTCGACCAGCGACCTGGGCGCTGGATGGCTGTCGACGACGCCGAGTGGCGGCTCGATGTGCAAACCACGCGCTTCGAGCTGCCGGGTTGCGACGAACTCCTCGACCATCCTGGACTCGCCGGAAAGCGCTTCGCCACGGTGCAGCAGCTACGCGCTCACTCCGACAGCACCGAACGACTGCTGTACGGGTCCACTAGCGAGGCCGCTCCCACGGACGGGTCGATTCGCGAGCTCTTCGTCATCGGTCCCTATCTGCTCGCTGAAACCCAGGAGTATACCGCCACCTGTGGAGCCTTTGCCACCGAGTCCCGCACGGTGCGCGCGTGGAAGCTGGGCGACTGGGAGCCCGTCAACCTCGACTACGCTCGCCGGTCCACGCACGCGGAGCTGCTGCTCGATGCCGAGAGCGCGATTGGTGACGAGTGCGCGGCGCTCACTCACCTCGGCGTTGGCGCGTTCCGGCCCCACCTGGACGGGCCCACGCTGCTCGGCGAGTACGCCGTGACCATCACACCGAGCTGCGACTCGTTCCCCGAGTGGACCCACGATTCGTCACACGTTCTGCTGCGGAGCCCGGTTCTGCCGCCGGAACTCGTGGCCCATGCTGTCATCCCCGCCCCGGTGAGGGACTACATCGCGGACTCGCCCGCTCAGACACCACGGGGCTGGACGCTCCCCCTCAGTCGCCGGAGCGCCATCGCCCATCGCGGCGGGCAACGCCCCCCCCACAGCTAGACGAGCGCGCGCGCTGTCCGAACCTCGCCGCGCGCGCAAGCTCGTTGGGAGCTGGTACGCGCGTGGAAGCAAGGCCCCTCGGAAGAGACCCACATTGATGGCGACCAGCTGCGAAAGAAGTGACTTGCCGACCCGGATGACGAAGGTTTGGTTCTGCAGCGTGCCTCCCCACCGCCGCGCGTCCGCGGCTCATGTAGCCGCCTCCGCAGCGTGAGCACCCAGACTTCGCTCCGTCAGCACGTGCTCCAACAACGTGCGGTGTGGTGCGGGCAGCCCAAGGCCGGCCAGCTCGTGCCGAGGCGCCCACCGCAGAGTCGTTCGCTCTGACGCCCGGAGCCGCCCCCTCGGCCGCGTGATCTCGCGTCCATGCAGAGCGATGCGATGCCGGGTTACCGAGTGCCGCAAGGTCGCCACCGGACGGGAGCCCATACCGTCGAGGCCGGTCACCTCGCGAACCACCCGCCACGCGGCGCGGTCGTGGTCCTCGCCCGGCGCAACGCGAGTGCTGGGCAGCTGCCACAGCCCCGACCACCATTGCGACCTCTCGGGACGGACGAGTAGCAGCCGTCCCCGACGCCAGACCACCGCGGCCACCATCTCCACCGCCACGGATGGAGGCCGCGCGGCCAGCTCGGGAAGTCGCTCGACTTCGTCTCGGGCTCGCGCCACGCAGACGTCTTCAAGTGGACATCCGAGGCACACCGGCAACCGCGGAGTACAGACCATCGCCCCCAGCTCCATAACCGCCTGGTTGTGATCCCCCGGTCGCGCTGGTGGGACGAGTCGCCCGGCCAGCTGCCAGAGCTGTTGCTTCAGCGGCGCCCGACTGGGATCCCCGCGCAACCCAAACAGGCGACAGAGCACCCGCACCACGTTGCCGTCCACAACGGGCACTGATTCCGCGAAGGCAATGCTCGCGATCGCTCCGGCGGTGTACGGGCCAACCCCGGGCAACTTCACGAGTTCGTCTCGTCGGCCTGGGATGACGCCACCACAGTCCGCCTCGACGAGACGCGCACCGCGCAGCAGCGCCCGCGCCCGTGAGTAGTAGCCCAACCCCTGCCACGCGCTCAGCACCTCATCCTCGCTGGCGGCCGCCAGCGAGGATACAGTAGGGAACCGCCTCATCCAGCGTTCGAAGTAGGGGACCACCGTGGCAACCTGAGTCTGCTGGAGCATCACCTCGCTGACCCACACACGGTACGCGGTGACCTCGCGACGCCACGGCAAATCCCGCTGCGCCTGCGCGTACCAGCCGCGCAGACGCGCAGCGATCTCCTCTTCGCGGGACCGTCGATCCGCGCGCGGGAAACTACTGCGAGCTCGGCTCGGCGCCATGAAGGGGATCAGACACTCATTGGGGCGACCTTGTTCGGGTCGAGCCCGAGTTCGCGCAACGCAGTCTCGATCGCATCCGGTGCCAGCTTCCCCTCCTGAGACAGCGCGTCGAGCGCGGCGAGTGCGATATTCTCGGCGTCGACCTCGAAATGCCGGCGGAGCGCCTCCCGGGTGTCACTCATGCCAAATCCATCGGTACCCAGCGGTACGAATCGCCCCGGAACCCACCGAGCGATCATGTCGCCCATCTGCTTCATGTAGTCACTGGCGGCGATGAACGGTCCCTCCTCGTTCTGGAGAACGTGCGTCACGTAGGGAACACCACGCTCGGAACCGGGACGGAAACGGTTGCCACGTTCGACGGCGAGCGCCTCCTCGCGCAGCAGCTTGTAGCTCGTCACACTCCAGATGTCGGCCGACACGTTGAAGCGCTCCTCGAGGATCCGCGCGGCTCGACGCACCTCATTGAGGATCGAGCCACTGCCCAGCAACTGGACGTGGTGAGTGAGCCGCTGGGCTGCCCGCTCGAAACAGTACAGACCCTTGAGGATCCCCGACTCCGCGTCGGCGGGCATGGGCGGCATACGGTACGCCTCATTCTGGAGGGTGATGTAGTAGTAGATGTTCTCGTTGTCCTCGAACATCCGTCGCATCCCGTCCTGAATGATCGTCGCCAACTCGTAGGCATAGGCCACGTCGTATGCCTTGACGTTGGGGATCGTGCTCGCCAGCACATGGCTGTGACCGTCGTCGTGCTGGAGCCCCTCGCCTGTCAGCGTGGTACGACCCGCAGTCGCGCCCAGGAGAAATCCCCTCGCCATCTGATCGCCAGCCAGCCACATCTGGTCCCCGGTGCGCTGAAACCCAAACATCGAATAGTAGATGTAGAAGGGAATCATCGGCTCGCGGTGCGTCGCGTAGGAGGTAGCTGCCGCGGTGAAGGACGCCATGCTTCCCGCCTCCGTGATCCCCTCCTCGAGCACCTGCCCGTTTTTGCTCTCGCGATAGTAGAGCAACTTACCCTTGTCCACTGGCTCGTAGAGCTGCCCCCGGGAAGCATAGATCCCCACCTGACTGAAGAGCGCATCCATCCCGAATGTCCTCGCCTCATCGGGAATGATGGGCACGATGCGCTTCCCGAGCTTCTTGTCGCGGAGCAGCTTCGACAGAAGGCGCGCGAAAGCCATGGTGGTCGACACCTCGGCATCTCCGGTGCCGTTGACAAACTCGTCGTAGACCGACGCCGCCGGAAGCTCGAGCTGAACCTGCGTCTGGTCATGGCGACGGGGCACGAATCCACCCAGGGCCCGTCGTCGCTCGAAGAGATACTCGACCTCCGAACTGCGCCGCCCTGGATGGTAGAAGGGGGCCTCGTCGAGCCTGTCATCCGGTACGGGCAGTTCGAGCAGGTCGCGAAACTCCCGCAACTCGTCCAGTTCGAGTTTCTTCTTCTGGTGCGTCGCGTTGCTGCCTTCGAACCCCTCGCCCAAGGTCCACCCCTTGACGGTGTGCGCGAGGATCGCTGTCGGTTGCCCCTTGTGCTCCACCGCCCGCGCGTAGGCAGCGTAGAGCTTCCGGTAGCTGTGCCCTCCACGTCGAAGGCGACGGATCTCGTCGTCGCTGAGGTGCTCGACCATCTTCAAGAGTCGCGGATCGGCACCGAAGAAGTGCTGGCGCGTGTACGCACCGGACTCGGTCGCGTACTTCTGCCACTGGCCATCGACCACCTCGAGCATCCGCTGTCGGAGCAGACCGTCATGATCACGCGCAATCAGTTCGTCCCACTCAGGACCCCAGACAACCTTGATCACGTTCCAACCGGATCCGCGGAACACTGCCTCCAACTCCTGGATCACCTTGCCGTTGCCACGCACAGGACCGTCCAGTCGCTGCAGGTTGCAGTTGACGACGAACGTCAGGTTGTCCAGTCGCTCCCGGGCAGCCAGGTGGAGCGCGCCGAGAGACTCAGGCTCGTCTGACTCACCGTCACCCATGAAGGCCCACACGCGCTGGCGCCTCGTGTCCTTGATGCCGCGCGCTTCGAGGTACCGGTTGAACCGGGCCTGATAGATCGCCGAGATGGGACCGAGTCCCATGCTCACCGTGGGAAACTGCCAATATGTCGGCATCAGGCGCGGGTGGGGATAGCTGGACAGACCCGCAACGCCGCGCGTCTCGCGCCGGAAGTGCTCCAACTGCTCGACGGTCAGTCGTCCCTCCAAGAACGAGCGCGAGTAGATTCCGGGGGCGGTGTGACCCTGAAAGTAGACCTGGTCCCCTTGCCCGTCGTCGTCACCGCGGAAGAAATGGTTGAAGCCCACCTCGTAGAGGCTGGCGCTCGACGCGTAGGAGGACAGGTGACCCCCGATTCCAGGGTAGCGCACGTTCGCCCCGTGAACCATCACCACGGCGTTCCAACGGATGATGCGCCGGATCCGCTTCTCCATGGCATCGTCGCCGGGGAAGGGGCGCTCGTCGGCAACGGGTATGGTGTTGACGTAGGGGGTCGTCAGCGGCAACCCGGGCAGCACGCCGCGGAGCCACCCGTTCGTCACGATCTGCGTGACCAGGTGACTCGCCCTCGCGCCACCGTGGGTTTCGATCACAGCGTCGAGCGAATCGACCCACTCCTGGGTCTCTTGAGGATCGGCGTCGATGATCTGGGGTCGATACCAGTGCACTGCTGCTCCTTCGTTGGCGGTCGGCCCCGGTCGCGGGGCTCTGAACGGGGCGTCACAGGGCTACCTCGACGCTGGCCGTTTCGTAGGCCGGACCTGAACAATCTTCAAGCCCACAATCTTCAAGCCCCGCGTGGCCCTGGGTTGACGCGGGTCGGTTCGGCGGCAAGTCTAAGAGCGCCGTTGACACCTCTCGGAGTCGTTCTCATCTGAACCCTGTCCGCAATCCAGCCCAGGCCGCGGCTGTCGTCGGCGAATTCAGGGATTTCATTCCCATGCGTGCTCGTCCATGCCGCGTTTCGTTGGGTTCGTGATGTTCGTCACGGTGGTGCTGTCGATTGCGGCGGGAATGCACTTCTATGTTTGGATGCGGTTGGTTCGCGACCTGAACCTGGCGCCGTTTTGGCATCGGCTGTTGACGGGTGCGCTGATCGCCCTCTTTCTGAGCGTTCCAGCCACCTTCTACCTGGGCCGCGCCCTGCCCCCGGACCGTGGCGCTGCTCTCCTCGCCGTCCTCTACACCTGGATCGGCCTCCTGTTCCTGCTTCTCGTACTGGTATCCGCCAGCGATCTGACCCGCGCGCTGGTGCGAGTGGTTCAGCGGTGGGGCGACACGCAGCCACCCCTCGACCCCGAGCGCCGGGTCCTCCTCGCGCGCATCACGGGTGGGGGGATCGCCCTCGTGGCGGGAGGGGCGGCGACCGTCGGCGTTGCCTCGGCCCTCAGCCCCCCCAACATCCGCCGCGTGACGATCGCCTTGCGAGGACTACCCGCTGGCATGCGCGGTACGACCATCGTCCAGTTGAGCGACCTCCACATCGGACCCACCCTCCGTCGGGAATTCGTCCAGTCTGTCGTGACTCGCACCAATTCCTTGGAACCCGATGTGGTGGCCATCACCGGGGACCTAGTGGACGGCTCGGTGGAGAAGTTGCGCGACCTGGTCAGCCCCTTGGCCCAACTGCGCGCGCGCCATGGCGTGTACTTCGTCACCGGCAACCACGAGTACTACTCGGGCGCGCCGGCCTGGTGCGAGGAACTGACACGCCTGGGCATCCGGGTCTTGCGCAATGAACGAGTTGCGATCGGATCGGACCAGGAGAGCTTCGACCTCGCCGGGATCGACGACTACAAGGCGAAGGATTTCGGGCATGGCCATGGCGCCAACTTGGAGCAGGCACTCGCCAACGCCAGCCCAGAGCGAGGATCCGTGCTCCTCGCTCACCAACCCCTGGCCGTTCACGAGGCGCAGAGGAAGCGCGTCGGGTTGGTGCTCAGCGGCCACACTCACGGCGGGCAACTCTGGCCGTGGCACGCCTTCGTTCGCCTCCAGCAGCCCGTGGTACGCGGTCTGCACCGCTTTGGAGAGACGCAGATATACGTCCACTCGGGCACTGGCTACTGGGGCCCGCCGATGCGACTGGGCGCACCTGCCGAGATTGCGCAGATCATTCTCACCCCACCCGAGCCGTAACGAGACTCTGCGCAACGCGCATGCCATCCACCGCAGCGCTGATGATCCCCCCCGCGTGCCCCGCACCTTCGCCGCAGGGGTAGAGACCCGGCAAGCCTATCGCCTCGAGCGTCACCGGATCGCGTTCGATTCGGACCGGAGAGCTCGTGCGCGTCTCCACGCCGATGAGGACCGCCGACTCGCCGGCGTACCCAGGCATTCGCTTCTCGAAATGGACCAGCGCCTGTCGCAATCGCTCCGCCAGACGGGGATCCAACAACGCCAACAACTCGTAGAGATTGGTCGGCGCCAGGCCCGGAATGTAGCTCGTGTCACCCACCACAGCCGACGACCGGCGACGAAGAAAGTCGGTGGCGCGTGTCGCTGGAGCACGAAATCCCCCTCCCCCGGCATCGAACGCCAACTGCTCCAGGCGCTGCTGCAAGGCAGCGCCACCGAGCGGGCCGGCAAATCCCAGACGCTCCGCATCCGACGGATGAACCCCGACCACAAGCCCCGAGTTGGCAAAGCGAAAGCGCCGCTTGGCGAGGCTCATGCCGTTGATGACCAGGCAGCCGGGTTCTGTCGCCGCTGGCACCACGAACCCTCCTGGACACATGCAGAAGGAGAAGACCCCTCGCCCGTCCACCTCGTGGGAAACCCGATACGCGGCCGGAGGCAGCCGCGGATGCCCTGCCGAGCGCCCGTACTGGATGCGATCGATGAGTTCCTGGGGATGCTCGATCCGGACCCCCACGGCGAACGACTTGGCCGCAATGCTAGCACCGTGAAGCGCCAGCCAGCCGACCACGTCCCGCGCGGAATGACCCGCTGCGACCACGACGCGGTCCGCCGCCACGACTGTCCCGTCCGCCAAACGCAAGCCCTCGATGGGGCCGCGTGGCGATCGGACGAGATCGACAACCCGAGCGCCGAAACGAAACTGGACCCCAACCGCCTCGAGATGTTCGCGAATCGCGGTCACGATGCGCGGCAGGCGATTGCTTCCAATGTGAGGGCGAGCCTCGGTCAGCACCTCAGGAGCGGCGCCGTGCGCCACCAAAATCTCGAGGACGTCACGGACATTGCCGCGCTTGTGGGAGCGGGTGTAGAGCTTGCCATCGCTGTAGGTGCCCGCGCCACCTTCACCGAAGCAGTAGTTGCTGTCCGGGTCCACCTGCCCATGCCGCTGGAGCACCTTGAGATCGCGGCGGCGTGGCTGAACTCGCTTTCCCCGGTCGAGCACGATGGAAGCCACGCCCGACCGCGCCAGCTGGTAGGCACAGAACAGGCCCGCCGGGCCATCGCCCACGATCGCGACCCGCGGAGGATGGTTCACCTCTCGCGGTTGCGGTCCGTCCCGGTTCTCCGGTCCCCCTTCCGACAACACCCGAACGAGCAGGCGAAACCGCACGCGCCCGTGGCGGGCGTCGAGCGAACGTTTGAGCAGACGAAGCTCGGGAATGTCGCGCGCCGCCAGGCCCAGTCGGCGCGCGACCGCTTCACGGAGCGCGACCTCATCGTCCGGGTCGTCGAGCCCAAGCTCGAGTTCGAGGTCTCTCGGCCACCGCACCGGCAAGTCGGGAGCTCTCAGCTCACTCGGCGCCTCTGCCCGAGCAACGAGATGAGATCAGGAGCAACGTCCGGACCTGGAATGGTCTCCAGCTCGACCACCGGCACCACGCCGCTTTCCCGGGGGGAATATCGCGACGCCGACACCCCCAGGAACGGCAGCAGCGCTTCGACACCGTCGCGCTTGGCAACGACGGGGCCCACTGCCGCAGCCCTGTCCAACTCCACCTGGTCCTGAGTCGCCGAGAAGAAAATGGCGCTCCCCACCCGGCCCTCGGTCAACAGCTCTCGGGCCAGGTCCACCCCGGACCCGTCGCCCAAGTCGATATCAAAAATGCCAAGGGAGAACCGGCAGTCGAGAACTCGAGCCATCGCCGCGGTGGGGGCCGCGACCACGTCGAACCCGTGACTGCGCAGCGCACGCGCGATGGCACGAGACAGCTGCCTCTCGTCTTCCACGAGCAAGATGCCAATGTGACCGCTAAACATGGCCGACCTTTCCCCAAGGCGAGCACACATTCGGCTCGTAGTCCAAGAAATTCCAGTGAGCGCGGTCACGAAAGGAGCAGTAGGCAGAATCTTCCACTCCAACGGGAACAACTTCTGCCTCAGGTCGAGACATCACCGTTCGATCCAGTCGACGGCCAGCTCCCTGCCCGCCGCGTCTCGTTCCATTCCGCGCTCGGCGGCCCAGCAGGCGAGCTCACACCCCAACTCCCGCATCGAGCCATGTCGCTCATCGGCATCCTTGGCCAGTCCACGCTGGAGAATGTGCCAGAGCTGCTCGTCTCCCGCCCGAAGCTCGGTTGTCGGAGTGGGGTCCTTGGTGTTGATCGAATCGATGATCGCATACGGGCCGCGGCCTTCGAAGGGCACGCGGCCAGAGATCGCGTGATACAGCACGACACACAGCGACCAAACGTCACACCGGTGATCGACATCTGAGCCCCGGGTCAGCTCCGGGGCCGCATAGGCCGGGGTCCCGACCAAGGCGCCATCTTGTGTAATGCGCGTCGTGCTACCCACCAGCATCGCCAGACCGAAGTCAATCAGCTTCGGGCGCAGCCCCTCCGGGGTCTCGGCCACGATGACGTTGCTCGGCTTGACGTCCCGATGCACGATTCCCCGCTCGTGCGCCGCAGCCAGTGCACCTGCGATGGGCAGCAGCAGCGCCACCGCCTCCCTCACCTCGACGCGCCAACGCTCGTCGATGAGATCGAGAAGTGTCTGGCCTTCCAGCAGTTCGAGGACAAGGTACGTCAGACCGTTGGGCGTCGCCCCCAGGTCGTAGACCCGCGCAGCGGCCGGGTGGTCCAGCCTTTCCAGCGCCCGCGCCTCGCGGAGCATTCGCTGCTCAGCGCCCGTGCCAACCAGGGACGCATGGATGAATTTCACCGCGACTTCACGCTCGAGACGCCGGTCACGGGCCTGCCAGACAACGGCCATTCCCCCCGACTGCAGAGGCTTCGCCAGCTCGTAGCGCGAGGCCAACACCGCCCCGCGACGCAGTGCAAACGAGCCACCTCCTGGAGCGGAATCCGCCACAGGCTACATGCTAGGTGGGCGAGCGCGGTTGTCGAGCCCCGCCTCTCGACGCACCAAAGCAGTCCTGACCAGCGGGCCGCGTCTCCCCCGTTCTTCGACGTCAGTCATCTTCGTCCGCGGCGAGCAGCCCCTCCTGGAAAGCGGCGAAAATCACGCCCGTCCAGATGTCCTTCGCCCGAGCCACCACCTCCACTGCCGCCTGGCGAGAAACCTCCAGCGGAAGATCTTCCGCCACGCCGCACCACTCCTCGCTCACGAACATGCCCGCGTCTAGCTTCTCCATCACCCACCAGCGAACCAGCTGCTCGACGTCGTCTGCGCCGGCACTCTCGAGCGCTCGCTCGGCAGCCTGGGCGTAGGTGATTCCGGCAGCGCTCGAGCGAACACCGCGCACGGCCTTCTCGAACGCCGTCGATCTCAGTTCGTCAATTGCAAGCTTGGTCAAGGGAGGAGCTGACCGGGTCTCCAAGTCACCAACGAGAGGTGCCCGGCAAGGGGTATATCGTGCGGAAGTCCGGCGCCAGCGCAAGCCTTTTGTGACCAATCAGGGTCGCGTGCCCTGCAGGCTCCCCGCGCACGTCCGCGGCAGGGCGGGCCAAATGCCTTGCGCTGGCCCCCACTGTTCCCCGACGATGAGGCGCGGACAACGACCAGAGGGAGACAGTCGTGATTCTCGGCGACCAGAGCTACTTCGACCCAGCACATTGTGAGGCTCACGCTGGCGTTGCGCCCGCCCACCTGTGCGAGCTCGTGGTTCACTGCTTGGAGCTGGTCAGCCAGCTCGGCCACCGTGACCTCTCCTTTCGCTTCAAGGGCGGCAACTCGCTGCTCGTCCTTCTCGAAGATCCGCAACGCTTCAGCATCGATGTCGACATCGTCACCACCCTGACGAAGGAGGCGCTCACGGATGCCGTGCAAGACATCGTGTCTACCTGCGAGGTCTTCACCCGCTGGGAGGCCCGTCCGCCGAAGACCAAACCCTGGCTGCCCCTGATCAGCTTCAAGCTCTACTTTGACTCGTCCTACCAGTCACCAAATGACGCATTCGTCATGCTGGACGCGGTCCTCGAGCCTCCTCCCTACCCCGGGGTAATGAGGCAGGTTCGCTGTGGCTCCCTGTACCGCAGCAGCGTTGCCGTCGAGGTGCCCTCGGTCTCGGGGCTGATTGGCGACAAGCTGTTGGCCATCGGCCCCGCAACCCTGGGCATTCCCCTCGGTAAGGGCAAAGACGCCCAACGTCTGAAGCACGTGTTCGATGTCGCCACGCTCTCGCGTCAAGCACCCGACATGGCTGCGGTTCGGCAGAGCGCCATCGCCTGCAAGCAGCAAGAGGAAGCAATCCAGGGATGCGAGTACAGCTGGGAGGAGATCATCGCCGACACCCGACGCTTTTGCTCCCTGCCTCTCGCCGACGCGACGCCTCCTGCCCTCGAGCAGCTGCCCCAAGGAGACTACTACTTCGAGATCGTCCGAGGGTTCGATGAATTTCGCCGCCACCTCTTCAAGGTGGACTACACGTGGCAGCTGTTCCGTTCCGACTGCCAGCGGGTGGTGGAGATCCTCGACACGCTCGGCAAAGCCGACACCTCGACCTGATCAGCAATCCCCCGGCCGGTCTTCCGACACTTGCCCGGGCAGAACGACAAACTGCTCCCGGTAGTGCTGCAGCTCCGCGATTGATTCTCGGAGGTCCTCCATCGAACGATGGGTGTCCGATTTGCGAGGTGCCGTCGCAAGAACGCGGGGATTCCAGCGCCGCGCCAGCTCCTTGAGAGTGGTCACATCAACGTTGCGGTAGTGAAGGAACGCCTCCAGAGCCGGCATGTGGAACTTGAGAAAGAACCGGTCCATGTGGATGGAGTTGCCGGCAAGCGGCGCGTAACCTTCCACGCAGTAAGTGCGCACGAACTCGAGAGTGAGCTGCTCGGCCTCCTCGACCGACAGAGTGGAGGCGCGAACCCGGTCCAACAGCCCCGACGCCTGGTGATGGTCACGGCTCCACTCGTTCATGTTGGCCAGCACCTCCTCCGAGGCGGCAACGACGAGTTCGGGGCCCTCGGCAATGACGTTCAGGGACGCATCGGTGATCAGCGTTCCAATCTCGAGGATCCGGTGCTCCCGCGGATCGAGTCCCGTCATTTCGAGGTCGATCCAGACGAGGTGGTCATGGGCGGACATGGCCGGCGTCTTATTGCAGGTTGCAGCGAAAATCCATCGCCGCGATCGGGTATCGGCAAAAGAGAGCGATCCCGAACCCGTCGCGGACATCACTTCCTGCAGGACGCGGCAACGACCACCTGCGAGCCAGAGATGGTCAATTCGAGGTCCATCTTGGCTTCGTGACGTATGCGGGCCAATCCCAGAGCTGCCCGCGACACGCCGCCGCTGACGTACCGGCGCATTTCCTCGACGAATACTGCCTCGGGGTCAGCCTCGAGTCGCTTCACACGGTCCGCCAACATGTCGAGCCGAGCTCGAATCGAGTCGTTCTGCACCCGCACCACGACCCGCTCGTCACGCTCGAGCAGCTCGAAGACTACCTCGCTAGCAACCGATCCGTAGTTGAGCGCGTTGGCCAACAACTCGTAGCCGGTGAGGGCAACCCGCTGCGCCACTGCCGGTCGGAAGCGCAGCCGACAGTAGGCGTCGACGAAAAGATGCACGTCCTCGAGCAGATCGCTACCGGGCTCGCAGGTGAAACGCACCAGCGAGTCGGCGTCCTCGCCCGCGCGACCTCGATCTGCGGTCAGCATGTTCGCCCCCTTCCCCGGCCAGCGAGAGCCCATGCCCAGTCCCCGCGGGCGACGGCAATACCGAGCCCCAGGCATCCCTGGACGGATTCCCTTGCCCGAAGGCTCGCGCTCTCCTCGACGAGTTCGCCCATCGCGCTCGCTCAGCTCACCGACTGCACCGCGACCACTCCCCGGGCCAAGGACTGGAGCGCGGTGAAGCTGGTTCGTTGCCAGGTGATGCTGCGATCAGTCAGGAAATGGAGCTCATACTGACGCGATTCGGGCTCCTTCTTGATCCACGTGGTCCAGTCGACGAACAGTCGGATTGCCGAGGAATTGACGAACGTCAGTCCCGACACATCCACCCGAAGCTTCTTCTCCCCGCTGGCGCAGGCGCAATCGTGAACGCTCCGGAAGAACGGCGCTAGCTTCTCATCGGGGTCCTTGCAGGCAATAGTCCCTGCAAGCTTGACCAGATCGGGCGCCGGGACGGAAATCTCGACGCTGTCTAGGTGGGGGACACTCAGCTCCTCGATCGCGCTCATAGGGCACCACTTGCAGTAATGCGGATCCTACCGCCCTGTACCTCTTCCATGTTGAGCTCGGCGTTGCCCTCGAAGCGAATTCGCGCCAGGCCCAACCGAGCCGGCCCATCAGGCGTATCGGCCGCCCGCGCAAAGGCATCGCGGTACGCCTCTTCGGGATCGGCGCAATTGAGGCGATCAATCTCCGCCCTCAGGCTCTCCAAGTGCTCCCTCAGGGGCGTGCTACAAACGGAGATCTCAAGCCGAGAGCCCCGGGCAGAGATGGATAGCTCCAGGTCCCCCTCGGTCCCGGGGACGGAGTACTTGACTGCGTTCTCCAGCGTCTCCTGGATCACGACCCGAGCCCTCTCGGCGATCTCGGCGTTTTGGAAGGTGGTCTGGCAGAAGAAGCGACCAAACTCCCTTATTCCATCGATGTACGCCCAGGCCGGACGAAATCGCATGAACACCAGCGAGTCGCCAGGGGCACCAAGTGGAGAGAGCTCTACTGCCAACGTCAGTCACTCCGCGCCGGGTCTGACCCGACACAACGAGCCACAGATTTTCTAGCTCGTAAGCACAACGGCGGGCCAGTGAATTCTTGAAGCGGGCGGGGCGGCGGGTGCTTTTCGTGCCCCGTACCATTGACGCGGAAGGACGCGAGCGGGAAGAAGGAGATTCGGGATCGCCATGTCCTGGTCTGGGCTGGGCGTCCTCGAGGGGAGCGGGAACCGCAGTGAAGGCCGCGTCGATCAAGCTCAAGCTCGCGTTGCTGGCAGGTGTCCCCGTGCTTGGTGCGGTCCTGCTGGGGCTGGTACTCGCCTACAACGCGACGCGGGCACTCCAGAAGGCTCGTTCTCTTGGATCCGTCGAGGCCGTGGCCGAGCTTTCCGCAAACATGAGCGCGCTGGTGCACGAACTGCAGACGGAGCGCGCTCGGTTGGCGCGGCACCTGGGGCGCATCGCGCCCGCGCCAGAGCTGGACACCCTGGCGGACGAGGCGGGTGGCCCCGCTGCGCCCCCCCGGGGAGATCCGACCGCGTCGCTCGCCACACTTGAGCAGCAGTTTGACGCCACGGATGAGGCCCTCGCCAATCTCGCGCGGTTTCTCGCCTCCCGCGACATGACCCGCCTTCCCGAACGACTGGCCGAGGAGCTAGAGGGCACCCAGGCACACCTCGCGCGGATTCGCGAGATCCGCGAACTCCGTCGCCGGTCCGACGCAGACCTGGAAGAGCCGCTCGCGTACTACCGCCTGGCAACGATGGGGCTAATCCGCGCGACTGCCGGCCTGAATGAATTGAGTGATGACGGTGATCTGCTGCGCGGCGTGAACTCGCTGGTGACGATTCTCGAATGGACCGAGCGCGCCAGCGAGGAGCACGCTCTCCTCGCGCACGTCCTCGAGCGGCGGGAATTCCCCCCGGGAAGCTACCGAACCCTGGTCACCCTGCAGAAGGAGCAGGAAACCCTTGCGTCAGTGTTCCGCACCAACGCCCCGACCGACCATCAGCGACTGCTCGCCGGCGCAGTCAGCGTCGAGCTGGACGAACAAACGCGATCCATCAGCGCGCGCGCGTTGGACGCGACGGCCGACCGCGTCCAGGGCGACCCGCTGCTCTGGTTCGACCGGCAGGGCCAACGCGTCGATCAGCTGGCTGGTGTCGCCAACCAGTTCAACAACCAAGTCCGTGCCACCGCGGTGGCCAAGCGCGACGCGACCCGCCAGACGGTGTGGCTGGGCACCGCGCTGGCGAGCGGCGTCCTTCTCGTCTCGACAATCCTTGCTTGGCTCATCGCCCGCGGCATCTCGCTGGGCATCAGCGAGCTCCGCAACACCACCGAACTGGTGGGAAGCGGAGATCTGACCGCCCGAGTCCGAGTCGCTACCCACGACGAACTCGGTCAGCTGGGTCGCGCCTTCAACCAGATGATCAGCGAGGTCGCGACGGCCCGGGCCGCCTCGGAGGAGCGCGCGCGGATGGGCCGCGAACTGGAGATCGCCGCGTCGATTCAGCGCCAGTTGCTGCCCCCCACCCCGACCCACCCCGACCTCGAGTTCTCGGGGAAGATGGTCCCGGCCGACGAGGTCGGCGGCGACTTCTATGATGTCCTGACGGGAGAGAGGGACACGCTGTGGGTAACCGTGGGGGACGTCTCCAGTCACGGATTGTCGGCGGGACTGGTCATGGTGATGGCCCAGGCGGCTTTTGCCACTCACTACTACCGGGACCCAGACGCTCCCCCGGACACGGTTCTTCGCGGAGTCAACCGGGTGCTCCAGACCAACATCAACGACAGGTTGGGTGAGAACAAGTACCTGACGGCGCAGCTCTTGACGTATCGAGGAGCTGGAACGTTCCGCTGCGTGGGAGCCCACGAGTGGCCCATTGTCTACCGGTGCGCGACCGGAGACACGGAGGTCGTAGAGACGCCTGGCCCATGGCTGGGAATTCTGCCAACCCTCGACGAGGTTCCGCTGCTCGATCTCCACCTCGATCCAGGCGATGTCCTCTGCCTCTACTCGGATGGTCTCACCGAGGCGCGCAACGAGGGGGGAGAGTTGCTCGACCTCACGCGCTTCCGGCGCCTTCTCGAGAAGGCTCTCACCGGGGAGCCGCCTCTCGAGCGGGCTGTTGTAGAAGTGTTCGAAGCGGTCTCCTCCTACGCAAGCCAACAGGAAGACGATTGGTCGCTGCTTCTCGTCAGACGTCGCCCGGCAAACGTGACAGCCTGACCCCTTCCCCCAGCACATCGCCGGGCGCCATCCTTCCGTAGCAACGCAACGTCCGGATAGAAGCACCATTCCGCGATTCGCTCAGGGTCGAAGCCTCGGCAGCAGGTGCTCAGGGAGCCATGAGCTTCCCGTCCCGGATCCGGGCAACGATCTTCACGCGATCCGTCGGAGTCCCGGCGGGGACGTAGCCAACCGCGCCACCGATCGACGCGACCACGGCTACCACCGCTGGGGGACTGGGAAGACTGCGTGGGGGACGCCCATCGCCACGGATCTTCCGGTCAATCCAGTAGCGACTGACCTCGTCGGGATTCATGTCGAGCACCACCCGGTCGAACTCGCGCCGGGACTCACTCCGCGGCGGCAGATTCACGGGATTGGCCTTGGCGCCCGATGGCCAGTTGCGCTTGGTCACGGCAAACAGTGGTCGCAACTCGTCGACAGTCAGCGCCCGACTGGGGTGATCGGCGGCGACGATGATCAGCAACTCCGATTCAGCGTGGGAAGACGAGGTCACCGTCACTACCACCGCCCAGGCGACGAGGGCGAAGCGCCAGAACAACCATGACGCCCTACCTCCCCAACGGACGCGACACTTCCCGAGCGGATCACCAGACGAACGCACGGTCATGTCCCCCGAGCGCAGTAAGGGGGAACCGACGGGATCGGGAGTTGTGTACACGTGTAGCCGGTGGGGCAGTCCCCATCCAACTCGCACCCTGCGGAGCTGCAGTACCCGACGTCCTCGAACGGACTCTTGGCGCAGAAGTCAGCGGGCGCAGAGCACTCCGTGTCATCGACGCAGGGAGCACCGAAACCGGCGGACGCTCCCCCGCGTCCGGCCCCGGACGCGCCACCATTTGCCGGCCCCGCGCTCCCCGTCCCGACCGCACCACCGTCCCCCCCACTCGCGGTAGGTGTGGCGCAATACCCATTCACCAGCACCTGGCCTGGGTCGCAGTCCCCGTCGTCGGGATAGGAGCAGCCCCCAACCAGCCCAACAGCGAAGAACCACAGAAGATGTGCTCGGTGCATCGCCCCTCCTCAGAATGCCATGACGAATCTTGTGTCGAAGGCCAGGAAGTCGTTCTGGCGAACCTCTGGCGCGTCGGGCTCGTCGAACGGGTAGAAGCGGGTGTAGAAGAACTGGGTCTTGAGCTTGGTGAAGGGATTGAACGAGTAGTTGAGACCGACCGAGGAGATGCTCGAGGCGCGATCGGTCACGTTTGCTCCACGGTTGTACTCTCCGTAGATATAGGGCTCGAAGTGTGTCCTGCCGATCTCGTGCGCGACCAGCAGGTAGAAATTCTGGCGCCACCGATCCGGCGCGTAGCGGGTCGGGACGGGACTAGCGCGGTAGCCATCCTGGTACTCGACCCGGTTCAGTACCCATTCTCCACGAAACCGCGTCTGCCCCACATCGAGCGACAGATCTGCGGCGATCGACCAGTCTCGGTAGTCAACGACCCGATCCGAGTCGACGGTGAACGGCTCGAATTCGATCACTTCCTTCTGCCGCTCGACGACGCGTTCGTAGTAGCCGGAAACGCCCGCGACCAGATTCGGTCCTTCCTGCAACTCGAGGAAAGCACGACCACCCCAGCCCTTGGCGGGGTTGTTGTCCAGAACGCCCGAGTTTCGCCCATTCGCAACATAGGCGTGGTAGCCGATGTCCACGGCGCCAACCCCGGTTCTCCCCAACAGCTGGACCCCGGTCAGATGTGTCGGGATGTACTCGAGGGCAAAGAAGTTCGGTAGGGCCAGGGAGATGAGCGTCGGGGTCCCGTGGTCCACGTTCCAGATCCCGTAGGGAGTCAGGAAGTACCCCGCAATGACGCGAACGGCGTCGTAGCGGCTCCACTCCATCTGGGCGCGCTCGAGTATGATGCCACTCCAGACCACGCGATTGCGGCCGGTCGAGCTGGTTACGTCGTAGACCGAGTTGTCCTGGCGCTCGAAGTCGAGCCCCGACTCCACCCCTTGCGGATAGCGGGAAAGGCGCACTTCCGTCAGCAAGCGAAACGAAGGCACCGGCTCAGCGTCGACGTAGAGGTTCAGGTTCCCGAGCACGAAGGTCGGGTGTTCGTCGATGACGTTTCGAAACCGCGACGGTGTCTTCCCCTGTTCGAGACAGAGGCTGGTGTCCGTGCACCCGTCCAGGAGCCGAAAGAAGCGGAACCCAGCGTCGGCAAAGCCGTAGATCCGCAAGAGCTGTCGGTCCTCGGCGGTCGTCTCGTAAAGCGCCGACTCGAGCCCCGCGACGCGCTCCTCGAGCGCCGCGATTCGCTCGTCGGCGGCGGCTGCCTCCTCCGCGTCCACTGGGTTGGAGTGATCCGGCGCCACCGGCTCCGGTCGAGCCTCTTTCCGAGTCAGCGACGAGGACACTTCCGCATCGGCAGGGGTTCCGGGCTGGGTACCGTCCGGGGGGACCGCGCCCGGGGCGACTTCCCCCGTCCCGTCTCCTGGCGGTGGTTCCGCCGGAGCACCAACCGCCGGATCGGTGGGCGGCGCGGGGATCTCGTCAGTCCCCTGTCCACGAGCCTCCTTCGCCCAGGAGACGCAGACGACGGCCGCCACCAGCACCGTCGTGACGTTCCGGCACGAGCACCCGATTCCGCGTCTCATGCGCGGAGAAACGACCCACCAGACGGGGAGTTAAGGGCACCTCGAAGCCCGCCCGGCGGCGGTCCGGGTCCCATGGACCCAACCTCAGGGGAACCAACCGAAGCGAACCCCAACCCCGGCCTCACCGGACACGCTCGTCCGCCTCATCCCTACCTCGTTGCCTGCCAGTCCCATGACCACGAGCTGCCACATCGCGCGCCGGGAGAGCGTCCAGATCCCGGCCTGGCCAACCACCCTCCGCTCTGCAGCAACGCTATCCTGCGCCACCAATCCCGACAGATCCACCGCCAGAAACGGTCGCCATCCGCCGCTGGCAGTCGCCCTAAGATCGGCCACTATTCCGAGCGCGGCGCCCAGGGTCGTCGCTCCCTCGAAGTCCGCGCAGGGCGTCGCCAGACGATTGCAGGACCAGACCATCAGCCGCAGATCACCACTCACGCTGAGCGCCACCGACCCCAATGGCACCACGACGAGCCCGCGGGCCGCCACGTCATTGAGACCGAGGAACCGGTAGTCCGAGTCGCCTCGCGCCGTGTCGTGGTCGCTCTCGTGTTCGACGGCAAGACCAACTTCCCAGGGCAACACTCCAGCGGACTCCGTACGCCACATCTCGACCGCGAGACGCCCACGCCACTGCTCGTTCGGGAGCAGCACGTCGGATCCGCGCCGGTTGTGCAACTCGATGAAGGGCACAACCTGCAACGTCATCGGGTCACGCCCCCTCGCGCCGACCACGGGCAACTCGCCACCCAGGGTAGCGCGCAGCGAACCTCGGTGAGCAAAGGAGAAGAGCGGTGTGTCAGGGCTGGCGGACATCAGCCGAGCGCGTTCCAGTGGCGACGGCGTCTGCGCCACCACCGGTCCGGTCAGAACCAGCGCGAGCACTATCGCGCGACCCGCCATCAGCCGCGACCAGCGCCACCCCGCGTCAGTCAAGCGGAGGCTCCTCGGCGGTCGCGGGCTCCGGACCCGCGAGGAGTTCGAGCAACCCTCGCGCAACATGCGTGTTGTCGTGAATCGACGAGAACCGTTGTCGACCGACCCCGTCCACGAAGACAGGGACGGCCGCGGCTGTGTGCTGACGCGTCCCCCAGTGCACACCGAGTCGTCGATCGAAGGCTCGCGCCAACGCCCAAGTGAACTCGTCGTGCTCCCGGAGTGCCGCCGGTAGCGTCCCGGCGCGCTGGTGGTCGGCAATTCGCCGCTTCGACACGGCGAGCGCATCACTGATCGCCGCCCCTTCCACAAGCGTCAGAGTCCGCGGCGGTACGCGGTTCGTCGCGGTGTCCCAACGCCCGGGGGCGGGATCCGCAGGAGACGCCAGATCCAGCGCCCAGTGCTGGACAACCAACTCGCGAAGCGCCCCGATCCCGGCGTCGGAATGCGCGACCAGTTCCTCCTGAGCGAGCGCCTGGAACCGCCGGAAGCTGCTGCGGCGACTGGCAATGAGCTCCCCGGCGCCAGCCGCCAGCTCATTCATCTCCAATCCCCCCGTCTCGTGGTCGGCGGTCACGATGATCAGGGTCTCGTCGGGATGGCGCTGCAGGAAGCGAACCGCCTCCCCCACCGCCGCCATCAGCTCGAGCGTCTCGAGGACCACGGTAGTAGCGTCGTTGGCGTGGCAGCCCCAGTCAATCTTCCCGCCCTCGACCACCAGCAAGAACCCTGCCGGGGAGTCAAGCCATTCGATCGCCTGCCGGGTGTAGTCCGCGAGGCGCGGCGCCGAGGGCTGGCGATCGAGCTCGTAGGGCATGGCCGACTCGTCGTCGAGCCTGGCGTTGCTCACCACCGCCGGCAGTCGCGGCCGGGAAACACTGCCGCGCACCCAGCGATACCCAGCGCGACGAAACTGCGTCGCCAATGCGTCCTGTGCGCCCGCGTTCGCACCCAGAAACCCACCGCCTGCGAAGAGGTCGAAACCGCTCACGGGCGCCTGACTCGCGATCCCGACATAGTCGTTTCGGTTCGGGTGTCGTGCGTAGAAGGCCGCGGGAGTCGCGTGGTCGAGCGAGACCGACGACAAGATGCCCACGCGCCGCCCCTGGTCCTGCGCAACGAACGCCACGCTGCGAAGCGGGGAGCGCCGATCCTCCGCCAATCCGAGCACGCCCACGGCCGTCTTCCGTCCGGTCGCCAGCGCCGTACCGGCGGCAGCACTGTCCGTCACCCGCGCTCCGATGGCGCCGGTCGTGACGGTAGCCTGAACGGGAAAGTCGGAGAGGTCTGGCACCTCGCCCCAGCGCTGGGCCGACAGGCGGGAGCGGACCTGCTCGGCCAATTGCACCTGAACCGGACCCATCCCGTCGCCGATAAAGTAGAACACGTAACGCGGCTGGGACGACCCAGGGGGGGGCACGGCGCCAGAGGCAGTCGCCTCGGGTGCCGCCGGTGACCACCAGCTCGGGGCGAGCGTGACGATCGCCGAAACACCCACGACGGCGACAGCGATCGCCCACACCCATTTCCGCACGGGGCGAATTGTGCATCCTTCCCCCTGCGTCGTCCTCCCGAATCAACTCTCGGCTGGGGTCCTCGGGGGCAATGCCCCCTGCGGCCGCCTCGGTCTCGAGACACCAGTCCTCGGTGGCGCGGTCTTCGGCTCCGGGGACACCGTGTCAAGATGGAAAGCTTGGGGGCTTCGCCAGCCGAGGGGGCAAGCCCTGTAAGTGTGTCGGCCGAAGGCACGACCAGGAGACGCGACCCGCTGGTCAACGTTGCAGGCGAGTCGTCCGAAGGTACCTACTGCCAGCCAAGACGACTGCTCCAGCGGTGTTTCGGGATCGTCGATTTGGAACCACCAACAGCCTGCTCGTTGTTCTACATTGCCGATCGCCCCCACTCATGGATATCTCCGTATTGGCTCCTCCTCGGGTGACGGGGAAGAACTCCGAAAGAACTCCAGATCTCAATTGGCACTCGTCCACATTGGCGATCAACGCAAGCGTTGCTCGCGCTAGGATCTTCGCACCGTGAGTCAACCGATCCCGATCGCCGCCCTAGTCAGCTTCGTCGCCTGCATTTCCGCCTGCAACACAGGCAAGTCAGGTGACGCGACACCCCACGCGGAACCCACTACCACGTCCGTCGCAGCATCGGCCGTGGCACAGGCTGCCACTCCGGCAAGCGACTGCGGCAACTCTGGGTCCGACACTTGTGGCGCTGCCAAGGCCTGCGACGGCCCCCAGGAAGGGGGCTGTGGCTGCGGTTCCGAACCGGCTCGCGACAGCCGCATCCGGCAGGCGACGGACCCAGTCAGCGGCCAGCCGATGCTGGTGGTTGGGGCCGAACTCAGCGGGGCCGCGCCAGTCACAGTACAGCAGCTACTGGCCCATCCCGACCAGTTCGCGGGACAGCGGGTGCGTCTCGAAGGGGACGTCTCTGCCATGTGCCATCACAAGCGAAGGTGGTTCGCCGTGCAGGACCCAGGGGACCGCTCCGGGCGATACGTCCGCGTGATGACCGCACCAGCCTTTCTGGTGCCGCCGCAGTCCATCGGGAAGAAGGCCCGCACCGAAGGCCTGGTCGAGGTGGTCGATGTACCCGGGTCGACGGAGCGCCACCTGGCCCAAGATCACGGACTGGGGAGCGCTCCAGCGGAGACGCAAAAGCGCGTGGTCCTGCGAGCCACCGGCGCGGAGCTCATCTGAAGCGTGAGCACCGCGCCCGGCGCGGCCCGGCCCCCCCGGTCACCCCAGTGACCCGTCACAGCCCAAGCTGGCGCGCCCGGCTGCTGGCGTGGCACCGCGACGTCGGATTCCTCCTCGTTGGGCTCACGGTGGCCTACGCGGTGTCGGGCATTGCCGTCAACCACCACCACCACTGGAACTACAATGAGCGCACGGTTCGCACGCCCCATGCGGTCGGGTCCCCCGCCGACCTGCTCAACAATCTGTCAGCAAGACGCGAGGCGGCACTGCGCGCCGCTCCGACCGCGCTGACGGAGGAAGAAGCGAACCAGCTGGTGCCGGCGGTGGCAGCCCGGCTCGGCTACTCCACACCACCGCGGAACGCCTTCTGGAGCGGTCAGGAGCGTCTCTTGATCTTCTACGGCGAAGGCGACCGCCAGGTCGTCGAGTACCAGCCTCGCAATGGCGTGGCAGAACTGGTCCAGCGCCAAGAGCGGGCGCTGCTCCGCGATCTGAACTATCTCCACCTGAACGAATCGCGGAGCTGGTGGACCTGGATCGCCGACGCCTATGCCGTCTTGCTCGTGTTCCTGGCCCTCTCCGGAGCGACCGTGGTCCGCGGCCGCAAGGGGCTGCGGGGGCGGGGAGCATGGTTGCTGGCGATCGGGGTTGCCGTGCCACTAGTGGGACTCTTGGTGCTGCGCTATCTCTGACCTGGTTCCTCGGGAAGCGACCGCCACGCCCACATGGCAACCGGTAGCGATTCCCGGCCCCGTCGCTATGCTGACTCCGGAGGTACGATGTCCATGAAGTGGCGAGAGTTCCTGTTGCTGTCGAGCGCCGTGGCGAGCCTGTCCTGGACCGACCCTGTCGCCGCCGATACCAGCACCATCAAGCGTCCTGGAGCCCACCCCAACTACGTGCTCGAGTTGGAGCCCCATTTCGTCCTCGGCCCATTCGAACCCCCAGAGGTGGGCACCGGCACGGGGATTGGCCCCGGAATCCGCCTCACTGTCGAGTTTCTCGACAACGGTCCCATCAGCAAGATCAACAACACGATGGGGATTGGCTTCGGAGTCGACTGGGTCCACTACGCCCGCGGCGGCCGGTGTGGGGACGACCCGTTCTGCACCGACACCGCGGTCGACCACTACTACTTCCCCATCGTCCTGCAGTGGAACTTCTGGCTCAGCCAAAACTGGTCGGTCTTCGGAGAACCCGGGATCGCGTTTCACGCCTCACCAGAGACGCGCGACCGTCTCGACACGTTCGTGATCGGGGGGGGCGCGCGTCTCCATTTCTCGGACCATTTCGCGCTGGCACTGCGAGTTGGAATGCCGGCATTCAGCGCTGGCGTCAGCTTCCTGTTCTAGCCGCAACCCGTAGGCTACAGCACTCTTCACTCGGATTGAGCCGCACGTCGCATAGCGACCGAGAACCAGGAGTCGGCGGAGGACTCCGCCGACTCAGCCCCACCCTCATCCCCCCTGGGGTGGGGGCGAAGCGGCCAGGACCGACGCGACCGACGAGTGCTCCGCCGGTCGCGTAGCGAACGAGGACTCCCAGCCA
>JBNLDK010000201.1:0-125972 GCA_050304295.1 Polyangiaceae bacterium
GAACGAACTTGCGAACTGCTGTACTAGCGACCGCGGCAGCCCTCATCCTGGGCTTCGGTGCGGGATGTTCGGACAGTGGCGGTCCCAGTGGACATGACGAACGCGGCGGCGCGGACAACGGCACGGGCGGCGACGGCGGGAGCGCAACCGGTGGCGGCGAGGCCAGCGGAGGGCATACGGACACGGGGGGAACGAGCAGCGGTGGAGACACCAGCGGCGGGCAGGGCGGCACGCCCAGCGGTGGGGGTAGCACCGGCGGCGCCCACACTGGGGGAACGAGCGGCGACGGTGGTGGGGGCACGGCCGGTGTCGGAACGGGCGGCAACGCAGGTGGCGGTGCGCAGGGCAAGGGCGGCGACGGCGGGAGCGCAACCGGTGGCGGCGAGCCAGGCGGCACCGGCGGAACGCCAAGCACGGGCGGCAGCGGTGCCGGCGGCGATGCCGGGACCGGCGGGACTGGCGGCGGCGGTCCCGCGGCGGTGGTTCACTACTTCGGGCGTTTCGACTGGCGCGAACCGGACCGCCCAGGATGCGCCTGGACGAACTGCGGAGCCGGTGTGCGCTTCACTGGGGAAGCGCTCGATGTGCAGCTCTCCGGCGCCGGTGGGATCACCTTTCAGGTGATCCTCGACGGCGAACCAGCGGGCACCATCACCACCGCGGGTTCGGAGTGGAGCTCCAGCGCGACCGTGCAGACCTACCGTGTTGCGGAAGGCGTGACCACTGGAGAGCACGACGTTCAGCTCTATCGCAACCCGGAAGCAATGTTCGGGCCCGTCCAGTTCCACGGCTTCGTGCCCACCAACGGTAGCCTCGTCGAGTCACCCGCCCCGTTCGCGCGCCGCATCGAGATCATCGGGGACTCGATCTCCGCTGGTTACGGCAACGACGGCTGCCCGTTCTCGGCGGCCACCGAGCAGGGCTCCGCCGCCTACGGCGCCCTGGCCGCTCGACAGTTGGGTGCGGTGGCTCACATCGAAGCGTGGTCCGGCAAGGGCATGGCCAGAAACCTGGACGGCACCACCGCGGAGCTCGTACCGGATCTCTACGGCTACGCCCTCCCCGCCGATCCGCAGACGAACTGGGACTACGCCGCCTACGTCCCAGACGCCATCGTCATCAACCTGGGCACCAACGATTTCAATGGGGGCGTCGATCGTAACGACTACATCGCCGCCTACGAGGCGTTCGTGACCCGCCTGCGAGGGTACTACCCGGACACCTACATCCTCTGCGCCATCAACGGTTCCGGTACCGCCTTCAGCGACGAGGTCGACGAGGTCATCGCCAACCTCGGAGATCCCAACGTCGAGAAGATCGATCTCGCCCCCCCGAACTGGAGCGGCTGCGACGGTCACCCGGACACCGCCGCGCACCAAGCCATGGCCAGCACGCTCGCCGACCGCCTCGGCAGCGAGCTGGGCTGGTAGGGGAGCGCTCGCTACCCGCCGCACCGTCTGCGCCAGAACGCCATCCCGAGGCCGAGAAGCACCAGTCCGACAGTGCTCCAGCGGCCCCGGGGCGCCCCGATCGGCGCCGTGCTGCACCCCACCCAGTCTTCCCACTGGTCGTCGACGGGGAAGTCACTGTAGACGCACTCGTTGGGCGCGTCGGGATCCCCGACCGCCAGCGTCGTGGTCACCCAGGGAGTGGACCGACGCGAGATGTCCACCGTCGACACCTCGCGATCCGTGACCGTGAAGAGACGCTCACCGACGGGTAGCGTTCGCCGCACACGCCCCTGCTGCTGGAAGGTGCCCCGCAACGTGAGGTCGTCATCCTCCAAGTCGATCAACTGGACTCCGTGGTGCGGGACACATCCGTCCTCGGTCCAGACGTTGTCCGTGTATGGCACCGCAATCAGCGCAGGGCCTCCAGGAGCTTCGTCCGTGATGGTCACACCGCGGAAGTCGACATTGCCCTCCGAGCTGGAGTCGGCCGCGCGGAACTCGAGTCGTTCGAGCTCGCGCGGGTCGCGCGGGTCGCTGACGTCGAATAGCGAAGCCGCGATCCGCTCCCCGCGATCGCCACGGCCCACTGCAACCAACCGATCCCCTCGGGGAAACACGTATTCACTCCAACCCGGGACCTCGAGCTCACCCAGCACCGCGGGCGCCGTCGGGTTCTCGAGCGAGACCACCCAGAGCGGATCCGTCTGCTCGATCACGGGCTCGTAGGTGACGATGTACGCCATGTCGCCCACGAACCGCGTGGCGTGCAGGTCCTCGCCAACCGCCAGATGCTCCAGGGCGCCGATGAGACGCGGTTCTTGCGGCTCGCTGACGTCCACCACGTGCAGATAGGTCCCCTCGCTGCGGTCCCCGAAGGTGACGACCCGAAGCCGGCCCTCGTGCTCGTCGAGGTGAAACCGACTCAGCACCGCACCGGGCAGATCGAAACCGGGCTGTTCGGTGAGCCCACCGCTCTCGCGATCCAGCGTGGCGTGGCGGATGCGAGTGGCCACCGGCCAGTCCTCATCGAGCCGCTGGGCCATGTACAGCGAGCGATCGGTCACGTGGATCTCGTGTCCCTCCCCTTCGACGGCCAGGTGATCGAGCACCCGCAGGTGGCGTGGGTCGGCCACGTCGAGGGTAAACACCCAAGTGACGGCGTCACCAAACTGCGCGTGGCTGGTCACCACGACCATCGTGTCACCGACGAGGCGACTGGCGACCATCGTGCCAGGTAGGCAGTACTCGCTGGCAACCTCGGCCCGCCGCAGGTCGCCGGGGTTTGCGACGACGGCAACTTGACTGGTGGCCGTGATCGCCCAGGAGTCGAGCTCCGGGGGCAGCTCGCAGCTGGCGGAGGTCTGTTCAAGCATCACGTAGGCATACTCGTCGCGCACGTAGAGCTCTCCCGCCTTGCCCCGTACGCTCTCAACGCGATTCTTGAAGACGGGGTAGCTGACGTCGGAGACGTCGATCACGTTGAGCCCGGTCTGGGGGTTGTAGACATACAGCGTGTCGTCGACCAGTTGGTACAGGTCGCTCTCTTCAATGAGAGTCGAATCCTTCGTCTGCACGGGTGCGTGGGCAACGTTGCGTGCCTCGATGTCTTCGCCGTCCTCGCTGGCGCCACAACCCGCCAGCAGCAGCGACACGCACACGCTCGTTCCATACGCCCGACGTTGCACCGCGTTCGAGATCCTCATCCGCTATCCTCCAGGTGTTGCGGAGACCGGGTTGCAACCCTCGCGCCAGCTTCCCCGAGCAGTCCTTGACTCAACTGAAACGGCGGGATTCGCTCTCCCAAACCCGGCCGCTGTCCGACATCGGCATGGCGCTGCGACCGCGACAAGGGTCCAGAAAGTCGGACAGGATTGTCGCGGTCCAAGCTCGCGAGAAGCGGTCCGAGCATCGGACACGAACCGGAGCACGCACCTCCACTTACACGCAGAGAGGAGCACCGGGTGGCGCCCGCACCAGAATCCGAGCAGGATTGGCTCCCCATGCGCAACGCATTCTGGTTTGGCCTCGTGATGGCCTGCTGCACCTCCCAGCACGAAGACGTGAGGCCGTCCAACGCCAGTGGTGGCGCCGGCAACGGGAGCGGAACCGGCGGTCGATCGAGCGACTCACCACGCTGCGGGGACCACTCCTGTCAGACCGACGAAGACTGTGGTGCCTGTCCCGAGGACTGCGGAACCTGTGACGGCGGGTGCGGTCAAGCCGAGCAACTGGTCGACCTCGAGCAACCCCAAGTGGGCACCGGGTGTGACTGCGACCTGACCCAATACGACTACTGTGAAGGCCAGCACGTCGTCGAGGAGGTGTCTCTGCGTGACGGGTTCACCGACGCGCAGTTTGCCTGGACCTTCGAGAGCGACGGAGGAAACGTCCTGTGCGGGCGCTTCGTGAACGGGGACTACTGGGTGGCTCCACCTACCAGCCAGGACGTGACGCTCACCGCGGTGACGGGCAACGGAGCGGACCTCGGCGTGGACGCCGACCCTCGCGATCCCGAGACGGCCGGGCTCCTGGACGGGGACAACGCCTACGGCAACTATCTCGCCAGCGAGGATCTGACTACCCAACTGCCGGTCACCTTCACCTCGCCCACCTCGCTCGTCGCCGCGCGCCAGAAGGACGAGGCCCGCGACGGCGACTGCGGCACGGCGGCCATCGTTGGCGCCTGCATCGACGTGTACGACGTGGTCACGGTGCTCGACCACGTCCCCCGCAACGCTGGCAAGAACTGCATCCGCCCGCCGGTCATTGGCGGCATCGACAAGACTCCGCGCTGCCTCGACACCGACTTCGTCCTCGAGCGCCTACCCGCCACCCCACACCTTTCCGCATCCCTCGACCAGCTGACCTCCGTCACTCGGACCTGGCGGCATGCCTTCGACCTCTTCGCTAACGTGAGCGAGGGGGGACGCGCCTTCCGGGTCGAGGGCCTCACGGACGACTACGCCTCCGGAAATGCTGCAGCGTTCTACGGCGGGCTCGCGGCACTGTTCGCGTCGGACGTGGAACTCGAGGACAAGGCCGCGGCGCTGGGGAGCGCGCTCGCATACGGACAGGACTTCTATCACGGGTTCATCGACCCCGAGGGTCCGCAGGTGCACATCCCGGCCGGCGCCGGGCAGTCCGCTGGCCTGGCAAGTCCCGCCTACTTCTTCGCGTCGTTGCTGCTCGACCCGGCGCCCGCAGCGCAACTGGCGGCCCTGGGCCTGACCCCCGACGCAGACTCCCGCCCCCAGGAGCTGAAGCAGGTCCAGATCCGCGGCGGCGGGACGGAACCGGTGTGGGGGGACGACATGGGGAGCGTCGCCGCCAACGCGGCGCGCTACTGGGCCGGCGTCTTCGCCGGCCAGTGCTACGACGGGGCCACCGGAGAGTGCACCACCACCGGCGGCAAGAAGACGGTCCGCGATCCCTACGGGTACATCGATGGCCCGGAGCGGCAGGCTTGCGGCTCCTACTTCTACGTCACGATGGGACCGTTCCAGTCGTTCGCCGCCCTACAGTGGACTATGCCCGAGCTCTGCGATGTCGTGAACTACGATCCCTTCCTCCGCTACGTGGATCGGATCCAGGAGCACGGCTGCTGGGCTCAGCCGGATCCCTGTGCACCCCCGGACCCCCGCGAGGTCGCTGACTGCTCACCCTGGGAGGCGCAGACCGAGGATCCGAGCACCTGGCGCGAACGCTCCGGATGTGAGTACTACACCGTCACGTGGGGCCCCGACCCGACGGACCCAACCCGCTGCATCGAGAACGACAGCGGCGGCAACACCGGGCAGACCGGGCGCTTTCCCCACCGGCACGGAGTTCCCGGCGACCCCGGATTCTCCACCCCGGTGCTCCGCGAAGCGTGGGCCGAGCTCCGCGGCGACGCCGGGAGCTGCCGCACCCGAAGTCCGGACGCGACGCTGGACGACATCACGCTGGTGATCGAGAGCGGCGCGCTCCAGGTGAGCCCCCCGGGCTATGTGGAGGGCGGCGCCCCCGCCACGCACAACACCGCGTTCGTCGTCGTTCGCGACGACGGCACCGGCGCCGTGCGGCGAGTGCAATCGTGCGGACGCATCGACGTGAGCAGCGACCCACCCGGAACCGAGTACGAGATCCAGGCATGCGACCATGTGGGTCTCTGCTCGGCGCCGGTCAGCTACACGACGCCGTGAGGAAAGAACCGCCCCTCGGCACCAGGCCCCACTAGAGCGCAGGCCGAGCGCCAGCTTGGCGCAGCGACGGGGAGAAGGCAGCGGGATCCCTCAACTTTCAGGTTTTGCCCCCCGCAGCGGAAAGGCCGAATATCCTCCCCGCCAAGAGCATGGCAAGGCGCAACGGCTCGAAGACAGCAGGTGGTATCGCCCTACTGGCGCTGGCAACAGCGTGTACCTACGGACGCTACGGCACCGACCTCGTGGAGAACGACCGCGGCAGCGGTGGCTCGTCCCTGGCGGGGTTCGGCGGGGTCGGCGGCCACGCTGCGAACCCCGGAGGGCAAGCTGCGGTCGGCGGCGGCGCTGACCAAACCGGAGGGCGCGCCGCGATGGGCGGGGTGTCCACGGGAGGACAACGGGGTTCGCTGGGGGGCACCTCGGGCAGCGGTGGCGATCGGGCGAAGACCGGGGGGACGGGGGGTGATGGTAGCGCTAGCGCTCCGAAGGGCGGCGCCCACTCGAGCGGGGGCCGCGATTCCTCGGGTGGCAACCATCCGACGGGAGGCACGCCCCCAGGCGGAGGAGGCGGCACTGCGCACGACCACGGTGGAGCAGGCGCGGGCGAAGCCGCTGCCGGTGGAGCCCCCCCCTGGCGCTACACCGTCATCGACCTCGCCGAGGCGGCCAACAACGCCATCGAGCTCGTGGATGGCGAGGGCTACTGGTACACCCTTCACGACGGGGGTGGGACGATCGTCCCCGACACCCAGGGTGGAGCGGAGCAACTCGTCGCGACCGAGCTCCCCGAGGCTCGCGGGACGAGTTTGCTTGGCATGCACGTCGTGGCGAATAACGGCTTCGACTCCTGGGGCGCAGGCCTCGGCTTCGATCTCAACGCTCCCAACTCGAACACCAAGAACAAGTACGATGCGTCGCGCTACTCGGGCCTCGTCTTCTGGGCTCGGTCGGGTGACGGCACATTGAACATGCGGGTCAAGATCGTGACCGCCGAGGTCGTGGAGGACAGCCAGCCTGGCGGCGAGTGCTCGGCCGACTGCGACGACGTCTACGGTGTGGACATCACCCTCGGGGAAACCTGGCAGGAGTATTCCGTCGCTCTGGCTGCACCGCCGCTGGAGCAGGTCGGCTGGGGAGCAAGTACCGAGTTCAATCCGGAGTCCGTGATCTCGGTACAGTTCCAAGCCGGTGCGGGCGTGGCCTTTGACGTCTGGATCGACGACATCCGCTTCTTCACCGAGTAGCGCGTTTACGGACCGGGGGCGTTGGCGGTGAGAGCACGCGCCAACGAGTGGTGTTGCCGCAGCTGGCGGGGCCTGAACCGGGGGCGCTGGGGGTGAGCACCGCACTGGGGGCAGCGCCGGGGAAGCTACCGCCGCGAAATGCGGAGATGGCACTGTCAGTCGCGCGGAGGACTGCGACGATTTCGGCGAGAGCCCTACCTTCGACGCCGATTGCACCCTGGTAGAGTGCGGCGACGGCGTGGTCAACGCGACCGCGGGCGACGAGTGCGAGCCAGAACTGGAGGGAGACTGCGCTGCCGACGCGCACCACCCTCCGGAGCCCGATCTCGTCCGGTGTCCCCTCTCCCATGTGGGCCCTTGTGGGTTGGGACGAGCAGGCCGCGCTACTCGTAGAAGCGTAGGTCGTCGAGCCAGATGTCGAAAGCAACGCCGGCACCAGCGTGGAGGTGAATCGCCAAGACGCCCGTCGGGTCGAAGCCCGCCGGGGGGGGCGCCCCCCAGCCCTCCTGGGCAAGGTCAGCGAACCGAATGGCGTATTCCACCCAGGTCGTGGTCAGGTCGATGACGGCGCCATAGGTGTCGCCGCAGTCCGTCGCGCACTCACCGCCGGATTCGTCGTTCGGGGTGATGTCGGCGGTCACGACCTTGAAGCGCAGCGATGCCGTACCGGTCCCCGCACGAGCCCAGAATACGACCCCGCTGAAGCGTGAAACGTCGTACTTGAGACGGACGTCTTCGCTCGGTGCGTTGAGGTTGAAGCCGACCCCGGAGCCCCAGCTCGTGAACCCGGTGTCTGCCGTCACGTGCACCGCGAGGAGGCTGCCGTCGCGGGGGGCGGGGAGGGTGACGGGCAGGAGGTCGTCGGTGGTACGCTGGGTGTCGGGGCTGATGACGCCCGCCGCCGTGTCGTCGTGGAACGTGTACCAGAGTCCCTCGCCATCACGCAGCTCGATGGTGTTGTTCACTTCGTCGAGCATGTCGATCGCGGTGAAGCCCGGGGGCAGTCCCCCGGTGCCCACGCCGCCGGTGGGCGTGCCGTCCGTGCCGCCTGTAGGTGTGCCTCCGGTGGGGACGTGCGCGCCTCCAACCGGCGCGCCGCCGCCGGCTGCACCACCGTTCGTCACGGTGCCACTCCCGGACAAGCCACCGCAACCACCAATTCCGCCACACCCGTCCGGAGGTTCACCGCCCGTGTTCGCCCCACCTGATGGGCGTCCGCCCTCCTGAAGTCCACCGGACCCTGGGCCCGCGCCGCCTACGCCGCCGGAGGCCATCGGCCTTCCGCCGGTCCCGCCTCCATCGGTCCCCGAGTGGCCGCCGCTCGCCTTCGACCCACCGGTGAGCTCCATGCGCCCCCCCAACGCAATGCGCGCTCCCGCGCTCCCCGCGAGGCCGGGCTGGCCCACTCCCCCCGCCCCGCCAACTCCACCGGCGACGCTCGCGGTCGCCTCGGTGCCATAGCGCCCGTATGTACAGGACACCGCAACCAAGATCACAATGCCCCCTACCGCCCCGAAGCTCGTCGCCCGCCCCATCGCTCTCGCGCTCCCCGCAAGGGAGCATACCAGGATCCTTTGCGAACGGTGAGATGGCTCATCAACAGAGCTCCCAAACTCGTTCCCAGCCGGGTATCAACGAGCAACGGCCCGGCACGTCCCTCCTTGCGGGGCGTTGTGGTACCCTCGTCCGGTGGACCACGCCGCTCGAGTCCGCGAGACGAATCGACCGAAGCGACAGGTTTCGCTACCCGACCGTTGGGGTCCGCTCCTCGCGTTCGTCGTCACCGTCGGGCCTACTGCTGGGGGGTGTACCTACGGTCGCTACGGCACTCAGCTTCGCGACAACACCGCTAGTGGAGCAGGCGGTGCACCACTGACCGCCGGCGGCTCATTGGCGCTCGGCGGGGACAGCACCGGCGGTTCGCTACCTGGCGGGGAAGGTGGGTCGCGCGTGAGCTGCCCTCTCGACCAAGCCCACTGCAGCGGCGACTGCGTCACTTTGACGAGCGATCCCAGCCATTGCGGCGCATGCGACCAGTCGTGCAGCAACGACGCGACCTGTGAGGATGGGAGCTGCCGTTGCGCCAGTGGGCTCTCGCACTGCGGCGGTGACTGCGTCGACGTTCGGAGCAATCCGTCGCACTGTGGAGGTTGTGGCAAACCTTGTTCTGCCGAGGAGTTCTGTTCTCGCGGTTCCTGCACACTCGCTTGCGCTGGAGCTCTCTCCGCCTGCGGCCGCAGCTGCGTCAACTTGGACACCAGCCTCGAACACTGCGGTGCGTGCGGAAATACCTGCGGACCAGATCTGACCTGCGCACACGGCGTCTGCAAATGCGAGGACAGCGGCCTCGCCCTCTGCAACGGCCTCTGCGTGGATCTGTCGGACAACGTCGATCACTGCGGATCCTGTAACATCGCGTGCTCGGGGGGTCGAGGTTGCACCGATGGCTTCTGCGAGTGTCCCATCGGAGAAACATGGTGCGGAGACACCTGCGTCGACGTGCTCGGTGATCCGTCCAACTGCGGCAACTGCGACGTGTTCTGCCTCGATACCCAGACCTGCACATCTGGCTCCTGTACGTGCCTGGGCGCGACCGAAAAGATCTGTCCGTCAGGACCGGGCGAAGTGTGCAGTGATCTCCAGTCAGACCACGACAACTGTGGCGACTGCGGCGTTGTCTGTGAGGGCGAAAAGGAGTGTCGCGCGGGCGACTGCGCCTGCAACGAGGGCGAGACATACTGCGAAAACGAGTTCTGTGTCGACCTCGGAAGCAACGTCGCCCACTGCGGGCAATGTTCATTGCCCTGCGGCCCCAGCCAGACCTGCGTCGACGGCCTATGCACCTGCCAGGGGGGACTGAGAAGATGTGGGCTCGAGTGCTTGGATGTCCAGACCGACCTACTTCACTGCGGGCGATGCGACAACCAGTGCTCACCAGACCACCAGGTGTGCGTAGATGGGACGTGCGTCGACGAGCCCTGCTATCCCGCCATCGATCTGACGGACGAGACGCAAGTGATCGTCGCGAGCAACGGCGGATGCTGGAAGACGGCAACGCCGTTTTCTCACCTCGGCTGCTGGAACTTCGCGGGTCTGACGGTTCTTGTGAACGACGTGGAAGTGCCGTGTTCCGAGGGCTTCGAGGTCGTGCCACTCCTCGCCCCCTACGTCGGCTTCTACTACATCGAGGTTCGTGGAACTGCCAGCGAGAGTGGCACCAGCCTGTCTTGGTGGTAGGAGCTCCGGCTCAAAACGCCAGCCGCTCCTCCTCGCCAGCCACGGGAAAAGGTGGCGGAGCTTCGAGCTCCACCCGTTCCGGCACGACGGTTGACGTAGGCGGCAGCGGGGCCGCGGGAGGTCGCGTTGCCGCGGTGACCGGAGGCGACGCGACGGGTGCGGGCAACCAGCGGGGACGTTCCTCGACCACAGGCTCCGGAGCCATCGGAAGCGCAGAGAGCGGAGTGACGTCGGGCTCCTCCAGTTCGGGAGGGTCGGCAGCAGCCGGTGGAGCCGAAACGGCTCCGGCGAGCTCCACGTTGGGCCCACCGGTAGAGGAGGCAGTGGCAGCAGAAGCGTCCGCCGACACACTCGGCGCGGCGGCCGTCGTCGTGCGCGCGCCACCCCCGATGAGAAGAAACACGCCCACCAGTCCGGCCAGCGCCAGTCCGATCACCACTGCACTCACCGCCAGCCAGGGGAGTCGACTCGCCCGAGGACCCATGCGCCGGGTGGTCATCGGCGAGGCGGTGTCGTCCTCGATGGGTTCGCGCGCCAGATGATCCGACGGTCGCGGAGCGCTAGCGGCGGGTCTCCCCGAGCTGGCCTCGTCGCCCAGCAGGCGTTCCAGGGGAAACTCGCCGCTGATGTCCGCATAGGAGCCCCGTCGAGCCACCTCCGCGCCACACAGCTCGCGCAATGCTTCCATCTGGCGCTTCACCGACTGGAACCGCCCGCGCGGGTCGCGGCTCGTGCCGCGGGCGAACCAAGCATCGAAGCCGGGCGGCACGTTGGCGACGCGCGACGGTACGGGGATGGGCTCGGCGCAGATCGCGAGCACCAGACCACCAATGGTGTCAGCCTCGAAGGGACGCCGGCCCGTCAGGCACTCGAAGGCGATCACCGTCAGGGCCCAAATGTCCGTGCGATGGTCCACCTCGCGCTTGCCGGAAGCCTGCTCGGGGCTCATGTAGAACGGGGTTCCCAGCATCGCCCCGGTCTGCGTGGTGGGAGCGCCGGTCACGTCGAACGCCATCTTCGTCTTGGCGATCCCGAAGTCGAGCACCTTCACGACTTCCTCGTCGCCATCCTGAGCCAGGTAGATGTTGTCGGGCTTCAGGTCGCGATGCACGATGCCTGCCTTGTGCGCACGCTGCAGCGCCTTACCAGCATGTGACAGGATGTTCGCGACCTCGGCGGGCTCGAGGCGGTATCGACGCGCCAGGCGAGAGCCCAGATCCTCCCCCTCGAGCTTCTCCATCACGATGAATGGTGTGCCGGACTCCACGCCATAGTCGAGGATCTGCACCACGTTTGAGCCTCGCAGGGAGGCGGCCGACTGGGCCTCGCGCTTGAAGCGCGCGAGCGCCTCGGGGTGGGCGGCGATGTCGGGATCGATGAACTTGACCGCCGCGGGAGTGCCGAGGTCGACATGCAAGGCCTGCCACACCGAGCCCATGCCGCCCCGCCCGAGCTGGTACTGGAGTCGATAGCGCCCGATGACGTACCCGTCCCTCATGGCCCGTCCCCGACCACCGCCCGCAGCCCACAGCGCTGACGGTACCCAGAGCCCACAATGTCGGAGGCCACCCTCACCCGCTTGCCAAGCCGCGCGCCCATGCCGAATTAGAACCTCAGGCGAAGTCCCGTGTTGCCGGGAGCTACCCAGGGGTCGAGGCGCCGACGCGAGGTCCTCGTATTGCGCGGTGCGGTCAGGATGAGAACGGTACCCGCCGCCCCGAACAGGCCCGCCGCGATAAAACTACCGTTGGCCATGCCGAGAGCACGATTGTACGCGTCAACCTCACGCTGTTGCTCTGGCAAACACTGATTCTCGGCACAGCCCGAAGCATCCAGGTCGGTCTTCTTGTTCTTCGCGCGGACTCCGTTCACCGCACCGAACATGAGCAGACCCCCCGCCACTCCAACCGATACGAACCCCAGGGTGCGCTGCGCGCGGTCGGTACGCCCGACGCGGTCGGAGTGGGCCGGCTCCTCCATCTCGGCAGTGGCTCGCGGAGCAGGCGCCGGCTTCACCGCCACAGGCGCGGGGAGCGGCGGAGGCGGTGGACTCAGATCCAGCGCGATGGTGCGTGTCGCGCCCGGTTCGAGCGCCACCACGGCAGTTGCCTCCCGCCCGTCACCCACACCCCTTACTTTGTGCAGGCCTGGGTCGACGAGATGCCCTTCACGCAGGAGGGCGCCATTGACCGGGCGCCCGTCGATCTCGAATCGTACTATTCCCTCGACGCCAATCACCTGAACGACGAGCGTGGAGATCCGTCCCTGCAGCGCCTCGCGCTCCTGCGTGCACTGCTCCTGAGCCTGCTGCTGTTTCTCCAGTTGGCCTGCCTCAATCTCCAGTCGGGCGCACACGAGGTACACCTCCGACGCCTCCACGAGCCGCCCCACTTCCACCAGCGCGCGAGCTCGGTAGAGCGCGATGGTCGGCACCTGAACCACTTCGTAGGCCAGACCGAGCTTCTTCTGGGCGTAGTCGTAGTACCCGGCATCGAAGGCTCGAATCCCTTCGGCCGCAATCGCTCGGGCACTCGTGACATCTGCGTCTTGCGCCAGCACCGTGCCAGCCATGAGAAGGCCGACCGCCACGAATCTTGCCAATCCCCGCATTGAAGTCGTCCGATACGCCCAGCCCCAATCCAGCCCGGGAGATAATCCGTCCAACGCTTGCTGCAGACAATAGTGCGGGCCGGAATTCTAGAAACGGCCAAAAATCTGCCCCTCCCGCTCGGCTGACCGAGCTGTCTGAGCCGCGGGATCCGCCGCTTCGCCACCGATCCGGCGTCACCATCCCGCCTCCTTGGCACTGGACAGCAGCGCCCACACACAGTGCCGACGTCCCCCCCAGGAACACGATAGAATCAGGGTAGTGCTGACAGACCCGGAGCAGCCGCATTGAACACACGAATCCTCGTCGCCGATCGTCTGGCATCCACAGCCAGCGACCAGCTGACCGCACTGGGAGCCACCGTCCACCTCGAACCGACTCTCACCGGCGCCGATCTGACGCGACGCCTGCGGGAGCTCGACCCCCACGTACTCGTCGTGCGTAGCACCCGAGTGACCGCGGAGGACGTCGAGGCAGCTCGTTCCCTGGCGTTGATAGTCCGTGCTGGCGCCGGGATGAACACCATCGACACGGCGGCCGCATCCGCCCGAGGTATCTACGCGGCGAACTGCCCGGGGAAGAACGCGGCCGCAGTCGCCGAGTTGACGCTCGGACACCTGCTCAACCTCGATCGGCGGATCGCCGACAATGTGGCCGCACTGCGCTCGGGCCAGTGGAACAAGAAACGCTTCGGCGCATCGCGGGGGCCCGAGGCGGCGCGAGGCCTGCGCGGACGTTCGCTTGCCGTGCTCGGCACCGGACAGATCGGGCGCGAGGTCATCGTCCGCGCCCGGGCGTTGGGCATGCAGATCCGGGCCTGGTCGCGAAGCCTCGATGCCGAGGCGGCCGCCACGCTCGGGGTCGAGCGCGCCGCCTCGCCACAGCTGGCAGTTGCGGACGCCGACGCGGTCACCGTGCACCTGGCGCTCACTCCGGAAACGCGCGGCCTGGTGGACGCGAGCGTCTTCGCCGCGATGAAGCCCGGCGCGTACTTCATCAACACGGCCCGCGCGGAGATCGTCGACCCCAACGCCCTCGCGACCGCGCTCGCCGACCTGGGGCTGCGGGTCGGTCTCGACGTGTTCTCCGGAGAGCCAGGCGCGGGGGAAAGCGCGTTCACCGACCCGCTGGGCGCCCACCCCAACGTCTACGGCACGCACCACATCGGCGCGAGCACGCTCGAGGCGGCCGAAGCCGTTACCGACGAAGTGGTGCGAATCGTGAGGGCCTACACTAGTGGCGCGGAGATCCCGAACTGCGTGAACCTCGCTTCCCGCACCGGAGCGACTCATCGCCTCGTCCTGCGCATGGCAGATCGAGTCGGCGTCCTGGCCGGAGTCCTCGATCGCTTGCGGGAAGCGGGCATCAGCGTCCAGGAGATGCAGAACAGCGTATTCTCGGGCAGCCAGGCAGCCTGCGCTCGGATCGATTTGGTCGGAGAGCCCGACGCGAACACCCTACTCTCGATCCGGCAGAGCGAGCACGTCTTCGCGGCAGCGCTGAGCCCCCTAGCCGGCGCTGACTCATGACCGCATCGAACACCTGTCAGCGAGGCCGCAGTGCGCCGCTGGGTCCCACAGTGCTACCGGGTGGCGTCAACTTCAGCGTCTACTCGAAGCACGCGACGCGCCTCGAGATCCTGCTCTTCGACTCGGTCGACGCTGCCGAGCCCAGCCATGTTGTGGAGCTAGATCCGGGCGCCAACCGCTCGTTTCACTACTGGCATGCGTTCGTCGCAGGCATCGGCCCAGGCCAGCTCTATGGCTTCCGCGCCCACGGGGAGTTTGCTCCGGAACGTGGGATGCGCTTCGACGCGGACAAGCTGCTCCTCGACCCCTACGCGCGGCGCGTTTGCGTTCCCGATGGGTACGATCGAACTGCTGCCGCGCGGCCTGGCCCCAATCTCCACTCGGCCATGAAGAGCGCCGTGGTGGATCTCACTCCCTACGACTGGGAGGGTGACGAACCACTGGCCCGCCCCTTCCTCCGTTCGGTGATCTACGAACTGCACGTCCGCGGCTTCACACGCCACCCGAATTCCGGAGTCACTCCAGAGCGCCGGGGTACCTACGCAGGATTGATCGAGAAGATCCCCTACCTGGTCGACCTCGGAATCACCGCGGTGGAACTACTGCCCGTCTTCGCCTTCGATGCGCAGGACGCCCCACCCGAGCGGGTCAACTACTGGGGCTATCAACCCGTTTCCTTCTTCGCACCCCACGCTGCGTACAGCTCCCGGCAGGACATCCACGGCCCACTTGACGAGTTCCGTGACCTGGTCAAGGCCCTGCACCGAGCGGGTATCGAAGTGATCCTCGACGTGGTCTTCAACCACACTGCCGAAGGCGACGAGAGGGGACCAACGCTGTCCTACCGGGGGCTCGACGATCGCGCCTACTACATCCTGAATGGGGGCACCTACGCGAACTACACCGGTACCGGCAATACGCTGAACACCAACCACTCGGTGGTCCGCCGGCTAATCCAGGACAGCCTGCGATTCTGGGTGCAGGAGATGCACGTCGATGGCTTCCGGTTCGATCTCGCCTCGATTCTGACCCGAGACGAGTGGGGGCTCCCCCTCAGGAGCCCTCACACCCTCTACTCGATCGAGACCGATCCAGTCCTGGCCAACACCAAACTGATCGCCGAGCCCTGGGACGCCGCCGGTCTGTACCAGGTGGGATCTTTCGTGGGTGACCACTGGATGGAGTGGAACGGTCGGTTCCGCGATGATGTCCGCGCGGTCGTCAAGGGCGACCGCGACAGCATCCGCTTGCTGGGCGATCGACTCCTCGCCAGTCCCGACATCTATGGGCACGAGGGGCGCGAGCCCGAGCAGAGCATCAACTTCGTCACTTGCCACGACGGCTTCACGCTGAACGACGTGGTCAGCTACGACTGCAAGCACAACGAGGCCAATGGCGAGAGCAACCGCGACGGGCACGACCACAACGTCAGCTGGAATCATGGCATCGAGGGACCAACCGTCGACCCCCAGATCGACGCGCTTCGCCTCCGGCAGATCAAGAACCTGCTGACGCTCACGCTCTTCTCGGTCGGAACGCCAATGCTGCTGATGGGCGACGAGGTGCGGCGCACACAGCGAGGCAACAACAACGCCTACTGTCAGGACAACGAGCTGAGCTGGTTCGACTGGAGTCTCGTCGAGCGCCACCGCGACCTGCTTCGCTTCACTCGCGAGCTCGTGCGCTGGCGCCTGCGCACCCGCCGCAACCCCGAGCCCCACGAGACCCTGTCGGAGTTCTTGCTGCGGTCGAGCTACGAGTGGCACGGTACCACGCTGGGGCACCCGGACTGGTCGAGCGACTCCCACAGTCTGGCGCTGACGGCAACCCGCGCTGGGCGACGGATGCACCTGATGACAAACTTCTACTGGGAAGACCTCACTTTCGAGATCCCCGCTGGAGAGTGGCACGGGTTCATCGACACGGCGGCTCCGCCGCCCGAGGACATCCACCCGGAGTCAGCCCCCCGGGTCCTCGACCACCGGCAGCGTGTCGTGGCGCGCTCGGTGGTGTTGCTGATCGGGTGATGCGGAAACGCCGGCCCGTGCTCAAGCCCGCAAGACAGGGCCAGAGCTCATCCGGAGTTCAGACAGCCCCTCATTGGGAGCCAGCCCCGGACATGACGATGTCCCTCACCAGATTCGCCGGGTCCGTCGCGTACGGATAGGGCGGGGCAAACGAGGCACCGCGCGTCACCACCTCGCCCGATGTATTGACGAATGCGTTGTCCCGCTCAACCACCTCCCCCGTCCCCTCGTCGGACATCCACCGGATGGGGGAGCTACTGCCGTCGAAGTAGTTCCCCTCGACCAGCAGCTTCGCGTTCTGTCCCGCAGCGATGCAGTAGCTCTGACCCGTGTCACCCGCCACCGGCTCGTACCGATAGTAGTTGTTGAACACGTGGACCTGACCATAGCGGACCCGCGGCATCCGCTCCTTCACGCCAGCGCCCCACCAGTTGTGGTGGAAGGTGATGTTGATCTTGCCCACATCGTCCGGTCGATCATTGGCGTTGCCGCACAGGTTCGACAGCATGTGTTCGTGGCCTCGCGTGTAGTAGAACCGCGACCACGAGACCGTGATCAGATCGGACGCACGAACGATGTCCAGGTTCCCGTCCTCTCCGTCGACAAACTCGCAGTGGTCGAACCAGACGCACTCGGATCCCGTCAGCTCGAACGTGTCCCCGGCCCCACCCGATCCGTCCCGGAAGCGGATGTTCTTGATGATGACGTTGCGGCTGCTGCCCAGCGACAGCCCCCCCGTGATCTCGGCGCCGCTGAGGCCGATGAGCGTCTTGTCCCGAACACCAGTGACGGAATCCGGCGCCGCGATGCTGCCGGAGACCGCGATCACCGCCGGACCGCTGGAGGTGAGGGCCGCCTGGAGCTCATTCCCGGTGGTGACCGTGACCGCTGGCTCACCGTCACCCCCACCGGTCGTGCCGTTGGGGCCGCACGCCTCCACCGAGGCCCAACCCACGAGCTCTGCCAGCCACCCAGGCGTGCCCCCTGTGGGTGGCGCCCCACCGGTCGCGACCGCGCCCCCGGTGTCCGGCGCGCCTCCGGCTGGCGGGACGCCACCGGTAGCCAACACCCCGCCACTCGAGCCCCCTGCCCCGGTGCCACTTCCGCCCGTACTCGCCACCCCACCAGTACTCATCCCGCCAGTACTCATCCCGCCACCCGCGCTGGCCGCACCACCAGTCGCGATCACCCCGCCCGTGGTGGAACCGCCGATACTGGTCGCCCCACCGGTGACGCGAACGCCCCCAGTCGCACTCGTGGTGCCAGCGCTCAGGGCCGCTCCGCTGGAAATGGCGCCTCCCGTCGCCGCCGCGCCCACACCACCAGCGCCCGGGCCGTCACCGTCGTCCCCTTCCGAACCGCTGCACCCGCCACCGACCCAAACCGCGAGGAACGAGACAAGTAGCACGGAGCCCCGCCAGTGCGATCTCACACCCGGTAGGAGAACCCAGAACGCAGTTCCAGATTCTCCTTCTGACCAGCGCGCAACGGTGAACGAGTGGAGCATCGGCTCTCCTGTGGGATCCACCGAGGAGCATACACGGACTGCGCGGGGATGTACTTACTCGACTGCGCGGGGTCACGGCGAGCAAGGCTTGCGTTGGTCACGAATTTGGCGTGGTGCCCAATCGAGATCTGGGGTTTGGCACCCCCGCCCATCTCCGGTTTGCTCGCTCCCGCTACATGGGAGCGCACAACCGTGGGGCGTACAACCGTGAGCCGCACGCTAGCACGACTGGCACGGGCTCCGCGGCCCGAGCGACCTGGCCGACCAACGTCGTGCCATGGAAACGATGGAGTGTCCCGCGGCGGTCGGGTACTCTGCGCGGCGGATGGAGGCTGCAGATGAGGCGTAGGAGCTCAACGCTGTGGATGATGGGGACCACAATCGTGCTGAGTGCTGGGTGCGGAAGCAAAGGAACCAGCGGTGGGGACCCCGCGGGAGGCGGGGTCGCCCTGAACACGGGCGGCATGACAAGCTCGGGCGGCCTGGTGAACTCGGCGGGTGACGAACCGGGAGGGGCACCCGCGAGTGGCACGGGGGGCACCCAGGGAGGCGCAGGGGGTGCAGGGGAAACTCCCGCGGGGGCCGGCCACGGCGGGCAGCCATTGAACCCCGCTGGAGCGGGAGGAGTCGGCGGCGCAGCTGGCGGCCCCGGGTGCGGAGGCTGCGAGATCGACGGCGTGTGCTTCCCGGACGGCTCCCCCGATCCGGAGAATCCTTGCCGGCTGTGCGATGCCGGGGTCTCCTCTCGGCGCTGGACCAACGGCGACGGCGCCCCCTGCGACGACGGCGAGTTCTGCAACGGCACCGACCACTGTGCTGGCGGCACCTGCTCGCTGCACGCCGATAGCCCCTGCGACGATGGCGTCGCGTGCAATGGCGCGGAGACCTGCGACGAGCAGGAGGATCAGTGTGTCCCCGGGACCAGTCCTTGCCCTTCGGGTCAGAGCTGCAACGTCACCACCGACAACTGCACGACGACCTGCGATGGATGCTTCATCGATGGCTCCTGCCGAGCGGATGGGACGGCCAACCCAAGCAACCCCTGCCAGCGGTGTGACCCGAACACCAGCGAAATGGCCTGGAGCAACGCAGACGGTGCCGTCTGCGACGACGGAAACCCCTGCAACGGTGCGGACGAGTGCGTGGCGGGAGGTTGCTCGCTTCACGCGGGCAACCCGTGCGACGACGGGGTCGCCTGCAACGGCACGGAAACCTGCGACGAGACGTCGGGAGAGTGCGGGGAGGGAACGACCACCTGCTCACCCAACCAGATCTGCAATGTCAACGACGACACCTGCGATTGCGCGGGCTGCACCATCGACGACACCTGCCACCCGAATGGCACCCCTCACCCGAGCGACCCCTGCCTGCGCTGCAACATCAGCACGGCGACCGACAGCTGGAGCGCGGCCGAGAATGGAACCTCGTGCGGCGACCGCAACGTCTGCACCGACGGCGCCTGCGGGTGCGAGCCTCCGTGGATGGGAGTGAACTGCGACCAGTGCGTCGTCCGGGTCTCGACCACCGGAGACGACTCGGCGGGAGGCGGCAGCTGGATCCATGCCAAGCGAACCGTGCGGGCGGCGGTGGCCTTCGCCGCCGAAACGATCGGTCTCGGGGCGGCTTCGTCATGCGAAGTCTGGGTGGCCCAGGGGACGTACACACCGGGCGAGGAGCGCACCGACAGCCTGCAGCTGGAATCCGACGTTCGTGTCTACGGAGGATTCTATGGCGACGAGGCTGCACGGAACGAGCGCGACTGGACAACCTGGACGACCACGCTCAGCGGCGACATCGGTGTGGAAGGTGACCCGTCGGACAATCTCTATCACGTGGTGAGCGGCGCGGACCGCGCCACGCTCGATGGCTTCACCATCACCGAGGGGTATGCGAATGGCAACGGGATCCACTCTGACGGAGCGGGCATGGTCAACGAAGGGGCGTCACCGACCGTGGCCAACTGCACGTTCATGGGGAACCAAGGGGTCATGTCGGGCAGCAACGGCGGCGCCATGTTCAACAACGCGGCCTCCCCCACTCTGGTCGACTGCAACTTCGTCGACAACCTCGCGGCGAGCGCGGGTGCGATCTACAACTGGGGTGGCTCTTCGCCCACCATTACCCGCTGCGTCTTCACGGGCAACACAACGACCTCGACCCACGGGGGCGCCGTCTACAATGGCGCCGATGCCAACGTGTCGATCGTCGGAAGCGAATTCCGGGACAATCTGGCCAACAACAACGGCGGGGCCGTCTACAGCGTCAGTAGCACCGTCTCCATCGCGAACTGCTACTTCGAGGGCAACAGCGCCAGAACGGGAGGCGCCGTCTACAGCGAGTCAGCCACCACGAACGTCGTGGGGAGTGCTCTGCATCAGAATACTGCCCGCAGCGCCTACGGAGGTGGCCTCTTCAGCGCCCGCTCCGTGCTGAGCGTCGCCAACTGCACCATCACACAGAACACGTCAGACGGTTATGCGGGAGGGCTGTGTCACGTCGACTCGACCGCCAGCATTGCCAACAGCATACTGTGGGGCAACACCGCGTCGTGGGGCGAAGAACAGCTCTACTTCCAGGGCACCCCTCCCACCATCACCCTAACGACCGTCGCCGGAGGCTGCAGCGTGACGGGATGCGGCACTGAAGATCCCCTCTTCGACCTCGATGGCCGCCACCTGACCCAGGACTCGCCCGCGGTGGACAGCGGCGACTCCGCGGCACTCCCTGCCGACACTCTCGACCTCGACCTCGATGGCAACACGACTGAACCCTGGCCGCTGGACCTCGACGGGAACGCCCGGGTAGCAGGGGGCCTACTGGATCGCGGCGCCTACGAGTACCGATAGACAACCCCGCCACCGTCGAAGCTACGCGCGAAGCGGGCGACTGTGGTAGGTTTGCGCAGCGGGAACGTGGGCACGATCGACCAAATCGAGAACTTTGGGGTGGCCATCGTCTACATCTCGCTCGGCGCGATGATGTGGCTCGTCGGTCGCCGCGAGGGACGACGCTACCTGTATTTGTGGACGGCAGCGCTGTTCTCCTTTGCGGCCCACAGCCTGATCAACGCCCTGCTCGTAGTCCTCGACATGCCGGAACACCTGCATGGTCTAGCGTGGGGCGGACTGGTAGCAGGGTGCGTGTTCGTCATCGCCGGCGTGCAGTCGTTCGTCAAGTTCCGATTCCATCTGAGCTGGATTGTCGGTGCCGCCGGCATTCTGATCGCGGCGGGGCTGGCCTTCGCGGCGGGGGCACCCATGCCCTGGATCCGCTTCGTCGTCTTCGCGTTCATTGGCCTCGCCCTGCTCGGAGCGGGGGTCGCGTTCTACCGATCCGGGCCACCTGGCGCGGGACGCATTGCCAGCGGCCTTGGTTGCGCAACCGCGGGCGTGTACGGCTTCGCATACCCGTTCCTGCGCCATCTTGTCTGGATGCCAGTAGCCGAGTTCTTCATCGATCTGGCGCTCGTGCTCTGGGTGTCGGTGGGCGTCGTGCTGATGCATTTCGAGCTCGCCCGAGACGAAGCTCGCCGCCTGGCCGCCCAGTATCGCTCGCTGTTCGATGGGGCGCTCGTCGGTCTCTTTCGGCTGGATCGCGCCGGACGGTTCGTCGCGGTCAACCCTACCCTTCTTGAGACCTTGCAGTGCAGCATAGCTGAAGCCCTGAAGCTCAATCTCATCGATGACGTCCTGGTGGACAACACCGTGCGCCAGAATGCGCGTCGCGCCCTCGATCAGGGTGAGGACCTGCCGCTCTGCGAAACCCCATGGCAACGACCAGCAGGTGGCTCCACTCACGTGGTGATGGCGATCCGGGCTGTACCCGACCACGGCGGCGACATCTTCGAAGGATCGGCCCATGACGTATCGGCCGAGCACCGCCTGCGCTTCCAGTTGCAGCAAGCCGAACGCCTCGAGAGTCTGGGTCGCCTCGCGGGAGGGGTCGCCCACGACTTCAACAACATCCTCACCGTCATCGTCAATGGATCGGAGCTGGGACTCCATCGCGCACGCCACCGCCCCGAGATCGCCCAACCCCTGGAGACCGTACTGGAAGCCGCTCGCGGTGCGAGCGACCTGACTCGCCAGCTCCTCGCGTTTGGACAACGGAGCAGTGGCGCTGGCGACGTCATCGACCTCAACGAGCGTGTCCGGGGCACGGTTCGCGTACTCCGCGCCGCGGTCGATCGGAGCGTCGCCCTCGACACCGCACTGTGCGAACCACCCCTGCCCATCACCGCGCCACCGGGGCAGCTGGAGCAGGTACTGATGAACCTCGTCCTGAACGCGCGCGACGCGATGCCCGACGGGGGCACCGTCACCATCCGCACAGCGCTGGTCGGTGAGCACGGCCACTCGCGCTGGGCACGGCTCAGTGTTCAAGACACGGGTCAGGGAATGGACGAGGAGACGCGCGCGCGCGCGCTGGAGCCTTTCTTCACCACTAGACAGGAGGCTGGTGGAACCGGGCTCGGGCTCGCCACGGTGTACGGGATCGTGCGGAAGCTCGGTGGCACGATCGACATCGCCTCCGCAGTGGCGGAGGGCACTACGCTCACCATCGATCTGCCGTTGGCCGAGGCGGCCGGCCAGTCCGGGCTCGCCTCCGCCTCCCAGCCCAGTGCTCGCTGATCGGGGTGAGCCAGGGTCAAACGCCTCGACGGTCGCTCACCGGAGCTGCGAGGCCCCAACCCGCTTGCGTGCTCCAACCGAAAACCTCAACTTCTGGCCAGCGGCCAGCCCAGGAGAGACAGGTGCGGAGGATTCCATCAATGCAGCTGGTTGGCGCTGTAGGCAATCGTCGGGCATGGTGCAGTTGGGGCGGAGCCTGCCACCCGCGCCCGCTTCGATGCCCTTCGGAGGAAGCCAGGCATGAGAAACTCGATACCGTGTGTGGGGGGTCTGCTGTGGGTGGTAGTGCTCGGCCTCTGCGGTTGCGGCGGTTCGACCCCGGTGACCGACAACGTCGGGGGTGAGCTGGCCGCTGCCGCCGGAGCCAACTCCGTCACCGCTGGCGGGGCACCCGGTCACGCTGGTGGTGGGGCCGCCGCGGCTGATGGCCTCGCTCCCGCGAGTGGGGGCGAGATGGCCGAAGGCGGTTCAGCCGCAAGTGGACCCGATACTGGAGGCCTGGCGGGCGGGGCACCCGCCCCCGACACCTGCACGGCATCACAACCCGTCGGCACACGTGACTCGGGGACGGGCCCGCATGAAGTGCTGGTCGAAACAAACAGCGACGCCGGCATCAGCGAGGGCACCATCTTCCGTCCCGCCACCCTGGGAAGAGGAGAGAAGTACCCGATCTTCATCTGGGGAGAGGGAGGCTGCTCGCTTGACGGACTGTCGAACGAGATCGCGATGATCGAAATCGCCTCACACGGCTACTTCGTTGTGGCAGACGGCACGCCCAATGGCACGGGCAATCGTCCGATGGACCGATCGAACCTCGAAGCGATGGCCGCGCCCTTCCGCGCCTACGTCGACTGGGCCATCGCGGAGAACGCCAAGCCGTGCAGCGCCTACTTCGGCGCCCTCGAACCGACGAGGATCGCCGCCAACGGGTTCTCCTGCGGTGGGCTGATGGCGCAGGCCATCGCCAGCGATCCGAGGCTCGTCACCTGGGGGGTCACCAGCAGTGGCATGGCGGGTGCAGCCCCGGCGTTCTACGACTCGATCCACACACCGGTGCTCTTCGTGGAGGGCGGACCCACCGAGGTGGCCTACGATGGTGGACGGGAAGGCTACGAGAACATTGCCGGACTGGGGGTTCCAGTGCTGTGGTTCAGCAAGGACCTCGGCCATGGGGGAGACCTATTCCAACCCAGCGGTGGCGATTTCACTCGGATCAATCTGGCGTGGCTCAACTGGTGGCTGAAGGGTGACGAGACAGCGACCGGCAAAGCGCTGCTCGTCGGACCCAGCTGCCCATACTGCGGCAACGGCGAATGGGAGGTCAGGTCCGAGAACCTTCCGTAGCGGGCACGGAGCGCTCAGGCGGTCCGCTTGCGGCAGCGCAGACCGAGGCCCACGAGCCCGTCCAGCGCCAGCAGCGCCCTGGAGCCCGGCGGTCCTCCAATCCAGCGCCCCCACAGCCACTAGATACCATTGCTGTCGATCCCACCGGTACGCCCAAGGGGCGTCGGTCATCCCGTAGACGCGGTTTCAGAGCCGGGTACCGAACCGGAGCGCCGCGCTGAGGATGGGCGGGTCGTTCCCGACGAGATCGGCGCCTAGCCCGCCATCGAGGAAAGCGGCACGACAACGACCGAGATCAACCACATCCACCCCGACGAACACTTCCCCACCCAACATCCATACCTGGATCGGAGTACCGGTCCGAGAGACTCGATCCACCACGAGCACGCCACCGCGCTGAATACCCCCGACGTGAAACCGCCCGAAGCGGCGTTCGCCGCCCAGGCCAATGAAGGCTGAGCGCGTGTGTAGCTCGTGCTGCGTGCGCCCCAGAGCTCCGCCGACCAGCCCGAACGCCGCGAACCGTGGTCCCTGCACCCCTACACGATGGTCGAACTCGAGGGCACGCATCGGGATGGAACCGAACCTCAGGGCCCGCGCCGCCAGGTCGAATCCAAAGGAGAAGGACACGCGCCTGGAACCATCTTCAGAGACGGCAGAAGTGGATTCTGCACTGGCCATTTCCTGGTTTCCCTCGACGCCCACCGCGGGCGCGGACGGGGGAACGTCGGCGGCAAGCTGCCCGAGCAGGAAGACGCTGAGAAGCGCGCTCATCGACGCCCCCAGTGTCGCACCCGATCGGAGAGGTCGTCAGTAGTAGCCATCGTCGTAATCCGCACAGTGGTCCCACTCGCGATCCGCGCTTGCCACTCGCTCGCAGACGCCGGTCGCGCGGATTTGTGAACACGACGTCCGGCGATAGGCTCGGCTCTCCGCGAGCGAGATGTCCGGGTCCGAGCCGCTCTCGCACTCCTCGCACCCCGACAGTTCCTGCGTGTCACGAGAGTACCGGCAGGCCACGTCATGCCGGTCCAGGTCCGGGCAACATCCGAGGAGGTAGGCGAGCGCTTCCTCGCAAGCGATCTCCTCGTGGATCTGGTCAGCGTCGATGCCCCCTCGGACCTTGGGCCACTCGAGACTCAGCCCGCCGCCAATCGCCGCCGCCAGCAACGCGGCGTGAAGCGAAGGACTCGCACACCATCGACGAATCCAGTCCATGGCGGCGACCATGCAAGTCCAAGACCAGCGCATCGACCCGCGCACGACGGCTAATCCGCGCCAACCGGCGCTCCATGGCGACCCACTGTGGTCGGGAGCGCACAGGCCCGTATTCGTTCAACAACAGGTGCCGATCACGCGCGGATCGCCTCTTGTCGCACATCTATCCGAATCGAATGCGAGCAGTGGATCCTGCGGCCACGGAGTCAGTCACCTGAAATCCTCGGGTCGCAGCCCCAGGGATCGCATCCAGCGATAGATCTGTGCGCGCGGCTTGCCGAGGACCTGAGCGACGGCCGAGACGTTGCCCTCATGTTCCTGGAGCAGCATCTTGAGCTCAGCGCGTCGATCTCGCTCACCGCTGGCCGCACCCGGCAGCACACTCGGGTTGCGCACGCCCAGCACGTCGGGGCGGTGCTTGGCCAGGTATTCTCGACCGAGCTCCCCGCGGCCGCCACTGACGACCACGAAGGTGCGGATGATGGCCTGCAGTTCGCGTACGTTCTCGGGGAAGTCGTACAGCAGGAGATCCTCCGCTGCGTCGGTCGACAGCGCGAGGTCCATCCCCTGCTCGCGAGCAAACAGTCGGGCCAGGTCGAGGACACGACCACGTCTCTCTCGAAGCGGCGCCACCCGCAAGACGAGCTGAGCGAGGCGAGCTTGAAGGTCGCGTCGGAGACTCGGCTGCGAGGCCTCGCGATCGACCTCACGATTCGTCGCGGCCAGCACTCGCACATCGACACCGTGGGAGCGGTCGCTTCCGATGGGGCGCACCTGGCCGTCCTCGAGCACCCGTAGTAGGGTCGGCTGCAAGTCCGTTGGCAGATCCCCGACTTCGTCGAGGAAGAGGGTTCCGTTGTTCGCGGACGAGAACAAGCCCTGGCGGTCGCGAGCCGCGCCGCTGAATGCGCCACGGACGTGGCCGAATAGCTCGCTGCCGAGCAGCTCCGCGGTGAACGCTGCGCAGTTGACGGCCACGAAGCGGCCGGACCGCCTCGAGATCTCGTGCAGTCGACGTGCCGTCACTTCCTTGCCGGCACCGGTCTCGCCGAGGATGAGAACCGGCAGCGACGAGGCCCCCATCCTCCGCACCAGATCCTCAAAATCCTGCTGCGCTTGCTCGTCCTCGGCTACGAGGAGGGTGTCCCCGATGCGGACCACATCACCAGGCTCCAGCACGTGGGTGGTCACGGACTCGCCGTTGACCCAGGTGCCATTCGCACTCCCGGCGTCTCCCAACCGGTAGGCCTGCGCTCCCACGTCGAGAGCGATCCGCAGATGAACCCGCGACAGGTGCGGGTCACGGACCAAGTAGCCACCTGCCACGTCACGACCGACGGTCAGCACCTGCCCAAGGGCGGGGAGCGGAACGGCCTGTCCAACGAGACGACCATCAGGAGATTGCACCACCGACAGGCGAAGGGTCAGCCCCTCCGGAAGCTCCCCCGTAGGAGCTCGGATGAGCGTCGATAGATCGCCTTCGCGGTCCATTCCTGGGAACTATCGTGTTCGGCTCGGGCTGGCAACTCACGCGAACGGCCAGCACACCTTTGACAAGCACTCCAGCTGAGATCAGCGACGCAGGTCAAGCGGATTGACTGGCGCCGGCTTCTCGGTCACCGGGGCGCCTGATTGAGCAGGGCGCATAGTGCCACGTCCTTCCGTCGGCGGTCGCGGCGGTACCCAGCCCCGGGTCGCGCGAGCAACACGGTCCGCCGAGTGTCTCGTCGCGTCGACCGCGCCACCCGGGACCGAGGCAGAGGCTATTGCGTCGACCGGTGCCACGTCGGGTTCTGTAACGTTGAGCGGTGCCTCCCGAGCGGACGTTGATGGCTCCACCTTCGAGGGCACGGCGAGGGAAGCCTCTCGCACAGGGGCCGCGCCCAGCGTCTTGTTCGCCTCCGCTCGACCAGCGGTGCTCACAACCGCGATTGCAGTGGACACGGCTCCGCTCGCGACCAGTATGACACCTCCCAGCAACCAGTAGGAGCGACGACGGACCGGCTGCGAAACCTTTCCAGCAATCGGGCGTGCGCTGGTGGGAGCCAGCGTGGAAGGTGAATCCATGCTGGCGAGAGCGCGCTGCATTTCGCGAGTGGTCCGCCATCGCCGCTCGGGCTCGTACTCCAGCGCCCGAGCGAGAGCGTTGGCCAGCGCAACGGGAGTGTTCGGATCGACGCTCCGGACGGAGCGGGCCGGAACCGTCATCGTCAGTCCGAGGAGTTCGCTGGGGTTGCTCCCCTCGTGGACATACTCGCCTGTGCCCAAGGTGAACAGTGTGGCACCTAGCGACCAGATGTCCGACCGCGGGTCCACCTCGGTCCACCTTCCCCGCGCCTGTTCCGGTGACATGAACGCGGGAGTCCCCATTACCGTGCCCAACGCGGTGTGGGTACTCATCGCATCGGGACCCAGCGCGGTTCCAATGCCGAAGTCGAGCACCTTGATGGCCCCCGAGTTCGTGGCGAACAGGTTGGCGGGTTTGATATCCCGATGCACGATACCCACGTCGTGGCAGGCGCTCAGCACATCGAGCACCTCCTGACCCAGCGCAGCGACCTCGGGCCAGGGCAGTGGTCCGCTGCGCTTCAGTCGGGCATCGAGGGACTCTCCTCGCAACAACTCCATGATGAGGAACACGCGACCGTCGGCCGCTTCTCCCACCACGTGGAGATCGATGGCCCCCGGATGGTGGATCCTGCGCAGCAGCCGGGCTTCGCGGCGCAGCCGCGCACACAGGTCCTCGTCGGCCGCGAGGTGGCGGTGCAAGACCTTTGCCGCTAGCCGTTCGCCTTCACCAGAGGAGGCCTCGTAGACGGCAGCCATTCCACCGACGCCGATCAGGCGCTCGAGCCGCCAGCGGCCCGCAAGCACGGAGCCTACCTGGGCTTCGGCCATGCGGTAGAGGGCGGCCACTTTCGCTGGATTGCCCACGACGTTGACCTAGCTTCCGGGACAGGACATTTCCAGAGCCGACCGCAGAGAAGCTCCCTTGACAGTCGGCCCGCGGACCGCAAGAACTGGGACGGGCGGGGACGTCTCCATAGTCGCGAACCAGGACCGTCGCCCATCACGACGCGTTCCGAAATCCCGCCGCTCCACTCCGCGTGGCGGACGCTCGACGTGCAAAGCGAGATCCTGGCAGCCCAAGCCGCCACTTTCCTGGACGCGGACTCGCTCGTCGCCCGACACCTGCGTGCGGCGGCCACCATGCTTCGCGACGATCAACCTCCGCGCTCGCAGCAAGCCGCCGAGGAACTCGACACAATCGACAGAGGCCCTGCGCATCTCGCACCGAGCGGCACAATCTGGCTGACCCCGGGGCGCATCGGTCCGACCGCGGACATTCACCACTTCGACACCGAAGCACAAGGTTCGCCGAGATGCGGACGCAGAGCGCGACCACCAACCCGTGGGACAGACGCTCAGAGCCGCGTTCACTCACGTCGGGCGAACCAGCGGCAGGGAGGAAGCGCCGCAAGCTCGAGCAGGGTGAAGAGGGCGGTTCGTCCTAGATGAGCGAGCGCAATTGCCGCTCGCTTCTCACCGAGCCCCCATTTGGGTGTGGGTCCGGTTGGAAGCTCCGTTCGCCAAGCCTACTCGACACATTCAATGTCGGTCTTCTGAGGGGTCTGTCCGTGCGCGCCCCAGCCCCAATCACAAGACGACCTCATGGTGAGGTGCTCGGGACCCGGGGCCGGCCGGCCTTGCGCCTACCGGCCCGCACACCGGGTGGCGGCCTCACTCCGGCAGCTCGTACTTGAGGCAGAGGGGGCTACAGCCGTCGTAGGCCTCGAGATTCCCGTCGTCGCATTCTTCCCAGGGCTCATCCACCGTACCGTCTCCACACAGTGGTCCAAGACGGCACTCCGTCGTGCAGCCACCATAGCTGACGGCTTCGGGAGGCTCGTTGGCAGCCCCCAGATCGCAAGCCTCGCCACTCTCCTCCACCACCACTCCGTCGCCACAGAATGGGTTGAACCGGCAGGTCGTCGAACAGCCACCAGGTGCGGCGTCGTCGTTGGCCGGGCCGTCGTCGCACTGCTCGGCAAGCTCGATGACGCCGTTGCCGCAGCTCGGCGGTAACACGCAACCCGGAGCGCACCCCGGAGCCCCGTACTCGAGGGTAGCGTTCGCTCCGTCATCGCAAACCTCGGGGCCGTTGATCTCACCGTCACCGCAGAAGGGTCCCCAGGTGCAGTCCGTCCGGCAGCCGCCGTAGGCAGCGTCGTCGTTGCCTTCCCCAAGGTCGCACTCCTCCGTGAGGGTAGCAACGCCGTTGCCGCAGTGGGGGTTGCAGACCGAGCGATCGGTCTCAAAGCCCGACAGTGTCAGTTGGTAGTTCGAGTCCCGTGGATGCCGATCGGCGTGGAACACCACGATCTCGTAGACGTTGCCCGGCTCGAGACCGAAGCGAGCGTCCCCATCCTCTTCCAGAGTCACCGATCCCTGCAGCTGCTGGTGGGTTCCACCCAGGTCGAGGGCCAGCTTGCCGTTGATGAACACCCAGACATCGTCATCGCCGAAGAAGTCCAAGTACTCCCCACCCTGGTAGACCATCAGATAGCGCGCCTCGGTGGTGAAGTAGAAGTTGCGCTCCACCCCATCGGCGTGCAGGAACTCCTCGCCGATGGGATCCCACTGGTCGCCAGCGCACCCGGCCCAGGTCCCCCAGTACGGCCACATGTTGCAGAGCTTGGCTGCAGGCTGATCCTCCAACGGGAAGAAGCCGCTTTCGAGCGGCACCTCATCGTGGATGTCATCCAGGATGGTGCGACCATCGCTGCTGCTGAACTGGAAGTTGACGCCCGAGCGCTCAAGCTCGAGCACGGTGCGAACCGTCTCGTTCACGCCGGGCACGTCCGTGTACCACTGCGCAAAGCTGCCCGCACTTTCGATCACGGGGACTGAACCGACGAACACGGCCTTGCCGTCGTTGTTAGTGTCAGTCGCCGCAGTACCAAGCACGCCAGTGTCGTCCCAGTCGGTGAAGATGCAATCGCACTCGTTGCCTCCGACGCGGCTGGCGTTGAACACCGGCTTGCCCGCGTCGTTGAGGTCGTCTTCGACCAGGCCCAAACACTTCTCGGTGGTGTCGCTGGCGGGATCTGGGCAGTCGACATCGCCCGCGTCACAGGCCGCGTTGGGCACACAGATCGTTCTCCCGCCGATGCCCTGCGCCCCCATGAAGAAGAAGTCCGGGTGCCCCCCCGTCTCGTCCTGGCTCTTGAAGTCCCGCAAGATGATCGGCAAGACGAGGCAATCCCCGGTCCCCGAGGAGCATTCCTGCGCGTCCGTCTGGATTGCGGTATCGCAGACAAAACCGTCTTCGAACAGGCAGTCCGGGGAGCAGCCATCGCCAGGAACCAGGTTCCCATCGTCGCACTGCTCGGCGCCGAGTCGCATGCCATCTCCACAGAAGGAGTCGCAGGCTCGAGTAGCCCCCCCACCCTCCGGTCGGCACGTTGGCTCCCGCGTGCAAGCGAGCGAGCACCCGCTCCCGTCACCGTAGAAGAGACCGTTCTCCGTACCGTTGTCGCAGATCTCCGTTCCCTCGACGACGCCATCTCCACATTGCGTGGCGACACAAACACTAGGGACGCCCTCACACAGCGCGCCCGGCTCGATGCGACAGGCACCCGAACAGCCATCGCCACTCTCCTTGTTGGCGTCGTCACATTCCTCGAGGCCAGCAATGATCTGGCCATCACCGCACTGCGGCGTACAAGGAGTCCCTGACTTGCGGCAGATGTAACCGACCTCCACCGACAGACAGTCCGCGGCGCACCCATCGCCACCCACCTGATTCAGATCGTCGCAGACTTCTCCCGCCTCGACCCGCCCGTCGCCGCAGGCGACCGTGGACTGGCAAGTGCCACCAATACCGTTGTTGTTGGGGCAGTCGAAGTAGCTAGCCTCGATCCGGCAGTTCGGTGAGCATCCGTCGCCCCCGGCAACGTTGCCGTCATCGCATTCCTCGATCCCGGTGATAGCGAGATCACCGCACACCATTTCGGGGACGCAGGCACCTCCCTCGGGTGGGCAGATATGGAAGGGCTCGATCTTGCAGGCCACGCTGCAGCCGTCGTTCGGCTCGCGGTTGCGATCGTCGCACTGCTCACCCACCTGGTTGACCACGCCATCGCCGCAGACCGGGGGGATCTCGATCACATCGGAACCGGCGTCCTCCTCGGGAGGAAAGATGATCGTCACATCGGGATTGTCGGGCAGCGTCGACGAGTCGGTGACTCCCGCGTCCTCCGATGGGTTCGGCTCCTCGATCAGCGCCTTGTCAGCACCGTCACTCGAGCAGGCGGCGACGACCACCGCCGTCGCGATACACAGAAGCCAAGCCCACAGACCGTAGCGTTGCACAGGTGCCATCGTGAATCTCCCGCCGACCATCGAGTGACCCAACGAGGCTCGCATCCGGCAGTCCTAGCTGGGGCGAATACAGTAGCAAAACGCCAGTCTCGTGCCCTTTCCTTTTTCGGAGAAGTCACACCCCTCGGGCACCGTGAGCGCAAACAACGGTTCCTCGTTCCTGGTGGAATTCCGTGTCACTGTCGAATTCAACGGGAGCCTGAAATCGCCTCCGTGTCAGCGACCTCGCCTCGCGTTGCCACCACACCAAGCGTGCCTGGTCTGAGGCACCAATGACGTCCAGCTTGTCCATGGAAACGCCACCGTCGCCACCGCGCTTTGGGGCGGTCACGCCTCGCCCCAGCCGGCTCGACGCGCAGCGAATGTCATCGCGACTGCGCTCCGAACCGCCGACGGCGGCAGGAAAGGCACCTCGCTCCCGTGCGTTCATTGGGGGGTGGTCTTGGAAGCGAACCCGCCCAACACTTTCGCCATGATCGATCTCGGCGACTGGACACCGCGACAGCCACCAGGCCTCGTCGTCCTCGAGGGCGAGAGGGTCCAAGTCGAACCATTCGTCGCTGCAGCTCACCTCGATGACCTGTTCGCCACGCTGGGGGGTCCGAGAAACGCAGCCCTCTGGCACTGGATGACGAGCGGGCCCTTCTTCGAGGCCGAAGCGCTGGGTCAGTGGCTGGCACGGGTCCGCGAGAACGATGACGGACGCACGCTGGTGATTCGCTCGAACACCTCCAGGGAGGTCCTCGGAATGGCGAGCTACCTGCGGCTGCGCACGACTCACGGCAGCGTCGAACTGGGTAGCGTGGCCTTCGGGGACCGACTCCGTCGCACCACTGCGGCCACCGAGGCGCTAGCCTTGATGGCGCAACATGTCTTCGACACCCTGGGGTACCGACGTTACGAATGGAAGTGTGACGCAAATCACACAGCCTCGCGGCGCGCGGCCGAGCGCTTCGGGTTCAGTTTCGAGGGCATCTTCCGCAACGACATGGTGACAAAGGGGCGAAGTCGCGACACGGCCTGGTACTCGCTCACGGACGCAGAATGGCCACGCTGCCGACGGGCGCTGAAGCTGTTTCTCGCCTCCGACAACTTCGACTCGGCGGGTCGACAGATCACGCCACTGGAACAGCTCCGACGAAGGGAGTCGTCCAGAGTGGGAGAGCCCATCAGTTGAGCCGCCACGGTCGGGTCCACCAACCTCAGAGTCGCAGAGTGACTTGCCTCGCCACTGGGTTCAGACCGACATCCGTGCAGCCCAACGCTCGCGATCGCCGCAACCATGAACCAGTTCCGGATCGGCGGCCGCTTCGACAGCGAGAACTACATGTTCCTCACTGCCGGGGACGCGATTCCCGAGGAGGCGCACCTCGGGAGGTGCTGGTCGCCAACCATCCGGTGATGCGCGGTGTCGGATCGATCACCAGCTCACCCGTCTCCGACAGCCTCGAGACGAACGGCGCCCGGGTGGTCGCCACACTCGACAACGGCTATCCGTTGGTTGTCGAAGGGCAGAAGAACGGGCGACCGATGCTCAACGTGGGGGTGATCCCTTGGGGTTCGTTGACGTCTGGCGACTAGGTCGAGCTGATGGTCAACGCACTCACCTACCGCTAGCCCCACAGTTCGCAAGTTGGTGCCAGGATTCCCTGGCCCGGCGCCACGTGCTGGGGGCTCCGAGGTGCGGAGCCCTCATGCACGCTGGACGCGGGTGCTCAGTCGATGTTGGCCGATCTGAAGTCCCACCCGCTATCGTTACAGAACTCACAGGTGGGGCCGACCAGGAAGGCCTTACCCGTCTCGCCCTCGTCCCCCTTGAGCTGCCAGTTCAGCCAGGCCAGGTTGACGAGATTGAAGTTGCCACGACCCTGGAACAGATCCCCACCATGACCGGCGCTGCTCTGCGAGAAGTAGACGATCGGGGTACCGCGCGAGCTGATCTCTTCATAGTCCCGCAAGCCGTTGTCGTAGGCAATGTCACTCGATCCGCCATTCATGATCTTGTACGGAGTGTGAATGGCGTCGTAGAGGCGGGCGTCGGCATTGAACAACCCACTGCTCGTGATGCCGATCGCAGTAAACCGGGGATCGCCGGAGACGTTGGCAGCCATCAGTCCACCGCAGGAGAACCCGTCGGCAGCGATCTTTGTCGTCTCCAGACTCTGGTAGTAGGCACTGCAGGGCTTGTCGTTCTCGGCGATGGCCCAGGTGATGAAGTCGAGGAAGGAGGCCCCGTCCTGCCCGCCCGCGCAGGCGTTGGCGCCCCCGGGTGTGCCATCGGCAACGATGAAGTATCCCCAAGAGGCGATCTCTCCCATCGCGGCCTGGTTCGAGAGCCCGTCCTGCGAACAGCCTCCCTCGCCCCAGACGAGAATCGGGTACTTCTCATCCCCCCCGAGATCAGCCGGTCGGTAGATCGTGCCGCACTCGATGCCCGGGTCGGGGTTCGTCTCGATCACCACGTCGTGCGGTCCGGTGCCGGAAACACTCCGGCCGGCGTCCTGCGACTCGGTGCAGGTGCCGGTGAACGCGCCGCCCGTCGCGGAGTCGCCGCCCGTCGCGGCTCCCCCCGCGCCAGAGCCACCCGTCGCCGAGCCGCCCGCGCCTGATCCCCCCGCGGCGGCCCCACCCGTGGCAGCCCCGCCCGCTCCAGAGCCTCCGGTCTCCGATCCACCAGTGGCGCCCCCACCAGTACCAACCTCAACGCCGCCCGTCGCCGGTGCCCCCCCCGTGTCGGGGGCGCCACCAGTGCCTGGTGGAGTGCCTCCGTCGCCCGGCATTCCACCCGTCGGAGCCTGGCCTCCGGTGCCAGTTCCGCCCGCGTCACTCATCCCCGACCCACCGGTCGCGCTTCCCGAGACGCCGCCCGTCGCTTCGACGCCCCCGGTACCGTCGTCGCCCTCCGTGCCGCCATCCGAACAGCCAAAGCTGCCGACGGCGATGCCCAGGAGGCCAACAAGAAGCTTTTTCATATGCAAGTGGTCTGTTGTCATCGATCCGACTCCTCGGCGTGGGCAAACGGGGCTCCCGGTTCCTGGGTTGCAGACGTCGCGAACCCGCGAAACCGGTCCAAGAAGAAGCGAAATGCCGGCACAGCGCATTTGTGTGGCTGAGCTGCAGTGCGACCAGGACGCCACGGGATTGGCATGAACCGCAATCGGCGAGGACGTGGGGACCGGCGTCACCCACCTGGCATCGCGACGTCGGCCTCCACAGCGCCAACGACGGTCGCCGAGGTGCGTGCGGGCGAATGCCCGCCGACGGCGGAAACGCCACCGAGTTCGTGCACGCTTCCGGCTCAGTCGCCCCCGGCGTCCAGCTCCTGCAACGCGCCCCGCTGGCAGAAGACCGCACGCAGCTCGGGACGATCGAGGCGCTCGCGCTCCTCCTCGTGACTCTCCGGTGACCAGAGCGCCCACGCGCCCTGGTAGGCCCCGAGCTGGAGCACGACACGATCCTCCTCGTCCCAGTCCACGTGGAGGACCGGGGTCTCGATGGCCGCCGCCCCGTAGATCAAGTAGGAGACCCCCACGAACAGCTCATGACCATCGCACGAGATCCGGAAGGGCAATCGATCCAGGCCCTCGAGCGTGACTCCATACGCCTCGGATGCCGCGCGTGTCAGGTGCAGCTCGAACCGCGACGCCGGTGGCGGATCGGCTGCCACCCACTCGATGTCCGTGTCCGTGAGTGACACCAGCAGATCCGGAGGCAGCTCGGCGATCGCCTCTTCGAGATCCGCGTACTCGTAGGGGGGGCTCAACTGGGTGGCCAGGACGTCAATCTCGCAACGGCTCCCCGGGTGGAGGCAGTCGCTGGACTCGAAGCAGCATGCGGCTCCGTGGAGAGAGCAGGCGTCTACGCACTCGCCTCCTCCCGCCGCACCGGTCCCAGCCGTGCCGCCGCCCCCGCCGCCGCCCGCCCCTCCAGCTCCCGTCCCCCCCGAACCACCCAGCGTCGGTTCCGTCCCGCCAGCACCCGCCCCCCCCGGGTGAATCCCCCCGCTCGCGCCTCCCGTGGCACCGCGACGCCCACCCGTCGTGCTGCCACCACTACCAGCTGAGCCTCCGGGACCGCCCAGACCACCGGAATCGCCTCGCCCCCCGATCACCGTTGGATCACCACCAGTCGCCTCCGCGTCGCCCGGCACGCCACCCGTACCCCCGGCGCGATGGATCGCGCCGCCGGTTGGCGTCGCCTCGTTCCCGCCACTGCCAGGCCCCTGCGAATCCGACGTCGTTCTGCCCGCGCAGGCGCTGACCATGGCCACCACCAGCACCCCAACACTTCGCATCGACATGGTCCCCCTGTCGGGTTTGGTCTGAACCAGACTACGCTCTGGAAAGGACTGAGCAAGGGGAGAAGGATCTGTCGATGGAGGCACTCGGGTCGCAATCGCGATGAAGAACACCGCGCGACCGCCGTGTCTTGACGACGAACTCGGGAGGCGCGTGGTCATCAACCGCGTCCACCAGCACAGTTCGCTCCCCCGGTGACAGGTGGAACTGGCCTTGCTCGCTGGTCCGCCCTTCACGTGGATCCTGGGAGGGCCACGCCGGCGCCCCAGACAGAGACAATCTGTCCATCTCCGATCTGGCACCCACTTTTCCACCAGGTCACTTTCGTGCAAAGCTGCGGGTCGATTCACGTCCCCGATGAGGAGGCACATGTTCACCCACTCTCCGCGCATCTCCGTCTCCCTCACCGCTCTGCTCCTTCTGGTTGCCCTGATTGCCTGCAAGGGCTCCAAGGGTGGCGAGGAAGGCTCGACCACCGAGGCTCCGAAGGGGCTGTACGTCGATCTGGGGGAGGGCAAGCAACTCGTCGAGCCGAAGACCGCCGTCGCAAAGCTCCGACCGGACCTGCGCCAACTCCAGGTGCTGGTCGCAAACTACGAGAACGCCGTCACGGACTCGATCATGGCCGCCGACCAAGCGAAGGAACCCGGTCAGCTGAAGGTGGCCTTCTACGTCAAGGGAGAGGGCAAGGAGTTCAAGCAACCCGTCGAGCCGGGCGAGTACACGGGCCAGTCGATCCACGCCGCCTACGTGAGCCAGGGTGGCGAGTCCAGCGACATCGGCTTCATCTCCAGCGGGAAGACGCCCGATGGCAAGGTGGTGTTCACGAAGATCGACGAGACCCAGGTGGTCGGGACCATCGAAATCAAGCACGAGGGCAAGGCGATCTCAGGAACGTTCACCGCCAAGTTCCTGCCCGAGGACTGAGCGGAGACACGCGACGCCCCACGAGCGATGGCCGCCAGTCCGTCCAGTAGGCTCCTCTACGCGCTGCTCATCGGCGGCGTGGCAGGCGCTCTTTTCTGGGGGGGAGTCCGCGAGGCACGCCTGGCACGAAGTGCCAAGCAGGCCAGATGCGAGGTCAGTCGCGGCGAGGTTCGCGAGGAGCGCGAGGACAACGAGTCCCTCTTCGTGCTCGGCGTCGAGCTGCATGGGCCCGGCGACACCACGACCTGGCATGACCTGCAGAGCTTCGAGACCGAGACCGAGGCCCGGGCCCTGCTCACCCAACTCCCACCGGGCCACCCGCTCGACTGCTGGTACGACCCCGCACAACCCGCTGCGGTGCGGATCGATCGCCCCAGCGCAACCGCGGCGGTGGGCTATCTGGTGTTTGGGGGGGTAGGCCTGTTCGTCGCAGCGAGCCTCGGTGCTCGTGCCTGGCTCCGGTGGCGCCGAGACCGCTCGACACCAAGCCCAACACCAGCAGCAATTCCTGGGGAGCCGCGTCCGGTCGCCACTCCGCGAGCAGCTTCCCACTACCGGCGGCCACCAAACTGCCCCGACCTCCTCGCGCGCTACGCGCCGATCGACGCATATCCATTGCCAAAAGTGCGCCGCCGAGTGGGACGAGAGCTGGCGGTTGCCCTGGAAGCGGACAGCTCGGCGAGGGGAAACATCGGGCTTCTGGTGTTCGCGGCGCTGTGGAACGCCGCGTGCTGGCCGTTCTTCCTCCGGTCGCTTGTCGAAGTTGGGAGTGATCCCATCTATCTGGTCGCCGCGGGGTTTCTGGGCGTGTTCGTCGCCATCGGGGTTCGCCTCGGTCACCAGGCGCTACTCCCGTACACCACCAGGTGGCGCCGAGTGCCGACGATCGAGGTCGACCACGAACCGGTAGCGCTGGGCGACGAGCTGGGCGTGTGGCTGCGGCAACCGGGACCGGCGACCAGCCATCGCTACGAGGTCCAGATCGTGTGCGAGGAGTGCGCCCGAAGCACCTTCGGCACGGACGTGACCACCGAGCAGCGGACGGTGTGGCAAGCGTCCCTCTTCGCGCGGGACGCGCTCGAAGTGCCCAGAGACACGCCGTTCGAGCACTTGATGGTCTGTACCATTCCCGCCCGCTTGCCTCACTCATTCGAGGGTGTCTACAGCGAGGTCGTCTGGAAGATCGTCGTCCGCGCAGTGCTAGCGCACCTGCCCGATCTGGACGAGTCCTTCCCGCTCCGCGTACTTCCGAGGGGTGACTGATGGCGGACGCGGGAGATGTTCGCGTCCAGCTCGACGCCGACGCGGCCTCGGGCCGACCTTCCACCTTTGTGCACACGGGGGGGCTTCCACTGCAGCTCGTTCCTGGCAGCATGCTGCAGGGGCAGCTGCACGTGCGCCGCAGCGTGCTGGCACACGTGGAGGTGTCACTCGAGTGGTACACCGAGGGCAGAGGCAACGCGGAGAAGCAAACCCCCGCTTTCCAGGTCTTTGGCCCGGCCCACGCCCAGGGTGAGGGTGAATTTGCTCAGCTCCCTTTCCACCTGCGCGTGCCGCTGCTGCCGCTGACCTACCACGGCCAGATCGTGAAAATTCACTGGCGGCTGCAGGTCTGCGTGTACCCACCCACGGGCTTCAGTGCCACGGTGAACTACCCGGTGAACGTGACGCGCTGAGCGACCATCCCAAAGCTCGTCCAGGTCGACCCGCCACAGCTCGACGAACGGCGCGCTGTGGCGGCGCCGAAGACGGCGGCTCGCATCGCCGGCGCACCCCCACAAGCGGCCAGACCCACCGTCAAGCCCCAGAGCCAGTGCAGGACGGCAGACAATGCCACTGTGCCACGCGAGTCATCGCAGATCGCCGATGCACACGGCGTGCCTCGGTTGTGCTGCCACCGCCTTCACGACCCGTTCCTCGGGGGTTGGCCGCTACCATGGATCCCAAACGCAGCGGAAACCCACCGCATGGGAGCGGTAACTGGGGTCGACGGGGGAGCGGGAGCTCGCGCGCAGGCGGTCTGCCAGATCGGCAAAGGATCCGCCACGGACAACGCGGTCCTCTCCGGGGTAGACGTTGGCGCAGGTCACGCAGTTGTCCCGTATTCCGGCGTAGAAGTTCTCCGCATACCAGTCGAAGACCCACTCCTCGAGACTCCCCGCCAGATCAGCGTGCCCCCAGCGACCATCCCCAGCCGGCTCGCCACCCACCTCCCAGTTCGGAATGCCGTGGTTGAACGCGTAGTTGGCAGGCAGCACTTCGGGTCGATCGTTGCCCCAGGGGTAGAGCCGGTTCTGCTCCGCCCCTGCCGCAGCGTATTCCCACTCGACCTCGAGGGGGAGACGACCACCATCCCAGATGCAGAACGCGAAAGCCTCGTACCAGGTGGCTCCGTTGAGCGGCCAGGCATCACGAACTGGGTCGGTCGACGAATAGGTCGAGATGCTGCTGTGGACGATCAGCGCCACTTCGAATTCCTCGGGATCCCCGATCAGGTAGTCGTCCCACTCGGGCTGCCACCCCGTCGACCCCTCCGGGATCCGCATGTTCGATTCTCCCTCACGACAAGCTCCAGCACCCGCGGTAGGGCGCCATCCTGCGCCGACGGCCGCCACGAAGGGACGGAACCTTCCAACCGTGACCTCGTACCGGTCGAGCTGAAAATACCCCACTCCTGCGGGGTGCTCGGGCTGCTCGTCCAGCTCGCACTCCGCATCCGCTGGACAGCCGTCGCGACATCCCTCGCAGCTCTCGGTACCGCGCCCCATCGCCAAGTCTCCCGCCTCGACGGCGATCGGAGTGCAGCAACTCCCACTGGCGCATTCGGGCAGACCCTGGCAGGAGGGACCAGTGACACAGGCACCGTCGACACACGTCTGGCCTAGGTCACAGCGATGGTTGCACCGACCGCAGTGACGCGCGTCGGTGGACAGGTCCGGGCACTCGTCACCACAGCGCGCTTGGTCTCCGGGACAGACGCACTCGCCCGCCACGCACTCGGTCTCGCCACCGCAGTGGATATCGCAGGCGCCACAGTGTTCGGGTCCCGTGGTCAGATCCACGCAATCGGATCCACAGATGGCGCGCCCCGCGGGGCAGGTGCACTCACCGTCGCGACAACCAAATCCCGCCGGGCAGACGAAGTTGCAGGAACCACAGTGGGCGGGATGTCCGAGCAGATTCACGCAGCTACCATCGCAAAGCGTTGCGCCCGCAGGACACTCCCCCGTGCACACTCCCTGGCGGCATTCGTCCCCGAGCGAACAGACCGCACCACAGGTACCGCAGTGGGTTGGACTGGACCCAATATCCACGCATCCCCCCCCGCAGGCAGTGAGACCCACCGGGCAGATCCCCCCCCCTCCCCCAGTGCCGCCGGTCGATCGGACATCGGTGCCGCCAGCGCCGCCGCCCCCAAGCCCGGTGCCCCCACGCCCAGGCGCGCCCCCCCCGGTGCCCCCAACACCGCTGATTGCCCCAGCCCCGCCAACGGGAACCCCACCGTGAGTTCCTCCCACGCTCTCCAGCCCGCCTGAGGCACTCCAGCCGTCCTCGAGCCCCACACGGCCGCCGCACGCACAGCAGAGCCACATTGCCGCCCACCCGATACCCCGTCCCCAGCGACCCATGCCCGAGCTTACCCCTTCCCGCCACGAGCCCGTCACGCAAACCACAGTCGGGTTCGCCATGTGAAGAAGCAGAGTCGTCGTTGCCACCGTTCACAGGCCTTCGGTCGCCGGCGACGCTGGCGAGAGGTCGATCCCGTAAGCGCGCAGGGTCGCGAAGTCGTCCGGTTCCATCGAATGCCAGTGCCCCTGCCAGGCCTCCTCGAAGTACCGACGCAGGTCGTGCAACATGAGGAGCGTTCGAGTCAACGAGAGCACGTTGGGTTGCTGGGCGAACTCGATCTCCGCCTTCTCGATGAAGTCGGGAGGGATCAGCTCCTCTAGCTTCTCCATGCTGTCGATCCCCATCGCCTCGAGCTCGCTCTGAAGCTCCGGCCAGAGTCCGTCCGGGAAGCCAATCTCGAGCTGTCCCGCGGCCACTTGGTCCGGGAACCGGCGCTCCATCAGCGCGAAGAGGCGCTCTTCGGTGATCGGCGTTTCGACTGCGCGACTCGGAGGATCCGCCATGGACTCTTCGCTCGATCCCTTGGGCGAGACAATCTCCACTTCTGCCACGGGCAGCGAGCTGCTGGTCGCAGGGACGCAACCCGCGAACGCGCAGGCGATCACAATCCGGAACGACGGACGCCAGAGCCAGGCAAGACAGACGAACGACACCGCGACACCTTCCTACTGCTGGCGCCTACGAGATGCTAGCACGCCGCGGCCAGGTAGCCGGGCGAGGGTCGCCTTTGCCCAGGCCTCCCTTGAGAACTCCCAGCATCCAGCATTTCCACGGAGGCGGTTGTCACCCGCGGCTGCCTGGTCCGAGCGCCACCGCAATACGCGCACCAGCAACCTCGAGCCACCGTTCGGGAGCGGCCATGGCGGCCTCCCGGGACCCGGCAAGCGTCGCTAGCGACAGGTGCCAGCATGGAGGTGTCTCGGCGCATTCACCGGCGACGACCGCGACACTTTCGAACGTAGAGAGTAGATACCCAACCACCTTGCCCCGCTGCGACGGGGCGTCGTATCGGCCCTCGCCCGTGACCACCAGTAGACCACGGCCAACCCAGTCCGTGAGTCCCGTCAGCCGCGCCACTTCCGCCGCCCCCGGGACGAGCCGGGCCCCCCAGGTCAACAGCCCGAACGCGACGCCCCCCGCGGCGCCCGCGCCGGGCGTTGCGGGGTCGCCACCCAGTTGAGCAGCCAGCGTCTCGAGCCGCCGCTCCAGCCGCGCCACCATGTCTTCGTCCGCGCCCTTCTGCGGACCAAACAGGCGCGCGGCCCCCTCGGGGCCCAGCAGGGGAATGCCCACGTCCGTGAGCACCACAGCGCCCCCCCGGGGGGGACAGCGCCGCCCCAGGGCCGCCAGCACTGGCGCACCACCGTCGGTGGAGGCGGACCCACCCACCGCCACGACCAGTCGCTCGCAGCCAGCGTCGAGCGCCGCCGCCATCACCTCTCCAGTGCCACGAGACGTCGCCCCCAGCGGATCGAGCCTCCGCATCCGAGTGATCCCAGAGCAGGAGGCTAGCTCGACGACGGCAGTCCCATCACCGAGCTCGAGCCACCAGCCTTCGACCGGGACACCATCCGGCCCCGTCACCACGCCCGCACTCCGGCGCATTGCTCCCGGAACTGCCCGAGCGATGGCATCCGCCGTTCCCTCCCCACCATCCGCCTGTGGTAGTTCCAGGACCTCGTCAGCGGGGCGTCGCGCACACCAGCCGCGTGCCAGCGCCGCCGCCGCCCGCTCGGCGCTGAGCGTGCCCTTGAAGCTATCCGGCGCGATGATGAGGGAGGGAGTGGACACGAAGACAGCCCCCCCGCGAAGCTACAGCGACCGCGCCGCATCCACAACGGTCGCCAGTGGGCGGAGCTCGACGCGTGCCACTCGGTCCAGCCAAGGCCCCGGTCCGGAGCACCGCGTTACGGGAGCCTAGCGGCGGAGCACCACGGTCCCGGTGGTGGTGGTGCTCGTATCCCGAGCAAACTTCGTCGGTGTGAGGGTCAACGTGTCCCCCTCCACGCAGTATGCGTACTCTGCACCGTTCGAAGTCGTGATCACGTTGTCCGCGATGCTGTAGGTGTCAGACTCTCCACTCCCGACCTGTTCGATGACCGACGTGCAGTTGCAACCGCTGGGAGGGTCCGCGCCCGGAACCATCTCAGTGCAACTCACACCGTCAGTCTGCTGGACCTCCAGTCCTTCGTAGAAGCCAAGCCCTGGCAAGGTGGAACTGGCCAACCGATCGCATGAAGTGGTGGTCCCCGACACGGTCAGGCACTCGGCACTCAGATCGTACTGGAGCTCACCGGTCCAAGTCAGGTTGTCCAGAAACGTATTGTCACTGTTCGCGGTCCACGTCCCGGTCACAGTGAGCGTGCTTCCCGTGACGGTAGCACCAACGCAACCAACCCCCAAAGAGGTCAGGCTCAACTCCCCGCTCAGCGACACGCACGTCCCCGCCACGGTCCAGGTCCCGACGATATCGCCGCCACAGGGCTGCACATTGTCACAGGAGGCGTCGACCGTTTCGGTCCCGCCCGTTCCCGACGTGCCATCGCCACCGGTCGCGTCGCCGCCGGTCGCCTCGCCACCAGTACCCACAGCACCGGTTCCTCCACCGCCGGTCGCGGTGTCGGCACCACCTGTGGCCTGGGCCTCTTCCTCATCTGCACTGTAGTCCGCGCATCCAACGATCAGAAGGGCGAAAACCCAGCTGCTCGCAGTCCACTCAATGAAACGACGTCGATGAATCATGCTTCTCCCCCATGCGCAGGGCGGCTCGGCCAATGCGGGTACTCTACCCCAGCCGTCCGAAGTGTGGGGAGGAGAACGATCGCCCCCGAGCCCTGAAACGCTTCACATGGGGGAGAACCCATGTGGTCGGGTGCCCAGTTCGGACGGGTACGTCCCCGGGTTTCCGCCGGTCATTGAGTTCCGAGTCTCGGCTCGGAGGCTAGCCGCCACCGGTGCGAACCAGCAACTCGTTCACCGAGTTGGCGAGTCCGGATCGGAAATCGCTACGTGAAAGCCCAGCGATGTCAGCGACGGCGAATGGCGTTCTAGCTGCCCCCGAGCCCGCTCACCTGCGGCGAGGCACGCCTCGCGCGAGACGAACCACCGCTCTGCCTCATCGGGATCGAAGGCCACAGCGCCGCCACGCATGGGGAGTCCCATCATCAGCAGCGCCTCTCCTTGCATGGCCAGGAGCAGGTACTCTGCGTCATTCCCCCAGGCCTCCTGGCCGTGCGGCTCGAGCCGCACGGCTCGCAGCATGGGCTTGCCTGGCCCGATGGCTCGTTCGCGGTAGAAATAGGACATGTCGTAGGCTCGGTGGGCGCCCTGCTGTTCCCTCAGCACGCCCACTGCACCGATCAGCTGGTTGCGCGTCCGCCGCTGAAAGCGCTCGAACCTGGCCTCGGCGCACGACACCAGGTCGGGCGGAGCATACTCGAGCCAGAACACCGAAGCGTTCTTCGCGATGGCGCGCAGCAGTGGGTCCTTCTGAGGCGGCGCGACCGTCGTGAACGACCTCGGCAAGGCTTCGACCTCCATCTCGCTCCCGTCGGCGCGCACCCGAAAGCGACGGCCACCGTACTCGACGACCACGTTGGCCTGGCAGCGCTGGGTGTTGCGATGGTAGCGCGGAAGACTCCGCTCTGGGTCCACGTCGACGCGCCCGGACAGCTCCACACCGTCGATGCGCTGGGAAGGATCGCCGTCCACCGGGAACCACACCGGATAGCACGGGGCAAACGCGACCCGCGGCGCGCTCTTCGTGGGGAGGCCCAGAAACTCCAGCGGGTACGGCGGCACCAGAGCCCACCCCTGCGCGCGCGAGGCGGGGGCGGTTTCCGCCGTGGCCTCCGTGCCCAACGCATTACGCGCCACGAAGCCAATCCATTCTCCCCAGAGGTACCCTCCGACGGTCCAGTGCTCCGCGGTGCCGGGACGCACACTGACCATCGCTCCCGGGTGGACCCGGCCAACGACGGGACCATCCGGACGGGCGAGGTGTAGCTCTGCCTGACGCTGCGCCACCAGCGCGAGCCCCCGATCCCGTTGAGGTTGTTCCAGCACGTCACGCGGTAAATATCCCTCGAAGCGGTCCGCGGCGTCTGGCGAAGAACGCACGCGGCCATCGCGCCACAGCTCGATCAGAACCGGGCCCACGACGCGCCGGAACGCCTTCCCCTCCGGCGCGTCAAGGAGCTCCACGTTGCGCAACCAGTAGCGCACCGGAACCTCGACCGGGGGAGCAACCGGAGTCTCGTCGACAGATGGCACCGAGCAAGCAACCAGCAGCGCGGTCACGGCGAGAGTCCCTCGCCACACCCCCGCAACAGGAGCGTCGCCCCAGGTCACCCTGTCGATTCCAGCTCGGCTTCCCATGCCCGAACGTGATAGCACGCCATCCCGCGGCCACGTGGTATCCGGCCCACGACGCAAGCGTCCCGCGTGACCCAGAAGACGGCCGCGGCCGGGCCGCGGGCGCCCGGTTCTCGAACCGTCGTCGTGCCGGACGGTGCACTTGGAATCAACCGAAACAGGACGACCGAAGCGACGAAGCGCTTCTGCAACCTGCTCTCCGGCACCCCAGTTCCAGAAGCACGCGATTCCTCGTCAGAACTGGACGCGGTCGAACTGCAGGTGCTCGGGGCGGTCCACCTGCAGCTCGACTTCAGCGCGCCCATCGTCACCATCGAACGGGAGCTGTCTCGCCTCCTCGACGAGACCCCATTGTGGGACGGCGATGTGCGCGTCGTCCAGGTGGTCGAGGCGCACGAGCGCACCATCGAAGTGAGCGCGCTGATGACCGCAGAGAACTCCCCACCGCCTTCGATCTCCGATGCCACGTTCGACGGGGTCTGATCGAGTTTCTCCAGCAGCATCATGAACACTGCCTGCCATCCCTGCGACCGCGACGCCCGTGGCCGCCCCTCCCCCCGCGATTCCCTGGTCGCCACGACAGGGTGAAACGGAAGGCCCACTTCACCGGCAGGGGACGGACGCCAACTCCACTTCCGTGCGGTAGCCGGCGTTCAGCTCCCCGTCCCTGTGGAGGCTGGGCTCTACCGGAACACCGCGTTCGTCCCGCCATCGGCAACTGACGTATACTGTGCCCGCCGGCACGCAGCGGAGCGAAACGGGAGCGAGCATGACAAGAACAGGACTGAGTTTGGGCTACGCGGCGATCTTGCTCGCGATTTCCGGGGGGGCTCGCGCGGCGGAGTACACCGTGGACCCGAGCGCGCCGAGCGGGGGAGATGGGAGCCGTGAGAACCCGTGGGATTCCTTGCAAGAGGCGCTCGACTCAGGGAGCATCGCCGACGGGGACACGGTATGGCTAGAGAGCGGGGACTTTGGCGAGCTGACGATCTCCGGGGTGGCACACGCCACGGGAGTGACCATCGCCGCCGCCGAGCGGGCAGTCCCCATCTTCTCGCACGTGCTCCTCCGCAACAGTAGCGGGTGGACGCTGCGCGGGCTGCATGTCGAGGGCGAGGGCGCTGGATACCTAATCGATCTAGATGGCGACAACGCGCAGGTGACGGTCGAGGGATGCTCATTGCGATCGAGCGACGACACCTCCGACTGGGCTGCGCAAGACTGGATCGATCGCGCGAGCGGCGGCATCAGTGTCGACGGGACCGAGATGACCGTCCGCAACAACCACTTGCTGAACGTGGGCTACGGAATCAGCGTGGGCGCCGACCTTTCGCTGGTCGAAGGCAATGTCATCGAGAACTTCTCCCGCGACGGGCTGCGCGGCCTCGGCGACTACTCCGTGTTCCAGTACAACATCGTCAAGAACTGCTACGCGGTAGACGACCACCACGACGACGGATTCCAGTCCTGGTCCGTGGGCGCGGACGGCAGCGTCGGCACCGGTGAAGTGGTGGGCATCGTGCTGCGGGGCAACACAATCATCAACTACGAGGACCCCAACCAGCCCCACCGGGGAACGTTGCAAGGGATCGGTTGCTTCGACGGAACGTTCGTCGACTGGGTCGTGGAGAACAACGTCGTGATCACCGACCACTGGCACGGCATCAGTCTGTACGGCGCGCGCGATTGCACCGTCGCCAACAACACCGTACTCGACCTGAACGACGTTGATCCGGGACCTCCGTGGATCCGCGTGACCGAGCACAAGGACGGGACCCCCCCGGAATCCTGCGTGGTGCGCAACAACCTGACCACCGCGCTCGCCAACTCCGACACCGTGACGGAGGAGAGCAACATCACCTTCTCGATGGACGAGGCACGCGAGTACTTCGTTGACGTGGACGCATTCGACCTGCACCTGCGCGAAGGGGCCGCCGCGATCGATAGCGGCAGCGACGCGGGCGCCCCGGAGCTCGATCGAGACCGCATTCCGCGACCCCAGGGAGACGGAGTGGACGTGGGCGCCTACGAGTGGCACGACGGCAGCATCGAGCCCGTGGCGAGCGGTGGCGGGGGCCCCCTCGGAACAGGCGGTCGCCCGCGGAACGAAGGTTCCGGGGGAACTCCGGAGGGAGGCAACTCCGGGACCGAAGCAGACGGGAGCGACGCCGGGGGATGCGGTTGCGCGCTTCCGCGGGAGCGATCGCGTGGCGTGCTGGCGCTGGGTCTTCTGGCTCTCGTCGCAAGCATCCGCCGCCCTCTACGACGGGTGTCCCGCCACCCTGCAGCGGTACGCAGGGGTCAGTCTCGCCCTCGCTGAGCGGACCAGGCCGCGCCGCACGCGAGGACCGCACAACGGCACCCTAGAGCTCGCAGGGTGCCCCTTGCCACGCGTCCGCTTCACGCCCATCCTGGCAGCATGCGGACGCGACGATGGGCGGTGGCGATGGGCGGGGCGTGCATCCTCCTGGGCTGTGATGCCGATGACCGCGAGACATCCGGCGCTGGTGGCTCGGCGGGAGCCACGGGGACCGCGACGGCGGGAGTCGCGGGACGAAGTCCGGAAGAACTGCGCCTGCGCATCACGATCGAGAACACGGCCGAGCCAGGGTCACTGGGTGGAGAGGATGTCTTGCTGGCGCCGGGAGTCTGGGTCGCCCATCGCGCGGGGTACCGGCTCTTCGAGCCCGGAGCGACCGCCAGCGAGGAGCTCGAGCGACTGGCGGAGGATGGCATCGTGACCTCCCTGCTCGGAGCGGTGGAGACCGCGGAGGGCGTCGTGACGGCGGGAGTCTTCGGCGGCGACACGACAACCTCCTACGACGATGCCCCGATCGCCCCAGGACAGAGCGCGGACTTCCTGGTGGTGGCTCCCGCCGGCTCGCGAGTGTCGTTCGCAGGCATGTGGATCCAGTCGAACGATACCTTCTACGGCAGCGTGCCGAACGGCATCGCGCTGGCCACCGGAAACGTCAGCGACCGAGTGCACCTGTGGGATGCGGGGACCGAGGTGAACCAGCAACCTGGCGCTGGTCCCGACCAGGCTCCCCGCCAGGCGGGCCCGAACACGGGCGCGGACGAGAACAGCACCATCGAAAGGATCGCCGGCGGGGATCGCGCCGGCTTCATCTACCCGGAGGGGATGATCGGCGTCACGATGGCGGAGGATTCATAGTGTCCTGAATCACTCCAACTTGCCGCTGACGGCGAGGAGGCGCCTGGCAGTCGCAGAGCCCCCGCGACATGCCCAGGGTGGTGGGTCCGAAGCCCGGGATGATGGGTCCGGAGGGTTCAATCGGCCATCATGTCGCGGTTCCACATGTTCCCCGACATGGCCAGAAGATACAGGTTTCCGAGGTAGCCGCTGTACCAGAAGTCGTCCCGCTGCCGGGCTGACTCCGCTACGAAGGCATCGACCACCTCCTGGGTGTTGGCTGAGGCGCACACCGCCAGGGCACCGACCACGGCGAGGTTGTGATTTCTACCAATCTGGCTGCCATCGAGCCGATAGCCGTCCACCACGTTGCCCGCTCCGACCCCGGAGGCCCACGTGGTGATCTTTTCACACCAGGCGCGCGCTGGTTCGTTTCCATTCCACAGGTAGTCGAGCGCCTGCTTGAAGGGGGCGCGGATCGCATCGAATCCGTAGTCTCCCACCCTGGACCCAGCGCCCGCGCGCCCCTCGACGGACTGCCAGTCCGGGACGAGACCCGTGGAAGCGTTGGCAGCGTTGTCGCGAATCGTGTGGGTATCGTCCGCCAGCTTGTTCCAGACGTCATCCCCGGAGATCTCAGCGAAGTACCTGAAGAAGGCCGGCGAATAGTAGGAGATGTCGGTTTCGTCACAGCCGCCCCAACCACACCCGGGGCGCAATGCCGTTAGGTTGCCAGAGCAGTCCACCAGCACCCGACTCAGATTGTTGATGACCTCTCGGGCCTTCTCGTCGTAGCCGTCGTCGGGCCACTGCCAGTGGGCCACGATGAGACCGGATGCCACATCGATGTCCCCGTCCGTTGCCGCTCCAGGGTCCTGGACACCACCGCAACTGCACAGCCACGACATCAGCCCGCACGACCCACCCTGGACCTTGCTCTGATAGAATGCATACAAGCCGTCGACCGCAACCTTGTCCGCCATGTACGCTGCAGCAATCATCCCGAACCCCTCCGCCTCGACCTTGGCGGTGGAACTATTGTCGGTGCTCGGCATGAGCGCGCCGTTGCAGTCCACCAGGTAGCGCGAACGCCAGTTCTCGTACCAATTGGCAACGAACTCGTAGTCCACGTTCGTGGACTGCACCCCATACGGGTACTTCACCATCTGCGGGAAGGGATACTTCGCGTCTGGATCCGAAAATGGGTAGGTCGGCAAGCTCGGGTCCCGTACGTGCCCCGTCGAGTTGCCACCGGAGCCCGTGTCATTGCCCGTGCCCCCGGTTCCCGCGTCGTTGCCCGTACCGCCCATGGGGATCGCCCCACTGGCGCCTCCCGTACCTCCGGTGTCGCCCGCACCACCCGTGCCCGGATCCGCACCGGCACCCCCGGTGCTCACTCCACCCGTGCCGGCTCCAGCTCCGCCCGTGCTCGGAGCGCCCCCGGTGCCGCCCCCACCGCTCCCTCCAGTAGTCGCCACATTCCCGCTTCCGCCGGAACCGCCAGCACCCGTTGCGCTCCCGCCGTTCCCCACCGCGCCCGACCCACCTATCGCCACCCCGCCGGTGGTCGGCAAATCGGTCCCTCCCGTCCCGGTGCCTCCGCTCGGTAGCGCACCACCGGAGCTTGAGCTCGCCCCACCGTCGTCCGCGGAACTGCAGGCCGAGCAGAGGAGAACGAGGAGTCCTGCAGTGAGCAGTTGGGATCGGCGCATGTGTGCCAATTCCCAGCGGAAACGGATCTGATCGTGGGAACGACTCGCCAGGCACGCCGTCTCTATGGCCATCCCAGCACGAGCTGAATTTTCTCACGGCACGGGCGCGATAGTACCCTGGGCAACCACCTCACCCTACATGGATCGCTCGGCTCATCCGCGCCACGGCGAGAGCTCGGCCCTGCTACCTTCCCCTTCGAGCGGCCTCTCGGGCGGGGTCAAGCTCGGCCTCGATCTTGGCGCGTTCGGCTTCGTCCGCAGCGTCGACCAGCTCCCACTTCATCTCCTCTTCCAGTCGCTGCCGAGCTCCAGCTCGCGCCGAAAGCGCGGCTTCTCTTGTTCGGCGGCCTGGCGCTGAGCCTCGAGTGCAGCCGCCTCCGCGTGCCTCTCCCGCGGCTTCTGCCCCGGCGTCTTGCAAGCGAGCAGCGTCAGAGCCACCTGCGCAACGAGGAGGATCGGAGTCTCGCCCATCACGGTCAACAGTACCCGACCAGTCAAACGGGTGCGCGAGCGATGCGTCCCCGCTTGCACGCAGCGACAAATCAACGGCGCGAGCAATGCGGAGGGACTTCGCTGCCTGTCATCCGCCAGGTGTGGCTACTGTCTACCAAAGCGGCGTGGCGACAACTCGACGTCACGATGACCTAGAAACCTGGAACGCCACGCTTCTCACGAACTCACTGAGGTCCACGGATGGATTGGCAACCACTTGGCATTTTTACTACCCTACTGATTGGTACCGTGCACCTCGGCTGCTCAAGCGACAGCGCCGAGCAGGACGCAACGGGAGGCAGCACCGCGGTGGGTGGCAACGGAGCCATCACAGGTACCGGTGGAGAGGTCCCCGTGGGGTCGGGGGGGACGCCCGCCAGTGGCGGACAGGCCAGCGGAGGGATAGCGCCAACGGGGGGCGCTCCGTCCGGTGGAGTAGCAACGGGCGGGACACCATCCGGCGGCTCGTTCACAGGAGGAGCTCCGGCCACAGGAGGAGCTCCGAGCACGGGCGGCGTGGAAGCCACGGGCGGAGTGGAGGCCACGGGCGGAGTGGAGGCCACGGGCGGCGCGGAAGCCACGGGCGGCGCCGGCAACGTGGATCTCGAGCCCTTCAGCTTCTTCGTCACCAGCCTCAGTGGACTGCAACAGCTCTCGGGCAGCCCGGAGGGGTTCGGCGGCGACCTCCGCTACGGCGAAGCCGACGGTCTGGGTGGCGCCGACAAGATTTGTACCGAACTAGCCGAGATGTCCATGCCCGGAGCCACTCAGAAGCAGTGGCGAGCTTTCCTCAGCGTCACCGCTGGGCCGACTGGGCAACCGGTGAATGCGATCGACCGAATCGGCAGCGGCCCCTGGTACGATCGACTCGGACGGCTGGTGGCAAGCTCCATCGAGGATCTGCAGAACACCCGCCCAGCTGGCGCCGACCCGGTGATCGTCAATGATCTGCCGAACGAGTTCGGCGTCCCCAATCACGATCCCGACGGGACCGGTGAAGTCGACAACCACCATGTTCTCACCGGCAGCGACGAGCGCGGCGAGCTCGCCACCAGTAACTTCGGCGACACCTGCAACGACTGGACGAACGCGGAGGGCGAGACTGGCAGCCCCGAGAGCGGCTTCTCGTGGCCACGGGGGATGGGTGGCGACAATGGCGCACATTGGATAACCGGCTTCTCTGCCCACGGATGCGCGCCCGGCGTGAGTCTCGAGCAGGACGGCGGCGGCGATCGAAACGTGCTGACCGTTGGCGAGGGCGGCGGCTACGGCGCCATCTACTGCTTCGCGCTCAGCCCGTAGTAGCGACGGGGTCACCGCGACCGGACGACCCCGCTCGCGGTGAGCCCCGCAAGCGGAACTCACTCGCGCGTGAGAATGCCGACGACCTCAGCGTTGTACGTCTGCGCGGTCTGATAGTTGCCTCTGAACCAGAGGAGTGCCGTGTTCTGCGCATCCCACTTGGGCACGACGGGACGCAGGTTCTCGTTCTGCGAGTTCATGGTCACCGGCGTCCATTGGAAGGTGGCCCCCTCATCGCAGGTCACACCCTTCCAGATCTCGTGGTTCTCGTAGGTCGTCGAGTCATCGCGGGGATCGATGGGAGTGGAAACGTAGATCACGTGGGGATCATCCGGATCCAGCGCGGCCCCGCCGAGGTAGTCCTCTTCCCACCAATCACTCCGATTGCGGTAGAGCGTCCGACCACCGCGAACGAGATACGTCGCGCTCCACTCGGTGCCGTCGAACCGGGAGTAGAGGATCCGATGGTTGGCCGTATCGTCGTTCTTCTCCCCACACCTGCTCTCGCGACCTTGCCAGAGAGCCCCAATCGTCCCGTCGTCGTAGCGGGCGATGTCGAAGTTCCAGAGACAGCGCAGTGTGACGCCGTTGAGCGTGCCACCGGTTTGGAACACGGTGGTGAAGTTCGTTATTTCAGGAGCGTTGGTGTCGAACAGATCGCCGTCCCGCTCGGTCCCGAAGGAATCGTAGGTTTTCCCATCCTGGATGTAGCCATGATAGACACTCGTGTCGGCATCCCGCGGGTGTGCCTCGGTGGCAAAGAAGTCGATGCGGTCAACACCGTTCCCCCAGTACTTGTAGTAGCCCGCGTTGTAGCCCCGCTGTGGGCTCGCGGTGAGGCGCCCACCGAAAGTCCAGGTCTGCCCCTCGTCATCCGAGAAGAGGAAGTTGGGGCTCGTGTCGACCGAACGAATGAAGTTGTAGTACAGGCCCTCGGACGACATCTTCCAGACGTTGTTGTACGTGACGTGGGAGTCGTTCCAGGGACACCCCTGGCTGCCCCATTCGAACGTCCGTTCCGAACTCCAGGAACCGTTGTCGTAGTTGCGCCAGTGGGTCGTGCAGTCGCGGTTGTGGTGCGCCCAGGCCACGTAGTACTGGTTCGGCGCCTTGACAACGATGCCCCCGTTGTTGTGGTCGTCGGAGTAGCTCAGCGAGCCCAGGATCATCTTGTCGTTGTTGCCCGTGGCCAGATCGTGGATCACGGCATCGATGTTGGCGGCAGGCGACTCCGCGCTGCTCACGACGATCTTGCCCCCTTCGGCGTCGACCACGACCCGCTCGTCGTTGTACCAAGTCCAACCACCGTTGTCGTTGAACAGGGTGACGTCGCCGCTGGTCCAATTCTGAGGGAAGGTGCCAGGATCTTCGGGCGGCGTGTACGGGCAGATGGAGGAGACAAGGCCGCCCGTCCCGCCGACGCCACCAACGCCCCCGCCACCCGTGGCAGCCGTACCACCCGTCGGGCCGCCGCCTACCGGGGCCCCACCGGTGGGCGTTCCACCCCCGCCAACTGGAGCGCCACCCGAACCGGCCACGCCACCGGTAGCGGCCGTTCCTCCCGTCGGCCCTCCGCCGCTCGGCATGCCGCCGGTCGGCGTTCCTCCCGCGCCCCCCAGCGGCGAGCCACCAGAACCTCCAACCATCGAACCTCCGGTTGGAGTCCCGCCCGTCGTCGAGCCCCCAGTTGGGAGCGCCCCGCCGCCTCCCGTTCCCCCCGCGGGATCTACCACGCCCCCAGTTGCTGCCCCCTGACCGCCCGTTGCCGCCCCTCCCGAGCTTTCGTCCTCGGAGTTCCCGCCTCCACCACAGGCTATCAAGACCACTGGAGTGAGGGTCAGCGCCAGTCGATTCATCCTCATCATTGTCGTTCCTTTTGGGTGCCGCCCCGAGCCGCGAAGGACGGCGGGAAGAACACTGCTCTCCGTCAGCGAGGCCGCTCCCGCCGCCGGACTTTCGAGCCGTTGCCACTGGGATACCGCATTGGTTGTCCTGGAGCACTCCGCAACCGCAACGAAACCGCGCTTCCTCCTCAAAATTCTGCTGAGAGCAGCAAGATCCTCCAGAAGGGATTCTGCCCGGGACGTCCGCGTTTGCGGACGATCTCCTGGCGAGCCAACGCCGCTGCCAGACGCCCGCCGCGCTGGCGAAGCGGTGACGTCACGGTCCGTGAACGAACCCGAGCTGGTACTCGATCTCCGTTCCTCCGACGGCCGCGAAGGGGGCGACGTGGTACGTGCCGGAGTCGGCCAATACGTGAACAATCTGCTCATTCGAGGTCGGTCCGAGGCCACTGGCGAGGATCGATCCATCGCCAGCGAGGAGGTAGAGGTCGAGATCGACGCCAGGTGTGGACGACTCGAGCTGAAGGGTCACTGACTCACCGGCGAGCGCCTCGAACCACCAGCTCTCGAACTCGTCGGTGGCAAGGTCCACCGTACGGCTCACCACGGCGTCACCCGCGATCCCTCTCTCGGTGGGTGCGGCGGGTGTCGCGTCGAGGATGGTCGGCGCCGCGAGGAGCACCGTGCCGGAATCCCCCGCCGCGCCCTCGAAGAGGATGTCGTGGGACGGCGCGAACACGCTGCGGTCGGGAACCGCGCCGGGCAGCGCTAGGAGCTCGGCCGTGGCCGAGAGGTCGAGCACCGTCGCCTCGATCGAGACGGAGCCGCCATCACCCCCGCGCCCCCCGAAGGGCTGCGGCAAGTAGGTCCAGGCGGCCTGACCACCGCTGACGTCCACGACACCATTGACGACGACCTCCGGGGCGCCAACGGTGAGCTTGCCGCCATCGCGACCATCGTAATTGCACGACGCAGAAGCGCCCCCCTCGATTCCCGGAGGCCCAGCAAGCTCGACGCGACCATCAACCACCACGCGCTCAGTGGCGATCAGGTGAACCTCGGGCGCGCCGGCGGCCCGTTCGAGACACGGGTCTCCCTCGAAGCGGATTCGCTGTACCTCCAGGATCCGCGCGTCGATGCGAGCCACAACGAACGCGGGAAGCACGAGATCCTCGATGATGAGGTGGTCGAAACCGGCAGACGGCACCTCGTTCAGAAGCTCGAACCAGGTGCCAGAAAAGCGGCAGACCTCCCGCGCGGTGGCGCCGGAGAGTTCACAGAAGAGACGCTGGGGGAGCTGGCCCGAACTCCCTGCAGCACCGGCAGCACCGGCGGCACCAGCGCCGCCCCCGGCCCCCGCTATCCCCGCCGTTCCCCCGAGATCCGCACCACCGGCACCACCTCCGGGTGAACCCGCCACCGCGCCACCCCTCCCACCGAATCCGCCGCGAGGGGGCGCGCCCGCTCTCCCCCCCGAAGCGCCCCCCATCGAGGCACCGCTCGCGCCGCCATCTCCAGCGCTCCCTCCCTCGACCGGCACCGCTCCCGTCGCAGACGGCTCGACACCACCCGTGCCCCCGGCCCGGTGGGGGTCGCTTCGAACTCCGTCGCCACAAGCCGCGAGCCCCAGCAGCGCGCCAAAGCAGGCGAGCAGAACCATCGACGCCGCGGGTCGGATCCTGATCATCGTGTCCCTCCCCTCGTCAGTCGGCGCCGCCAGCCCAGCGCCGCCAGGGCGAGCCACCACCACCACGACGCCGACCGCTTCTCGAAGGCAACGCGGCAAGAGGCACCGTCGCCGCTCGGCGGAGACACGCACACCCAGTCGTCGGGGCGACAGACGAATCCGGACAAGCAATCGCTCGTCGCCGCGCATTCGTTGAGACAGGCGCCGTGGCGACACTGGTAGGGCGAGCAGTCGCGAACCAGGCCCTCGGCGTCGACCTCAGTGCTCGCATCCCGACACGCGCTTCCCGACACGCAGTCACCTTCGTCACACCGATTGCCCGGAGAGCAGTCGACATCGTCGTTGCACGTCTCGCGACAGCGATCGCCCTCGCCGCAGACGAACGGAGCACAGCTCAGCTGCTCCGCCGTCCCGCACCGTCCCTCACCATCGCAGGTGGCGGGCAAGGTGCGGCGGGCCGACTCGCAGCTACCCGGAGCGCACACGACATCGTCACCGACGTAGCCCACGCAGGCGGTCCGCTCGAGTCCATCGCAAGCCCGATCGGTGCACGGCTCCGTGGGGTCGCCTGTGGCGCAGCGAGAGCGCGTGCCGCGCGGCGCGCCGGTCACGGGAACGCAACGCCCGGCAGAGTCACCGACGTCACAGGCCTCGCACTGGCCGTCGCAGGGAGCGTCACAGCAGACACCATCGACGCATCGACCGCTCGCACACTCGTCCGCGGCGTCGCAGGCGGTGCCCAGCGACGAGCAGCCCCGGGCCGCCGTGGGGGCACAGCAGGCACCGTCGACACACGACGCATCACCACCGCAGGGCTCACAATCGGCGCTGGCGCAGTCCACGGTCGGGTCACAGCTCTCCCCGGCCGCTCGACGAGCGACGCAGCGACGGGAAGCCGCGCAGAAGGAGGCCTCGTCGCAGTATCGATCGCTCGCGCAAGCACTCGGACAGGTGGTCACCTCGCCATCGCACACGAACGGAGAACACCCGGGCCGCCCGATCTCGCCCAGCTCCAGAGGCAAGCAGGACCCGGTGCTGCATTCCCCGCAGGAACCGTCGCAACGCTCGGCGCAGCAGGTCCCATCGACACAGTGCCCGCTCCCGCACTCGGCCCGTCGAGAGCAACTCGCGCCATCGTCGCGCTCGGCTCGGCAGGTGGTTCCGTCGCAGAAGTGGCCCGCCCGGCAATCCCCGTCGGTCACGCACCGAGTCGGGCACTCGCCGTTGACGCACGAGAACCCGCTAGCGCAGAGCGCGATCTGACCAGCAACACAGGAACCCACGCCGTCGCACTGCGACGGAAGCTGTGTCGTTCCATCGTCGAGACAAGCTCCCGCGCCGCACTCGGTTCCCAGACCACCGAAAGCGCAGGCCCCGACCCCATCACAGTGACCGGAGACGCCGCAGACCGAACCGTCTTCAGTACAGTCGTCGAAGGGATCCAGCCCGGCCAGGACCGGCTCGCACCTGCCGGGAATACCGCCACCCTTGTTATTGGAGGAGCAGGCGAAACACGAGGAGGTGCAGTCCGTGTCGCAGCACACCCCCTCGACGCAGAAGCCGCTCCCGCACTCCGCAGGGGACAGACACGGCTCTCCCAGTGTCCGATCCAGCGTGGTGGCGGACACGGTCCCGACCGCAGCGTTGCCCGAGACGCTGACCGAGGGCGCTCCCACCAGCAGCTGGCTGCCGCAGAACGCTGCCGCTTCTCCGTAGCGCCCCTCGGCAAATGCGCCCTCGTCGAGCACCGCGTAGCCGGACCCATCCCCCGGGTCGCGCCACAGCGCAATGGCACCGACCTCGTCACCACGACCCGGCATGCCCGCCACCAACAGCGGTCCGCGACTGGCCATCGAGACCCCCACCTCGTCAGCGCCGATCGACCCCGGAACGAAGAGCTCGCTCACCTTCGCTGGACCATCGCGCCCGAGCTCGTACACGCTGATGCTGGCGGGTGCAGTGCCGCTCAGGGTGCGGAAGTTCGCGGCGAAGAGCCGATCGCCCTCGACGAGCAGCGAGTAGCCCAGGTGCCCATTGAGCACGATGGGACGCGGCAGGATCGTGCGCTCCGTCCCGTCGACGAGATCCACGGCCAGGATCTTTCCCGCGCGGTATCCAGCAGTGTCGTCCCCGTCGGCACCGATGATCACCTGAGTTTCGGTCAACGCGTAGGGTCGCCGCTCGGCGTAGGTCGGGTGGAAGAAGCCCGCGTCGCGCTCGGCGCTGGTGGTCAGCGCGATGGTTTGTTCGAGAGCGTAGTCCGTTCCGTCGAAGCGGTGGACCGCGACTGCCGAAACGGAATCGGCAGGACCGACGACCACGCGCTCGGCTCGGCTGGCGACCAGCGGGTCTGCGATCGAGGAAGAGCCTGGCAATTCCCCCTGCAAGACGAACTGGTCCGCTGCCCACTGGTACCAGTAAACACGCCTCGACGTGGCGACGACGAGGCGATCCTCCACGAGGGTCAGCGAGCGACCGAAGCGACTTCCGGACGGCTCGGGCTGTGGGGGGGTGAGAGCCTGACGGTATTCCCAGGCACCGGCCGCACGCTGATAGACCAGGACTGAGCCCTCACTGTCGAGGGCACGCGGAGCGCCCACGGCAAGCAGGTCCCCGTCGCAGGCGAGTTCTGCACCGAAGGCTCGAATGCTGAGCGGGTCAGCGGGTTGGAGCGTCTGATCCAAGCGCAGGACGGGCTCGAGCGGGGCTGCCGCCGTCCCGACGGAGAGCACCTGGGTATCGCGCCGCGACTCGCAGGCGGGTGCACACAGTAGCGCCAACCCGGCGAGCCAGGCGAAGCGGTCGGAGCGAGGAGTCACCGCCGCCTCCGGCGACCGCGCAGACAGCCCACCAGGCCGAGCAGGAGCAGCACCCAGGGGTGCTTCGCTCGGGACACCGACGCGCTGCAGCCGCTGGAGTCGCCAGCTTCTGGGGCCGCGCGGCAGGTCCGCTCGACCGGATCGCAGTACAGACCCATCGCGCAGTCAGCCGTCCTTGCGCAGCGCTCGAGACAGACCCCGGCACGACACGCAAAGGGTGCGCAGTCGAGGCGACTCCCGTCGGGAGCCACGACGCCCCCCCGCTCACAGACCGCGGCCGATACGCAGAGGCCTTCTTCGCTGCAGCGACTCGGAGCCGCACAGTCATCGTCGGCCTCGCACGAGGCCGCACAGCGCACGCCGTCACACCGGTACGGGCCGCAAGTTCGGGCCTCGATGGACTGACACTGCCCGCTGCCATCGCACCCGGCGGGCAGCTGTTCCACGCCATCCGTGCACTGCCGCTCCGCGCACGTGACCTCCCGACCAACGTAGCCCGCGCAGCGGTCGGTGACCACACCGTCGCATCGTCGCTGGGCGCAGGGGGACTCGGCGCTACCACCGCTGCACGCAGGACGATCGCCGCGTGGGGTGCCCACCACCGGAACGCAGCGTCCCTTCGACCCCGCGACCCGGCACGACTCGCACTGGCCATCGCACGCCGACTCACAGCACACCCCATCCGCACAGAATCCGCTACTGCAGTCGATGTCTGCCTCACACTGGTGGGCTCGGCCGTAGCACTCGCCGGCACCTGGATCGCAGCAACGGTTGTCGACACACGATGAGCCCGTCACACACACGGCACAGTCCAGCGCGATGCAATCCACCTCCGGAGCGCAGCGTTCCCCCGGCTCCCGCTGCGGAGCACAGAGGCCGACGGACGTGCAGAAGTGTCCCTCGGCACACTGAGCGCTCGAGTCGCACTGAACAGGGCACTCACCATTCACGCCGTCGCAGACGAACCCCCGACACGCCGCGGGAGAGCCGGCCGGTAGCGGAGCACAGCGGCCCTGTTCGTTGCAAGCTTCGCACGCCCCCTGACACGCAGCTTCGCAGCACTGCCCGGCGACGCAAACCCCCGAGCTGCACTGCACGTCTCGCCCGCAGTCGTGACCGAGTTCGAACGTTTCCTCGCAAGCGCCCTGGGAGCAGAAGTATCCGAGCTGACACTGCTGGTCGACGGTGCACGAGGGGAGACAGCGACCTCGCGTGCAAGCCGCCCCGTCAACGCAGCGCTCGGTGCCGGCAGGCACGCAAGAACCGAGACCGTCGCACTCGGGAGGAAACGCCACGGTCGCCGCGTCCACGCAACTCCGGGGTCCGCACTGGGTACTGCGAGACGCCAAAGCGCACTCGCCGCGCCCATCACAGCTTCCCGTCCGCCCGCAAACCGTCAGCGAGTCCTTCTCACACTCGTCCTCGGGGTCCAGTCCGGCTCCCACCGACTCGCATCGGCCGTCGACACCATGACCCTTCAGCGCGGCCGTGCAGGCCCGGCAGAGCCCGTCGCAGGCGCTATCGCAGCACACATCGTCGACGCAGTGGCCGCTGGCGCAATCGGAGCCCGCGATGCACGAGGCACCAGCGGGGAGGCCGATGGACGCCACGTAGACGCGACCGCCCGGATCCCGCAGTCCCGGTCCCGACCCACGCCAAGGAGCGGAGATCGCGGCAAGCCCGGGAACCGCAACGACGCGGGCACCGAAGCGCTCCGTGGGCATGACGTCGCTGGGCACGAGTACTGCCTGGGGTTCGTACCCTGTCGCCCCTTCCTCGTGCACGTGAACGGCACCTTCGAGCTGACTCCCGGTCGCCATGGCCCCCGTGACGAGCACCGAACCGTTGACAGCCAGCGCCGAGCCGAAGGCATCGTCCGTTCCGCTGGGACTGACGATCACGTCTCCAGCAACCCATTGCGAGTCCCCGACACGATCGTAGATCGCAACCTGACCCAGCTCGGACTCCCCGTAGAGCGACTCACCCGCGCCGATGAAGAGTCGGTCGGGAAGCAAGGCGATGGAGACCTCGAGGCTGGGTCCCGAGCCGAAAGAGACGTCCACGTTGCCATCGGCGACCCAGCCGCCCTCCTCGCGGCGGAGCACGTGGGTCCGAACGTCCCGCCTGGAGACGGAAGCAGTCAGAATCGCCGCGCGATCCCCGGAAATCTCGATCTCCAGCACGGTCAGCAGCAGGCTCGTCGTGATCTGACCGCTTTCTACCCACCGCCCGGCATCGCGGCGGAAGACCGTCACTCCGCCGGTTCGACCGACGAGGAGGGTGTCATCTCGCAGCGCCAGAGCCTCTCCCCATCCCGCCTGGGTACTCTCGAGGGTCTGAGTCAGCGCGAACTCGTCACCCTCGCGCTCGAACAGGTAGACGGGGTGGCTCGGAGGAAGAGGAAGGTCGAAAGGATCATGCGGCATCGACACGGCCAGCACACCGCCCGAGTAACCGACGGAGGCTCCGAACAGCTCGAAGGCCCGAGGTTCCGGTGGCTCGAGCTCCTGGCCCAGCTCGAACGACCCGTCTCGGGCTAGGTAGATGAACACCCGCCCCTCGGCGGCGAAGGTGCCTGTCGCTCGCGGGGCACCGACGACCAGCGTTTCGCCGTCGAAGTCGAGTGAATCGCCGAAGTATGCCGCAGCGCCGAGAGACGAGGGTCGATCGGCGAAGACGAACTCGGCGTCGAGGACGGCCTGAGCCACGGTCGCGGGTTCCGCTTCCGGCGCCGGCTTCCCCGTGCAGGCGGTCATCGTCATCAGCGCTGCGAGGGCCGCCGTCCTCACACGGCTCGTCCACGCAGACGGGCACCCGCGGTGGCGGGCTCGATCCGCAACCCACCCGGCCCACGTTTCCTCTCTGCTAGAGGTCATAGCGCACTCCGACGGTGGGGAGCACCGTCCAGAAGACACCCAGGGTCGACTCCCTCGGTAGCTCCAGAACGCCAGGGCGTGCGGCGCTCCCATCGCTGAAGGCGTCGTCTCGGTCGTCGACCGTATGGAATCGACGTCCCTCCGTTCCAAAGGCCGCGTCGGTGCGGGGCACGGAGGTGGCGAGCACCACGAAGCCGGCCACTCCGAGACTGAGCTCGGTGCGCTTGCTGAGCCGCGTACCCCAGCGCACCTCGGGCCCCAGAAATGGTAGCCAGCGTGTCGGACGCTCCTCGATCACGGTAACGTTCTCGGCGACATCCACGCTCTCACTGCCGTCATCCCGGCGGACGCTGGCCGAGAAGCTTCCAGAGCCCTGCGCCTTGAGAAAGGTCAACCACGCCCCCACCTGCAGACGCACCGTCAGAGGATGCTGATCGAAGAATCGATAGCTCGCGCCAGCCGCGGCGAAGGGACCATGGATGAGGAACCGATCCTCGTAGTCCGTCGAATCCCACCCCGAAACACCGTCCTCCGCGCCCGCCACCAGGTCGCGCTCTACAGATTGTGTCAACACCGCATAGCCGACGATCGGCTCGACGCTGAAGTCGCCAGCCACGCGATATCCGCCCCGGATCCCAGCGATACCGCCGACAGAGATCGACGGATCACACCGGTCCCCAGTGGTGCCATCCGAGAACGTCACCGCTCCATCGCAGGCGGTCGCGTCACCCCCAAAGTGCGAGGACAGCAGCGGTCCGAGGACGATCTCCCCGAACAGGCGGGGTTTCTCGGGCTGGGCCCAGCGCGGGTGGTTCGGATCCACCTCGAGCTTCACCGCGACGTCACCGCCATCCGCTTCCCCAACGGCAAGTGCGCGCTGGACCGTCCGGTAGCCTTCCTGGGTCGCGATGAGCTCGTGAGTGCCCTGGGTGAGACGTGTCGAGAATCCATTCTCAATGGTCATCCCGTCGAGCATCAGAGTCGACCCCACCGGCTCCACGAGGAAGCGCACCTCCGGCCCCAACCGCTGCAACGGAGGGCGCGCTAGCACCGTCTGACCCTGAAGAACGGTGATCGCCAACGGGCCCGTCCCCTGGTTGCCCTGCGTGACCGAGTAGACGTGCTCACCTGGGGCGAGCGTGCCCTCCCAAGGGACTTCGCCCACGACCACACCATCCACGGCCACCAGCGCCCCAGTCGCCTCGTCGGCAAGCTCCACGCGCAGTCGTCCCGCGTTGGCGAGCGGCTGGAGCTGCGCATCCACGTCGATCATCTGACCGGCGGTGACGGTCACCTCCTGCTCGTGGGTGACGTACCCATCCTTCACGATCCGCAGACGCCGAGCGCCCGGCAGGCAGCGGAGCGGCAAGCGCAACGGCAACTGGCCCCGAGGACGCCCGTCGATGACCACCATGCCATCGACGTTGGCCGTGACCTGTACCGAACCCACCTTGCTCCGCAGCTCACGAATGCGCGGCTCGAGAGAGGCCTCGAGTTTCTCTTCGACGGCGAAGTCGCGAAACGCTGCCTCGTACAGCTCGAGCGCTTCGTCGAAACGACCGAGCTCGTGCAGCGCCAGGGCCGCGTTGAGGGTGTTGGGCAACGACGGCGCCAGCTCCCGTGACTGGCGGAAGTACTCGTAGGCGCGCTGAAAATCTCCCACCTTGCGCATCGCGTTGCCCTTGCGAAACAGCTCCTTCGCTTCGGCGAGCTGGGGATCCGGCAGCGGGGGCGGGGCGGCCTGCTCTGCGGTGGTCGCGGAGTCGGGGGAGCTTTGCTCCGGGTCCGGACTCGCGTCGGACGCCGTGGGGGAAGCTGGAGCCTCCGAAGAAGCGTCGGGGGAAGGCGCCGCCTCGGGCGCTGTCCCCTGGGCAAGGACAACCGTGGTCAGGGTCGAGCCCAGCACGAAGACGCTGGCCACCACCCCACGCAGCGGAGCTGATGTGAGCACGGGCATGGGGAGAAACTCAGAGCGAGCTGTAGACGACGGCAAACCAGAGCACGTCGACCGGGTGGTGGGGCACATTGGGCATGTCGATGTCGCCGAAGAACGCCGTCTGGACCGAGTTTTCCCCACCATCGTAGTTCAACAGCGGCAATGCGGTCGCGTCGAGTGGGGCAAACCACCAGCCGAAGTCGGACGTGGGAAACAACCACCCCTGCAGGTCGATCTGGCGACCTTGGTCGTCGTGAGCAGAGAAGATGCCCACGACATCGTTCGTCGAGGCGCTCGGGAGCGCCCGCCCGTAGACGACCATGTAGACGTTCGCGGGTTGACCCATGGCGTCGAAGTAGGCCCCCGGGTTGGTGATGGAGTACAGCACACCGCCCGCCGCGTCGGGAGACTCGAAGCGCCAGGCCAGCGGAAGCGCCTCACCCGCGACCTCGACCACGGGGACGAATCCCGCGCCAGAATCGAAAGCCGCGCCGGGGTTGCTACTCGTGGGAAACAGCGCCGGGGCAGTCGACACGTTGACCGTCGTCTGTCCGGTCTCCGGATCGGGGTCGATGGGCATGTAGCAGACCGCAGTTTCGGTGCTCGCGAACGAGTACCCTGGACACCCCGCATAGCAGACGCCGCGGACACAAGCGTGGAAGTCCGGGCAGTCCTCTTCCTGCCAGTAGCCTTCGGTGCAGACGCGACGCGCGCGGAGGTCCGAGCACTCGGAGGCCCCTTCGGTGCTGCAGAGCTCGACCACCGGCGGATTGCCCGCGGCACCACCGGAGTCCCGCCCTGCTTCCCCGCCGGGCGGCGCACCACCGATCAGCGCCCCGCCGGCGGGAGCGCCGCCCGGATCGCTCCCACCACGACCGCCGGGCGGCCCACCTCCGGTGGCCGCGGCGCCCGCTGCTCCACCTGCGCCACCCGCAGACGAGCCAGCTAGGACCGCCACATCGGCGCCAGCGCCACCGGCGTCCCCCACACCCGCCACTCCTCCAGAGTCTCCGCTCCTGCCTCCGGTCTCGGTGACGCCGCCTGCGCCACCAGTTCGGGAAAGCCCGCCGGTCCCCCCAGTATCGCCGTTCGCCTCTCCTCCTGCACCCGCCTGGCCCTTCGGCCCGGGCGGCTTGTCGTCAGAGCACCCGCACAGGCCAATGGCGCCCGCGACCAGAACGAAGACCGAGTCGAAGACAGATAACCGGTTCATCATCGCCCACCTCCCAACGTGTCGGGGCAACGCCATCGACTCGTTGACCGCCTCTTCAGCTTGCGCTTCTCTCTACCAGCCCCGCGAGGTAATTTACACAAATGGCCGAAGTCGGCGGAGGAAGATTGCCGGAAATCGGCGAGCAGGTCGGTGGCTACCACCTCCGGCGCCTCCTCGGTTCTGGGGCGATGGGCGCCGTCTTCGAGGCAGTAGGCCCGAACCAGACCCTCTACGCCCTGAAGGTCGTGCACCCGAACCTCGTCTCCTCCCGGGAACTGGTGGAGCGATTCCTACGGGAGGGCGCGGTCGGCAGTTCCGTCCAGAGCCCTCACGTGGTCCCCGTCGTGGATTCGGGCAGCGACCCGCAATCCCAGCAGCTCTATCTCGTGATGCCCCTGTTGAACGGCTTCGACGTGGCGGGGCTGCTCGAGCGCTGCGGACCGGTGGAGCCCGTCGTCGCCACGAAGATCGTGTTCCAGGCCACGCTCGGGCTGGCCGCTGCCCACCGCGCCGGCGTCATTCACCGAGACATCAAGCCCTCCAATCTCTTCATCGACTACCTTCGGACCGGTGAGGTGGTCGTCCGGATCTGCGACTTCGGCGTCGCCAAGCGAGCCGAGATGTACGACGACTCGCACCTGACCCGCACCGGCACGTCGATGGGTTCGCCACTCTACATGTCGCCCGAACAGGTGCTCAGCTCCAAGCACGTGGGCGAGCAGACGGACGTTTGGAGCCTCGGAGTGACGCTCTACGAGCTGCTGTGCGGCACGACCCCGTTCGGCGACGCGAAGAGTATCGGCGAGCTCATGGTGATGATCACCTCGCGCAACGCACGCCCCATCCAGGAGCGGGCACCGTGGGTTCCTCCGGAGCTCGCCCGGACCTTGCACCGCGCGATCGTTCGCGACGCCGAGCGGCGCTTCGAGACCGCAGATGCGTTCTCCGCCGCACTGCGAACCATCATCGGCAACGACATCCACCTGCGCGCCGACGAACTGCGCGGCGTCACGGACGAGCGACGCCGAAGGCACGAGCCACCCGCCCGTCTCGAGGACCTGCTCGGACGCGAAGGTGAGGTCACGGGAGGCCGCACCGTGGGTATGGTCGAGGGCGACCCGATCATCAACACCACCGTGGCGGGCCAGTATCGCGCCCATCGCCTCCTCGGGCGGGGCGGCATGGGCAGTGTTTACGAAGCCGACGCTCCCGATGGAACCCGGATCGCGCTGAAGATCATCACGGACTCGAGCGCGATGGAGTCGAAGGAGGCGCGGCTGAGATTCGAACGGGAATCACGGGCCGCCACCACCATCAAAAGCCCGCACGTGGTAGCCACCTTCGACGCCGGGATGGACCCCCTGAGGAACTTCCCGTACATCGCCATGGAGCTGCTGAAAGGGACCGACCTGGCAGCTTTGCTGAAACGTCAGGGCGCCATGCCGCCCCGGGTCGTCGCCCGCGTCATGCTGCAAGCTGCCCGTGGCATCGCGGCAGCGCACTCCGCCGGCATCGTGCACCGCGACATCAAACCGGCCAACCTCTTCCTTTCCGTTAGTCGTGGTACGCAGGATGTCACCGTGAAGGTCTGCGACTTCGGTGTGGCCAAGCAGCTGACTGGTGAGCAGGGGGACGGCCCCAGCCACGAGCTCACCCGAACGGGAGGGATGCTGGGCTCGCCAGCGTACATGTCACCTGAGCAAGCAACGAGCGCCAAGACGGTCGACGAGCGCTCCGACATCTGGAGCCTCGGTATCTCGATGTACGAGGCGCTCTCCGGTCGACGACCGTGGAAGGACGGCGACTCACTGGGACAGATCATCGTTTCCATCTGCACCCAGGAAATCCGTCCGGTCCAGGACGCAGCCCGCTGGCTCGAACCGGAGCTGGCGCAGGTCGTGCACACGATGCTGCAGCGCGACCCCCGCCATCGCTACGCGACCATGGTGGAAGTCATCGCCGCTCTGAGCACCTACCTGGGCGGCGACGAACGCCTGACCCGAGATGAACTCCGCGGCATCGACGCGGAGACGCGAGCTCAGGTCGCGCCACGCCTGGCCGACACATCACCGGTCTCCGAAGGCGAGGGCGTCGCCTCGACCATGGGCCGGCTCGCCGTGTCGGCGGCGGCAACGATGGATGAGCCTCGCTCGCGACGTGGGTCCTGGATCGTAGTGTCGAGCGTGGCGGTCGCCACGGTCGTCGCTGCGGGACTCGTGCTCGTGCTGATGACGAGGACAGGGTCCGAAACGGAGCCCACTGCGGTCAGCGCGGAGGCGCCCCCGTCGGCGAGCGCGGCCCGGGAGGCCCCGAAGCCAGCCGAACCCTCTATGGTGTCGGCTCACGTTCGCTACGAACCGAAGGACGCCGAAGTACGGATCGACGGGGAGCATGTGGCTGGCCAAGACGGATACGTCAGGCTCGAAGGCCTACCCGGTGACAGCTTCCGCATCGAGGTCAAGAAGGGCAACTTCAGCCGCGAAGTCGTCGTCGTCATCAGTCGCGACGGAACGGCCAGCCCCGGTCGCGTTGCTCTCGATACCCCGACCCAACAGCCGCCCGCGGCAGCGCAGTCCCCGGGAGGCAAGCCTACGGGCGGAAGCCCGACGCCCCCCACCCCGGCGCCGGCCACACCCACGACTCGGACCCCGCCACCCGCCACGCCGGTGCCTGGGGGTCTCGACTACGTCGACGAGTGGTGAGCGGCCACGACCACGGCGCCACGCGTGATAGGCCGACGCAACCCGTCTGCCCGAACCCCAGCTGGGTCGCCCTCCATCACCGGATCCCGATCTGGGCGAACGGGATCGGCTCGAACCCGGGGATATCGAGTACCGGTGAGTCCGCGGCTAGAGAGAGATCGAGCTGATCCTCGTCGACGAACCGGGGATCGATATCCTCGACGTTGTCCGCTACCTCCGCGTAGTGCTCGAGGGGCGGGAGAGAGGTGACGAAACGCTGGTTCTGCCAGCCGATATTGCGCGAGAAGACGCAACCTTCGGGATAGGTCCACGTGGCGTCCTCGGCGATGATCGCTTCCCAGTCGCTGGGGATGAGGGCGCACTCGGGGTATGCCGAGGCCCATGGCTCGTCCTGGTAACCTACCGCCTGGAGCTTTTCGAGCAGGTTCCAGCTATCGCCCGGGGTGTCGTTCGGGCCCCGGTCGGGACGCCAGTCGTGGCCGCGGCTGTCCGCGGCGAGCGCATCGCCGCACCGGGCAATGACATTGTTGGCAATGATGTTGTCACGGCCGCCCCCGTTCTGGATCGCATGGTGCTGGATCTTGTAGAGCACGTTGCCAAACACCTCGATGCCACTCACGCAGTCGTCCAGGTAGATGCCCTGGGCGCCAGGTCCCCCGGTGAAGGACGTCGCCACGTGATGGATGAAGTTGTGGCGCAAGCGATTGCCCCGCGCTCCCCAGTCGCGCCCACTGTAGATGGCGCCCGCGTCGCTCGAGAATCGCACCACGTCGTGGACCTCATTGAGCTCGATCAGATGCTCGTTGCCACCAAAGAGAATCGCGGCGTGCGGGGCGTCATGTATCCGGTTGTGAGCGACTCGCTGCCCCACACCCTCGACCCGGACGCCCGGACGGTAGGTCCACTCGATACGTCCGAAGTCGTGAATGCTGCAGTCCTCCACGTAGTTGCCTGCCGGCGTGAGGCTGGGACGGTCGCCACCCGCGAGAACCACACCGCCGTTGGCGGAATGGGCGACATCACAGTTGATCATGCCGTTGCGAGTTCCCGTGATGCGCGCGGCATCCGCACCAGCATTGCGCAGTGAGACTCCCGCGAGAACGTTGTCCGCGCCACCAGTGATGCGGACGAGTTGCCCACGCGACGCCTCCAGGGTCAGATCACGCACCTCGACGAACTGGGCATCGTCGAGGCGCAAGAGCGGTTCCGTGAGGGTGCTGACCAGGATCTCTGCGTTGGCGAGATCGGTTGGGGGGAACAGGTAGAGGACCCCGGTGTCGCGTTCCAGGTACCACTCACCCGGTTGGGTGAGCTCCTCCAGCAGATTGAAAGCGTAGTACGGCATGCCCTCCGCGATGCCATACCCGGGCACCTCATCGAAGGTGACCGTGCGGGTGTCCAGGTCGATGCTGGTCGCCACCTGGCGACAGTCTGCCCAGTGGTAGCGCCAGTACCCATGGAACCAAATCTCGCTGGCGCTCGCCCAGCGATCGGGACGATTCCCGGAATAGTGCCAAGCCGTGTCGGACTCAGCGCTGGCGATGAACGCGAATCCGTTGTTGATCGCCGCTGGGTCAACGAAGGTCGGTGACCCCGTGGCGCCGGCATCCGCACTGGGTTGCAGCGTTCCCAATTCGTGACTGTACAGGTACCACCAGGGACCAGAGCTCGTCGGGTATCCGGTCTCATCGGGAGTCAGGAACCACGCTGTGTGCCACGCACCCTCGTACTCCCAGGTGCGACGGTACAGGTGGTATTGGACCCCGTCGACCAGCCCCTCCCGCGAGAACGACGAGGCGTTGTCTTGCTCGCCGTCACGCAAATACACACCGGTCACGTCCGGGCTGAGCTCACCGAAAACCTCGACCCGCTCGGCGTCGGTGCTCAGCTCGGGCACCTCGTCTTCGTCTCGGTCGGGCCATCTGGCAAGCACCATGGGAATACCATCGACGAACAGTTCGGGCGCCGACTCGCTGGCGCTCCCACAGAATCCGCGTCGCACGAGCGTCCCAAAGTCGGTGACCGAGCTCCCGCTCAGGTCGAGCTGGACGATGCGGTCGCGAGCCGACTCGTCGAGGCGCGCCCAGACAGGCGAGTCCGACGAGATCGTGGTGAAGTCAGCCCCGTCGAGCCGCACACCGCCCACCAGGCGAGCCGACTCGCCCGGATACCCCCGGTACACCACCGGCCGCCCTTCAGTACCCGAGTCCTCCGGGCCCAGCGCGAAGCTCGCGTCGCGCGCGTAGCTGCCTTCACGTAGCCAGACTACGGCTCCGCCCTCCGGCAAACCATCCGCAACGAGCGCACGAACAGCTTCCTGGGCGCGGTCGAGGGTGGCGAAGGGAGCGTCGGGCGCGCCGGTGGCCGTATCACTGCCCGTGGGACTGACTGCCAGCTGAACGCCGTAGGTCGCGCACTCGCACTCGCTCCACCCGCTTCCGTCCGCTCGACAGTGGCGAGCCCCCACCGCAGGTTCACAGTCACAGACCTCGGTCGCTGTGGGGACGCAGACGCGCACAGCCGTTCCACCTGCAGCCCCCGTACCTCCCGTCGTCGTGTCGGGTCCATCATCGTTTGAGCTCTTTCCACAACCCACCACCCAGGGGGTCATCAGGACAAGCGCGACGGCAATCCTGCCCACTTCAGTCATCACCCGCACCTCCGCTGCAAACAGGATCGCACGAGCGGTGGTCAGCACCAAGGAAGCCATCGTGGAGCAGCCCTCGACAGGACGTGAGGGACGAAGCCGGACCGTGAGCGGGTTGCGCCGGAGCAGCTGCGCGTCGGGACAGTCGCAAACTGTGAGGTAGCGAACTCGAACCGAGGGCAACGTGAGCGCCGGGGAGAGCCCCGCCTTCGGCCCTGGAAGGTCTCGATTCCGGGAGCCGTGTCTGCCCGCCACGAACCGTCGTTGCTGATCGGATTGCCACTCGCGCCGACAATCGTGACCCGTAGCCAAGCGTCCTTCATGCCGTGCATGAACAAAAGGTCACTCGCGAAACCCGCCGGTCGAGACTGGTGGGAGAGGAATCCCACACCACCTCGCGACGGACCTTGGCTTCATTGCTACCATGCACGCGGAGGGATCCATGAAACGGTCCAGCGCCTCGCTTTCCCCATCGCAGCGCCCCGTCTTGACCAGGTGGCGTCTGCCGACACTGCTGTGCGCCTGCGCGAGCACATTGGGGTGTGGCAGCAGCAGCGGCGACCCAGCCACGCCGGGATCAGGCGGGACTAGCTCGACGGGTGGGGGGCCCGGGACGGGTGGCGGCGAACTCGGTGGCAGCGCGCCAGCTTCCGGCGGCGATGCGACCGGCGGCGACGCGACCGGCGGCGATGCAACCGGCGGCGATGCGACCGGCGGCGATGCGACCGGCGGCGACGCGACCGGCGGCGACGCGACCGGCGGCGACGCGACCGGCGGCGACGCGACCGGCGGTGGTGCGACAACGGGAGGAGCTCCAGGCAGTGCGGTCGACTGTTCGACTCCCATGCCCACCACTGGCGGCGAGACGTATACCGGATCCAGTGTCTGGGGTTCGGCCAATGGCCTCAGCTACGGGATCTGGACCAACGGTGACGGTGGGAGCATCACCATCTTCCCAGATGCCCACGCTTTCTCCGCGTCGTGGGACAACAGCCTAAATTTCCTCGCCCATCTCGGTCTCGACTTTCGCGGAGCCGACGCCAAACCGTATGCCGAGTACGGAACGATCATCGCGGAATTCGTCGAAGAGAAGTATGGCGATGCCGGTGACTTCTCGATGATCGGCATCTACGGGTGGATGCACGATCCGTGCATCGAATGGTACATCAACGAGGACTCCTTCGGTCGTCTTTGGGGGTTCGGCGATGTCACCGCCAGCATCGACGGGGCCACGTACTACATGTCCACCACGGAGACGACCGGCACCGATGGCGCCAATGCCTGCGAGTCGGGACACACGGGTCCCTGGACTCAGATCCGCAGCACTCGAGAGGCAGCGCGCCAGTGTGGAACGGTCACCGTGAGTGACCACTTTCGAGCCTGGGAGGCCCAGGGCTGGAACCTGGGGAACTTGACCTCCGTTCACATCAACGTGGAGGTCGGCGGTGGCGTCGGGAGCATCGAGTTCCCGGTGGCCAATGTGACAACCAGCAACTGATCCGACGTCTTCCCGCGCGCTGCATCGTGGCGAGACCGAGCAATCGCTCGGCAACCCAGGCCAAGCCACCGTCCGCCCCTCGGTGCTCCACAAACACCGCGTCGCGAGGAAGGGATGCGCGACACCGCACTCGCCACGAAGGGATACAGACGGTAGATTCGGCCCATGCGCGGATTCGCTTCACCGCTGGTGGCGGGGTTGGTGCTGGCGGTGGGTTGCTCCGCCAGACCCGAGCGCGGCACAACCCCCGTGACGGACAACGAGGCCGAAGCAGCGCTCCTCGAACGCGCAACGGAGGAGTTGCCCTGCGCAAGGTCAGAGACCCGCGTGGGCCGCCTGAGCGACCAGGAGTACCTAGCCTGGGGCTGCGACCGGGAGGCCCGCTACCGCATCCACTGCAACGGCATTGGCGGCTGCCTGGCCCTCCAGGACGGAGAACGTGAGATAGCAACGTCCGATGCCTCGGTCGATCTGCGCTGCAAGAAGGCGCTGCTGAACGTCCGGCACGTGGACAACGGACACTTCGTCGCCGAGGGCTGCGGCAGGACGGCCGAGTACCACACCCGGTGTTCTTCCGTGCCGCAGGGATGCGCCCGGCGAGGCAAGAGCCCGCTCGAGTGTGGCCAGCACTGCACGACCATGATCGCCTCCCCGTAGTACCGAGAAACGGCGCGGATCGTGCAGTTCAGGAGCCACTCGATGGAGACCGACCCATGCACGGGCAGCCGGCAACACGAGCTCGGAGAAACGAGGTACCAGCGCGCCCTGCAGAGCGCGTTCGCGGGAGCCCTCCAGCGCGCTCTCTTTTCTGGGAGCGCGGCGTCGCCCGTCGCCCAATATGCCCGTTGCTCAGTAGATCACCGCGACACACTTGCCATCTGTGCACGGCACCTCGTTGCAGCAGTCGCCTGAATCGGTGCAGTCCTGTCCGTACTCGGCACAGGTGGGTGGGGTGGGAGGAGCGCCGCCTTCTCCGGTGGGAGGACGGGCGCCACACACGCCCGCGGTGGAACCTGGTGGAATCACGCAGGGAATCCCCGCGCAGCAGTCGGCCGTGGTTGTGCACGCGCCGCCGTCCGCGACGCAAGTCTCGCCACAGACGAACGCCGGATCGCCTCCAGGGTTGGGAAGGCACGGGAGGCCGCAGCAGTCGGCCGCCGACGCGCAGGCCACGCCGACATAGTTCTCGGCGTCGGTGCAGTCGACCTCAGCCGCCAGACAGCGGGGAATACCCAGGCTGTCCTGCTTGCACGTGTTGTACTGTAGTACGTTGCCCGCGCAGCAATTGGCGTTGGCACTGCACTCGACGGTCTGCAGACGGCAGATGCCCCCCGCCGGTGTACAGGCATTGCCGGCATCGCAGCGCCCGATCTCGTTGCCATCCACCTTGCTGCAGTGTACGTCGGACCGCTCCCCATCGGGCAGACCCGCCGAGCCGCAACAGTCGCCATCCTCGCGACAGATCTCCCCCGTGGGGTGACAGCCGCTCGGCGGCTGACAGATGAGCACGCCGGTGAGGCCATAGGGGAAACAGGCGCGGCTGCAACATTCGCCACCGCAGACCGGGAGGTTTCCGCCGTCATAAACCGCGCCCCCCGAACAGACCTCGCCCGCCGGCAGGCACCCACCCGCGCCGGACGCCGGCGCTACCGCGCACAGTCCGTACTCGGCGGCGCCGTCCTTCTGACACAAACCCGCGCAGCACTCCGCATCGGTCGTGCAGAGGTCGCCCGCCTGGGTGCAGTACGAGGGCGCACCACAGATCCCATCGTCGCAGTAGCTCGAGCAACAGTCGCCGTGATCCGAGCAGACGTTGCCCGAGGTCCTGCACTCCATGCTGAGGGGGGTGCAGGCACCACCGTCGCACGACCCACCGCAGCACTCGTCGTCCACCGTGCAAGTGTCGCCATCGGCGGTGCACTGGCTCTCTGAGCACCGCCGGTCGACGCAGGCAAAGGTGCAGCATTCGCTGCCCGTGGCGCAGGAGGCGCCCGCCTCGAGACACGCACCCGGCTCCCGAGCGCACACGTTCGCCGTGGGATCGCAGTGACCCGTACAGCACTCATTGTCCTCGATGCAACCCGTCCCGAGGGCAGTGCAATCGGCACCGCCGCCGGCGGAGCCGAAGGTTGCTCCCGTCCCATCGTGACCCGCGGAGCCACCACCGTTTCCCTCGTCCTTGCTACATCCAAACGTCGCGGCGTAAGCCAGCGCGGCCAGTGCTGCGACCGTCGCGATCCTCGAGGTGCTCTTCATTCGGGCCTCCAGCCAACTGCAGTCAATCCCTAGGTGACCGGACCAACACCAGAGGGGTCAACTATTTCGCGCCCCTATCACGCCTTCCGTTGAACTGACACGAGGTGGATGGCGCAGCGGCTCGCATCGACGACGCACAGGCCGCCGTGAACGGCGCAACTCGTCGCGCGCGGGCAACAGATAGAGCGCTGGACGCGACACTCCGATGGAGAGATCGCCGGTGGTCACGCTTCGCCAGCGCCACCGGCTGTCCGGCCGGCCAGGGAGCCAACCCGTCCTCTACTTCCCCGTGCGATGAGAGGCCGCAGGCAACCGTGAAAGCCACGAAGCACTCCGCCACGGCCTCATCATCAACCAACTCCCGTTCTCCCAACGGCTGCGGCCCCGCAGCGCACCCCCAGGCCGTGCTACGATGGGGGCGTTCTACTGGGGTCGCCCGTGGGAGGTCGTGTGAGTGAGACGCTTTGCGCTCGATGGGCGGTCGCTCGACCGCTGGTCGCTCTGGGATTGGTTGGCGCCGCGACGAGCGTGTCGACCACCTTCACCGGTGGAGCCGCCGCCGAAACCTTCCGCATGGGCCCCGCCGCGGACTACCGGCAGTTCTCGGATCTGCCGGCCCTGCAACCCGGTGATGTGGTCGAGGTCGAGGGCGGCGCCTCCTATGACGCCTTCTGGTTTCAGGACGAGGGCACCGCGACCGACCCCATCGTCATCCGCGGGTTGCGATCGGCGTCGGGAGAGCGACCTCGCATCGAGGGGGGAACGAACACGGTCGAACTCATGGGCGACCACACGGTCTTCGAAGGCTTCGACGTGAGCGGCGGCTCATCGCGCTGCGTCTATCATCACGCGCACGACATCGTCGTGCGCGACTGCGTCATTCACGACTGTCCAGCGCATGGCCTACTGGGCGCCGACGGAGACTCAGGGTCACTGTTGCTCGAGTACACCGAGATCTATGGCTGCGGTGAGGGAAGCGGGCGCCACCAGGTGTACATGTCGACCGACCAGATCGCCCACCCCGATTCCGTCTTCCGCATGCAGTACTGCTATCTGCACGATGGAACCGGCGGGAACGGGGTCAAGTCCCGCGCGGAACGCAACGAGATCTATTACAACTGGATCGAGGGGTCCTACTATCACGAGCTTGAGCTCATCGGCCCCGATCCCGGGGGAACTTCGGTCGCCGAGGATTTCAGGCAGGAGCACTCCGACGTCGTGGGCAACGTCTTCATCAAGAGCGGGCTCAACACCGGGCACTGGATCGTGCGCTTTGGCGGGGACGCGACCGGACAGAGCTGGGCCTCCTACCGATTCGTGAACAACACGGTCATTCTGGCCCCCGACTCGGCTGGCGTCTTCCGTCTCTTCGACGGCATCCTGAGTCTGGAAGCCTCCAACAACGTCTTCTTCCAAACTGGAAGTGGAAGCGCCCAGGTCGTCCGCGACGCCGAGGCTGTCTGGGAGTCAGGTCGGCAAGTGACCGGAACCAACAACTGGCTGGTAACGGGAACCGGACTGAGGGACATCCCCAGCGACGAGTGGCAGGCAACGGTCACGGGGGACGATCCTCGGTTCGAAGACTTCATGGGGCGCAATCTCCGCCCAGCTGAAGGGAGTCCCCTCATCGACGCCGGCGCGACCACCCTTCCCGGGTACGACTTTCCCAACCCGGAGCCCCTCCCGCTCTATCACCCGCCGGACGGAGTACTGCTCGATCCAAATACTGCCCAACCCCGACCTGACGTGGGCACCGTGGACATTGGCGCCTACGAGTTTGGTTCGGGTCCACCGATAGTGGCGACGGGTGGCAGCGCCGGCGCACACTCGACCAATGGTGGCGACAGCGGGACTGGCGCGACCCTCACGTTGGGAGGCGCTGCCGCCAACGGCGGGGATGGTGCGCTCGGTGGCAATCGCACGACGGGCGGCAATGGCACCACCGGCGGCAACCCAACAACGGGCGGCAATGGTGCGCTCGGTGGCAATCGCACGACGGGCGGTGGTGGTGCGCTCGGTGGCAACCCACCTGCGGGCGGCAATGGTACTGCCGCCGGCAATGGCACCACCGGTGGCAATGGCACCACCGGCGGCAATGGCCCGGCCGGCGGCAGCCACGCGGCGGGAGCCAGCGGCACCTCGAGCGGAGGCTCCCCTGAGTCCGATTCTGACGGCTCGGACACCGGCGGCTGCGGCTGCCACACCGCTGGCAGCGCCACGCATCCGCTCGTTGCGCTCCTCGGTATCGGTCTTCTTGGCTGCAGTGTGCGACGGCGCAGGCGATCACGGCCAGTCGTCAAGCTCCGGCAGGTTCCACCGGCCAAAGGCAGTGCTACACTTCCCCAGTGAAGACGGCGAACCCAGCGGTGCTCGTTCTGGCATTGATGGCCTCGGCGTGCGGTGCGGACTCCAGCGAGGGAGCAGAGGGTTCGGGTGGCGGTGCCGATACAGGGAGCGGCGGGAGTACCAGGTCAGGAGGCACGGGGGGCAACGGGCCAGCACCGGGGGGGCGCTCGGGGAACGGGGGCACTACCTCGACGGCAACACACGACATCTGCGAGGACTTGGGCACCACCTTCGGGATGGGTGCGGCCATCTTCGGCGACGAGGGAACCGCGTGGTTCCAAACCGCAGCCGAGACTCCGACCGCGATCGACTGGGCGTACGGCTACCTGTACGCCTCAGGAGATCCACACGATGATCCGGATGGGTTCGAGTGGCTGGTGAACTTCCGGCTCGACACGGCGGAGCAGGCGGGTGCCACCCTGCCGACCGTGACGTTCTATCGAATGCTCAACGTCGGTCGTGACCACGGCCACACGGGGAGCGAGGCCCAAGTCGTCCAGGAGATGCTCGAGGACGCGGAAGCGATGTCCGACTACCTCGACGACTTCGTCGCCGTGCTCGACATACTGGCCACGCGGGGGACCCCCCCTTTGCTCCACATCGAACCGGACTCCTGGGGATTCATGATGTGGGCCTTCGACGGTTTCGACGGCACGACCGGCAACGCCAACGCCAGCGCGATCCCCGTTTCCCTGGGGGGGCACCCGGCTCTGGCGGGGCAGGCATTCGCGAACGACGCGGGTGGACTCGGTCAGGCCCTGCTTTACCTGCGCGACCAACACGCTCCGGAAGTGCGGTTGGGCTGGCACGCCTCGAACTTCAGGGTGGGCACTAGGCCGGAAGTCGTCACCGGTTTCTATTCCAGCACGGGTGCCTGGGACGTCATCGTCACCGAGCCGCCGCACATGAATGGCAGCGGCTCGGCAACATGGAACGTGCTCGATGAGGACAACCAGAACAACCTCACCTGGCTAGGCACGGTGAGTGCCACGACGGGGCTGCCCATCTTGATCTGGCAAACCTACGTCGACGATGCCGAGCCGTACCTCGGTGCCTGGCCCAACCGCCAGGACAACCTCGCGGCACTTGCAGAACAGGGGGTAGCTGGCGTCCTGTGGGACCCGAACGGCAACGGTGGCGACTGCCGCTACTCGTGCACCGGTGCCAACGTCCTACGTGACCACCTCAGCGCGTACTCCGCAGCTCCGCTGGCGTTGCCGAGCCACCACGTCTGCGGGGGATAGGCGACAATCGGTGACGCACCGCGAGGGTGCGCGGTGGGCGGAACAGCTGTTGCGAGGGCGGCCGCGTAGCCGACCCAAGATCACCTTTTTTTGGGAACAACCGCGCGTTCGGGAGCGTCACTCACTGTCAGGATGGTCGCATGAAGAACGCGGATCTGGTGTGGATGCAGTGCGTCATAGCACTCGGAGCGGTAGCCTGTGGCGGACCGGACCCGACAACCTCGAGCTTTGCAGTCGTGGACCAGCAGGCACGGGGCGCCGGGTTCGCGATCGAGACGACGGGTACGGTGTCGGACGCAAAGCTGCCCCTAGCCTTCGACCCAGCAGAAGGGGCTTCCCTGGTGGGCCCAGACACGGAGGAGTCGCTCCAGGCGGATCCAGGAGAGTTGGTCTACGTCCACGGCGAGCACGCCGAGGTGGACCGCCTCGTGATCGGGCAGGACGTCGAAGCGGATCGCGTACGCGTCGAGGGTTCCCGCGAGGCCGCCAACGAGCTCGCCGAGCGCCTCGGCGGCACCTTGAGCGCGGACGGGGATCGATGGCAGCTCACCGCTCCCGACGCGCTGGTCGCGAGCGCCGCTGAGACTTCGCCCCCCGGGCTTCTGGGCATCGTACCCCTAGCCATCGACGAGGCGACCGCGGCAAACCCGTGGGAGTTGGACAGCCCAGCGCCGGTCGTCGACCCTCCGCCCCCATTCGCGCCTGGCGTTGTCGAGGGGTTCGAGGTGGCAGACAGCATGCGCCCCTTCGTGGTCGTTTCGGGCCCGCGATTCGCTGCAGTGACGGGTTGCCAGGGCGTCACGGGACAGTGGCGCGCGCGAGTGTACTCGATGGGGCATGGCCAGTGGTACGACTTCCGGCTGCAGGTTTCCTCCGCTGGTGGTTCGTCGCTCACCGGACGGGTGGACGTGGACGTCTGGGATGGCGATCCCGACGATGGCACGACCCCCGGGAAGTGCACGGGCACATTCGACCGAACGCAAGTGCGGGAGACCGCGAGGGGCCAGGTGTTGGCCCCTGACCAATTCGAGCTCGAAAGCGTGGCGTGGCGGGTGGAGAGCCATATATGCGGCACGGGAATGAGCAACTATTGCCTGGACCGGTTCGCCGGGTCCATCGACCAGAGCGGCACCACCTTCTCCGCTTCCGTGAGCGACGACTGCGTGTGGACGACGGGCATGCCCGTCACGTTCACCCGCATCCGTTGCGGCGGTTGAGCGGGTCTTCAGCCCCCACGAGCCATGCAACCGCGACAGAAGGGAAGCGTCGGCACGCCCTCGACCGCCACCGCGGCCATCGCCACGCTGGCTCGAACTTTCACCGGACCGCGACACCGAAGTACTCGACGCCATGGCAAACGTCACCGGCGGTCTCGGGCCTGAGAGTCCAGCCCGTGCCCTCGAGGAAGGCAGGAACGTCCCCCGGACGGGAGCTCCAGAGCCACGGCTCCCCGCCAGCCGCCAGCGAGCCCAACACGAGCTTCGTCCACGGTCCTGCGTCGGGGCTGCCGTCGTCGCGACTCCCCACGTAGGAGAAACACATCCGGCTCCCCTTGCCAGCCGCGGCTGCGCAACGCTCGAACAGGCGCCGCGCAGCTGACGGGCGCAAGTACATCAACAGGGCTTCGGCCAGGATGACGCTTGGCGCGCGGGTGTCCCAGCACTCACTGGATTCGAGCACCTCCGTCAGAGGACGTTCACCTAGATCCGCCGCCAGCAACTGCAAGTTGCTGGGCTTGCCCAGACGCTCGATGCCACGCGCCTTGACCCGCGCGGTCGACGGGTGATCGATCTCGAGAAACGATACGCTCGAGAATTGCGGCGCCAACCGGTACCCGAGCGTGTCGTAGCCTGCCCCGAGCACGAGCACTTGGGTTGCGCCTGCACCAATACCCACTCGGACCTGACGCTCGAAGAACGCCTTGCGGTGGGCAAACGCCGCCAACTGACCCGGCATCAGGAAGTCGAAAGACTTGTACACACGGAGCATGCGGCGAGAACCGGCGACGCGAAGGACCATCTTGCCAGCGACGCCCGACGCGAGAAGCAGCTCCGCGGTGGCATCGACGATCCCCGGCGGGAGAACTCCCTCCAGCTCAGGATCCCCTCCGAGGGCAACGACGTTGAGCGCGACTTTCCGCGCAGTGGAGCTGGGTTTGCTGCGGCGCACCGGACTTCTCCGCAACCGGGCGCCACTTCGGCGTCGCCTTCACCGTGCTAGGTTGGGTCGCGGGAGGAAGCTGTCAAGAACGCTGCCACCGCACCGCCCCGAGGCTGCCGAGGCAACACGAACGCGCCCCTCAAGCCTCTGACCGTCGTGTGGTCGGAAAGGACGCTGCGAAAAAAGACAACCGCCCCACTACGCGCGTACAGCGCTCTGGCCGCACAATGGGTACGATATTCCCCATGTCTGACCAGCGCTTCGCCATTGCCCCAACCGCCGGGACCTTCAAGGGGCTGACGACGGTACTCCTCGCCCTCCCCGTGGTCCTCCTCGCCGTCGGTTTCTACTTCGTATTCGCGGGCAACGCCCAGACCGGTGTGGGGATGGGCGGCACTGCCGGCTTCCTGCTGTTCATCTACACACTGGTCTGGGTCTACTACCGACCGAGCTACTTCGAACTGACGAGCGAGGGTCTTCTCATCAAGTGGCCGATCCGCCAACGCCTGATTCCATACTCGAAGATCAGTGATCCCGAGGTGATGAGCTATGACGGGTTCAAGCAACGCTACGGGGACGGTATGCGCGTTGGCGCGGGCGGCCTCTGGGGTGGTTTCGGCCTCTTCGTCTGCAAGAAGGTCACCTTCAACTTCTACATCACCACCCTCGAAGGCATCGTCGTGGCTCAGGTCGATCCCCGCCCGTTGATGATCACCCCTGAGCGCGCAGAGCAGTTCGCAAAAGCGCTGCAGGCGAAGGTGAAGTAGCAAGACCGCAGAGAGACCCGCCTTCCCCCCCGGAGAACTGCGCGTGTCCACCCCCACTTGCACCACGCTCCAACGCCGCCACCCGCAACAATCTCGGTCACAATCGTGTCATGAATCCCTGATGCGGCTCATTCGCCAACCCGAGGCGAGCCATCGTGCTAGAGTCGCTGCCCCACCTCCCGGAGGCCGACTTGAGGATTCGTGACCAGGAAGCGGCTCGCCGGGTGCGAGAGCGACGTGAAGAAGAGGACGCTGCTCCACGGCTGCGCGAAGTCGCTTCCGCGCTGCGTGAGCTGTCAATCAAGGTGCGCGACCAGGGCGAGACCGGCGCACTCGCAGGAACAGAGTATGTGCGGCATGTCGTCGTGGCTCATGCCCCCGCTCTGTTCGTGATCCCATGCACCGACGCAACATGCGTAGGCGGCGGACACGACGTGACCGCTGACGTGCTGACGGCGCTCCGGAGACGCGACGCGGAGTTCACTGGTGAACACGCCTGTCGCGGCACGCGGGGAACGGTCGCGTGCGGCCGCGTCATGCGCTACGTCGCGAAGGCGACGTACAGCGACGACTGACGGCGAAGGCCGCACACTTCGCGTTTGTGCCTGGACACGCCGTCCGATCCGTGTCTCGGGCTTTGCCACGTCTCGTTCTGTCGCCCCAAGTCCTCGATCGGTGAAGTGCACCCGTGGACCCTCGGGCCGGCTCTCTGCTCGGCCAGTGGTACAGGCACTCGCGAACAGCAGCGTCCCGCGCGGTACTTGCCCGACGCCAACACGAAGCCATCTCGCCTACTGGCAGCGTTCGGCCTTCCCACCGGGACGACTCCAAGGACAGGGAATGAGCCCGGCGCGGGAGTGGGATAGCCTGTGTACCGGCCCGCGAAAGCGAAGGCTCAACAACCACCATGTCACACGGACGCTTCAACAACCCCATTTCTGCCTCACTGGCTGGCGCCAGGGACCTCTTTGCTCGCCAGGCGCTACGCGATCGACTCACGGACGATGATCGACTCGAGGGCAAGACCTGCCTCGTGACGGGGGCAAACCGTGGGCTGGGATTCGCCATTGCAACCGAGCTCGCCCGACGCGGGGGCCATATCATCATGGCGTGTCGCAGCCAGATCCCCGAAGCGGGCGAACGGGTGAAGGCGGCGAGCGGCTCGGCCAACGTCGAAACCATGAGAGTCGACCTGGCAGACGCGAGATCCATCGATTCGTTCTGCAGCGAGCTGGAGAGGCAGCGTCGCACACTCGACGTCACCATTCTGAACGCGGGCATCACACCGCCAAAGTCCCGTCCGACGGAGCAGGGTCAAGACGTGATGTTCATGGTCAACTACCTGGCAAACTTCATCCTGATCAACCGCCTCCTGAAGACCGGAACCATCCCCAACGCATCGATCCGGGGCAACCGGGGAGACACGCTTCCTCGGATCATATTCATCTCGTCCGACTCGCACCGTGGCGCGTCCGCCATCGACTGGGACGAGTTCGGGACCTATCGGCCCTATGGTGTGTCCAGGGCCATTCACAACTACAGCTACTTCAAGCTACTGCTCAACACCCTGGCAACCGAAACGGCCCGACGCCTAGCCAATGGCGATGGAATCGACGTCTCCGTCAACGTCATCTGCCCGGGACCGGTGAATACCGACATCATCCGCGAGGCTCCCCTCGCCCTGCGCCTGGTGCTGCGTAGCGTCTTCACCCTGTTCTTCAGGTCTCCGAGCAAGGCTGTGCTTCCCATCGCCTACCTCGCGGCCTCCGCCGAACTCGAAAACCGGACCAATCTCTACCTCCACATGTTCGACCCCAAGGAGATGGACCCCAAGGTGTATGACCAGGATGCGGGTAACCGCCTCTGGCGTGAATCTCTGACCGTGTGGCAGCGCATTGACAAGACCGCCCGGGACTTCGCGATCGAATGAGCCGAGCAACGGCTCGTGCGAAGGCAACGCCCGACGTGTAGGATCATCGCATGGCGCCACCGTTCATCAGTCGTGCCAGCCTGGTCGTGCTGGTCACCTACCTGGTCGCCTGCGCCAGCGCTGCGATCTGCGTGGGAATCGCCTCCGATTTGGGGCTACTCGCAGCGACAGCCATCGCCAACGTTGTCGCGACCGTCGTGGTGTTCGGGTTCAGCGTGGCCACGAACAACTCGAGCATGTACGACCCGTACTGGAGTGTGGCGCCGGTATGCATCGCCGTCTACTGGTGGCTGCATCCCGAGTCAGGTGGGGACCCGGTCCGTGCGGCAATGGTAGTTGCGCTCGTGAACCTGTGGGGGTGGCGACTGACCTACAACTGGTGGCGTGGCTGGCGCGGTCTGGGCCACGAGGATTGGCGCTACGCCGGGATGCGGTCCCGCGCGGGGCGTGCTTACTGGCTGCTGAGCTTCGCCGGTTTCCACTTCTTTCCGACGGCGATCGTCTACCTCGGATGCCTGGCGCTGTGGCCAGCACTCGTCACGGGCACGATTCGATTCGGCCCGCTCGATGGTGTCGGCGCGGCCATCGCCCTCGCCGGAGTGACGATCGAGACCATCGCCGACTACCAGCTGGTTCGCTTCAAGCGCGACGTCGTTGTCCGGCGGGCACGAGGGGAGACCATCGACCACCCGCTGCTCAGCACTGGACTCTGGGCCTGGTCGCGCCACCCCAACTACTTCGGAGAAATCACCTTCTGGGTAGGGCTCTGCGTCATCGGTCTGGCTGCGGTTCCAGGCGCCTGGTGGACCGCGGTGGGACCGCTGTCCATGGTTCTGCTCTTCACCGGCGTCAGCGTTCCTTTGATCGACGCGCGCTTGCGCGCGACACGGCCCGACTACGCCGAACACGCGAGACGGGTCAGTGCCATCATTCCGTGGCCGCCCCGATCCGGTAGGACCAAGTGATCTGGCCGGCACGCATTCGCCCCGCACTGAGCGCGTGCCACTGGTACTAGCGCCTCTCTGAGGCCCCCCGGGCGTACTGCCCCGCGGGGAAGTCGGAGTCGGCGGTGATGGCGCCTCGCGGCTCCCGAACCCAGACGTCGCCATCGCGTTCGTCGACCTCGAGCGCGCGGAGGCAGACGTTGCCACGTCGACCGGTCTCCGCATCAAAGGACCACCCATGCTTGGGACACACAAGTCTGCCGCCCACGAGCTTCCCTCGGTGGAGCGGACCGCCGGCATGGGGACAGTCCCCCTGAAACGCGCGCAGTCCGGCAGTGGTTCTGAGCAGCACGACCGCGCCCACGTCAAGTCGGACGCCGAAGGGCTCGCCGACGACGATATCGCTAGTGTCAGCCACTCGTACCCACACACTGTCAGAAGTCGATTCCATGGACGCTGGGGAAGGGCTTGCGCAGGAGTTGTCCATCGCCGTCGTCTCTCCTCGTCACTCAGCTGGCCTCACGCTGCTTGTGGTCAGCGTCACGGAGCTCTGCCCGGCCGGGGCGGCACCACGACCAAGCACCGCTTGGCGCAGGTGGTCGATTCCAAGCTTGTCGACCACCTTGTATAGACGCTGTCCTCGTCGCGCGTGCTCGGCGAAGTAGGCCACGATCGCGCCCACGGCTTCGACAGCCTGTTCGTCCGACAAACCCTGGAAGAGTGTCTCTGCGACGCGGGTCCGAGTGCCCGCCACACCTCCCACGAGGAGGGTCCATCCGTCGGCAAACCCGACGAGACCAATGTCCTTGATCGAGGTTTCCGCGCACTGGTGCGCGCAGCCACTGACGCCAATCTTCATCTTGCCGGGCAGTTGCTGCCCGTGGTGGGCGCGATCCAGCATGAGGCCGACGCCGAGACTGTCCCGTTGCCCGCGCTTGCAGTACTCGGTGCCGGGGCAAGCGCGGATGCTACGCACGCGATTGCCGGTCAAGTGTCCCGGTTCCATTCCCAGGTCTTGCCACACCGCATCCACCTGCTCCTCGCGCAGCCCGATGAGTGCGATCCGCCCAGCGCTCGTCACCTTCATCGCGGAGCAGGCGTGCTTCTCGGCGACGGAAGCGAGTCTGCGAAGCAACTCCGGTGTGACTAGGCCGCACGGGATGTGCGGCGCAACCGCATAGGTTGCCCGGTCTCGCTGCACCACCACTCCCTTGTCTCCGTCCTTCAGCGACATCCGATCAATGCCTTCGAGCTCATGCTGGCAGAGCAGGTTCCTGACAGCAACGGATGTTGCTGCGCCTGGAACCGATATGCCACCGAAAGAGAGAGCGAGACGCACCTTCGATCGGCGCCTTCACCGACGACTGTTTCGACCTGTTGAGCCCACGAACGGAAACGTTTCTCGAGTGTGTCAATGACAGCGCAGACGCCAGCCAGACCCGCCGCGTTGCGCGCCGGGCACGCGGGGGCAACCCGAGGGAAACCGTGACCCACCCACTTCGTGGTCGTGTCATCCCAGCCTCCATCACCCACGGCCTGTCGCGTCGCGCTGGCGAGTCGCGACGCGAAGACGGTCCATCAGCACTTTGGCCGCGCCACGCACTTCGTGATCGTCGACTTGAACGGAGATCGAGTCGAGTTCGTGGAACACCGCAGCAATGCCCCGGTCTGTAGCGGTGCCGAGGGCGAGCACGCAGACGATGCGATGTGGCGTTGCATCACGGGGCTGGCAGACTGCCAGGCCGTTGTCTCCGCCCGGATCGGACCGGGCGCGGTTGAGAAGCTGGCCGAGCGCGGGATCCGCGCGTACGTTAGCCGAACGGATATCCTGCGTACGCTTCGGCTGTTCGCCGAGGGAAAGCTCCTGACTGCGGAGGACTTCCTGCTCGCTCGGCGAGCCGCGGTGCGGTGACCCGAAGCCAGTTGCGCCTCAAGCAACGGGTGGCAGGGTGAAGCATGGATCTCGACCCAGCCGACCTGTTCATGTCGTTCTTGGTCTCGCTGGTTGGCGTTGCGCTGCTGATGTGGGGTCGCAGCCAGAAACGCATCCCCTACATGGCTGGCGGCGTTCTCCTGCTGCTGGCGTCCTTCCTCGTTCCTGGGTGGTTCTTGCTGCTCGTCGCAACCACGTTGGTGATCGGCGGCCTGGTGCTCACAGTACGCCTTGGCCTCTAGGCGGCGCACCACTCACCCTGGCACGGTGGTGGCGCCCGGTTCCCGTGATCAATGCTGCGCTTGGTGGACCAGGCCAGAAGGTCCCCTCCAGCAGGACCTGGGCGCCCCCAAGACCCCGAACAGCGTGCCCGAAGCGAAAGACACCCGTCCCAAGGCACCCAGCAGGGGCGAGGCGCCCGGAGACAGGTGCTTCCTCTAACCCTGCTGCTCTGTCGGTGCTCTATCCCGGAGCCCACTTGTGTTGAGCTCGTCACCATGCCGGGATCACCCAGGGCGAGAGCCCCGCATGGCCCCTTTTTCCGGGTCGATCTGTTCGCGGGACCAAAATCCACTGCCCCAGTTCAGTTCAACACAACCGAACTGGGGCGACAGGTCGTTGATTTGGAACAACAAACAGCCAGCTTGTCGTTCTAAGGGTCGGGGCGTTCCCATCTCGGGGGCGAACTTTCGTTCGCCTCCCACCGCGCGGTTCTCCGCCTCACGAATTCTCCGCTCAGCTGATTCTCACCTTCTGAATGCGGGGACTGGAATGCGAATCGACAAGCTCTTTCATGTATTGGTGCTGGGGGGAGCCACACTGACAGGATGCGATGACGGTGCTGGCTCACTGGACGAAAGTACGAGCGGCGGGACCAAATCCGACGGAGCTGCCACGGGTGGAGCCAAATCTGGGTACGTGACCGACGGGACAGTGACCGGTGGAACCGCATCCCGGGGGAGCGAGACCGGAGGGGAGGCGGCAGGCGGTTCCACTGCCAGCGGCTTCGCCCTCGGAGGCAGCGTTTCTGGAGGGGACTCCCCCACTGGGGCCGTGCATACCGGGATTGCTGCAGGGAACGCTGTGGGCGGGGTAGCCGCAGGTGGAACGACAGGCGGACCAGGCCAGGCTGCCCCGGGTGGGGCAACCGCGACCACGGGTGGCACCGCCCTGTCCGGCGGGTCAGAGATCACGGGTGGGCTCGGCAACGCTGGAAGGCCAACGGAGGCGCTCGGGGGTTTCGGTGGCGAGCTCCCGGCCGAGGTCGGCGGCGCTGCTGGCGAACACCATGCCGGAGGCCCCCCCGATCTCGTTTGCCCGGGCGACTGCGGGTGCCCGTGTTGCTGGGTAGATCCCGGCTGCATGAACGATGAACCCTGTTGCGGGGCCTGGGGGGGAGACTGTCAACAGCAATGACGGTCTCTGGTGACGCGAGGAGGCAGATCAGCAAGGTCTGGCGGTCCCGGCAGCGGTTCGAACTCGAGGCGGGCCTGCGATTTGCACGTCTCGCCATCGAGCTCGAACAAGTGGGAGCGCACCCCACCGTGGTCATGCAAGCGCAGAATGCTGCACGCGACGAGTCCCGCCATGCAGCACTGTGCAGGAGCCTGGCCATGCACTTCGGCGCGCGAGATGACACCCACGCGCCGCGAGTGCCGATGCGTGTGGCACCATCTGGGCTCACGCCGCGCGAAGCCGTTCTGTACGAAGTCATCGCGCTCTCCTGCGTGACCGAGACACTCAGCACCGCTCTTCTCGGCGACCTCGTGGAGCGTGCCTCCGACGACATGTCACGCAGCGCGCTGCAGTCGATCCTGAAGGACGAAGTCCAGCACGCGCGGCTCGGTTGGGGGCACCTGGCGGCGGAGTCCAGGAACGGAGCGGCGAACGTGGTTCGAGACTACCTACCTGCCATGCTCTCAGCCACCGTCAAGGAGGGAGAGCTCTTCTCACGCTGTCCTGAACCAGCGGTCGCCGAGGAGCTTCCCGCCTTGGGGGCCCTCACGCGCCGCCAGCGCCGCGACATCTTCTGTCGGGTATTGAACGAAGTCGTGTTCCCCGGTCTCGAACAATTTGGCGTCGACGCGAGTGGTGGTCGCCAGTGGCTCGAGGCACGCAATCAGGTAGGATGATGCAGTGCAAAGCCGCCATCTGATCGATGCGCTCGTTCGCCACACGACCGTACTGATCGCACATGTATCGACAGCCGCCGGTATCCGCGCGCCGCTTGCCCACGTCGCGGATCAGGTATTCTACGACTTGGGCCGTGAGCTCGAGCGCCAGGGGGTGCGGCGCAAGGTGGTGGCGGACATGTTCGGACTCGCGATGCGCAGCTACCAGAAGAAGACGCGCCGCCTGACCGAGAGCCTAACCGAGAAGAACCGCACACTCTGGGAGAGCGTCCTCGAAACGATTGTGCAGAAGGGGCCGATCACTCGCGCAGCGCTCGAGAAGCGCTTCCGCCGCGACGACGAACGCGATGTAGGCGCCGTCATCAACGACCTGGTCGAGAGCGGGCTCGTCTACGTGACGGGGCGTGGACAGAACGCGGTTTACGGGATTCCCTCAGCCCGCGACGCGGAAGTCTCCCAGCGCGAGCAGGACCACGCAAGCGTCACGGAAATCGTTTGGATGGCGATCTACCGGTCGGGGCCATTGTCGAACGAAGAGCTGGGGGAGCACGCGCCATTCGAACCGCCGACGTTGTCGGCGGCATTGGCAGACCTCGAGCAAGCCGGCCGCATCGAGAAGGACCAGGATGGCCACTGGCGCACGACCCACTTCGTGGTTCCCGTTGGCACCAGCAAAGGCTGGGAAGCCGCGGTGCTCGACCACTTCCAGGCAGTAACGGGCGCTATCGCGGCCAAGCTGGCGGGGGGGTCGCTGCAAGCCCAGCAGGACGACGTGGTAGGAGGAGGAACGATCTCGTTCGAGCTGTGGGAAGGGCACCCACTCGAGGGGGAAGTCAAGGCGTTGCTGCGCAACGTTCGCGCCCAAGCCAACACCCTTTGGCAGCAGACCCACGATCCGTCATGCAACCGTCCGGAGAACGCTGCTCGGTTTCGGGTGTGGTTCTACTTCGGACAGAACGTGCAGGAGCTCGATGACGGGGAGGGCGGAGCTTGAGGATGATGGGGCTCTCCTGGCAGAGGGTGGCGATGGTCGCGCTGGCCGTGGCCGGTTGTGGCAAGACCGTGCGCGAGCCGACGGGGAGCAACACCAACTGGTTCGCGCAGTGCGCAGCGGACAGTGACTGCGCTGGTGGTCAGTGTCTCTGCGGGATCTGCACGCGGTCGTGCTCGACGGTGGAGGAGTGCCGCGCGACGGGCAGCTCCGCGACCTGCGTCGAGCCGGCAGCGGCTTGCCCTGGCGTCGGCCCACTCTGCGCTGTCGAGTGCGCGGGCAACAACGATTGCTCGCGGATCGGGGGAGCTTGCCAGTCCGGCCTGTGCGTGACTGGCGCCACGCCAGGACCGGCGGGTGTCGGGGGTGCCAGCGCCGGAGGAGCCAAGAACGAAGGCGGCTCGAGTGGCCTTGCCGCAATGGAATCCGGAGGGACCGGCGGTGTTGGTGATGCGGGCGCCCGGGCGGCAGCGGGCACGGGCCGCGGCGGCGAAACGGGCCGCGGCGGCGAAGCGGGCCGCGGCGGCGAAGCGGGCCACGGCGGCGGCAGCGAGCCGTGCACAGGACTTCCCGGTCCGGGCATGATCTTCGTGGAATCGGGCAGCGCTCGCTACTGCATCGACTCGACCGAAGTCACGAACGCTCACTACCTCGAGTTCTTGTCCACCAGCCAGACCAACGCTTCCGACCCTCAGTGCGCGTGGAACACCGAGTTCGTTCCTCCCTCGTCGGATCCGTCCTGTGGCTCGTACCAGCCCGAATCGAGTCCGCCAGACCATCCGGTGTCATGCATCGACTGGTGCGACGCCGACGCCTACTGTCGCTGGGCGGGCAAGCGCCTCTGCACAGCCGGAAGCAATGGCGACCCAGCCTTCGAGTGGGGGTACGCCTGCACCGCGGGGGGTACCCAGAGCTACCCCTACGGAACCACCATGCAACCCGGCGCCTGCTGGGATCAGAGCGCGAGCTACAGCGACGGCCTCTCCCCGGTCGGAAGCCTGCCCGAATGTGAAGGCTCCCTCAGCGGCCTGTTCGACCTCGTCGGCAACGTGGCCGAGTGGAGCGATAACTGTACCGTTCAGTCCGAGGGCCCCACCGATCCCTGTTCTCCTCAGGGTGGGCACGTCGGCAACGGCACGACCTGCGCCGACGCCATCCCGGCATTCCGCGAGACGGTCGATCGGCATGTTGGCTTCCGTTGTTGCGCAGATCCGTAGACGCTGCCGGCAACGGCGTGAGTCGCCTCCCCTCCCAGGTCGGGAGACCAGGACGTAGCCGCACCCATCGAGAGACACGCTACCGCGATCACCGGTGTCCTCGGCATGAGCCGTTTGAGCGCTCCGGCGCGTCAGTCGACTAGGTAGTACGACACCCGGAAGTTCGTTCCGGAGTCGCACCCAATGCGGGATCGAGTACGCCGAGCAGACGACCGGTGTCTCCAGGTTTCCGCCGACCCTCCACCCCCGGTGTCGGGCAGGCGCAAACCCGCAACGAAGTTGCAGACTGCGATACTGGCCCCGCGAAGGAGGATCGGATGCACACGACTCGATGGACCGTCGCTTGGATCTGCTGCACCGTCAGCTGCGCTTCCACTACCGCCGAGGCCCCCCCAGGGAGCGCTGCTACTTCACCCAGCGCGACACACCCCGGAGGTCGGGACAGCGCTGAGGAATCGAGCAGCACGCTCCCGGTCGATGGGGACTGCGAAGACTGCGAAATCAAGTCCGCTCCCGATGGGTACCAGACGAGGGATGGGGCTCGACACGCCTGCGTCCGCTCCGTGGGGCCAGTCGACTGCGGTGCGGGACACGACGAGACGGAAGGCTACTGCGTGATGGAAGAGGCCTGCGATCCTGGCTGCTGCCGCTAGGCACCGCGGCCAGCGATCCCGAGCAGACCGATCTACCGTCGCTGGAGCAAGTCGGCACGGCGAGACGAGAAATCACCAAGCTCCAGGAGGAAGCCGAATGTCTGCGGTGCGTTCGCGCATCCCCGCCATCAGCGCCCGCGCCACGGCGAGATCCTCGGACGCCCGTTTCGCGTCCGGCTCGGAGTCGTCGGCGGGCTTCCCCAGTCGACGGACGAGCTTGCCGGATCGATAGAAGCGCAAATCGGCTTCGGGTGGGTCGCCCTCGATCAGGTCGGAAAGGCGCGTCCGCACGAGGATCAGCGTGTCTCCATCGAAATAGTAGGCAGTGCTGATGGTGGGAGGCGCCAGTTCGGTGCGGCGCACAATCTTCACGATGCGCCCCTCCAGCTCGTGCGCCACCACCATTGACCCCATGCCATTCTCGTTGTGACATTCCGCGGTCCGCATCGACCCGGCCCCAACACGAGCGTCAATCCGTGAGGCTTGGTCCAGGATCCCGTCGGGGGTCTTCGAGTTCGTCGCCTCGTCCTCCTGAGCGGTTGACTCGTCACTGGGGCGGTTGGTGTCGGGGCTCGGGAGTTTGCAACCGAGTAGGGCCAGAACGACCACTAGCCCGGCGCTGGCTGCCTGGACACGACCTTCACTCGGGGACTCGAACGGCCAGAACGCGCGACGGGTGATGCCAGTCATCGCTTCCCCAATGGTGAGGTTCGCAGCGCCTCAACGCCACGAACACTTGATGCTGACGAATCACCGCACGCTGACCTGGCGCCAAGGGTTGTCATCGTAGCAACCTTCCGCAGTGGCTCAGGGACAGAGCGCCTCATCACTGCCGTCGCTGCAGTCAACGATTCCGTCGCACTCGTCCCAATCCGGGAGGCACTCCTGCTCCGGTTCGCACCAGAACAGATGACGGCGCTCGCAACCCAAACGGCACTGCCCCTCGTCGCTGCCGTCGACACAGTCGTCGATCCCGTCGCAAATCCACATATCGGGCAAACACTTCGAGTTCTCGGGATTGACTGGGCCGGCCTCGCACCAGAAACCACCGGAGCTGCATTCCGTGTCGCAGCCAAGGGGTTCGTCCGTCTCGTCACCGCAGTCAACGACTCCGTCGCAGACCCAGTAGTAGGGTAGGCACGTCTCGTCCGACGCGCACCAGAATCCCTCGCAAGTACTCGCGCACTGCACCCCCTCGTCACTTCGGTCCGGGCAGTCCTGCGCACTGTCGCATTCCCAGGAGGCCGGCACGCAAGCTCCAGCGAAGTCGCCATCGACAACCGACGGACACCAGAACCCCGGGCAGTCCGCTTCGCAATGGCTTCCCTCGTCGCTCCAGTCGCTGCAGTGCGGCAAGGCGTCGCAAACGTTGTCGGCGGCGACACACCTGCCGTCGGTCCCACACCAGAAGTCCCCCGCGGCCTCGCAGCTTTCCTGGGGCAAGACGCCAGATCCCCCCGCCCAACCCGCCTGCCCCGCGGCCAGCTCGCCTCCAGCCCCAACGCCACCAGCGGGACCGCCGATGCCGCCAGAGCTCACGCCACCTCGCCCATCGGCAGCGCCAGTCGCGCCTCCGACGCTGCTCGAACCGGCGTCTGCAGCGCCACCGGGACCCGAAGAATGGGTTCCCGCACTCCCCCCGGGGTGAGAGCCACTGCCCGAGCGCCCCAAATTCCCTCCGCCTTCAGCACCCGCCCCGAGACCGCCGGCACCGGAAGGGTTTCCGAGGCTGCCTGCTGCCGCGTCTCCCGGGGCGCCAGCCGCTGGCTGCCCACCCGCCCTCGCCTCCGTCGAGCCCGCCACCCCGGCTACCCCACCTGAAGCGTCCTCCGTGGCTCCTCTCGACGAACCACCACAGCGCGCCAGTGACACGAGCGGAAGGAATACGCCCAGCGCGACGAGTCGCCCCCCCCCTCGAAGTGTTAGCAGGAACCCCATGGTACCTTGTCAATGCCGCGGCGGAGCCTCCAACGCAACCCACAAGCAACCAAGAGGGCGAATCGTGACCACATCGCCACTCCCCTCTTGAAACCAAATGAGGAATAGCTCGGCAAGATCCTCACATGGCCACATCAGAGTTCCGCTGGACTGAAGCTCGACCCCAAGCCGCCGTTCTGACGTCATCGTCACGTGGTGATGCGCAACGATCCTGGCACGTTGCCGAAAGAAATGACCATGCAGAGCCGATGGAACCATTGGTAGGTGAGTTCTACCCGCGGGCGCCAGGGGCAGACATGAGACGGAGAAGGCAGATTCATGTGCTTCTGCCAAGAGTGTCCCTCGGCCTGTCGGCCACGTTCACCGAAACTCGACGGACGCGCGCTGAGCCCCCGCGCGCCCAACTTCATCGAGCTTGCTGGTGCGCACGCTCAGTCGTCCGGCTCCCAGGTGGGCGGAGCGGTCCCGGTTGGGCGGTCGGGGAGCGGATGCGGTGGAGGCTGAGGGTCCCCATTCGTGGTCGCCGTTGAGGTCGCCCACGGGTCGGGCGATGGGAGCGGTGTCCCAGGACTCGTCGTTCCCGTCGAAGTCACCCACGGGTCGCCACCTGCTGGCGGGTACACATAGTGGGATCCCGAACGCTGGCAGCCCGCCAGGAGCAAGAAGGCGGCTGCCGCTGGATAGCCCACCCGACGTGCGGCGAGGCGAGGACGCACGGGAAGGCGGTTGAGGCTACAGCTCATCGCGCGCGGGAGCATAGCTTGCGCTCGGAGTAGTGATCGACAACGTGGCTACACCACTGTGCTCTCACGCGACCCAGAACAGCATCGCCCGCCCCATGCGACTCGCTCGCGAGTAGTAGCCGCGGAGTTCGTCGAGCGACCCGAGCAGCCAGCCTAGGGCATCCGGCTGATCCCACCCTCCCGGGTACACCTGAGCGCGCTCGAATCGCCCAGCGTCGAAGCTCGCAGCGACAACGCCAACGTCGAGCGTCGCCAGCGCAGCAGCGATTTCCTTGACGTCGTCCGCCAGCAGATAGCGGGCCGGACCATACCCATGATCCTCGCCGAACTCGACCCCACCGAGGACAGCATTCGCCGGTGGCCTGGTGGGCTGCCAGTCGTCCCCCGCCAGCAGGCGGTGAACTCCCATCCACGCCTTGTCGAGCGAGAGACACTCGTCCAAATCCGCCGGGTCGAAACCATTCTGGGTCAAGCGGCGCGTGCCGGTCACACCGGTCGATTCCAACATTCGTTGGACACTCGTCTCGAGTCCAAGGCGAAAGGATGGCGGCAGACTGCCGAGCTGGTCCTCATCGAGAAGAGGAAGAGACGGCGGTGATTCGGAGTAGGTCAGCACGAGACCGAGTAAGCGGGGGACGTCGATCAGCTTCTCGAGGGCAGACGGAGCCACACTACGAAACGTGCCGTTCATGGACATGGACGCAGAGTACACGGGAGCGTCGGGAGTAGCGCCAGAATCTGTCCCCTTCCGGCCTGTCCCGCACCTTCGGTCCGCGCGGTCGGCTCGACGGGAACGAGTGACTGACACTGGGGATCTCTGTGGACGACCGTGGCGCCCATCACGAAGTATCACACGGGATCCGCGCAGTTCCTCAGGCACGACGCCCCCTTCTGGCCCCCCACCTCAAGGTTGCTCAGGGTTCCCGATCTTCGTCGGAGCGCGGGCCTCCTTCCTCCACGGCGCGCTCGTCGGAGGGCTTCACGCCCGGGAAGCGATCGCCCAGGTGTCGCAGGAAGTCGCGCTCGCTAGCGTCGAGAGCGTCGGCGCCCCGCTCTTCGACCTTCTTCTTCAAGAGCTCGAGCCTCCTCACTTCACCAGCCGAGAAGCGGGGTGCGCGCAATGTGGCGAGTCGCTCTGCGGCGTGGCGCCGTAGGTAGAGAAGGTACATCAATGCCCCCGCGGCGGCGCCACCCAAATGCGCACCGTGTCCGATCGCCTGCCCACCACCTTGCGCCTGGGCGTACAGCCCCCAAAGGTCGAGGCCCATGAAACCGAGCGCCCCGAGCAGAGCAGGAACAGGAAGGATTCCGAATATGTAAATGCGGTGCCGAGGAAAGGTCAGCGCGAAGGCAACCAAAAGTCCACTCACCGCGCCCGATGCACCGACTGCGCCGCGCGACGCCTCGCCCAGAAGTACGGTGGACACGACACAGTGGCTCAACGACGCCACGACGGCCGCAATCAAGTAAAAGCGCACGAACGTCCGCGAGCCCCACAGACGCTCGAGAATGCGCCCGAAGCTCCACAACACGAACATGTTGAGGAAGATGTGCCAGGGTTCGATGTGCGAAAACTCGGATGTCACGAGCGTCCACACGAACCCCGTTTGGAGGTGGACCATGCTGACGACGAAGCTCGACGCCATGACCACCTTCAGCAGAGGCATCGAAGCCGCGAGCTGCCATCCCACGAAGACGAGGACGTTGAGCGCGACGATGGTGGGAACCGCGACCGCGCGATCTGCCACGCCCGAAGGCGAGACGCCGGCAGCGTGGCGAACGGGAGCCCGGGGGGGAGGGTTGGTCGCCATGACCGAGGGATAGTGGCAGAATCGGCCCCGATTGCGAGCCTGCGGCACACCCTCTCTCGTACCTGCGATGCGGTCGCGAGCGATGACCCGGCTGGACGAAATCCGAAGCCACTCGAGATCATCGGGTCCAGTCCCTTGTCCTGCGCTAGGATTCAGGAGCTGGGAGATGACGGAGCACCTCCACGAGTTGCTGCATGTCGCGGCGGCGACCCTGTTCATCGTAGCAGGTGCGTCCGCCCTCCTGGAGTACCGCAATCTTCGCGAGCGGGTGGTGCTGACCTTCGGGATCATGTGCCTGTGCTCGGCAGGCTACGCCTGCCACGTGATCGTCTCGCACAACTTGCCGAAGGTCGGGGAGTTCTGGGTTCCGTGGACTTCGTTTGGGCTGTTCATGACCTTCGGAGCAACGTTCTTCTACTTGGTCACGATGCAGTCCTTCGTGGGCGTGCGGGGATACCTCTTCACGGGACTGTTGGTGGCGCAAGGAACCATCGTGGTGGTCGCGCTCGGCGACCTGCTGTTCTACGCGATGTCGGGTCGATCGACGCTCTTTGTCTCTGTGCCTCGCACGAACGTCGGAGCTCACCAGTGGGAACTCGGCGAGGGTGCCTACTCGCTCCTGCCGACAGCAGAGGTCGTCGCCGGGGTCTTCATGCTGAGCTTCGTGCTCGGGATCGGTTGTCTGCTGGTCCGCTTGGTTCGGGCAGGCTCGCGGGATCTGCTCGTGTACTCGGGGCTCTTCGTGACGTCCGGGATCATTGTCAACGAGACGCTCATCGCAATGAGCGTCTTTGCGGGCGTCTATTTGCTCGCCTTCTCGAAGGCAATCGAGACCCTGCGCATCCACCACGACATTCGTGTGCGCGCTCGTGAACGCATCGAGCAGCGGCTGCGTCAGGCGGAGAAACTGGAGGCCGTCGGTCGCGTCGCCGGGGGCATCGCCCACGACTTCAACAACATCCTTGCCGCCGTTGGGATGGGCGTTGAACTTGCCGAGGATGCGATCGCCCCCGACCACCCTGCCGCCGTCGATCTGCGGACAGCCCAGGACGGGATCCGGGCAGGCCGTCGCATCGTCCAGCAGTTGCTCGACGTCGCTCGAGCTCGGGAGGTGGAGCCAGAGCGGATCTTGGTTCGAGACTTCCTGGAAGATAGCGCCAAGCTCTTGTCCTCCATGGTTCCGGACGGAACGCGACTCGAATTCAAGGTCGAGTCCGCCGGAGCATCAGTGGTGATGTCACGGGGGCGATTGACGCAGGTGTTGATGAATCTCGTCGTCAACGCCGGCGACGCCATGCCGAACGGCGGGACCATAGAAGTCCGCGCTTCCTCGACCCGCCCGAATCTTGGCAGGTCGCGCCAGGATGGCCGTCAGCCAACGGTGGTGATCAGCGTAGCCGACGAGGGGAGCGGAATGCCCAAGGAAACGCTCAGGCATGTGTTCGAGCCGTCCTTCAGCACCAAGCTCGACCGCGGTGGCACTGGACTGGGCCTCGCGACACTCCATGCGATCGTGCGCGATGCAGGCGGCCACGTCGAGGTCGAGTCCGAGGTGGGACGAGGCACGTGTTTCCACGTGTTCTTGCCCTGCGCAGAGTCTTCACCTCGGCGGCCCGCGCGTCCGAGCTCAGGGCGATGAGTACCGAGCCGACGAGGCATGCCTCACTGGAGTCCCTGCCAGTATGGGGGAGTCCGACAACCGCCAGCCGATAGCAGTTGTGTCGATCGACGATGAGCAGCGGATTCGCGGGCGCAAGCACTGACTCCGGTCCCCCCCGCGTCACTGCCCGTGCGTTGTCTCCATCGCCATCCATCGGGACGCACGGGCAGCGCACACTCGACGCTGACGCCGAAGAGTTACATGCACTGTGTTATTTGTGAGTCTGGGCGTCGGTGTGCACCAGCTGGTGAGCCGCTGATACGAGAGTTCTTGCCGCTCATGGTTGCCCAATTCGTGGCCGCCTGCACAAGGGACAAATTTGTCCTCCCTCGCGTTGATGCTTCACGTCGAAATCAATTTGCGCGTGCTGCCTGATCCGATGAAGGGAACGCTGCACGGAGCGCAAGACCCTGCTAAAGGAGGAAGTGCGCGCGATCCCCTTCAGAGCGACTCTCATCCAAGGAGGACAGGGATGAAGACCAGCCATGACCTTTCGTGTGCGGTACCAGGAGTGTACCGCTGGACTCACGATTCTGTTTCGATCTTCGGAACCTTGCCTCGCACTCCCCTCGTCCACTGGGCATTGCTCAGCGCAGTCGGCCTGCTCGCGGCGGGCTGCGGCGACGATTCCGGCTCGACATCATCGACCTCGACGGGTGGTCTCAGTGCAACCACTGGGGGGGCGCAGGCCACGGGTGGTTCTGGCGCTGCAACTGGCACCGGGGGAGTGTTCACGGGAGGCAACGCCACGGGCGGGATCGCTCCGGTCACGGGTGGCACTCCCCCGGTGACGGGAGGCGCTAGCACGGGAGGCAGCGCCGCCGGGGGCAGCGCCACCGGCGGCGGCGCCACCGGGGGCGTTGACGCGACAGGGGGGATCTCGACCACGGGGGGCGTGGCAGGCAACAGTACCGGAGGGGTCGGGGCCGGCGGAACCCCGACCGGTGGAGTTGCCACGGGCGGAGTCGGGGCTGGCGGCACCGAGACCGGCGGAACTGGGGCGGTCGTCTCGGACGACGCAACGATCGTTCCCGATCCGGGGTGGGCGTGCGGCATGGCAGAAGGGATCCCGTCGCCGACCCAGGGGGAACTCGCCTTCACCATCACGCTCGACATCACCGCCGAGCACGAAGTCGGCAACACGCCCTACGGCTTCCGGCGCCTTCTCGACGTGGGTGGCGGAACCATCACCGGTGATCGCCTCAGCGGCTCCGTGGATTCAGGAGGCCTGGAGTACGAGCTCACGCTCTCCAATGGCGTGATGGAGTACCAGGGGATCAACATCCTCAACACCAGCGACGGCTCCAAGATCTTCGTGCGAAGCTGCGGGGTGGCTCCCGACGACAACTCGACACCCCGCGTGATCCCCGATTTCGAGGCCTCGACGAACGGCGCCTATGCCTTCCTCAATACAGGGGCCTTCGTCGCCACACGCGAGGTCACCGCCAGCACCCTTCGACTCGACGTCTATGACGTCTCCGCCGTGACGGCCGGAGAACCGCGCGTCCAGATCACGAAGCCTGACGGCGTGCCGGAGCAGCCCTGGGAATGCAACACGACCACCGGCAACAGAGGGGCAGAGGTGTTCACCGAATCCGTGAGCTTGGGTGGATCGTTCTCGATACCAAACGCCAAGTACGGAAGCCGAAACGTCATTCCGATTACCGGCGGGACCACCACCGGCAGGGTCCAAGGCGCCATCCTGAATGGCGGTGCCGACTACCAGCTCTCAGGATCGCTGGACGCTTGGTACACGCTGGCGCCAAGCAACGGTGAGTTCATCCTGGTGCGCAACTGCGGCCCCATGGGTAGCCTGATCCCGTGGTTCGAAGCCCGCGTGGACGGCGAGTTCAACTTCCTCAACGACAACACCTACCTGAGTTCCGACCCGGGAATGTCGGGCGGCGGAGTGGGAATCACGTTCTACGAGCGGCAGTAGCGGGTAGGATCGCCAGGTTCAATGGTGACGGACACCAGCCAGATGCTGGTGGCGAGTGGACGCATAGTGAGTCGCAAGCCACCGGCCGTCCGTCTACCTGGCGAAGAAGGCCATCGACAGCACCACCATCGACAGCGCCATGGCGAGACCCGCGTACTGCGGGACCCTGGAGAAGCGGCCGATCCGTTCGATCACCGTCGCATATCCCGCGCAGCAGGGCGCCAGAGCAGGAAAGATGTGGCGAAAGTCCTCGTGAAACTCGTTTGGTGCACGGATTCGAAAGGCCACCAGGAAGACGAACAGGATGAAGGTGGCACCCAGGTATGCTCGATACTTACGCCAGTGCACCCCGCATATCAGAGGGTACGGCAGGGAGACCAATCCAACGGCGACCATACCGAGCAGACTCAGGCTGATGAGAACTGCCAGCGTCTCGTGCCGCTTGCTGCCAAGTTCGTCCCCCAGGGGCATGGTCCCGAACAGGCTGGACTTTGCCAGCCGGTTTAGGAAGTAGTCGCGTCGCGGATCGTCTGGAAGTGTGTCGATGCGGAAGACGAAGTCTTCCACGTCGAAGCTGATAAATCGACTCGGTGTATCGACGACGCGCGGCACGTAGCGACCATCACAGGCATGACCAAGAACCTTCTGACAAGGGGTGGTCGGACGAGCCGATTCGCGCAGTCCCACCGATAGAAACGCCACGCTGGTAAGAACCAGGGTGGCGATGACAAGCCGCTTGATGCCGTCGCGGAGCTGCCCCGTCGAGCCAAGTCGCAGTATCGCGAAGCACACCAGCGTGGTCGCCACGGCATAGCCCGACGCCTTGGTGAGCAACGTGAGCGCACTGACCACCAACGCCACACCGAAATCGCGAGCCCGTCCCTGGCGATCCCACTGGGCGATGAAGTAGATCGCAACGAGCAACAGGAGCGAGGCGAGCGCATCGTTGTGGACGCGCACCGAATTGATGATGCTGGAAGGCCAGAACGCGACGAGTGCGGTTGCCAGGCGGAGCGTCGCTGGAGTCGCCGAGAAGCTTCTGCAGATCAGCAGAGAGAAGACGATGAAGCCGAAGTACGTCAGCAGCGACAGCCACTGAAGCCCAAGCTCGAGCGGCATCCATCCACCAACGGTCACCACCTTCGACCACAGGGCCGCCAGGGCGTAGTAGAGCGGAGGATGCCCGCAGGCAACGCACGCGAACACATCGGGCACGCGCAGATCCTGCGCGATCGACTGCACGTACTGCACGTGCGCCGATCCGTCGTAGTTGCGCTCCGCGATCGACGTGTATGTCAGATAGTCCACGCACAGGACCGTCCCCGAAACCACGATCGCGACGATGGTCCAGTCGAAACGCAGTCGCCTGAGGACGTACAGCTCGATGATGGTCGTGAAGCCAAGCACGACCAAGTAGGCTGCAGGTTGGACCTCCGAATGCATTCGTCTCTGCTCCGCGCCACCACGATTCTGCCAGAGGTCCGTCGTTCACAACGTGAATCGTCGCTGGACCTGACCAGCTGAGGCTTCCTCACGCCAGCCGGCGTGTTGGCCGGATCATTTGGCGCTGGCTGTCGGCAGCCTTGCACCCCTCGCGCAAGATCGTATCGCTAACGTCCGGATTCGATGGCGAGTGTCCACTTCGCACGGCCTTGACGGCATCCTCAACCGGCTGCGCCTTCCCCCCTTCGACGGTATGATGCGTCCCGCGATGTCGAAGAGGCGGTTCGCCATTCTCTTGCCAGCGCTCCTTCTGCCCCACTGTGGAGGACTGGTCGAGCAGGAGATCCCTACCGGCAGACCGACTGGTACTGGGGCGCGGGCGACGGCAACCGCCGGGGGGGGGCTCGGCAGCGCGGCTTCTGGTGGATGGGGTACTGGCGGCGACGAGTCGGGGGGAACCACCACTGGCGGCGCCATTGCCGGTGGCTCGGTTTCCGGCGGCGTTGACTCCGGCGGCGCCGGAGGAAACCTCGCACCTTCGGGTGGCTCGGCAGGAGATCCCTCGACTCCAACGGGTGGTGCGAATCTCGCAGAAGGAGGAAGCGGCGACGGTGGAACGCCAGCGGACCCCTGCGGCAGTGTCGCATGCAACGGCCTGGATTGCTGCGACACGGTCCTGGTACCCGGCGGGGAGTTCGCGATGGGACGTGGTAGCGAAGCCTGCAACACCTGTCAGGCGGGTTGCCCCGGCCCCCAAACGTGCGATCAGAGCGAAGAACCGGAGCACACTGTCTTCGTCAGTGACTTCTTCCTGGACCGCTTCGAGGTCACGGTGGGACGCTTTCGAACATTCGTGACCGCCTTTGGCGCGGGCTGGCGACCTACTCTGGGCGCTGGCGCCCATCGGGCCGTGGAGCGTGCTGCAGGGCTCCCGCGCGGGGCCTCTGGCTGGAAGCCCGAGTGGAGCGACAGACTTCCCACGGACGATGAAGATCTGCGATCCCTGCTGGCGTGCAACGACGAACTCCAGACCTGGACCGACATTCCGACTGACCACGAAACGTATCCCATCAACTGCGTGAACTGGTACGAGGCATTCGCCTTCTGCATTTGGGACGGGGGGCGCCTCCCAACGGAGGCGGAGTGGGAATATGCAGCAGCTGGTGGCGACGAGAATCGCCTATTTCCCTGGGGAAACCATCGTCCCAGTCCACTTCCCGCGAACTACGACCAGAACCACGCGTCTCCCTTCGTCGTGGTGGGGAGCGAACCCAACGGAAACGGCCGCTGGGGACACAGCGACCTCGCGGGGAGCCTGTGGGAGTGGACCCTGGATTGGCACTCCGACACCTGGTATTCCGATGTCCAGGATCCGTGTATCGACTGCGCCAATCTGGTGGCAAGCCAGGACCGCGTCGTCCGTGGGGGCGAGTTCTTGCTCGGTGCGAGCTGGCTTCGCGCTGCTGCCCGTTTGCCGTTCTTTGCGATCTACGAGTTCCTCGAGAGCCACTACGCAACCGTCGGCATTCGCTGCGCCCGCGACGCCGAGCCTTAGTCTTCAGTGCCAATCACTGGTCTCAAGTGGCAATGGTCCCCAAACGGACTGGCGTCGACTGCTCGCATCTGGCAGGTTGCGCGACCCGTGATTCAGTTCGACTCAGTCTCCAAGCGCCACGGTAGCCAGATCCTCTTCCTCGACGCATCGGTCGCGGTCCAGCGCGGCGACCGCGTCGGTCTCGTGGGGCCGAACGGGGCAGGCAAGTCCACGGTGTTTCGACTGATGGTGGGCGAGGAACAGACTGACGGCGGGCAGGTCAACCTGGAGAAGGGCACTGTCATCGCCTACTTTGACCAGAATGTTGGCGAGATGGCAGGCGAGAGCGTGCTCGAAGCCACCCTGCGCGGCGCCGGCGAGGTCGCCGACCTGCGCCGCGAGCTCTCCGAACTCGAGGCGGCGATGGCCGACTCGGCGCGGGCTGACCACCTCGAGGAGCTGGTCGAGCGCTTCGGCGTGGTTCAGGCCCGATTCGAGGAGCTGGGCGGCTACTCCCTCGAGCCTCGGGCAGAAGAGATCCTCGCCGGGCTCGGCTTCGCGCCCGAGCGGGTGCGCAGCGACGTGGGGCAGCTCTCCGGCGGCTGGAAGATGCGCGTCGCGCTGGCGCGCGTGCTGCTCGCTCAACCCGATCTGTTGCTCCTCGACGAGCCCACCAACCACCTCGACATCGAGTCGATCATCTGGCTCGAGAGTTTCCTCACCGGCTTCACTGGAGCGCTGGTAGTGACCTCCCACGACCGCGCCTTTCTCAACCGGGTCGTCTCACGCATCGTCGACATCGATGGTGGCGAAGTGACCTCCTACACCGGCGACTACGAAGCTTATCTCGAACAGTATCGCGTGCGGCGCGAGCAGCAGGCCGCACAGTTCGCCCGCCAACAGGCCATGTTGGCAAAGGAACAGGCCTTCATCGACCGCTTCAAAGCGCGCGCCAGCCACGCTGCGCAGGTGCAATCTCGGGTGAAGAAACTCGAGAAGATCGAGAAGCTCGAGCCTCCGCGCACCCGCAAGGCGATCGACTTCGAGTTCCGAACCGCACCGCGGTCTGGTCAAGACGTGGTGCAGCTGTCGGGCGTGAAGAAGGCCTTCGGCGAACAGGTCATCTTCGACGGTCTGGACCTCTTGATCCGACGCCGCGAGCGCTGGTGCATCATGGGTGTCAACGGTGCGGGAAAGAGCACGTTGCTCAAGATGGTGGCCGGCGCGCTCGAGCCGGACGCGGGCGAAGTGAAGATCGGTGCCAGCGTCCAGCTGGGGTACTTCGCGCAGCACGCGATGGAGCTGCTCACCGCCGACAGCACGGTGCTCGAGACCGTGCAGGCGTCCTTCCCCCTCGCCGGACTCGGGGTGCTGCGAACCCTGCTCGGGGCATTCGGGTTCTCTGGTGATGCGGTCGAGAAGCGGTGCGAGGTGCTTTCCGGGGGCGAGAAGGCTCGGCTCGTGCTGGCGATGATGCTCTACGACCCTCCGAATCTGCTGGTGCTGGACGAACCCACGAACCACCTGGACCTCGACACCAAGCAGATGCTCGTGCGGGCGCTTCGCAACTTCGAGGGCACGATGCTCTTCGTATCCCACGACCGGAGCTTTCTCGGAGCACTGTCGAACCGCGTCCTGGAATTGACCGAGAAGGCCCCGCGCGTCTATCCCGGAAGCTACGATGACTACGTTACCCAGTCAGGATACGAGGCGCCCGGGCTGTACGGACGGGACAAGTAGGCTGGCAGTAGTGCGGAAAGCGAGGAGCACCGCTTCGTGCTCGCAAGCGGCGGCTGCGGGGCTAGTACTCCACCCGACTGGCACCGTCACCCAACGGCCGAGGACTCGAAGCACCCAGCCTGAAGTCGAGTCCGCAGGGCTTCTCCCCTGAATGTCTCGCGCTGGCCCAGGGATCGCGTGCATTGCCGACGACGCCGCACTGGCACGGGCTGGGTCTCGCAACTTGCCTCGAGTTGGCGCGCAGCGCACAGACACGGGAAGTCCCCACTCGACTCCGAACCGATCGTCGAACGCAACGTGGGCGTCGCGCGCCGTGGTTTGGGCGCGCCGCGATCCCCAAGCGCTCTACTCACTTTCCTCTTCGAATTCCAGAGATATGGACCAATCAGGCTCGGTTGGTCATACTGCGCCCCGGGATGGACTGGCCAAACGGCAAGCGCTTTGCCTTCACGGTGTTCGACGACACCGACCGCGCGACGCTGGAGAATGTGCCCGAGGTTTACGCGCTGCTGGCAGATCTTGGACTACGCACCACCAAGTCGGTGTGGCCGATTCGTGGCACGGGACGCGCCGAGATCCCTGGCTCCACCTGCGAGGACCCGGCCTATCTGCGGTGGGTCCTTTCCCTCCAGAAGCAGGGCTTCGAGATTGGCCTGCACAACGCGACCTTTCATTCCTCACCCCGGTCGGAAACGATCCGCGCCCTGGATCGTTTCCGCTCGCTGTTCGGTCACGATCCGTATACGGCCGCCAACCACGCCTCGAACGAGGAAGCGATCTACTGGGGACGGGCGCGCCTGTCTGGCGCCAACGCATTTACCTATGACGCTTTGCGCGGCTTCCGCGGTCGCAACCAATTTCGTGGCCACGTCGTTGCCGATCCGCTTTTCTGGGGCGATGTGTGCCGCGCGCGCATCCGCTACCTGCGAAACTTCGTGTTTCGAGATATCAACACCTTGCGGCGCTGTCCGCAGCTGCCCTACTCCGACCCCGCGCGACCGTTCGTGAATCTCTGGTTCGCGTCCACCGAAGGCGCGACAGTGGACACCTTCTGCGAGACCCTGAGTGAAACGAAACAGAAACGCTTAGAAGAACAGCGGGGTGCGTGTATAATGTACACACACTTCGGGAAGGGCTTCTGCGAAGACGGCCGGATGGATCCACGTTTTAGGCGGTGCATGGAGCAGCTAGCGCAGCGCGACGGCTGGTTCCCCACGACAGTTGAGCTACTGGACTACCTGCGAAACCGCGGCGGTGGGAAGCCACTGACAAACGCAGCTCGGAGTTCCCTGGAGCGACAGTGGCTACTCGACCAGCTGACATCGCGAGCGCAGGAAGCACTCCACCGCGTCCGCGGAACCCCTCGCTACGCACCACCCCAAGAATGACATGGACACGCTGTTTGCCGTCGCCTTGTGGTCCGCCCTGTCAAGCACTGGCTATACGTACCTCGGATATCCATTGCTGATCGCCGCATGGGCACGGGTGCACCCACGTCCGGTGCGCAAGCAGGAGGTCACGCGACGCGTCGCCGTGGTCGTCGCCGCATGGAACGAGGCCGACGTGCTCGAGGCCCGCATCGCGAACCTCCTGACGCTCGACTATCCTGCTGACCAGCTGGTGATTCTGGTCGGCTCCGACGGGTCGGACGATGGCACTCACGAAATCCTTGCCGCCTGCCGCGACCCACGTTTGATCGCGTACCCCTTCGCGGAGCGGCGAGGCAAGCCGTCGGTTCTCAACGATCTGGTAGCGAGCGCCCGCGACGAGCACGAGGCGGAGATCATCGTGTTCGGCGACGCGCGGCAAAGCTTCGCGCCGGACGCCGTGAGACAGCTGGTCTCGAACTTCGCGGATCCGGAAGTGGGTAGCGTCAGCGGCAAGCTCGTGTTCCGCAGCCGGGACGACTGCACCGCCCAAGGGATCGGAGCGTACTGGCGCTACGAGCTGTTTCTGCGCCGCTGCGAGTCCGCGGTGGGCTCGATGCTGGGGGCCACCGGCGCCATCTATGCCGTCAGAGCCTCACTGTTCCGTCCGCTGCCGCCCGACGTGGTGCTGGACGACATGTACACTCCCCTCGGCGTCGTTGCGCAGGGATACCGGGCGGTCCTGGACGGAGAAGCGGAGGCCTACGACAATCCGGCGGCCACCGTGACCGAGGAGTGGCGGCGCAAGGTGCGCACTCTGTACGGCAACTTCCAGATCTTTTTCCTCCACCCGCGGCTGTTGGTGCCCGGATCGAGTCCCGTTGGCTGGCAGATGATCTCCCACAAGCTGCTGCGCGTGTCGGTTCCGGTGTTCCTCATCGTCGCTCTAGCCGCCAACGTGCCCCTGGCGCTCGGGGGCGGACTCGTCTACCGCGGACTGATGGCGGGACAGCTCGCGTTCTACGGCGCCGCAGCGGCAGGAGCGGCGCTCCCCAACTGCGCGGGAGGTGGGTGGCTCGGCAAGGTGGTCACCATCCCGCACATGTTCTGTGTCCTCAACGCAGCCGCTCTCGCCGGCCTGTGGCGCTTCCTCACCGGGAGGCAGTCGTCCCGGTGGAAGAAGGCACGCGCCAAGTGAACGCAACTCGCCGCTGGAGGTGACCAAGCCGCCAGTTGAGTCCAACGGGCCCTGGTCACACCCTCTTGGGTCGGTCCGTTCCCATACCGGCGACTGCGAAAGCGAGTCATCGGCGGCGGACAGCGTGTCGGTGCGAATCCACGTAAAAGGCTGCGGCAGAAGAAAGCACCCGGTCCTTTCCAGGTGCGGTGCCGAACCTGCCGGTCAGTCTCGTGGAGGCGGGGATGTCCCACGGTGGAACACCATCCCGAGACTGGACACGAGAGCGACTGCGCCCCACGTACGCCAGATTCATGTACCTGGCTTCCGATACCGCGAGACAGCTGGCAAGCGGCGAGCCTCGATTGAGGCACCTGATCGCGGCTCTCGAGCGATTCGACGAGGGTGCCCCTCCGGTTGGCGAGCTGGTCACGTCCCACTTGCGGGAGCTCTGCGACATGGACGTTTCCGCCCACTACCACCTCGAGATGGGCGCCGGCCACTTCGAGTTGCGCGACTTTCGCTCCGCCGTGGGACGGGGCTTCGATGCGGCTCGTATGAACCAGAAGTGCCGCGGGTACCTCGCGAAGGCAACCCTGGACAAGGTCGTCTTCGCACAACCGCCGCGAGCGGAGCGAAATCGGGCGCTGGTGCTCAAGCAGCTAGCGGTCCGACGTGAAACGACCCGTATCCATCGGGAGCTGCTCGTGCCGCTGGGTCTGGGTCAGCACGACCAGCTGCGGGCAACGATCTGCGATGGAGCACGCCTGCTCGCCTGGGTTGGCGGCTTCCGAATCGAACCGTTTACCCCGCACCACCAAGCCAACATGGACGCCGTAATTCCCGCCCTGCAGCGTCGTCTCGTTCGCGAGGATACCCTCAACGATGCCGGTCTGGCCCGGTGCGGACTGGAGGTGGCGATGGAGTCACTTCCGACGCCCGCGCTGTTCGTGGACCAGCGCGGGCGCATCGTGCACCGCAACTCGGCGGCCACTGAATCGTGGCTCGCGCATCCCTCGCGGTTCGGGTTCTTGGCCGACCTCGGCCGCAAGCCTGCCCCACCGGATTTCGACGTGGTGGCGCTCGGCAGCAAGGGACAAAGCCAGCACTGGTTCGTGACCCAGCGGAGCACGGGAGGCGAGACCAGCAGGCGGCTCGAGGCCTTCTGCAAGTCCCAGCGTCTGACTCGCCGCCAGTGCGAGGTACTGCGACTGCTCGTCATGGGTCAGAGCAACAAGGCGATTGCCCAGCACCTGGGCTGTGCCCTGCGCACCGTGGAGCTGCACGTCTCGAATCTGCTCGCGAAGACCGGCTGCGAGACGCGGACCGAAGTCGTCTCGCGCGCGCTGAACGCCATCGGGTGAGTCCCCATCAGGCGAGCCTGACGGATCGATCCCTCGAAAGGAGAATCAGGTGTCGTTGCATGTCAATGTCGTGGGATCGGGCGACGACGTCGTGCTACTGCACGGAACACCGACGAGCCCCAGCCACTTTCGTGGCCTGGTCCACGCGCTCAGCGAGCGCTACCGCGTCTTGGTTCCTCACCTTCCCGGATACGGCCTGAGCCCACCAGTCCCGTTTCGGTCGCTCGGGGAGCAGGAGCGACAGTTGGCGAGCGCGCTCCGGGACCACGGGGTCCACCGCGCCCACCTGATCGGCTTTTCGGGTGGGGTCCTGCGCTGCCTCGCGCTCGTGCTGAGTGGACAGGTGGAACCCCGCTCCATCTTCGCACTGGCGGGGCTTTGCTCGGCGACCCCAGAGCATCGCGCGAAGCTGCGGGAGATTGGCACCGCGTTGCGGGCAGGAGCGGATCTCGCGCCGATGGCGGAATCGCTGTACTTGTCGGAAAGGTTTCGGAGCGACCCCGCAGCAGTCGCCGAGGTTCGCGGCTGGCTGACCGACGTGCATCAGGAAACGCTGGCCGCTGAGCTTCTGGCCCTCGCCAACGAATTCGAAGATCTGACCCCGAAGCTCGGCGCCGTGTGTTGTCGCGTGACCGCGCGGTCGGGTACGAAAGACGCCGCGGTGCCCGTCGAGAAGGCGGAGGAGCTGGTGCGCGCCGTCCCCCTTGGCACACTTCAACGCGTCGAGGGAGCGGGTCACGCGCTGCTCGTGGAAGACGAGGCAGCGACCGTTGGAGCCATCCTGGAGAGTCTGGAGACGGTGCCAGCTACTTGACTGCGAGTGGCGATCATTTTCCGCGCGACCTGCGGATATTACGTATTCCTCTCGCTGCCCCGCGTCCTTACGACCTCCGTGGACGACGGTGGATGGGAACTCGACTGGCCAGGACTTGACCGTTCGCCTTCCGGCGACGGGCGACGACGCACGCATCGGGAGCGTGCTGGGCGACAAGTATCGCCTGACGCGACGGCTGGGAGTCGGTGGGATGGGGGCCGTCTACGAAGCGGTTCACACCTTCGTCGGGCGGCGGTTTGCGGTGAAGTTCCTGCACGCCGAGCTCGCCGCAGATCCCGGGATCTTGCTCCGCTTCGAGCGCGAAGCCAAGGCGGCCGGTGCCCTGATCAGCGATCACGTCGTCGCCATCAACGACTTTGGTGTTGCCGAAGACGGCGACCCCTACATCGTGATGGAGTTGCTCGAAGGGGAGGATCTGCGCGGGCTGTTGCGTCGCGAGCCACGGCTGGATGTCGTGCGCGCCGTCTCCCTCGTCATCCAGTCCGCCCGTGGCCTGGCGGCGGCTCATGCCCAGGGCGTCGTGCACCGCGACCTCAAGCCGGAAAACCTCTTCCTGTGCAGGAAGGCAGACGGGAGCGAGCTGCTCAAGGTCGTGGACTTCGGGATCGCCAAGCTCCGGCTCGCCACCTCGACCGCGCCCCGAACCCAGGCGGGCACCATGATCGGCACCCTGCTCTACATGCCCCCCGAGCAGATCCGGGGCGACGCCGACCTCGACGTTCGCGCCGACGTCTACGCGCTCGGCGTCATCCTCTACGAAGCGCTGGCGGGGCGCGTGCCCTTTCTCGGTGAGGAGGCGCACACGATCATCTACCGCGTCCTGCACGAACGCCCGCCAGCGCTGGGTGAGCTGCGTCCCGAGCTGCCGCTCGAGCTCGTGGCGGTCGTTGAGCGGGCCATGGCCTTCGATCGCGAGCGCCGCTTCGTCACCGTGGACGAGCTCGCCAACGCGCTGACCCCCTTCGCGGGATCCCAGGTGGCACCCATCGATGCAGCCCCGCCCGAACCAGCAGCGCCCCCCATGCCCATCCCCCGAGGGGCGGGCGGAACGACGCTCGGACAGAGCCTCTGGGTGAGCTCCTCGACCCCCGACCGAAAGCGGTCGTGGTGGCCCCTCGGCGCGCTGGGGCTGGTCGTCGTGGTCGGTGTCGTGGGGCGGGCCTGGCTGAGCGGGGGGACACCCCAAAGCGTTGCCGCCTCATCGGCAGCGGTGGGATCGATAGTAGCGAGCGCGGCCAGCGCCGGTCCTGACACCGACCCGGACGCTCGCAGCGCGTCGACCGTACCGGCAAAGGGCACGGTCCCGGTGGCGAGCGCAGGCACGGCCAAGAGCGCAGGCCCACCCAGTTCCGCGTCGCCCCGCCGACTCGCACCAGCGGCCCGCTCCGGGCCCGCCTCGATTCCCTCGCCGCACCGCGCTGGCCCAGCTGCCGCCCCACCGCCGAGCCGCACCAGCGTGGTGACAGCGCCCCCCGCCAGCGCCACCAGCACCGCAACGTCCGCGCCGTCAGTCATTCGCCAGAGGCGTGGCCGGCGAACCGTCGAGTTCGACGGCGCCAATCTCTACGAGTGATCCGCCGTGAATGCCCTCCTCCGCCACACCTGTATCGCCGCGATCGCCTTTCTGACGAGCTCCGTCGCCGCGCAGGAGCTCGATGACGCGCGGGCGGGGGCCAAGCAGCACTACGCACGCGCGCTGGAACTGCTGGACGAAGCCGCCTACGAGGAGGCGATCGTGGAGCTGCAGCAGGCGTACTCGCTCAGAGCGCACTACGGAGTACTCTACAACCTCGGGATGGCCCACGTCGCGCTGGGGCATCCCGTCGAGGCCCGGGACGCGCTGACTCGGTATCTCGAGGAAGGGGCGTCCGAGGTGGGCGACGCCCGGCGCGCCGTCGTCGAGCAGGAGCTGAAGCGCCAGACATCCCGCATCGGCGCGCTGCAGGTGAGCGTCTCTCCCTCGCAGGCGCGGGTACTGGTTGGCAACAGCGACGTATCGGAGCTCGCTCGTAGGGGCCCCGTGCCCCTGGGGATCGGGGAACACGCCGTGCGCTTCGAGCTCGACGGCTATCGCTCCGCCGAACGGCGCGTGACAATCTCCGGGGGGCAGCAGGCCGAGATTGACGTCGCGCTCGAACCCGCGCCGAAACCAGAGCTCGACCTCGGCGACGTCGGACAGCTCGAGGCGTCCTGCCGGGTTCCAGCCGTCAACGTCTTCGTGGACGACCAACTCGTCGGACGCACACCCCTGCCCCGGGCACTCGTGGTCCCGGCAGGCTCGCGTCCGGTGCGCTTCGAGCGTGATGGGTACCGCACCGATCAGCAGGCGGTGGAGGTCCGAAGCGCCGAGGTCGCGCGCGTCTCGTGCCGGCTGCAGCCCCTTGCCAACCTGACGGCAAGCGACCTGGGACAGCTGGTGCTACGCGCGAGCGAGTCGAAGGCACGGGTTCTCGTCGATGGTGAAGCCGCCACCGGAGCACTCTTGCTGCCCGCGGGCTCACACCTGGTGGAAGCACAGCTCTCCGGCTTCGAGCCGTTCCGGGCCACGGTCGATATCCCGGGCGGTGGCACCCGCTCCCTGGGGCTACGGCTCGTTCCCACCCTCGAGTATCGCGTCGAGTACGAGCGTCGAGCATGGCGCAACCGACGTCTCGCCGTTGGGTTGACTGCGGCCAGCGCAGCGCTGGCGGGGACGGCGGTGGGGGTCAAGCTGTGGAACGATGGGCGCTATCGCGACTGGGAGACCGAAGAAGAGCGGATCGGCAACGCGGTGGTGGAGGGACGCCTCGGCCCCGAGTCCTCTCGCCGGGCCTACGCCGACAACGACGCTCTGCTCCGCAGCGTGCAAACCTGGGATCACGTCTTCGTCGGCACCGTAGTTGGCGCATCTGCCCTGGCCGCGAGTGGGGTGGCGCTGTGGATCATCGGAGACGCTCCGCGGCGATACCAAGACGTGAGCCTCGTTCCCAGCGGGAGGGGTGTGCGGCTGCAGTACCTGAAACGCTTCTGACTGTCGATCGTCCGACCGCCAAGGGCGTCCGCCAGGTTTCCGTGCGTGCGATGGGGAGCGGGGTGCTCTCCAAGACACCCACCAGCGCAGATGGCAGTGGCGAAGGCGCAACCAACGAAGGCGATGGCCTTGAGCATTCTCCGTGAACAGTCGCCTGACGTCGCCACAGTGTGACGCGAACACCCTCACGGCTGCGGGCCGGATGGTTCGAGGCGACCAAGCGGACGTCGCCGACTCGGGGGGATTCCGCACTGGAGGGGCAACGCGAACAGCCAGCGGAGGTCTCGACCGGAGCTCGCCAGGAACCGAACCTCTGGACCAATTCCAGATTAGGGGGGATTTGCAACTCCCCTGGTGCTAGCTGAGAGCGGCTCGCATAATCGCAGCTTGGCGGAGGACATGATGAGAACCGAACGATTCGCTTGGTTGTGCCTGGCGGCAGGAGTTGCCCTCGGATGCACTTCGAACACCAGCTTTCGCCGTGACGGCGACACCGGCGGAGGAGCGGGGGAGTCGGCGACCGGCGGGACGGCGACCGGTGGAATCGAGGGGGACACCGGCGGCCAGGCCGCAGGCGGCAACGCGACTGGGGGCGGCGAGGCCGGCGGCAGTGGCGGCACGAAAGGCGGAACGACCAGCGGGGGCTCCGACAGCGGGGGCTCCGACAGCGGGGGCTCGGGTGGCCAGGGTGGTGGGAGCGGTGGTGGTACGGCCCAGGGCGGAGTGAGCGCTGGTGGCACGGAAACCGGTGGAACCCCCGCGGGCGGCGAAGGTGGCGGGGGCAGCGTTGCTAGCCCTGTCAGTGGCGCGCTGATCGACTTCTGGGGGCACCCGCTCGCCAACGTCCCCATGGACGTGGGCGGGACCCTGACCGTGACCGACACGAATGGGGAATTCGAAGTCGCCGACGTCGCTGAGGAATACGACGTGTCTCTCCTCGTCGAGTTTGGGCTGGACGCCGCGGAGGTCTATGGTTGGGTCTTCCAGGGCCTGACGCGGCGCGATCCGACGCTCCAGATCTACTCGGGGTTGCCGCAGCGTTCAGGCAGTTTCTCGCTCACTCAGTCCGGGGGTGAGTTCACGGCCAACCGTACCTTGACCGTGGCGTTCGGCGGTCCCGACGGGGCAAGCTCGCGAACGGGTCTGGGGGAGTCCGGATTGGGTTCTGCTTCGGCTCTATGGCGGGGCCCCTCCCAGACGACCACCACCGCACATGGCCTGCTCTGGCAGTTCGATGCCAGCACGGATATGCCCACTGACTATCTGGCCTACGATACGGCGCCGGCAGTGCTGGCTCCAGGATCGCCGTTCGCGCTCCAACTGGACTTGACGAGCGAGGACATCGCGGCCGGAAACCTCCAGACCACCGTCACGGCAAGCGGGTTTGGTTCGCGGACCAATCGCGCCTTCGTGCACTTCGACACTGGAGCAGCCATCGAGATCGCGAGGGACTACCGCGGCCTCGACACATTCACTTACCTGGTTCCGACACTTCCCAACTCGAGCGTCACGGTCGTCGCCTCCGAAGGGGGAGACTCCTACTACATGCCATTTGGGTTGGCGCACGCCGATGGCTTGGCCTCGTCCTCGATGCCCGAACTGACGATCCCAACTCCAGTCACTCTCTTGCAGCCCGCCGATGGCGCTTCCGGAGTGGATGCGTCCACCGCCTTCGCCTTCTCGGGAGGGTCCGATGCTGGCCGAGTCCGGCTCGTTTCGATTCAGCATCGAGACGTCTATTCGGGCATCTACATCGTGACGACGAACGAGCAATTCACGATACCGGATGTCGTTCAAGGAAGTTACCAGCTGCCTGGTGGCGGGTTCATCGACTGGTACGTCGAGACCCACGGCGAGTACAATAGCGTCGACGACGCAGCGGAACCCGGCGGGTTCCTCGATCCCTTTGGAGCCACCGATGCTCCGGTGGGTCCTCGCCGGAGAGATGGCAGCTTCACGCAGTCGGGCTACCGCACCTTCAGCCTCGCGCCGTAGGGCCTGAGGCGCGCTCGACGCGCCTCGGCGGTTCAACGGACCCGCCGAGGTGTGGGTTCCTTGGCGGGCGACAACTGATGTCGTGACCTGGTGATCCGAGCGTCGTCCGACCACTGACGCCCAAAACACCAGGCCGTCATGGGTGCGGGGTCAGCTGCACTGCCAAACGCCGGAGCCGCGACAGATGCAGAAGGCATCGCTGTACGAGCAGTTCGTCCCAGCGGGAGCCGAGCAGTCGTCATTGTCGCTCGGGGCAATGCCAGGACAGTACTCGCCCACGCCGCCGGCTCCTCCTCCGCTGACCGCTCCCGCCCCACCCTCACCCTGCCCCGACCCACTGCGGGTACAGAGCCATTCCTCGTCTTCCGAGCAGATGCACTCACGCTGCCTGTAGACGCAGGAAGTACCAGCCAGATCGACGCAGGAAGTGTTCGACTGCGGAGGCGTTGCCGGACAATCTGGGTCCACAGCTTCGCAGTTCCACTGAGCGTCGATGCACCAACATGTGGCGTCTTCGTAGTCGCATTCGAGGCTTCGACGCGTGCTGCAGTCCTCGCCGCTTGCCGGCTCGCTGGAGGGACACGGCAGCATCGCAGTATTGCCGGCGTCACCGCCGGGACCCGGGGATTCGCCACCCTGGGCGGCGGCACCACCATCCGATACCGTACCACCCGAATCGCTACTCGAACCGGCACTGGTTGCTGCACCAGCATTCGCTCCGCCAGATGTCGTCCCGCCGGACGCGGTCCCACCGGGCGCGCTCCCGCCTGATGCTGTCCCCCCTGGCGTGCTCCCCCCCGACGTCGCACCTCCCAGCGCTGCCCCACCTGAGGTTGTCCCGCCGGGCATTGCGCCGCCCGACAGCGTTCCGCCCGACGGCGTTCCGCCCGACTCCGCTCCCCCGAACGCCACTCCGCCCGCACCACCGGTCAGAGACGAGGACGAGCTCGAGTCCCCGTCGCCACCGCAGCCGGCGAACAACGCGAGCGGAGCCAACAAGGCCGCGAAACCTACCAACTGTCGCATGGATCCTCCTGATTGTTACCCACCACCGCCTCAAGCGTTCTGTTGCGGGTCCGTTCCAAGTTTGCACCGCCAACTAGCTGGCGGGCGGAATCATCGAGTCCGTGGCCAAACCTCTGCTACTGGATCTCGGCTATCTCAAGCGTCTTGCAGCCGAACGTGACGGACAGTCTCGGCACCGGAGCAGCACGGATGCGCGCGCACGTGTCCGGACAGACGAGTACCCGTTGCGGGTCGCCGGGGGCATCGTAGTACCAGGCGTTGTCCAGGTCATCGCACTCCGCTCGAGAAGCGACGTACCCGAAGTAGGTCGAGCTATCACCCGATTTGAACTCCACGTTCACCAGTTCGGGATCGATCGCCTCTCCCTCCGGGGGCGAGGGGATCGTCCACTCACAGTCCAGCTCGGAATGGGCAATCACCGACTCGGCGAACTGCGTGAACACCGGTTCGAAATCCTGCTCACAGAGGTCGGCTGCCACCCCACCTGTCGTATCGACCAACTCCTGATACTGCACGCCCTCGCCGTCTGGTGCCGCGTAGGTGCAGCAGGGCTCACTGCTTGAGATCGCGCAGGCGTCGTCCTTGCCAAGCGCAGCGAAGATCCCGTGAAACACGAAATCGCTCACCGGAGGACCGAGACCCACCAGTGCCTCGCGGAACTCGGCGGCGTCCATCAGTTCGCTATCGTCCGAGATGGCCACGATGTGAGTGCGAGCGAAGGGCCGGATCATCGTTTGCCACTCGGCGAAGGTGTCAACGGCTCGCTCCAAGAGCTTCTGGCTCGGCATGCGCACGTCGACGTGAAGGTAGTCTGGCAGGTTCGTATCGCTCGTCTCGCAGTCGCCACTGCCCAGCGGAGGATCGATGCAGATTCCGCTGGTGGTACGGTGCCCGTCGCAGCCATCTTGAAGACATGAGATCATCACGATCCGGTGGTCGATCCCGCCGTCCGTGATCGCCTGACTGAACAAGTTCATGTTCCGGCGTGTCCACAGGATCTCGTCGCGCATGCTGGGCGAGTTATCGACGAGGAAGATGATGTCGGCGGGTTCCATCGTATTTTCGGGCTCCACCGACACGCCGGTGCACACGTCGAATTCGGCACCTGGAGCAACGGGGGTGATCTCGTCGCCAGCCGTGGTGTCCAGTTCGATGTCGATGCCCGGCTCGGAGGCACCGTCTCTCGCACTGCTGTTGTCGTCGTTCCGCTCGTGGGTACGACCACCACACGAGAGCGCAAGCGTCGCTGCCGCCGCTATCGAGCACGAGTATCTCAGGGTCGATCGTTTCGCGACCCTGCTCCACTCCCCTCCGCGTCCAGGGAACTGGAGATTGCCCTTTCGTGCGCTCGCAGACCACATCGCCGGCCCTTTCCGCGAACTTGACATGACCGATGGACGGAATCCGGACCGATGGAGTTCCCGCCGCAACCACGATTTCGAAATCCTCCGCCTTGCCGATGCCACTCCACATGAGCGTACGCGGATGGAGTGCGATTGGAGGCGTCTCCAGGCTTCAGGTCGAACCCTGGTGCGCCTCGACTCGCCCAAAAACCCCAAAGACCCATGAGTTCGGTCACTTGTCGATGCCTGAAGTGAGCTCGCGAGCGCACACCCAACCGCGCCAGGAGACTAGGACGAAGCTTCATCAGGAGCGGTTCCCTCGTCGGATCAGAAATGGCAGTCGCCGTTGTGTCGCGCCAAGGAATCCCCGGACCTTTTCGGTTGGTTGAGCTCCTGGTGGCGGGACCGCACAGGATTCGAGCTCAGGCCGGGAACCTCGTCTCCGAGTTCTCGTCAATCAGTCAACTCACCCCGGTGAGCTCCACAGAAAGCAAGGAGAACTCATGTCCCACTTCAGGTTGATAAGCTCTGCGCTCCCGTTCCTCGTCCTCGGTTTCGCCACGATGGCGACGGCCGCCGAAGACGGAACGATTGAGCGAGTCCAGGTTCGTACCTCGAGTCAGCACCAGGCCGAAGCTAGCGAGCAATCCAGCCAGGCCAAGCAGAATGGTTCGGCCCAGCAACAGAAAGCCGCCAAGCAGAGTGGCCACGCCCAGCAGCAGAAGGCCGCCAAGCAGAATGGCAGCGCCCAGCAGCAGAAGGTCGCCCAGCAGAGCGGCGACCCCCAGCAGCAGAAGGCCGCCAAGCAGAGTGGCGACGCCCAAAGATCCGCAAAGCAGAGTGCTGAGGCCCGACAGCAGAAGAAGCAGGCCAGGCAGCAGAGGGACCAAGTCAGGCAGCAACGGCAATCTGCTGCCGAGCGGCGCGAACAACGCCGCGGAGCTGCTTCCGAAGCTCGTCAAGGTCGAGGTGATGGTGCAGCGCGAAGAGGGAAGCGCTAGTACCGCGGTTCACATGCTCGTTCCGGGTTTCCGTCGGCCGACACAGGTATTGAAGGATCGGAGGAAACCCGGAAGGTCCCCCCCGTCTGAACTGACCGCCGTTGTTGGAGACGACAATCCGCGATGGCTTGCGGGTGCTCTGCCCTCCAAGCCCGTGTTCAGAACTCGAACGCGAGATCAGACTCCAATCGCTGCCGATCCAGCTCCGTGGCTGAATCACCCTCGCGAGGCTGTCCCACCGGAAACGACGAAGGAAGCTCGTCCGTCACCAACGCCCAGCCCAACCCGGGGCCCTGGCCCTGGGACAACTGGCTCGGCGTCTCGGGGGGCCACAAACGTTCATGCGCGCTGGCCGAGAACAGCAACGTCTCTGCAGGTTCACCGACTTCGACCTGGGGACTGCGGGGGTAGGCTGAGTGGCCTCGAGTCTACCGGGGACATCGTCTGCTGGGAGCTCTAGCGCCGATTCGCCTCGTGGGATCGCCGCTCACGGGCTCGCCGTGTCATCGGCGAGAGTCCACTTCGCAGCCCGCCCGGTCAGGCGAAGCAGATGTTTGGCGAAGAGACGATACGATCGCTGAAGCAGATGATCCACGCAAGGCAGCAGGGTCAGCTCGATGAGGGACTCGAAGCCCACAGCGGCGTACGCGCGACGAAACACGTCCACCCCTCGAATCACACTGCCGTCAGGCAACCGGCCGTGGATCTCTGCCATCATCCGACTGCGCGTGGCACCTAGCTGGGAGGGGTCGAAATCGGGTGAAGCAATGTCGCCGAAGCAAATTCTTCCTTCGCCGTCGAGGCGACGTAGCACGCCGATCTCCCCGCTGCAGATCGGGCACGCGCCGTCGTAGAAAGGCTCGAGGTCGAAGGCATTCTCTTCTCGTGGCATCGGTCATTTCTCGTGGCATCGGGAGGGTGGCGCCCACTGGAAACGTCGGGCGCCACCCTCCCCTCGTCGGCCGGCAGGGGACTGGATGACGGATGGGGACCTGGAAGGCCCAAGGGGGGAGGAAAGACGGGAGACTTTCGGGAACAGCGTTCTATCTGGCGAGAGTCTCGGAGCGCTGGTCTTGAATGCTCAATCGGTGGAGGGAAGGAGGATTGCGTCGATGACGTGGATCACACCGTTCGACGCGAGAACGTTGGCCTGGGTAACGTTCGAGGTGTTTACGACAACGCCGTCAGACAAATCGACAACCAACTCCGCACCGTCGAGAGCTGTCGAGATGTTCATCCCGTCGGCGAGATCGGCGGCGCCAACGTATCCGTTCGCCACGTGGTAGAGCAGCACGTTGCTGAGATCCTCGTCGCTGAGACTGCTCAAGACGCCAGGGTTGGCCTCTTCGAACGCTTCGAAGGCGGCATCGGTGGGTGCGAATACCGTAAACGGCCCCTCACCCTTCAGCACGTCGACGAGCCCGGTACTGGTCAGCGCCCCAGCCAGTCGTGTGAAGCTTCCCGCAGCCACTGCGGTGTCCACGATATCGGCAGAGGGGGGAACAATGATACTGTCGATGACGTGGATCACTCCGTTGGAAGCGACAACGTCCGCCGTGGTCACCGTGGCTTGGTTGACCATGACCCCGCTACCGAGCTTCACGTTGACGTAGCTGCCCTGCACGGTGGGTGCGATGCTGCCATCCACTAGATCGCTCGAGCGTACTTCACCGCTGACCACATGATAGGTCAGGATTGCGGCCAGTTCGTCGGTCGACAGGGCAGCAAGCAGGCCAGGGTTGGCCTCTTCGAATGCGTCGAAGGCGGCGTCGGTTGGGGCAAACACCGTGAATGGTCCATCACCAGCGAGCGTATCCACCAAGCCAGCAGTCTGAAGGGCCGCCACGAGCTGGGCGAAGTCCTCACTGTCTGCTGCGATATCCACTATCGAGTCGCCAGACTCGTCGTTGGACATGGTTCCGCCCGTCCCGCCATCTGCCATGGCGTCGGGCGAGGACGACTCGTCGTCCGAGCTGCACGCAGCAATCAGTGAAAAGGCACAGGCAACGGAGATTTGGCGAAAGGCGTAGGTCATGAATTGCTCCAGGAGAGGATGGGTCGTCGAGTCGTCGTTTCGGGTCCACAGCGGACCATGGCGTTGATGTAGGGCGTGTACATTGTTTGTAAAGTCTTGATCGTAACTTTATACACTAACGATACGCTAGGTAGATCCAGGTAGTGCTGGTGGACCCAAACCATGTACAATATATGTACAATCCTGCTGCAAACCCCGCGTGGGTCGGCCGGCGAAGGAGCCGAAGTTGACCAGCCCTACGTACCGAATCCAGAAGGTCGCCTCGATGACGGGGGTCAACCCCGTCACCCTACGCGCGTGGGAACGACGCTACGGTGTCCCTCGCCCCGTCCGCACCGAGTCGTCGTACCGACTCTATTCCGCTGCCGACGTCGAACAGGTGCGACGCATGTCGGCGCTCTGCGAGTCGGGTCTGACCGCCAGCGAGGCGGCCCGCATGGTGCGCGAGGAAGGGCCACCGGTCGTCACCGCCGCCTCGGGCTCCGACGACGTTTTCGCGCTGGTCGCGGATGACCTGTTCGAGGCCGCGCGCCAGCTGGACACGGAGGCGGTCGATCGACATTTGACGCGAGCACTGACACTGGGCTCGTCCAGCCAGATCCACGATCGCATACTCGCGCCGGTCATGGTTCGGATTGGCGAGGCCTGGCAACGCGGAGAGCTGTCGATCGCCCACGAACACGTCGTCTCGGAGCGCTTCGGCAGGACTTTGGGGCAGCTGCACCAGCTCACGCGACCGAGCTCGCCCCGAGCTACTGCTCTGCTCGCCTGCTTCCCCGAGGAACTGCACGTGCTTCCACTTTACGGTCTGGCGTTTCGCCTTGCGGAGTGGGGTGTCCGCGCCGAGATCCTCGGTGCCCGCACGCCTCCGATCGCCCTTGCCGAAGCAGTCAAGGCAACGTCACCCCTGCTGGTAGCGCTCAGCGTGACAATAGCTCCCCAAGGTGCCGCGGCGCGAGAGGTCATGAAGGGCTACGCGCTAGCCTGCAGCTCGACTCCCTGGCTCGTTGGCGGTGCGGGAGCCGCCGATCTCGGGGCCTTGATCGAGAAGCACGGCGGGCACTCCATGATCACGGGCTCCACGGACCTGCAGACCACCCTCGAACGACTACTGACCCGACGCGGGAAAGTGTCGTCGGGGCGTAGCACTGGCTAGAACAACAAGCACCCAAGAATGGACTCGTCAAGTTGGGTGTCTTCGACGACGGTTCCACGTCGCCGGGCGACACGCGACACCCGATCCTCAGCGCTGCACCCCGGACTCGAGCCGAAAGGGTGGCGACCAGCGCGCTGCGACCTGCATCGCAGCGTATTCACGCGAGCGGCCCGACGGGGGAGGATCGTGGGGTGTGGTCGCACAGTCGGCGGGCGAGAAGCGCGAGTCGATGGCGTCGAGCAGACTCGCCGTTTCTTCGCCCCACAGCCGAGCACAAAGGACTTCGTCGCCGGTCTTCCAGTCTGGGCCGGGGTGTCTGGGACACCATTCACGAACCACTTCGCGTGTGCTCGCGGAGTCTAGGACCAGCTGACCCTCGATGACCTCGGCGAGGAGCGGAGCGGAGTACACTGTCGGGTCGTGCTCGATCTCCATGTCGTCGTCGAGGCAGGCATCACTATCGTCGAGCGCGACCCGGTAGGTCAACGTGCCCCGCCGGCCACCATCCTCTGCTCCGACCTGGCGCACCTCCCCAGGCACGGGGATCGCTTGCGTCCACTCCTTGATCTCACCGGCTTCAGCAGTCCAGACGTAGGTGCGATCATCGGGATGCTCCCAGATCACCCACAAGATCTCGAGACTTCCGTCGCGATCGAAGTCCACCAGCACGGGGTCATCCTGCCGCATGCGCTCGATGGACTGGTCGCTCACGCCTTCCAGCGAGAGCCTCTCATGCCGACCGGAGCGAGCGACATGCACCAGTTCGTGGGATCCGACGAGCTCCCAGCGTTGCCTCGACCCGCCCTGTGGCGCCTCGATCTTCGGTTCCGCGCGCTGCAGCACCCATGCTTCGTCTGCCCAGCCGTAGCAGCGAGCATCATCGAGAAAACGAGCCACACGAGGAGCTCCCAGATAGCGGTCTCGCTCGGCACGATTCAGCTCGAGAGCAAGGTCGGCCGTCGGCCTGCCCGCCTTGCGCGCCTCCTCCAGCGCCCGCTTCGCCGCCGCGATGCGCTGCCCCACCGCGTCATCTCCCTGCTTCCATCGCTCTTCGAGAGCCTGTCGGGTCTCGTCGTAGGCCCGCTCGATGCGCTGCCGCTGGGCGTCGACGAGTCGCTCACAGGTTCGCGAGAGCTTCCGTTCCGCGTCCGAGTACTCCATGAACTGGTCCCAGTCGACGGGTGGCGCTGATGCGCTCGGCCGAGCGCGCGGTGGAATTCTCACGGACTGCTCGCTGGGAGCTGATGCCGACCGCGGGGTGATCGGCGCCCCGACAGTGGATCCCGGCATCGAGGAGGCGCCCCGCGACGAGGGCGGCTCCGTCCGAGAACGGCAACCACCATGGATCCAGGCTGCACAGCCAAGAAGGGCCATCCAGGGCGGCGAGCAGCGGAGAGCAGCAGGGAAACGCAACATGGTGACCCGGGTAGCGGGACCATACCGAATCGAACTCTTTCTGCCGATAGGTGTCGTGACCCGACGAGTAGGCCCGGTGCAGTCACGCTCTCCGGCCAACGCCACGGCAGGAGTGCTACCCCCACGGCCCGTGCCAGGGATTCGACAGCCTGTCTCTTGCCTCGGGTTGCGCTGGACGGTCACCCACGAGAACCCGTTGCCGGCCACGACGCGAGAAGGTATCCCGCTGCTTGCATGTTGACGCGACGCACCGCCAGCCTGCTCGCAGGACCTGGACTCGCCTCCGTGGTGGCAGGCTGTGGTTCCGCGGGCAGTCTCACACCAGCCTCACCCCCTGGCTGGGAGCCCGTTCAGACGCCCTGGTGCGGGGACGAAGGTTGGCAGGGTCTGGACGCTGAGACCTGCTTCTACACGCCCGCAGCAACAAGTTCGCCCCCCAGCGTCTTGATCTTCCTCCATGGGATCCTGCCCGCGGAAGCCGTGCCGACTCAGCTCCAGAGCATCGTTCGCGAAGCTGCGGACTCGCGAGGGTTTGTTGGGCTCTTCCCGCGGGCGATGCAGGGCGTCTGCCCTGCATGGGCGGCATCGGACGGGTGGTGCTGGCCCACGGCGCGCGCCACCGTTGACGCGCACGCTCCCGCTATCGTGGAAGAATGGGACCAGCTTCTGGCAACACTGGAAGCTCGACTCGAGACCCGCTTCGCGCGACGCTACCTGTTCGGCTTCTCGAGTGGGGGATTCTTCGCCTCCTACCTGGGTCTCGAAGACTGGTGGAAGCTCGACGGCGTGGGGATGGTGGGTGCAGGCCGTTCTTCGCCTCTGTTGAGCGATCGGATCCCCGCGGAGTTGCCCCCCGCCTACATCGCTCGAGGGACATCTGACGGGGATGCCATGCGCCGCTCCGCCGACCTGGATCGGGCCCTGGGCGCCCTCGACTGGCCGCACCAGCTCGTCACGCACCCGCATCGAGGGCACGAGCTGCGCGTCGACGATATCGAGCACGCCTGGGACTACTGGACCAGCCTTCACCCGTAGTCACGGCAGAGAATTGCCGCGCAGACGCGCCACCCTCGCCCAGCCTGCGTACCGGATGTCGGGCAAAACCGATCTCCACGGCTCGCACTGCCGCAAATGCACACGCAACGCTGTCAAGCGGAAGGCGGTGATTGAGCAGGGCTAGCAGGCATCGCGACAGCATTCGATCACGCGACCGCTGACCCTGCTCTGTGCGAAGCGTCTTCTGGGCTGATCGTCCAGTAGGTGTTGCCCGTCGATCCGGCCCCCGACTACAATCGGTGACGCATGCGCGGCGAGGAGATCTACTCGATCGAGAGGGTCGTGACCGAGCGCCGTGCCTGGAACGCGCGCGTCATCACCCTGACCGTAACGGTTCTCAGCGCCGTTGCCGCTTGCTTTGGGTGGATCGCCGGCATCCCCGTCACGTACACGCTAGCCATGGGGGGAGTCGCGGTGTTCGACGCCGGCGCGTACCTCCTCGCGCACAGCGGGCGAGAGCGGGCGGGGGTGCTGCTCCTCATCGGCTCGACTTTCGTGCAGCACCTGCTCATCGTCGGTCTCACAGGGCAGCTGCAGACAGTCCCATACATGGCCGCGGTCGGCGTGCTCGTCGCGGCCGCCACGCTCCAGATCCGAGAGCTGGCTGGTGTGGCGCTGCTGGCCGTGGGGGTGGTCGTGGGCGAGGGGTTCATCGTCGGGTACGGCGCGACGGAGATGGTCACGTCACACGGCTACGTGGTGGGCGCGCTCATGCTGGTCGCCCTTTCGTTCGTGCTCACGGCAATCCAGGTCAAGAGCGCGGACCGCGCCTTCCAGGTGGCGCGTGAGCGCGAGCACGCTCGCGAGCAGGCGCGACGGGAGAAGGAGGAACTGGAGCGCGAGCTCGAGAAGTCTCAGCGAATCGAGGGCCTCGGACGCCTGGCGGGCAGCGTAGCGCACGACTTCAACAACCTACTGGGAGTCATCATCGGTAGTGCGGATCTAGCGCTCGCCGAGCTCGATAGCGATCATCCAGCAAGAAGAGAGCTGGAGGAGGTCCTGCGCACGGGGGACCGAGCCACGAGACTCACCCGACAGCTTCTGACGCTGACACGGAGCCACGTGGTACCCGTGGAGCCCCTCGATGTGGCCGCGGCGCTGGCGGGCATGCAACCCTTCCTGTCTCGACTCGCGGGGGCGGCCGTCGTGGTGGAGGTGGTGGCCGACGACGACTGCCCCCTGGTTGGCATCGATTCGACACAACTCGAACAACTGCTGTCCAACTACGTCGTGAATGCGCGCGATGCCATGCCCGAGGGCGGAACCATCCGGATCGAGCTGGGGGCGCGCGAGATCACCGCCGATGCAGCCGAGTCGCTATCCCCAGGCCGCTACCTCGAGCTGAGAGTCGCGGACGAGGGAACCGGGATCCCCGTCGATGTCTTGCCCCGACTCTTCGAGCCCTTCTTCACGACGAAGAAGGCAGGGACCGGTCTCGGTCTCGCCAACTGCAACGCGATCGCGACACAGTTGGGCGGTTCGATCGCCATCAGCCCCCGCCCAGAAGGGGGCACACTCGTGAGGACGCTGCTCCCGGCGCACCACGAGCCGCCGTCTTCGCGGCCCCGGTCCGTCCCCCCGAGTCCGCCGACCACAGCCGGAGGTGCTCGGGTCCTGGTCGTGGACGACGAGGAGACCCTGCGCGCCCTGGCTCGGCGAATTCTCGAGCGCGCGGGCCTCGAGGTAGTCGAGGCACGCAATATCGCCGAAGCCGAAAAGGTGGTGACGGACCTCTCGAAGCCGCTCCACTTCGTCGTCCTTGACGTGATCCTGGGGCAGGAACGCGGTCCCGCCCTGCTCCCACTGCTTGGACGTTGCCGGCCCGCCGCGAGAACGGTGGTGACCTCTGCTTTCGTACCGGAACGCGATCTCCACGAGACACTCGAGCACTACGGGGTGACGTTCCTCGCGAAGCCCTACGCTCGCCGGGGCCTCCTGCGTGCTCTTCTGGGAGCGGACGCCGACGCATCGTTGGGGACAACCTGAATCGCACCAACCTCCCGATTCGTCTGCGATCCTCCGACCCCAGATTGCCATTAGCGGCAATCGCAGGCCAGATTGGCAATTCCCAGCGGCCATCGACAATTGCTCCCTGAGACTGGTGTCGACTCGGTCATCAGCTCGCCGAGCGGTACGACATCTCGGAGCAACCGAGGAAGCTTCATGCCAAAGGGTCGAACGGGACGCACACGCGCCACACTCCTCGCCTCGGTGATGGCAGCCCGAACTGGGGCGGCGAAGACAGGCAGCGCGGACGCGGGCACCCGCGGAGAGCCAAGTAGCCTCGGGAATGGAGGGCACGAGTGAGCGCAAGAGCGAAGCGTTCTCAACTGCCGCTGGGAGTCACATTGTTCCTCTTGTGGCCACTCAGCTGCGCGGGCGCCAGGGAAGATCCATCTGCGGCCGCCGGGGGCACGCCGTCGTTCTCGGAGACGGGTGGGGTGCCGTCTCACGGCACCGGTGGCGGTTCCGTCAGCAGCGGCTCGGGAAGCGCCGCCCAGTCAGGAGGCGTGTCGGGCAACGGGGGAACCGCCACCGGGGGCGACGTCACGGCGGGAGCGACTGGCGGAATGGGAGGGGCGAGTTCGGGTGGTACCAGCGGAGGTGGTGCCAATACCGGCGGACAGAACACCGGCGGACAGAACACCGGCAGTGGCGATGCCGGCTCGAGCTCGACGGGAGGCGATCCCAGCAGTGGTGGGACGAGAGCTGGGACCGGCGGGGCCAGGCCGGACGCCGATCTAGATCCGTTGCTTGCCGAGTTCGTGGCCTATTGGGACTTCGAGGCCATAGAAGGACAGATCGTGCGTCCAGTCATCGGTGACGTCTCCTTGCAGCTGAACGGGACAAGCATGGCGGCTGGCCCGAGTGGGAGTCAGTTGGAAGTCGTCGGCGCGGGGTCGTGGGCCGTGACCGCAGGTCCAGTGCTTGACACGGAGCACGACTTCTCCGTTTCTGCCTGGGTGAGACTCGACGAGCTGGATGGGTACGACACCTTCGTGGGCATGGACGGTGCAGCGGTGAGTGCCTTCCAGCTTCAGAAGCGAGACGACGACCGTCTCGCCTTCACGACATTCCCAACTGACTCGACGAGCGCGAGCTCTTGTGCCGCAACCGCGGAGATCCGTCCTCGGGAGCAGGAGTGGTACCATTTGGTGGGAACGTGGAACGCAGCAGCGGGAGACCAGCGCATCTACGTTGACGGGGTTCTTTCAGGAAGGACAACCTGTTCGGGGGGAGTACTCAGGGCCAGCGGCCCGCTCAGCGCCGGCCGAGGCTGGTTCGACGGTGAAGCGAGTGACCCCTGGACGGGGGCGGTGGACGACCTGGGCCTGATCGATCGCGTTCTCACGCCAGGCGAGGTGGTCACCCTCTACCGCGGCGGTCGACCGAATCAGTCGAACTATCTCTTTGCCTACTTCGTCGAAGTGACGAATGGACGGGGCGACGGGCTCCGCCTGGCGCACAGTCACGATGGTCGGCATTGGGGAGCCATCGGCGCCGGCAAGGTGTTCATGCCACCGTCCGTTGGTGGAGGGTCCTTTCGCGACCCGCATGTGATGCGCGCCCCGGACGGGCGGTATCATCTGGTCTGGACCACCTCGTGCGTGCCATGGGCAGAAGCGAACTGCGTACAAGACCGCGGGCTCGGACACGCGAGCTCGCTGGACCTCGTGACCTGGAGCGAGGCCGACTACGTCACGATCGACTCGAACGTCGAGCACGTGTGGGCCCCCGAAACCTTCTACGATGAAACGACCGACCAGTTCATGATCTTCTGGTCGTCGCCAATCGATGAGACCTCGGCGTCGGATCCCCACAGCATCTACTACGTTCTCACGCGAGACTTCACGAACTTCAGTGATGTCGACGTCCTGTACGCGCAACCCGGCCGCAACTTCATCGATGCCACGATCTTGGCTCGAGGGGATAGCTACTTGATGATCATCAAGGACGAGGCCGACGGGCAGAAGAACCTCCGAGCGCTCGCGTCGACCCAGCTCTTCGGCGCGGGCGCCTGGACGGCGGCTCCGTCACCGCCCATCACTGGGAGCTACGCCGCGGAAGGGCCTTCCTTCCTGGAGCGCGATGGGCACGTCTACGTCTACTTCGACAAGTACTGGGATGGCGCCTACGGCGCGCTGGAGGCAACGACATCCGCGCTGGATACCCCCATGGGCTGGAGAGACATCTCTGATTCGGTGTTCTTCCCGGGAGTGCGGCACGGAACCGCCATCGAAGTGCCACCGAACGTGTTTCGCGCGGTAGCCGAGGAAGCCGGACGCTAGTCAGCCTCAGGCCACCCGAGTTCCCACTGGTCGCGACACCTCCCCGCGCAGGGCGGCCTCCCGGTCACTCCCAGACCACCGGTAGTGCCAGTGCTCGAACCGCTGACCCCAGGAGCGGAGTCGCGATATCATTGTCGCATGGGATGGGCACGGGTTCTGATACTGGGAGCGGTGCTGGTCGCTGCCTGCGGAAAGGGCGCGGACGACGAAGACGGGGTCGCCACCGCCACAGGTGGCACGTCGAGCGCTGGCGGTTCTGGAGGCAGGGAGCCCGCTTCCGGCGGAGACCCGAGTATCGCTGGCAGCAACGGGGCGAGCGTCGGTATCTCTTCCCACTACCCAGGGGACGTGGGGATCGATGCCGATCCGAACGTCGTGTTCTACGACGGCTTCGAGGCCGCGTCGGTCACGGACATCGTAGCCCGCTACGAGGATGCCAAGGACGCCGGACTGGCAATATCGAGCGATGTGGCCCCCAGTACCAGCGGCTCTCAGAGTCTCGAGATGGTGGCGAGTGGCGCAGGAACGAACGCCACCGATCTCTACAAGCTACTCGACCCCGGCTACGACGAACTGTTCGTGCGGTACTACGTCAAGTATCAGGCCGGTCCCGAGTGGCACCACTCGGGAATGTGGATTGGAGGCTACAATCCCCCCACGAGCTGGCCAAATCCGCGTGCGGGAACCCGACCCGTTGGTGATGATCGGATCAGCGTGGCCATCGAGCCCGTCGAAAACGCCACCTCAAACCCCCGGCTCGATACCTACAACTACTGGATGAACATGCACTCCTGGATGGAGGCGCCATCTGGCGACACCGCCTACTATGGCAACCCCCTCGTCCACGACGCGAGCTTCCGCGTGGACGACGACGAGTGGATGTGCATCGAGCTCCACGTGAAGCTGAACACGGAGCTGGATTCAGGTGCGGGTGCCGAACTCGGGATCTGGAAAAACGACGAGAGCATCATTCAGTACACTGACAGTGCGCCCGTGGGCTACTGGGTGCGCGACAAGTTTTGCCCCGAGAGCGCCGATTCGCCGTCATG
>JBNLDK010000202.1:0-29759 GCA_050304295.1 Polyangiaceae bacterium
CGCCATCGAGAGCGGGGTGGCCACCCGCGCCATCCGCCGCGGTTGCGCCGCGCTCTTCGACCGGCTCGAAGCTCTTCTCGGACCCGAGGAGCCGGTCGCGCGGCTGCATGGAGACCTGTGGGGGGGCAACCTGCACCGCGACCAGCGCGGCGAGCCGGTGCTCATCGATCCCGCCGTGTACGGGGGCCACCGCGAAGTCGATCTCGCGATGATGAAGCTGTTCGGAGGCTTCGGAGAGCGCGTCTTCGCGGCGTATCGCGAGGCGTTTCCTCTGGCTCCCGGCTTCGCGGACCGAGTCGAGCTCTACCAGCTCTATCCCTTGCTGGTCCACGTCAATCACTTTGGCGGCAGCTATGTGGCGTCGGTCGAGCGGGTGCTGGCTCGCTACATCTGAGTGGCCGCTTCTCGAGGCTGCGCTAGCCGCGCGGTCGTGCCTATAATCGCGCGCGTGGAGAGTGCTCTCTTGGAACGGTTGGCAGCCGTAGATGCCCGCTGCAATCTGTCTTCCTGCCGGTCCATGAGTCCGGATCGAGAGACCGCCACACCCTTGGTCCGGTTGGGGGAGCAGCTGATGACGGCGCTTCCGGCGGAAGTGCAGCGGGCGGCGGTGGACGCGCTCTGCCAGACCGCGGAGCTGATGCGCGCGGAGTTTCCCAACAACCTGTACTGGGACCTCGACCTGCTGGCTTCGACGCTCGCCAGTCAGAGCTCCGACGCGAGGGATGCGTGCGCCCGGATTGCGCGCATCGCCACGCTGCTGCGGCAGGTCCACGTGCTCTTTGGCCTGCATTCGGTGATCCGGTTTCGCTACACGCACGACTTCCTGTACGGCTACGACTGGGCTCGGTGGATGGCGCGCCGGCCACCAGGGGCGCCGTTTGTCGGACCCTACGACGTCGAGTTTCTCCGCTACGTGGCGCAGCGCGGACAGCAGCTGCAGCAAGTGATCACCTCCGGCTCCGACGCGACGTATGGCGTCCTGCCAGTGGGCGAGTTTCGCAATCCGTTTCCCTTCGATCGCAGCCCCGATCCCGAAGTACGCCTCCACGATCGGCTCGCCCGCGAGTGCCTCGTCCCCGTGCCCGCGTGGGAGGCTGGTGGCCGCCCCGACTTTGCTCGCGATTTCAGCCAGGAGCGCCTGGCTCGCGCACGGGAGATGGGGCTCTGCTCTCGAGTGGCTCCGAGCTGATCCGGGCCTCTGCCGAGCCCCAGCCCTGTCGGTCTGGGTCCGTCACCGTTGCTAATCGCAGAAGTCCCACTCGGCGATGGTCGTCTCGATCTCGAAGTTGGATGCCACCGTGTGGCGCTCCGCGAAGAACAGGTGCACGTCGTAGACGCCACCCACGGCAATGTCCAGGCTGGCGGCGTCCTCGTCGAGGTAGACGATGTCGGTCATGCTTTCGTGCACGCCACCGAGATCGATCGCCAGTCGGCGATTGATGAAGACCCACAGATCGTCATCGCCGCTGAAGCGGAACGACTCGCCGCCCACGTAGAGGAAGCGGGTCTTGACCTCCACCGTGAAGTGATAGTTGTGGAGATTCCCCTCCCTCCTGAACAAGCGGTCGTCGATGGGAAAGAAGCGGTTGTCCCGGAACTCGTATACCCCCGGACGGCCAGCGACCTCCGTGAGCTCGATCTCGAACTCGCCGCGATCGTTGACGCCCGGGACGTCCCGGTACCACTGGTCGAAGTTGTCTCTCCCTGTTGTGCTTGGTGTAGTCGGGTTGCCGGTGTAGACAGGCTTCTCGTCGGCACCCAGCTCGAAGGCCACCACCCCCGGGTCGTAGACCCGCTTGCCAGGCTGGTCGCCGAACTCGAAGTCCGGATGTGACTCGTGAAAGTCCCGCACGGTGACCTCGAGCCGAGGGGGCTTCGGGCGCGGCGCGGTGCAGGCCGCCCATTCGCCATCGGTGCAGGTCCGCGTGCCTTCCCCGCAGATGCTGCGACAGGCGACCGTGACCTCGGTGTGGCAGAGCTCCTCAGGCGTGTCGTTCTCGCACCACTGCCAGCCCAGCGACTGGCAGGACTCGTTGAAGCACTCGATCTCGCCCTCGGCGCTGCAGGGCTCGAGCACCCCGTCGTGGCACTGTACCTCCCCGGTCCCGCATCGATTGCTGCAGGGCGCCACGTAGCTTGCGTCGCAATTCGCCCAGCGACCCTGGACGCACCGCTCGAGTCCCACTCCGCACACATTGCGGCACGGGCGGGTCTCCCCGGGCAGGAAGCAGTGATAGAGGTCGGTTCGCGCACCGCAGGCGCTTCCTGGCACGATGCCCGCGACGACCAGGAAGAGCAGGGGGGCGGGGCGCTTCACGAGGGGCGCAGCCTACTACCCGAGTCGGAGTCGCTCCAGCGCTTCCAGGGTGTCGCGCGCGTGCGGCGGCATCCTGGGCAGCGACTCGCGAAGCCACTCGACGTAGAACCCGTACAGGGCGTGGTCGATGTTTCGGCAGGAGGCGACCGCGTCCTTGAGGCGCGTCACCGTCTCCGCCACCATCGGGAGCTGGGCCCTCAGGTGCAGCTCGATCGTGTAGTTGATCCACGATCCATTGTGGAGTCGCGTCGCGAAGGTCAGGGCAAAGTAGGCGGCGTTTGCGCAGATCACCACGGGGACCGGGAGGCCCGAGCGGGCTCCTTGCAGGATGCGCCGGAGGTGATCCGCGAGGATCCGCTCCGCCTCTTGTGGCATCCCCTGGGTCAGCATCCGGTTGGCGAGGCGTCCCAGCACCTCCAGCGCGTCCGCCCGCTCCGTGGCACCCCCGGGGCCTGCCGCCGGAGCTGGAAGCGACGAGGTGGTCAGGGGGACGGGTTGGGGGCGACTGTCGCTACTGTTGGTCGCGAAGACGGCCATTTCGTGCGTGCCGACCAGGATGCGGTCACCGTCGAACAGCTGGTAGGGCTCGAAGATCCTGATGTTGTTGACGTACACGCCGTTGGCGCTGCGCAGGTCCTCGAGCACGACCTCCTGACTCGAGATCCTGACCAAGGCATGCTCTCGGGACACGAGCGGGTCGAGCACGACCACCCGGCAGTGTGAGCCGCGTCCGATCAACACGCGTTCCGAGTACAGGGTGTGATCCCCTTCCCCCGTGGACAGATGGATGGCCTCCTTCAGGGGCTGGGGTTGACCCTCCCGCGGCACGCTCGCCAGAGAACGCAGCATCTGTGGGAGTACCGCCGCGCGGGGGGTCGGCTGCCGACGCCGGTCCATGATTCATCAATACTACGGAGACTCCCGCTTCACCAGTCTGGTGGTTGCTGGACGCCTCGCAAAATCCCGGCTAGTTCCCAGAACCATGCGGCCCGCAGCTCCGAACCGTGAGCCCAGCGCCGGCTCTCCTCAGCGCCGTCTCCGATCTGACCACCGCATCCTGGGTTGCGCGCTGATGTTCGGTCTCACTGTCGCGTTCTCGGGACGAGCCCGTGCCGATTGCGCGGCGGCCCCCGAGAACTGCGCGAAACAGGCCTTCGAGGCCGGCATATCGGCGTACCAGGACGAGCAGTTCGAGGCGGCGCTCGAGCAATTTCGCGCTGCCTACGATCTTCGCCCGCACCCGGTGGTGCTCTTCAACGTGGCGCTGGCCGAGGCCCGCGTGGGGGATCTCATCGAGGCGCTGGAGCACCTGGATCAGGTGTACGACGACCCGGCAACTCCTGAGCCACTCCTCGGCAAAGTACGGACCGAGCGAGAAGAGGTGGCTCGACGAGTCGCTACCGTCTCGCTGTCCGACAGCGGAGCGCAGCTCGTTGTCGATGGGAAGTCGGCGGCGGGCGATCCGCCGTCGATGCGAGTCAATCCCGGCGCACACGAGGTGGCGATCGTCATCGATGGCAAGCAAGTCGAGCACCGCCACTTGCAGCTGTCTCCCGGCGAGACGCTCGAGCTGGCTGCGCCAGCGCGCTCCGAGCCGCCGCCACCGGTCGACCCAAACCCCCCGCAGCCGCCCCCACCGCCCCCGCCGATCACCGAGCCGCCCGAAGAGCGTTCGCGCCTGGCGCCAGGGTGGGTGTATGGGGGTGCGGCGGTGACAGTGGGGCTGGCGGGCGTGACGATCTGGAGTGGCCTCGATACCCGGCGGGCGTATCGCAGCTATCAGGACGAAGTTGACGACCTGGCACCCCAGGAGCGAGAAGAGCGGGTCGATGCTGGTCGAGCCAAGCAGCGTCGCACCAACGTCCTGGTCGGGGCCACATCGGCAGTGGGACTCGCCACGGTGGCCACGGGGTGGTTCCTGGTCGAGTGGCCCGCTTCCCGGCGTGGCTCACTGACCGTTGGGCCCGGGACCCTCTCCTATCGGTACCATTTCTGAGCGTTGCCGGCGGGGTGTGGAGAGGCGGTGCGCACGGCGAACTCGGGCGCGCCGGACCCGGATGGTATAACAGTCAGGTGATGTTCTGTCGCTCGCGGGGGCTGCTACTCGTGCTGCTGGCCCAGCTCGTCTTGCCGCTGGCGGGTTGTCGCTACGACTGGGATGGGGTGAAGCCCGACGCGCGCGCGGGAGGAGTCGGTGGAAGTCCCGGTGGTGCGGGGACCGGCGGAGCGACGACAGGGGGCGGAGTGCCGGCCAACGGGGGGGCGGTGGCTACCGGCGGAGTGGTGGCCGATGGGGGCGTGCCGGCCAGCGCAGGCGTCAGTGGCGGAATCACCGCGGGGAGCGCCGGGGCCGGCGCTCCCTCGGCCGGAGGCAGAGGCGGGGGCGCGGGTGCGACGCTGGCAACCGGAGGACACGGTGGAATGGTGGGCGCCGGCGGAGCGGGCGGGGACGGGGGGGGAGCGGGGGGCGCCACAGGAAATGTCTGCGCTGGCAACCTGGTTCAGAACGGTGGCATCGAGGCCGGACTCACGGGCTGGGACGTGCTGATCGAGGAAGGGGGCAACCGGCACGAATTGGCGGTCGCGACTGATTTCGTGCCGACGGGGTCCGGGGCCCTGCTGGTGGACACCACGACGGTGAATCGGCGTGGGACGGCGACCTACCGGTTGGTCGTCGCCAGCTCGTTGGCACCGGTCCACGCCGGCTGGGTGCTGTCCCTGTCCGCGACCGCCGGTGCCGCCACGGGGCAGTATGGACCACCCGCGATTGGGGTTCAGTTCTTCGATCTGCAGGGGCTTCCGATCGACATCCTGCCGGAAATGGTGCCCGTGAGTGCGGCCAGCCCGACCCCGATCGAGACGCTCACCGTCACCGTTCCTGGCGCTGCCGCCAGCGCCCGTGTCATTCTCGAGTTGCCGTACGACGTCCTGCTCGTCATGGACGACGTGTGCCTGGTCCGCTAGTTCGCGATGTCGGTTCCCAATCCAGGAAAGATCTCCGCCGGTGACCGCGAGTCGGGGGTCGTCTCCGCCACGGGACCGAGCGCTCTCAAGTGGAATGCCCGGCTGAGCGGCACTCGGGTTGGGCGCTATCGACTGGGGCCCCGGCTGGGCGTGGGTGGGGCGGCGAGCGTGTATCTGGCACGACTCGCGGGACCGCACAATTTCGAGCGATTGGCGGCCGTCAAGATCATCCACGAGCACCTCACCGACGACCGGGAGTTCGTCACGATGTTCCTGGACGAGGCCAATCTGGCCGTGCGTCTCTCGCATCCGAACATCGTCCACGTGTACGAGCTGGGTCGCGAGGACGACATGCTCTACCTGGCGATGGAGTACCTGCATGGTCAGCCCCTCTCGCAGGTGTACCGAGGGCTCGAGGAGCGTGGCGGCCGGTTGCCATACGATGTCATCGCGTGGATTGGCGCGCGCGGTGCGGAAGGCCTGCACCATGCTCACCAGCTCGTGGACGATGATGGCAACTCGGTCGGACTCGTCCACCGAGACGTGAGTCCCGAGAACGTGTTCGTTACCTACGAGGGGCACGTCAAGCTGATCGACTTCGGGATCGCACGGGCCGTCGGGCGCATGACGACGACCGCCCTGGGACACATCAAGGGCAAGTACCGGTACATGGCGCCCGAGCAGGCGCTGGGGCGCGAGTTCGATCATCGCGTCGACATCTTCGCGCTCGGCGTCACGCTCTACGAGGCGGCGCTGGGCCGCCCGGTCTTCGACGGTGAGGACGAAGCGGAGACGTTGGCCAAGCTACTGGGTGGGCCTCCGCCGGATCCGCGCGAGTGCATTCCGGGCTTCCCGAGCGACCTGGCGGACATCCTGCTTCGCACTCTCGCGCTGGATCCCACGGCTCGCTACGAGGACGCCGGGGAGCTCGCGCGGGACCTCGATTCATTCGTGGCGCGGAGTGGTCGCGTTGACCAGCGGGAGCAGCTGGAGGACGTGATGGGCGCTGTATTTGATTCGTTCCGCGAGTCGACGATGCAGGCGATCGCCCAGCTGCGCGCTGCCGATAGCGCAGGATCGGGCGAGACCACTTCACCGCCCGCGCCGGTGGAGATGACCCTTCCAGCCGCTACCGCGCTCCGCCCACGCTGGCCCTGGATTGCCGGGATCGCGGCGGTGGTGCTGGTGGGAGCTGGCGTCGCGGCGGTGGCAGGCTCTTCGAGCCAGTCGCCACCGGCGTCGCCGGCGGCTGCTGCACCGTCGGCGCCGACCCAGGTGACCGTTGAGGTGACGACCCAACCTTCTGTCGCCGGCGCCCGGGTGACCATTGACGGTGCGCTCGTCGAGGGCGTTCCGGCTCGGCGAGATCTGGAGCGCAACACGGTTCCCGTCCAGGTCGTGGTGGACGCCGAAGGCTTCGAACGGGCGGAGGTGGACGTGCGCCCAGATCGCAGCCGCTCGGTGGTAGTTCCCCTGCGGCGAATGGCGCCACCGACGGCGACGTCGCCTTCGGCCAAACCGGCGTCCGCCCCTGGTTCTGCGCCCGCTGGTGCTCCCGCGGAGGTCGCTCCCACCCGTTCGCCGCCTCCCGTCGCGGCCCCCCCAAAGCCGAAGCCGAAGCCGGACATCGTGACCGAGTATCCCTTCTGAGCGCATCGACGTTGGTCCAGAATTGGGCTAGAGGACGCTGACCACGACTGGTCGTGAGGTTGCCGGACGTGGGGCGTGGCCCCGGGGCGCCCGGTTCGCGTCTCGCACACCTGTTGCACATCCCGATGCATTTCGAAGGTCACCCCCTGCGTCCCCCGAATGAAGCGGAGAGCATCCTGCTCCAGGTGACCGTCGGGTGCTCGCACAACCGATGCTCATTCTGTGCGATGTACGCGGGCAAGCGGTTTCGCATCAAGTCCCACGAGGAGATCTGCGCCGCCCTGGACGACGTTGCGCGCCGCTATCCCGACCGGCGTCGTCTGTTTCTGTGTGACGGCGACGCTCTCATCATTCCACAGTCGCGGCTGGTCGCGATCCTGAGGGAGATCCGCCAGCGTCATCCACGGATCCGTCGCGTTGCTACCTACGCCAACGCCAAGGCCATCGCTCGGAAGAGTAACGAGGAGCTGGTGGCGCTCAGGTCCTTGGGACTCAAGATGCTGCACGTGGGTCTCGAGTCGGGGGATGACGTCACGCTGGCAGCCCTGGGCAAGCGCGGAGACAGCGCCTTCATCGTGGAGCAAGTGCGACGTGCGCGCACCGCCGGCCTCAAGGTCTTTGCCACGGTCCTGCTCGGTGTGGCTGGGGCGGAGCGTTCGCAGGAGCACGCCCGGCAGACCGGGATGGCGCTGAGCCAGATGGGTCCCCACTACATTGGCGCGCTGACCCTGATGTTGGTGCCAGGAACGCCCCTGCACGCCCGCTGGGAGGCGGGCGAGTTCGAACTCCCGGATGCGCCGGCGATGCTGCGTGAGCTGCGCACGCTGCTCTCTCACATCCGCCTGGACCGCGGCATCTTCTTCGCCAACCATGCGTCGAACTACCTGCCCATTCAGTGCGCGCTACCGCACGACCAGGACGAGGTGCTGCTCTGGCTCGATCGGGCCATCGCGGGAACCGTCCCGCTGAAGCCGGAGTATCTGCGCGGTCTGTGAGGCGCAGCGCACCCAATCAGCGACTGCGGCGCGGGCGAGGAGCGCTGGCTTTCACGGGGCGCACGGGAGGGGGGCCGGAGCTCTCGCGCACCTCGAGCTGCATCGAGTACTCGACCGTCGTTACCTCCTCCTCGTCGCCCTGTCCCTGGATACGATCGAGCAAGGCGCGGCATGCCACAGCACCCATCTTGCGCATCGGCTGGGCGACGGTCGTCAGCCCCGGCCAGAACAGGGTCCCCTCGGGGAGGCCATCGAAGCCCACCACCGAGACGTCTTCGGGGATTCGGAGTCCAGCCTGCAACACGGCGCGCATGAACCCGATGGCCATGGCGTCGTTGGCGAGGATCACCGCCGTGGGTCTCGTCCGTGGCGAGCGCGCCAAGTACTTGCTCGCGTACCGGATCCCTCCGTCGGGTTCGTAGGTGCCCGAGAACTCGACGTCGCGCGCTCCGAGCGACAAGCCCTTCTCCGCGAGCAGGGCCTGGATCCCCGCGAGCCGCCCCTGGGAATCGATCGACTCCTCGGGGCCGCCAACGAACGCGATGTTGCGGTGACCCAGCTCCACCAAATGCTCGGCTGCCAGGCGGCCGGCGTCGCGGTTGCGGCAGCGCACAGTGAATGCGCAGGGGGCGCGAATGTCGGGAGCGACCATGACGATCGGTAGCCCCGCGTCGGTGGCCAGGCGGAGCAGAGGCTGTTCGCGCTTCGTGTACCGAACGAAGATCAACCCGTCGACGCGACGTTCCGTCAGCCAGGCGGCGACTGGCGCGGCGTCGTATTGACCCCGGCGAATGAGGCTCCCCAGGACCAGACTGTGGCGACTGGCGGTCAGCTCTTCCTCGATCCCGCCGAGCAGCTGGATGAAGAACGGTCCGTGGCTGAATCCCGCGACGACACCGAGACTGCCGGTCCGACCGGTGACCAGACTCTGGGCTGTCGTGGACGGCGTGTAGCCCAGGGCCTTGACCGCCGACTTGACTCGGGCCTTGACGGTGGCGCTCGCGTACCCCCCGTTGAGCACTCGCGATACGGTGCTGACGGCCACGCCGGCCCGTTCCGCAACGCCGCGGATGGTCGGCGCAGTGCTGGATCGAACGGGCGTCTTGCCGTTGCCGGGTCGGGCCTCCGACTTCGTTTGACTCCTTCGGCTGGGCGGCGTTGGCGGCGCCTGGCCCTTGCCCGACGCCTTGGCGCTGGGTCGGAGCGGTTGCGGGCTACGGGACGTCTTCTTTTGCCTGGTTCGCGCCACGAGTTGGCCTCTACCACAGGATGCTGGACAATTGCCCGGGGCTCAGCTCGCTGCCACCAGCGCTTCCAGGTGTTCGACGAAACGTCCCAGCTGATCGTCGTAGACCGACCGAGCTGCCGGGTCGGGGGTTGCCGTGTGGGCGCGATCGGGGGTGGTGAAGCGGGAAAAGAGCTCCGCGTAGGACATCCCCTCACTCGCCTGGGCGGCGCGCAGTGCGCCGCCCAGCGCTGACGAGTTCGAGATCGAGAGCGGGGTGATTTCCGCCTGGAACACGTCGGCTAGAACCCGCAAAATACCACGACTTCGCGACGCGCCTCCGGTCACCAGGATGCGCTCCGGTCGCTCCCCGATCCAGTCAGAGTGGTGGCGCATGCTGAGCGCTTGGGCCTCGACGATCGCGCGCACCGCAGCCGGTGCGTCCTTGTAGGCGACGAACTCTGGAGTGCCGAAGAGCTGGACACTTGGCGCGGGCACCTTCGGAGTGATCTCGGGAACGAAGAACGGTAAAAGCAGATTGCCGCGGTTCCCCGGCACCGTCTGGTCGGTGATCGCCCTGCTGAAAGAGTTCCAGTCGAGGTCGAAGCGCTTGGCGATTGCCTCGCGCGCGAGCGACCCGTTCGCGAAGCAGATCAGGGACATGAAGCCACCGGCCGGGTTCCCGAAGACGTGACCGAACCCCCGCGGGTCGGTGCGTGGCTCCCGCATTGCCGCGAACACGGTGTCGCTGGTGCCGAGACTGATGACCGCAGTGCCGGGCTCCGCGGCGCCCATGCCGACGAGGCTGCTCGGGTTGTCGCCGCTGAAGGCAAAGACCGGCGTTCCCGGCTTCAGGCCGTAGCGCCGCACGAAGTAGTCGGCGATCTCGCCAACCTGCGTCGATCCGGGGACGGGACGGCGAAGCCGGGCCGCCAGGTCGGGCGCGGTTGCAGCGAGCAACTCCGGGCTCCAGTCTGCAGCTGCCAGGTTGAGGAGGTTCATTCCGGCGCCGTCACCCAGATCGATGGGGGCCGAGCGGGCCGTTAGCAGGGCCGCGATGAACGAGCTGACCAGGTGGATCTCCCGCGTCTTTTCGTAGACCTCGGGTTCCTGCTTGAACAGCTTGCGGATCTGCGGTCCGGTGAAGCGCTCGGTGGCGCGAGAGCCGCTGATCGCGACCACCCGCTCGTCGCCTCCGACCGCTTCCGCGATCTCCCGACACTCCTCCCCCGTCGAGCTGTCCATCCAGATGGGGGCGGTAGGGCGGCTCAGCAGCGGTTCCACCTGCTCCTGCAGCGGGTGATCGGCCGACCAGCCGCCAACCTCCCCGATGGGATGCGCCAGATAGACGGACCCGTGCTGCTGCCCGGCGCCGCTGATGGCGTCGATTTGGTCCAGCCCGACGCCCTGTTCCCGTAGTCGCGTGAACAGCAGGTCCACCGCCGCGACCCACATCAGCGGGTTGCTGTGGCAGAGGGCCGGATCCCCGGCGGGGAGGACGCCGCTGGGGGAGTCGAAATGTGGTAAGTCATGTCCAAAGTTGACCGCCTGCTCGGCGACCAATTGGCTGGAGTCCGTGTCGATGATCGCTGCGGACAGGCTTTGAGTGCTGGAATCCAGCCCGAGATAGATCCCCACGTGAGCCTCCTCTGTCGGGGTTCTCTAGTGTGAAATTTCCACTATACTACCCCACCGCCAGAAAACGTTTCCACAGGATTTGGGAAGATCGTAATGACAGACAAGTACTTCGCCGGCATCGGACCTATCGCGTTCGAAGGACCGGAAACCAAGAATCCCCTTGCGTATCGCTACTACGACAAGAACCGGGTGATCCGTGGCAAGAGCATGGAAGATCACCTGCGTGTCGCGGTGGCGTATTGGCATACCTTCTGTGGGGATGGCTCTGACGTGTTCGGTGGGGGAACGTTCGATCGCGCATGGAATCGCGGGGGCAGCCCGCTGGAATGTGCTCAGATGAAGCTCGAGGCGGCTTTCGAGTTCTTCGAGAAGCTGGGCACGCCGTACTACTGCTTCCACGATCGTGACATAGCGCCCGAGGGAGCGAGCCTCGCCGAAAGCCACGACCTGCTCGACAAGATTGCCGACCAGGCTGCCGCGCAGATGGAACGGACGGGCGTCAAGCTGCTCTGGGGCACGGCAAACCTATTCGGCCATCCACGATTCATGGCGGGGGCCGCCTCCAACCCCAACCCCGAGGTCTTCGCTTACGCGGCTGCCCAGGTGAAGAAGTGTCTCGAGGTCACGCATCGCCTCGGTGGTGAGAACTACATCCTCTGGGGTGGTCGCGAGGGCTACGAGTCCTTGCTCAACACCGATCTCAAGCAAGAGGGCGAGCAGCTTGGTCGGTTCCTGTCGCTCGTCGCCGAGCACAAGCACAAGATCGGTTTCAAGGGGCCGCTCTGCATCGAGCCGAAGCCGAAGGAGCCGACGAAGCACCAGTACGACTTCGATACGGCGACGGTGTACGCCATGCTGCAGAAGTACGATCTTCTGGCCGACTTCAAGGTCAACATCGAGGTCAACCACGCCCAGCTCGCCGGTCACACGTTCGAGCACGAGATCGCGTTCGCGGTGGCCAACGGCATCTTCGGGAGCGTGGACATCAATCGTGGTGACACGCTTCTGGGCTGGGATACCGATCAGTTCCCCAATGCCGTCAGCGAGGTGGTGATCGGCATGCTCCACATCCTCAAGGCCGGCGGATTCGAGACTGGTGGCTTCAACTTCGACGCCAAACTGCGACGGCAGAGCACCGAGCTCGACGACCTGTTCCACGCGCATGTGGGTGGCATCGACACCCTGGCGCGGGCGCTGATCGTGGCGGACGCCATCATCGCGGATGGCCAGCTCGACCAGTTCGTCGCCGAGCGGTACGCAGGCTGGAAGCAGGAGCCGTACGCGAAGATGCTGGCTGGAAAGATGACGCTCGAGGAGATCTCGGACTTCGCGCTGGCTCAGAAGCTGGATCCGAAGCCTCGCTCGGGTCGACAGGAGATGCTCGAGAACCTGATCGCGCGCTTCGCCCCCTGAGAGGCGAAGAGGAACACCCAGGGCCCCGCCGCTTGGCGGGGCTGACTGGGGTCGTTTGCGAGTGGGCTCTAGCCCTCTCCGCAGCCACAGCCCGCAGCGGCGACGCGCTGGGCCGCGACGGCCACGCGATCCTGGGCCCGGGTGCAGCGCGCGTCGGCATCCCCGGTGATGTGGCAGATGCGGTGGGCGGCGCGGTCCATCGAGGCCAGGGCCTGGCACGCCTCCTCACAGGGCGAGCTCTGCTTCGTGCTGCGTGATGGCTCGTTCACGGGCTCGGGGGCAGCCGCCTCCGCCTCGTCGAAGTCGTCGGCGTAGGGTTCTGCAGCTTCTTGTGCTGGAGCCCCGCCGGGGGCCATCACCGGCAGCGACTGGCCGGGTGGGGCGGGCGCCGCCGGTGTGGGGGGCGCTGGCTGGATCTGGGCCGAACCGACCGCGAGGTAGACGCGGTCTTCCTCGCGGTCCAGTTCTGCCACGAGCCTGTCCACTCGAGCATCTCCCGGGGTCCCGGCAGGTGGGTGATCGACTGCCTTGGCACACCCGGCGGCGAAGCCGAGCAACGCTCCGACCAGCAACGGTCGGAGGGGGCTAATGCACGAGATCGGACGGAGCACGGCACCCATGGGCTACCACGAAACGCCCCGGCCTCGGGCCCGCTTACACTCGCTGACCGCTGCGAGACTGGCGCGTCGGCCAGCGGACTGGTATCCCCCCGAAATCATGAGCCCGCATCCCCTCTCCTTCGCCTCGCTCGACTTCGCCACGACGCCGTTTCTCGTCATTTGGGAGGTCACACAGGCTTGCGGACTGGCCTGCCAGCACTGCCGCGCCGAGGCCATCGACCAGCGGGATCCACGCGAACTGTCGACGGAGGAGGGCAAGGATCTGTTGCACCAGATCCAGGAAATGGGGACACCGGTTTGCGTGCTGAGTGGCGGCGACCCGCTCCAGCGCGACGATCTCGCCGAGCTCGTTCGGCACGGACAGAGCATTGGTTTGCGCATGGCGACGATCCCGGCGGCGACCGATCGATTGACCCGCGAGCGTCTCGCGGAGCTCAAGGAGGCGGGCCTGGCGCAGGTGGCGTTCTCGCTCGATGGCTCGACGGCCGAGCTGCACGACGGGTTTCGCCAGGTGCCTGGCACTTTCGCGAAGACGATGCAGGCGGTCGAGTGGGCTCACGAGCTCCAGATCCCAGTACAGATCAACACCACCTTTGCTCGCTACAACCATCACGATGTCGATGCGCTACTCGCCCTGGTTGAACGGCTCGGGGTCGTCTTCTGGGAGGTCTTTTCGCTCGTTCCCGTGGGTCGTGGAACCGTGCTTCCCTCGCTCAACGCCGAGGAGCACGAGGTGCTGTTCGCCAAGCTCTACGAGCTCTCGAAGCGGGTTTCGTTCGTCATCAAGGTGACCGAGGCGCCTCACTATCGGCGCTACGTCTTGGCCCAGCGCGCCCAGGAAGGACGTGGCGGCGAGGGGCATCCGGGGGGGCGCCTGCCGGTGCACTCGGGATCCGCCGTGCCGGCGCAGCTCTCTCGCGAACTCTCGACCCACGAGTCCTTCGGCATGCGCGCCAAAGGGATCAACTCCGGCAAGGGGTTCTGCTTCGTATCCCACCAGGGCGAAGTGATGCCTTCGGGATTCTTTCCGCGGGCCGTGGGGGACGTCCGGGAGCGCTCGCTTTCGGCGATCTACCGCGAGAGCGACCTCTTCTTGCAGCTCCGTGATCCAAAGCTGCTCAAGGGGCGCTGCGGCCGCTGCGAGCTGGCCGACGTGTGCGGCGGGTCGCGAGCCCGCGCCTGGGCCGTTCACGACGACTGGTTCGCCGAGGATCCGGCCTGCGTGTATGACCCACCCCGGTAGAGCGGTTTTCCTTCGCATGGATCCTACGTTGGGTGATCCACGTCCCCCACTTGGGGGAGGGACGTGGATCACCAAACTCGTGGAGCCTCGGCCGCGGTCATGGAAGGCGGAGGGTGGAGTCATCCGTCCTCCGCGGGTCCTCGGTCGCTTCGCTCCCTGCGGCACCAGTTCAGTGGAAGAGCGCTCCAGGCATCAGACGTCCGGTGCGGGGTAGAACGCGCAGCGCTCCTGCAGGCACTGCCGGTTGCGCGACGCGTGCTCGCACTGGATCCGTTGCGGCGCGGTCCACTCCTGCTCGGGATCGATGCGTGCGAGCTCGGCTAGCGCGGCGAGCAGCGCGTGATAGGTGTCGCGCTTGCAGCAGCGCGGCCCGCCGTGGGCGGCAATCCGGAGCAGGCTCTGCGCGGTCATCGTGTTGCATTGCGCCCACCCCGCGTCCGACAGGGGCGTCGTCCCCGTGACGATGCTCCAGAAGATCCCCGTGCCGACCGCTGCGCCGCAGTTGCCGTGGGTGCCGCAGAATCCTCCCCGGACGCGCTCGGCGCGCCGTCGCGCTTCGGCGACGTCCCGCGCCCGTCGGTCCTCGCGGCCATGGCGATTGTTGTACGCGGTGAGCAGCACCGCCGGGACCAGGAAGTGATGCTCGGGTCCGTGCATGGCGATGGCCGGACTCCGCATCAGCTCGGTCGCCAGCGCAATGGGATCGGTGGTGAGGGAGGTGGCGCAGCAGCGTTCTATCAGATCGACACCGGAGGCCTGGTGGCAGGTGTCGCAGACGAAGTGCCCCTCCGGGCAGGCCGCGGTGGTGGGCTGCTGCCGGTGGCAGAACGCGCACTCGAGTGTGGTGGCCTGGTCCCGGTAGCCCAGCTCAAGTCCACAGAGCAGGCAGCCGCTGTCGTGCTGTGCCACGGAGTCGGTCAAGCGTTGGGGCCAAAGGACAGGATGACGTAGCCGCCCGACTTCTCGTCTTTCTGTAGCTCCAGGAGTCCGCGCTCCTGGGCGTCCTCGAGGAGGTTGTTGAAGCTCCGGTACCCGTGGAAGGTCTCGGAGAAGCTCGGGCGCTTGCGTTTCAGGGTCTGCTTGACCATCGAGCCCCACACGTTGTCGTCGCGGTCTCGGAACAGTGCGTCCAGGGTGTCGAGCACCAGCTCGAGGGCTTCGGCGCGAAGCGCGTCGGCTTCCTCGGGCTTGGCCTTGCCCACGCGCGTCTTGGCCCGGGCTTCCTCGTCGACCTCCTTGGGCGCGGCCACGGAGGGGGCTGTGTTCTCGCGAGGCGCCCCTCGGTTGCCCTTTGCCTTGCGCCGCGCCACGGACTCGGTAGCAGCGCGCTTGTTCCGCACCAGATCGTCATAGTAGATGAATTCGTCGCAGTTCTCGATCAGAAGATCGCTGCTCGAGTTCTTCACGCCGATCCCGACGACCATCTTGTCGTTCTCGCGCAGCTTGCTCACCAGTGGCGAGAAATCGCTGTCACCCGACACGATCGCGAAGATGTCGACGTGGCTCTTCGTGTAGCAGAGGTCCAGGGCATCGACGACCAGGCGAATGTCCGCGGAGTTCTTGCCGGAGTAGGACACGTGGGGGATCTCGATCAGCTCGAAGCCGGCCTCGTGGAGTGCCCGGCGGTCGCCCTTGTAGCGGTCCCAGTCGGAGTAGGCCTTCTTCACGACGATCTTGCCCTTGTCGAGCAAGCGTTCGAGCACGATACCGATGTCGAAGTTCGAGAGTTTGGCCTCGCGCGCGCCGAGCGCGACGTTCTCGTAGTCACAGTAGATGGCGATGTTCGGGGCAGAGTCGACGAAGGGAGGCATGGTTTGCTCCAGGTGAGGGGTGTGCGCGCCTATTCGTTGGGCGCGTCCATTTCGAAGCTGGGTGCAGGGTGGCTGCGGGCTCGTTCGACGGCCTGGGTCAACTGGTCGTCGCCGCGGAGGCAGGCCCAGCAGTCCTGCTTGTTCTTCCCGCTCAGTTTCTTGAACACGCCGCTGACGCCCGAGCCGCTGCCGCCGCACGTTGCAGGCTTGCTCAGCGCTTCGAGCTTGGGCAGCGACCGCACGTCGGCGTGTTCGACGGCGCGCGGCATCAGAACCTTGTAGCTGGCGCAGGTGGTGCCCGTCTCGAGGTCCAGCGCAATCTGCAGACTCTCCGAGCGGTCCTCGCTGCGGTCGAGGCGGGCCCGCGCTTCCTTGGCCATCCCCGGCTTGGCGGGATCGCTCTTCAGTTCCACCCAGACGTCGTACAGCAGGTCGGCTCCCGACGGACCCAGGTCAGCGGCCAGATCCTGGGCGGCTTTCCAGCTCTCGGGCTGCACGGCGAGCTGGCGCAGATCGGCGAGCACGCCGGGGTCGACGCCGAGGGCGGGCTCCTTCCGGATCGCCTTTGCGTGGGCGGCGACAGCCTCCTCGTACTTGCCGAGTTTGGTCAGTCCTCGCCCCTGCGCGCGCCAGTCCTCGGCGGTCTTCTCGGCATCCGAGCGCTCAGCTAGCTCCTCGATGGCTGCCTCGTCACCGCGTTCGGCCTCCCCTGCCACCCGGCTCCCCCCGCTTCGAAAGAGCGAGACCACGATCAGGAGAAAGAGCAAACCGGCCAGCAGCGCCGCAGCGGCCGCTGCCCCGAGCATCCAGACGGGCACGACGTACCTGCCGATCTGGATTTGCTGCTGCAGCGGAGAGGTCGCCGCGGGCGGCTCCGCGATCGAGCTCGCAGGCTGCGCGACCGACAGTGGGGTGCCGGTGCTGAGCGGGGCGGCGAGTCCCGGTGAGGCCGTGCTGTACACGGTGTCACCGTAGCCGACCGCCACCGACATGGGGGCCCCCACCACGCTGGCAGGGCCCGCTGCGGGGAGGGCTGCCGTCACCGACAGCTGGTCGAGGGCCGCGACCACGTCGTCTGCCGAGGGGAAGCGTTCGTCGGGACGCTTTGCGAGCAGCCTCATCACGATCGCGGCAAGCTCGGCGGGCACGCTGTCGGGGAGTGGTGGCGGGGGGCGCGTCATCTGCGCTGTCAGGGTCGCGATCATGTCGTCACCGCCGAAGGGCGTGCCCGCGCCGGAGAGCATCTCGTGGCAGATGACCCCCAGCGAGTACAGGTCCGTGCGCTTGTCGACGGGTTGCCCCATCGCCTGCTCCGGAGACATGTACTCGGGGGTGCCGAACACTGACCCGAGCTGGGTCAGTGCGGGCTGCCCCTTCATGTCCTCGGCGGTCACCTTGGCGATGCCGAAGTCCAGCACCTTGACGAAGTCGGGCTTGTCGCCTCGTTCGACGAGCATCACGTTGTCCGGCTTGAGGTCGCGATGCACGATGTCAGCCGCGTGGGCCGCGGCCAGCGCGCTGGCGATCTGGCGAGCGATCCGTGTAGCCCGCTCCGGGCTCAGGGCGGGTTCGCGGTGCAGCAGGTCCGCGAGGCTTTCGCCCTCGATATACTCCAGCGCCAGGTAGAAGGAGCCATCGTCGAGCTTGCCGAAATCCGTGGCGGCTGCCACGTTGGCGTGCTCGATGCGCGCGGCGGCGATCGCCTCGCGCTCGAAGCGGGCCACGATCTCCGGCACGAACGTCATCTCGCGGTGGAGCACCTTGAACGCGACAGCCTTGCGCATGTGCACGTGTTCGGCGCGAAAGACCGAGCCCATGCCGCCGGCCCCGAGGAGCGCCTCGATGCGGTAGCGACCGGCGACCACCTGACCGACGAGGTCCGGCGTCCCCGACTTCTCCTTTCTGGCGGGCGCTGCCCCCGTCCTGGGGGCGACGGTCGCCTCGGCTCGGGGGGCCTCGGCTCCCGCCATCGCCGCCGCGTGGGCCTGGATGGCGGCGGCGTCGAGGCCCTGGCCGGGCGCCACGGTCGCCTGCTCGCTCGCCGCGATGGAGCTGGTGGCGAAGGGCGGTGGTCGGCCCTCGATGATGGCCCGCACGTCGCCTTGCATCGTGCGGGCGTCGGGGTAGCGGGTGTCCCGGTTGAACCCGAGGGCCACGTCGATCAGCGAGGCCAGTCCGGGCGGAGCGTTGGGGACGACACTCCGAAACGGTGGCGCCGGTCGCGTCGCCATCGCTGCCATCAGCTCGCCGTCGGTGTTGACCTCGTGGATCCGACGACCGGAGAGCAGACGGAAGAGGATGGCGCCCACCGCAAAGAGGTCCGTCCGCGCGTCGATCTCGTCGCGCTTGCCCAGGGCCTGTTCGGGGGCCATGTACGCGGCGGTACCCAGCGCGAGCCCGGTTCGGGTCTTGCGCGCGCCGGCGCTGGGATCGACCAGGCGCGCCACCCCGAAATCGAGCAGCTTGACGCCGCCGACGCTCGTCACGAACAGGTTGTCCGGCTTCAGATCGCGATGCACGACGCCAAGGTCGTGCGCCCTGGCGAGCGCGTCGAGCACCTGGTCGATGTAGTCCAGAAGCTCGCTGGGGTCGGCCTGGCCCGGGACGAAGTGAGCGCCCAGGGTCTCGCCGTCGAGCAGCTCCATGGCGATGTAGGCGTCTTGCTGGGCGTCCGCCCGCTGGTCGAGGACACGCACGATGCCCGGGTGGTCAATTTGTGCGGTGACCGCCACCTCCCGCTCGAACCGCGAGCGCGTCTCGGCGTCCATCGCCAGGTCCCGGTGCAACACCTTCACTGCTGCCCGCTGTCCGCTGGCGTCCTGCCCCTCGTACACCATCGCCATGCCGCCACTGCCCAGCACGCGGACGAGTGTCCAGCGGTTGCCGATCACCTGACCGATGCGCTCGGTTCCGGGCTCGCTGTGCTGAGGTTCTGTCATGCTTTGTCGAACGAAGCGGTCCGGGAGACCTGTCAGCCCACATGGCGCGGCTGCACCCCGCGAGCGATCAGCCTACCTCATGGGGCGCGGCCGGGTCTCGGTCGCGCTGGCGGTTCTGCGCGGGACGGAACCGCTGGGCGCTCTTCTGGGATTCCCGTCCTGCCTGCGGGCCTTCCGGTGGGACAGACGGCCGATGCCGCACCTCTGCTGGGGCCCGACCGCTCCGCGGCCGGGCTCGTCCCGGTTACGGTCGGCCGTCCAGCCACGGGTTCGCTTCTTCAGTGCACCAGGACCGATTGCCGGATGGCTTCGGATGGAAACCAGAACCGCTGGGTTGCGTCCTCTTCAGAGCGGTCCGAGATCGAGGAGCCCAGATGGACAGCTACGACTTCCTCGTGATCGGGGCCGGCAGCGGGGGGCTCGCGGCGGCGAGACGAGCGGCGGGACATGGCGCTCGCTGTGTGGTCGTGGAGGGCGGGCGACTCGGTGGCACGTGCGTGAACCTGGGCTGTGTTCCCAAGAAGGTGATGTTCAATGCTGCCGTGGTCGCCGAGACCCTCGGCGACGCGCGTGACTACGGGTTTGACGTCAGCATCGCGGGGTTCGACTGGGAGCGCCTGAAGGTCGCGCGTGACGCCTACATCGCGCGGCTCAACGACATCTATCGCCGCAACCTCGAGGTCGCGGGGGTGGAGCTCGTGCGCGGCTGGGCGCGCTTCGTCGATTCGCATACCGTCGCGGTGGAAGGACGGCACATCACGGCGCGACAGGTGCTCATCGCGACCGGTGGGCAACCCTCCCTGCCCGAGGTCCCTGGTGCGGAACACGGGATCACCTCCGATGGTTTCTTCGAGCTCGACCGGCGACCCGAGCGCGTGGCGATCGTTGGCGCAGGGTACATCGCTGTCGAGATCGCAGGCATCTTCGCCGCGCTCGGGTCCGAGGTCTCGCTGCTCTTGCGTCGGGAGGCGTTCCTGCGTCGCTTCGACGCCCTGCTACGAGACACCCTGATGGAGGAGATGACGGCGGCAGGTGTCAACATCCTCTCCTGCATCCACCTCGACGGCGTGGTCCGCGAGGCGGATGGTACGCTGACCCTGACCAGTCGCGATGGCACGCGGCATTCTGGGTACGACACTGTGCTCTGGGCGATCGGCCGTGACCCCAACACTCGCGATCTGGGGCTCGATCGGGCGGGGGTGGCGCGGGACGCTCTGGGTCACGTGGAGGTCGACGAGTGGCAGAGCACGAACGTCGAGCGCGTCTACGCGGTCGGTGACGTCACGGGTCGCTGGCAGCTCACGCCGGTGGCGATCGCCGCTGGTCGCCGCCTGGCTGACCGCCTCTTCGGTGGCCAGGCGAAGGCGAAGCTCGACTTCGAGAACATCCCGTCCGTCGTCTTCAGCCATCCCCCGATTGGCACGGTAGGGCTGACCGAGGAGAGCGCCCGGGAGATCCATGGCAGTGACGTCAAGTGCTACACGACGACCTTCACCAACCTCTACCACGCCGTCACGTCACGCCGATCGAAGACGGCGATGAAGGTGGTCTGCGTCGGGCCGCGGGAGCGGGTGGTCGGGCTGCATGTGATCGGAATTGGGGCGGACGAGATGGTGCAGGGGTTTGCGGTAGCGGTGCGGATGGGCGCTACCAAGGCGGACCTGGATCGCACGGTAGCGATCCATCCCACGGCTGCCGAGGAGCTCGTCACGCTCACGTGAGGCGTGCGCGTCGCGCGCTGGCTTCCGGCTGCGGGAGCGAGATCGCGTGGGTCGGGGCTGGACCGGAGTCGAGCCGCCCGGGCGGGCGGTTCACCGACGAGGGCGCGGAGCGCCCCGCCCCTCGGGGATCGACATCCCGTCTGCGGTCGCTATTCGTTTCGTGGTGGTTCGGGGGGGGAGGTTTCGGGGGTCGGGGGGAGAGGCGTGTCGAGCTCCAGCGCGAGCTCCTCCAGGAAGGCGCGCATGGTGGCGGCGCGGCGCCGGGCTTCGCGCTGGCCGAGAGCGGTGTTCATGCGCTCGGGAAGGAGGAACAGCTTGGTGAAGAAGTGGTCCACGGTGAACGCGCGATCGTCGAGCTCGCGCTGCTGGGCCCAGGGGTCCTCGCTGGCGAAGTAGGCCGCGCCCATCGTGACCCCCGTCGACACGGTGCGGAAGATGCCGAGCGCACCCAGCGCCTCGAGGCGGTCCGCGTCCTGAAGCGCGCGTCCGAGCCCGCTCTGGGGACGGCGTCCTGCGCTGAAGCTGTGGTCCCGGATCGCATCGCAGATCAGCGCCACCGTGGCCGGAGCAAACCCCGCCTCCTCGAGGAGGGGGCGGGCGGAGCGCGCTGACAGCTCGCTGGCGCTGGCGCGCTCCGGGGAGTTCTTGGGGACGTTGACCAGATCGTGGAGCAACGCGGCGGCAATCGCGGCACGGTTCTGGCTGGGGTCGGCAAGGATGCGGAGCGTCCAGAGCGCGACACGCAGCGCGTGGGATAGGTCGTGGCCCGGATCGCTCGAGAGTTGCTCCGCGGCCCATTGCCGGAGCCGGCGCAGTCCGCCGTCCTGCTCGATCGTGGAACACAGGTGAGTGAAGGAAATCGACGACATGGGGGCTCTCCTTCCGGCCCCAGGATGGCGACCAAGCCGGGAGGCGGCAAGCCGGGGGGAGAGGCCCCGCCCTGGGACCCTCTCGACCGGGCGACCGCCAGAACAACACGCAGCGGCTTGGAGTGCGCGGAAGTTCCGCAATGACGCGCCCCGGCGGACTGGTGACCGATCCTCAGCCCCGTGGGGGGCGGCGTTCGAGCTATTCTCCTGGCTCGCCCAGATGATCGAGATCCAGCAGGACGATGCCAACCTTGCGGGGTTGGAGGGAGCGACCATCCCGTCGCTGGCCTTCGCTGGAGTCCACTATGAGGTCGAGCGGTCGCTGGGTGCGGGAACCTTCTCGGTCGCCTTCTACTCGGTGCGGCGGGCCCCCGACGGCGCTTCCCCGGCGGTCCTCAAGTTCCTCCGACCGCACATGCTGCGCCGAGACGGATCGATGGCGTCGCTCGTCGTGGAGAAGGAACGTACGGCGCTGCAGCTGCTTGCCGATCGGGTGCCACCGACGCCGTTCGTGGTTCAGATGATGGATGCCGATTCGGTGCCGATCGGTTACGGGGGGCGCGTGCTGCGCCTCCCGTGGCTGGCCCTCGAGTATGTGCACGGCGGGACCGAGGGGACCACGCTCGAGGAGAGGATCGACTTCAGCATGGAGCGGACCCACTATGCCTTCGAACCGGCACGTGCCGCCCAGGCGCTCCGCTGCCTGGCGAGTGGCCTGGAGGCGGTGCACGAGGTCGGCGTGGTACATCGGGACCTGTCGACGTGGAACGTGCTCTGCTGCGGGTTCGGCAGCAACGAGATCGCCAAGATCTCGGACTTCGGGATCGCCCGACCGCAAGGGCACCGGGGTACCTTCATCGGCTCTCCCGGGGGAACCGCGGGGTTCGCGCCGCCCGAGCAAGTGCTCGGCGAGAAGGAGAAGGTGGGGCCCGCCAGCGACGTCTTCGCGCTCGCGTCGATCGTGTATCGGATGCTCACGGGGGACCACTACTTTCCCGCTTCGTCGACCCTGGACGGGGTGCTCCTCGCCCAGCGTCCCGAGCGACGCCCCTTGATCGATGGGGCTCGGCTGACGCCGGAGCTGCGCGCGCGCGGCGACGCCTGTCGCATCATCGACGCGGCGCTGGCGCGCGCGACCGCCTACGACCCAGCGCAGCGCCCCACGAATTCCTGGGAAGTGGCGCAACCGATCCTCGATGTGCTGGAGGGGGCGCCGATGTCGTCACGCGTCTCGCAGCGGGCCAAGAGCGTCTCCACACGTCCTCCGCCGCGGCAGGAGAGCTGGGTCTGGCGGGCTCGTCACTCGCCGGGTGACGATCGGGTCGTGCGCAGCGTGTCCTGGGACAGCGATGGAACCTGTCTCGCGGCGACGGCCGAGGGGCTCGCCTTCTGGGACGGGACCAGCTGGCGCAACGCCCCGACCAGCGCGCTGCCGAACCCTGGAGGGATCCGCTTCGTGCATCGGGTGGGGGCGGGGACCTGGCTGGTGGGTGGCGACCACGCGACCATTGCGCGCTACTCACCGGAAGGGGTGACCGACGTCGTCCAGGGTGCCGATCCCCGTGTCACCTTCGTGGAGGCGAGCGGTGATCTGAACAAGTTGGCGGTCCTGGTTGGGCGTCGCGACGGCGAACCGCCGCTCCTGTTCCCTCGCCACGCGCATCGCTGGCTGGAGCCGGCGGTGCTGTCTCGGGCGCGGGCGATCACCTCTCTGTCGCGCTTCGACATTGACCGGTGGTTGATCTGCGGTCGGGCTCAATCCGGCAGCGGGTTCGCCATCATCTACGGCCCGCTGGGGCCTCACGTGAAGCGGATCGAGAGAGGCTCGACCCGTGCGTACGTCGCTTGCGACGCTCGCCTCGAGCTGCGCGCCGGGATCGTGGTGGGAGCATCGGGACGGACGCTGCGGGTCGATGGGGACCGCACCCAGGAGTGGGTGGTGCCGGGTGAGCCCGATCTGAGCGCGGCTGCCATCGAGCCCGGGGGTCTCGCCTACGGCGCCAGCACCGGGCACATCTGGTCGCACCCTCCGGAGCAACCGTGGCGCTGCGTGTGGCGTGACGCGGACTGGACCACCCCGTTCGTCAGCCTCTTCGCTGACACGGGGCTCGTGATCGGCATGACCGCCGATGGTGGCGTCATCGAGGGGCGCTGGGAGTAGGGTCGGGCGGGGAAGTGGGGCGTCGACCCTCGCGGTAGACGAGGGCCCCCACGACCAGCAGAGCGAGCAGCGCACTGATCAGCCCGATGCCGAGCGAGGGCTCGGAGTACTCCAGCACCAGCGCGTGCTCTCCCGCGGGCAAGAAGGTGGCCATCACGAACCCATTCGCACGGTGCACGGAAACTGGATTGCCATCAACGGTGGCCCGGAAGTTGGGGTGGAAGCTCTCGTTCACCACCACCCATCCAGGATGGGCGAGCGCACAGCGGAGCGCGATGCGGTCGCCTGGGGGCGCGGTTCGCTGGCAGCTCCCTTCGGTCCCGCGCGCGAGATCACGGGGCGTGTTCTCGTCCACCTCGATCAGTGCTGTTCGCCCGCGACCGACCTCCGGCGCCATGAGCGCTTCGACGGCCTGCTGATGCTGGGTCACGAGCAGTGGGTGTGGAACGGGGCGCGCGTAGGGGAGCGCGGTCGTGTTCCAGAAGGCGGCGCCCAGCGGGTTGCCCATCCCCGCCAGGGGCACGAGGGTCGGATCGGGGGGAGCTCCCTCGAGACCCGAGGCAATGATGGCGTGCACACCGAACACGTTGGCGAGCGTGCGATGGTTGGTGGACTCCCAGAGTCGCCACTTTTCGGCTTCTTCCGACGAGATGTACGACCGGGCGTAGTGCAGCCCGAAGTTCATGCCGACGTCGCGTGGGAGGTTCTCGGCCAGGAGCTCAGCGCGGCGTGGTCCCGGGAGCTCGTCGAAGCCCTCCAGCTGCACCGCGGGTAGGGCGTGGAGGATGCGTGGCGTCTCTCCGGGAGGAACCCGTGCCAGCAGGGCCCGCGCCAGTGGTGGCGGGGTGGTGTAGATGGTGGACGGAGCCGTCTCGTAGGCGACCGAGACCTGAGCGAAGAGCTCCACCCCGACGGCGATGGCCGCGGCCGGCCCCAGGGACCGCGGGCGCCAGCGCCGCACCGCGAGCAGCACCAGCACCAGCGCGGCCAGCAAGGCGAGCTCGCCGACCACGGCGCTCTGCACGACAGCGCGGGCCTGAGCGGCGGTGACGGCGGGGCGCAGCGCCTGCAGTTGATCACCGAGCGTTCCGGAAGCCAGCCACAGGACGGCGAGAAGGGTTGCGGCCCCGGCGCTGACCCGGACGAACACGGCGCCACCGCGTGCTCGCCCGCGCAGACCCTCGACGCCCGCCGCGGCTAGCAGGGGCAGGGTGGCGGCAACGAGGCCGTAGAACTTCGCCGGGTAGCGGAAGATCGTCGCGCCAGGGATCATCGTGAAGTACCAGGCGAAGACCGGACTGTGGCGACCCACCGCGATCGCGACCGTGATCAGCGTCAGGACCCCGACCGCGCGGAACCACCACCGGTGCCGCGCCCGGCAGGCGCCCAGTCCGGTCGCGATCAGGATCACACCGAGCCCCCCGAAGGTGGGTGTCACCATCCACGGGTCGCGGTGGATGGCGCCGCCCTCGTCGTTCATGAAGTACCCGAGGAAGGTCGCGTGACGGAGCGGGCTGCCGTAGAGCCACGGCACCAGGAGCTCGAAGAGGCGCAGCGGATGCAGCGACCAGTGCTGTGCCTGCACCAGGTCGATGCCCGCTTGCCGGCGGCTTCGGGGCAGCAGCTCCGCGGTGGGCAGGAGCTGGGGCATGGCGACACAGAAGCCGATCGCCACCGTGGCGGCCAGCAGCGCCACTCCCCGGAGACGGTTGGGCCAAGAAGTGGGCCGCGCCACCACCAGCGTCAGTGCGAGCCACATGGTGAGCAGGGTGCTCTGGGGCTCGCCCGCCAGAAGCTGGAGACCGAGCGCGACACCGGCCACTGCCGCGGTGGCCAGGCTGCGCCGTGCCGCAGCGCGGAGGACGAGCCAGGCGATCAGCGGTAGCCATGCGAGGCCGAGCATGTAGGTTGCACCCCAGGTCAGGCTGACCATGTAGCCGCCGATCGCGAAGCCGAGGGCGGCGACCGTCGCCGAGTCGCGCCGCATGCCGAGCTGACGAGCGAGCGCCCAGCTCCCGAGCGCCGCGAGGACGTGGTGGGCCACGATGAACAGGCCGACACTCCAGGGGGCCGGGAACAGCAGCAGCAGGCTCAGCGGGTACACCACACCGTTCGAGGGGTTGGCCAGGAAGGGCAGCCCAAGGTCGAGCGCCGGGAGCCACTCGGGGAGATCCCCGCTCAGCAGCCGTTCCCGCAGCACGAGCCGAACCGGGTACACCACGAGCTGAGCGTCCTTCAGGAAGAACGCCCTTCCGCCGAAGACGATCGGTGCGAAGAACACCAGCACGACGAGTGTCAGCGTTGCTGGAACCACCCAGGCTCGTGGCCATCGCAAACGGCCGAGCGAAGCGCTGCCGGGTACCACGGCGCAAGATAAGCATGTCGCGTCGAGCAGGGGAACCCGCAGGGTGGGGCGTCCAGCTGGCGTTGGGTGATCTGGTGCTGGTTTTGGGCGCTGGTGGACGGTCTTGACGCTACGCGGTGGTGCCCGTCCGGCATCCCTCCCGGTGGTCAGTCTCGTGTGTGCCCGAACACCTGGACCCAGGTGTTGCCGCCGCAGAAGCCCACCCCGATCTCGTTCGAGCCGGTCGACAGAATGTTGTTTCGGTGCCCCTCGGATCCCATCCACTGTTGCATCGTGCGCTCCGGCGACGAGTAGCCGGCGGCGATGTTCTCGCCGCGGGGAGACCCGTCGTAGCCCGCGTCGATGGCTCGGTCGCTGAAGCTGCTGCCATCCAGTCCGCGGTGGTCGAAGTAGTCGTTCGCGACCATGTCTTCACAGTGCGCCTGCGCTGCGCGGGCCAGGGCTGGGTTCCACTCGTAGGGCTCGAGCCCTGCCTCCGCCCGCTCCCGATTGACGAGATCGAAGACGGCGCACGGTTCGGAGGAGTCTCCGGCGGGGCAGGCCCGCTTGTAGTCGAGCGGCTCGCTGTCGTCTCCACACCCCGCCGCAGTGAGCGCGATGGCGCCCACGATCACCGTCCATCGCATGCTGGGGAGAATCCTGCTGTCCCGTCGAGTTGGCAATGGAAATCCGGGGTCGCGTCCGGAGCGGACCTGGGCTGCGGAGCGCACCGCACCTCTTCTCGCGAGCTTCGAGACGCTCGCGGCTGCCGTTTGCGCTGGCTGGTCCGGTGACTACTGGTGTGTCTGGTCGTGGACCCACCTGAGGTAGTCGGGGAGTCCTGCCGCGATCGGTATCGCGATGACCGCTGGGCACTTGTAGCTGTGCTGCTCCCGGATCGCGGCGAGTGCTGCCTCGTAGCGATCGGCAGTGGTCTTGGCGATCAGCACTGCCTCGTCCTTCTCCTCCACCTTGTCGTCCCACCAGTACACGGCGGTCATCCCGCCGTGGACGTTGACGCATGCCGCGAGTCGTTGCTGCACGAGAAAACGCCCCAGTCGCAGCGCTTCCCCCCGGTTGCTGGCGGTCGCATAGATGAACCGATACTGGCTATCCGCTACCATTTTTACCCCCTCCTCCTCTGCAGACTACACTGCGGGATCCGTGCGTGCCACCGTCGCCCGGCCGCACGGCGCTTCGCGTCGGCGGTGGCGGATCTGTAGAGTCGCTCCACTCCGAGCGCAGCAGGGAATGGCTGGGCCGGTCCGGCGTGGGCGAACCCGAGGTGCTGGAGGGCCCCCGAGCGTCGCTCCCGACCTGCTTGACGCGGCGGGCCGCGTCCCAATGGACCAGGTCATGCGCTATCGAATGCTGGGCCGGAGCGGCCTGAGAGTGTCCGAAATCTGTCTGGGGACGATGAGCTTTGGTGACCAGTGGGGGTTCGGGGCGGACGAAACGACCAGCCACCAGGTGCTCGACGCCTACGCTGAAGTGGGCGGCAACTTCCTGGACACCGCCAACAAGTACCACGGGGGGCAGACCGAGGAGATCGTCGGGAAGTGGCTTGTCGGACGGCGGGACCGGACGGTTGTTGCCACCAAGTACACCCTGTCGATGGACGGCACCGACCCGAACGCAGCCGGCAACCACCGCAAGAACCTGGCGCGGTCCCTGGAGGGAAGTCTGAAGCGGCTGCAGACGGACTATGTCGATCTCCTTTGGGTTCACGCCTGGGACGACTACACTCCTTTCGAGGAGACGATGCGTGCCCTGGACGACGTGGTGCGCGCCGGCAAGGTGCTCTACGTTGGGATCAGTGACGCGCCCGCTTGGGTCGTCTCCGCATCGAACGTACTGGCGGAGTTGCGCGGATGGAGTGCCTACGTGGGGCTCCAAATCGAGTACAGTTTGCTCGAGCGGACGCCCGAGCGCGAGCTGTTGCCAATGGCCGAGCATTTTGGCCTGTCGGTGCTCGCCTGGGCACCGCTGGCGGCGGGGGTGCTGACGGGAAAGTACACGCGTGGCGGGGACGCGATCGACTCGCTGCGCGCGACCAACAACGAGCAACGCGGACGAACGTCCGAAGCTGCGCTGCAGATCGCGCGAACCGTGGACGCCGTCGCCGACGAGTTGGCCGTCACCTCGGCGCAGGTGGCCACCGCCTGGGTGAGTTCGCAGGGATACGGCTACGTGCCGATCGTGGGGGCGCGAAAGGTGGCGCAGATCGAGGACACTCTGCGGAGTACCTCGGTGACGCTGACCGATGAGCATCGGCAGCGCCTGGACGCCGTGAGCCGCGTGTCGCTCGGCTTTCCTCACGACTTCCTGCGTTCGGATGCCATCCAGGACGTCGTGCGCGGCGAAGTCCGTCAGCGAATCCTCCCACGTCCCTGACGAGTTGCGCACTCTCAAGGACGTGCTCGCGGCACTGCAGGGCGCCGAGGGATGTCCACGATGTCGGCTCGCTGGGACCACTCGTGCAGGCGCTCGCGCGTCTGGTTGAAGAAGGTCGGGGCGGAGATCGCGCGGACGAAATGCACGGGCACTGACCCCGCCAGTTCCGGCGCCCGCTGCTCCACAAAGTCGAGCATCGGACCGGAGCACGGAAGCTCGTCCGTGTCGGCGTAGCACCTCGCGAGGTCGTCGTTGATGACCACCTGTCGAGCGACCACCAGATCTCCGAGCTGGATGTCGTCCCGAAGTCCTCCGCACACGCCCACGTGGATGATTCTTCTGGCTCCCCCGCTGATCAGAGCGGTCAGCCCGCACTCCCACTCACACCCTCCGCTGAAGCACGCGATCGTGGCGCGACGCGACCCGAACCAGGCGTCGTAGACCTGTCCACGTCGCCGCCAGCGGTCCGCCAGGTCGAGAACGTACTGCGCGATCTCGGGGAGCTCGCAGGCGATGGCAAAGTCACTCACCTGGGTAGTCCGCAGGTTGGTAAAGGTGATCCGCTGTTCACGGTTCAGCGACGAGAAACGCGCACCGTGTCTCGAGCATTTCGACGCGGTCGTCGTCGGTGAAGCTGAGGGCAACGTGGAGCAGCTCGCGAGGGACGCCGATTCGGGGGCCCTGCGCCGGCTCTACTCCCGGCCAGAGCTCTGCGATCCAGCCGCCATCCTCCCCTTGCGGAGGGACCTGGTCCGACACCCCGCTGCCTACTTCACCACGAACGTTCTCACGGCGACTCGCGGATGTCCGTTTCGCTGTGATTTCTGCGGGGTTCGGCGCTTTCACCGGGACACGTACCGGACGCGGCCCGTCGAGTCCGTGATCGCGGAGCTGGGGTCGATGCCCGGACGCAAGGTGCTCTTCACCGACGACAACCTCGTCGGTGATCGGCGCTACGCCAAGGAGCTGTTCGCGCGCATGGTTCCGCTTCGCAAGTGGTGGCTTGCGCAGATGAGCATCGATTGCGCCGACGACCCCGAGCTACTTCGCCTCGCTTCCCAAGCGGGGTGCCTGGGCGTGTTCATCGGCTTCGAGACGCTGTCCAGGGCGACGTTGCAGAGCCAGACCAAGGGTCACAACATCCACCGAGACTACCGCCGGGTCATCTCGACTTTGCATCGGTACGGGATCGCCGTTGCTGCCGGGACCATGTTCGGGTTCGACGGAGACACCCCGGAGGTGTTCGAGCAGACGGTGCAATACTTCCTAAAGGCGGGCCTCGACTGCATCCAGGTGGATCCAGTGACCCCGTTCCCCGGTACGGAGCTCCACGCGCAGCTGCACAACGAAGGGCGCATCCTCACCACGGATCTAGAGAAGTTCAACATTGGGGAGACCGTCTTCGCGCCCCGTGGCATGACCGCCGCCGAGCTCGAGGCGGGGCTGTGGACGGTT
>JBNLDK010000203.1:0-25889 GCA_050304295.1 Polyangiaceae bacterium
CTGAGGCTGCTCGGGTCCTGGTGAGGGTCGAGGGCCCCGGGTCCCGGCTGGAGTTCAGGCACGGCCCCCCGCCTACCGCCGCTGAGCAGGCCCCTCACCCCCGGGCCCTGGCCGTCTCAATTCCCGACGCGGCGGCCATGCTTGGGTTCAGCGAAAACCACTTCAGGGCCCGCGTATTGCCGGACCTTCCGCGGGTCCGTGGCACGAGGCCACGGATTGCGGTAGCTGATCTGGAGGCATGGGTCGACGAACAGAAGGTTATCGGATCATCAGGCGAAAGGGGATCTGGGCCGTCCGCTTCACCCACAACGGGAAGCGCCACGAATACTCGACGGGGATCCAAGCGGCGCCGCGCGCCAAGCGCCCGAGCGCAGAGGCTGATCGACAGGGCCAACTCATCTTCGCCCAGGTCATCCAAGGGAAGCTAAAGCGCGAGCCCCGTACCGCGCATCGCACCGACCAGCCCGAGTCCCTGGCGGAGCTAGCCGTTGACTGGCTCGATGATCTGGCCGTCCGCGAAGTGACGCGGGGGCTGTTTGAAAAGTACACGGTATACTGGCTCCGCGAATGGCGGCTGACCTCACAGCTGACGGAGCCGGCAATCGCCGCCTACTTCCGCCGGCGGCTGCGAGAGGTCACGCGCAAGACAGCCAACAACGAGGCCAGCGCCCTGCGTCAGTTTCTCGCGTGGCTCGTGGAGCGTGGCGACTTGTCCGACGCCCCGCCAGTGCCCACGGCCCCGAAGGGCCTGAACGGCAAGACCTACAGCGTCCGCCGCCGCGTCCGCGCGCCGGACCTCAGCACCGCAGAAGTGGAGGCCCTGATTGCAAAGCTCCCGGAACGGTCGAACCGTGAGGGCTGGCCCATCCGGGCTCGGTTCGAGGTGATGTGGGAGACGACGCTGCGCCCGGCCACGCTGGACGCGCTGTCGGTGCCTGAACACTGGGCGCCCGGCGAAACGGTCCTACGCATCCCAGCCGCAATTGACAAGGAAGGCCACAATCGCGATGTGCCGCTCACCCCACGCGCAGTGGCGGCCCTCGAATCCGTCGCGCCAGAGGCCGGGCTCATCTTCGGCGTCCACCGTTTCGACCCCTATGTCCGCGACGCGGCGTCCACCGTGCTGCCGGACTCCAAGGCCGCGATCCTGACGGGCCAGCACATCCGATCAGCCGCAATCACCCGTTGGCTGGAGAGGTCGAACAATTTGCCCGGGGTTATGCATTTGGCCGGGCATCGCAACGCGGCCACCACGAGCCGATACACCAGGCCCACCTTCCGGGCAGCCCTGGACGTGATTGGCTCGGCCTCGATTGTGGGGAAGGTTTCGGGGAACCGGAAGGCCGCCAAAAAGAAAACCCGCGCAAAAACGCGGGCTTAGAGGGCTCCAGCGGTAGGACTCGAACCTACGACCAAGCGGTTAACAGCCGCCCGCTCTACCGACTGAGCTACGCTGGAATGTGTCTTTTGCCGAGACGGCGCCCCCGGCTTCCGGGGAGCGGAAACACTAGTCATCAGGCGCGCGGCGTCAAGCAAAACGGGTGGTGGATGGCGGTGGTTCTGGCCGAATGGCCAGAGAGGGACACGAGGCGGGGGAGCGGGGCACGGGGAGGCCCCAGGTTGACGCCGCAAACGCGCGAGTGCGATAGCCAGCGGAGTGAGCTCCAGCCCGCCACCTCCCCCAACCCATCCGCCCGGCAGCGTGGAGCCGGATCTGGGCGCGGCACCCGCCGGGCCACCGCCTGACCCGGGTACCGAGCCCACCCCCGCGACCGAGAGCGTGGCACGAACGGCGGGACGGGGCGGGCTCGCCGTGGCCTTCGCGAAGGGGTTCTTCATCCTCGTGGGGCTCGTTCAGACGGTGGCGCTCAAGAGCATCCTGGGGCTCGAGGCCTTCGGCGCGCTGTCGAGCGCGCTGGCAGCGGCCAGCATCACGTACAACCCCATCGTCTCGACCTCGATCCAGGGGGTCAGCCGCGCGGTGGCTCAGTCGGCACCCGAGACCGAGGCCGCGACGATCCGTCGCGTGTTCGGGGTGCACGCCACGCTGGCGCTCCCGCTCGGGCTGGCGTTCCTGGTGGCGGCTTGGCCCATCTGCTGGCTGCTGGGCATGCCTCACGTGCGCCTCACGTTGCAGATCCTGAGCGGAGTGGTGATCGCCTACGGCCTCTACGCGCCGCTCGTCGGGGTACTGAACGGGCGCAAGCGGTTCGTTCAACAGGCAGCGTTCGATGTGGGGTTCGCGGTGCTGCGCACCTCGGGACTGCTGGGACTGGGGTGGCTGGCGATGCACACGTGGCATCGTGGTCCCGAGGGCGCCGCGACCGGCTTCGCGCTCGCCGCCGCGGTCGTCTTCGGCGTCGCGGCGCTCTACGTGGGCCTCGGTCGAGCGGGGACGGGTGGGTTGAGCGTGCGCGCCCACCTCGGGTTCGTCCTTCCGCTCGCCGCCGGGCAGACGCTGCTGAACCTCCTGTTCCAGGCCGACGGGCTGCTGCTGCGCGGGCTGGCAGCCCGTGCCGCGGGGATCGCGGGACTGGCGCCCGAAGCGGCCGATCCGCTGGTGGGCGCCTATCGAGCGGCCCAGCTCTTCTGCTTTCTCCCCTACCAGCTACTGCTCAGCATCACCTTCGTCATCTTCCCCCTGCTCGCCAAGGCTCACCACCACGGCCAGCTGGAAGACGTGCGGGAGTACATCCGCACGGGTCTGCGCCTGGCCCTGGTGATCGCGGGGGCAATGGTCGCAGTCAATGCGGGGCTGTCCGCGCGGCTGCTCACCCTGGTCTTCGGCGCGGACACTGCCGCACTGGGCGCCGACGCCATGCAGCTGCTCAGCCTGGGCCTGGGTGCGTTCGCGATCTTTGGCTTGCTGACCACCGTGCTCAACAGCCTCCAGCGGGAGCTCGCCGCCGCCATCCTGACCCTCGCCGCCGTCCTCCTGGTGGTCGTGCTGGGCTTCGCCCTGGTGTCGTGGCGTGGATTCGGCCCCCACTTGCTATGGTGGATGGCCGCCGCCACGTCGACCGCCCTCGCCAGTGCCACGCTGGGTGGGGCCCTGCTGGTCCGCCGCACTGCCGGCTCGGTCGTCGCTCCGCTCAGCCTGCTCCGGGTCCTGCTCGCACTCGCGATCGCGATCGCCATCGGACGCTGGCTCCCCAGCTGGGGACTCTCGGGCCTCGCCGATCGGGCGCTGACCGTCGTGTACGCGGCGCTGGTCGGGGGCGTGTACCTGACCGCCCTGGTCGCGAGCCGCGAACTGCGGGCCGCCGATCTGGCGATGGTACGCGCCGTCCTACCCGGGCGGGGTCCGACGCGGTGATCGCTGATCACCCGCTGGGGGCGGCTAGTCGCCCTCGATATCCGGTTCCTCCGCCGGATCCCCGTCGGAGGGGCCAGGGGCGCTGCTGGCGCCCACATCCGCCCCGGCACCGCTCGCCTCGGCGTGAGTGGCGGGGGTGGACTCCCGGTCTTCTCCCTCGATCGCCTCGCGTACGAACAGATCCTCGAGGGTCTCCTGTCGCGTCAGCACCTGCACGACCTCGAGCCCCTCGTCGATGGCGCGACGGAGGACGGCGTTGACCTCGGCGCTCGGCACGCGCACCAGGAAGCGCCCCCCCGCGCGACTGGGCACGTAGCGGTGCTCCACACACCAGGCCTCGAACGCTTCGCCCGCGCCGCGGAGCACGACATCCGACTGCTGCGCCGTGGTCCGCAGCAGATCGGCCAGGGCCCCCTCCACCACTACCCGCCCCTGGCGCAAAATGGTGACGCGATCACACAGGGTCTCGACATCGCTGAGAATATGCGTCGAAAAGAAGATGCTACGGCCCCCGCTGCGCTCCTCGATGATGAGGTCGCGAACCTCCTTGCGGCCCACCGGATCCAGGCCACTCATCGGTTCATCGAGGATCAGGAGCTCTGGGTCGGACACCAGCGCCGCCGCCAGCCCGGTTCGCTGCAGCATCCCCTTGGAGAGTCGCCGCACCGCGCGATCCGCCGCGTACAGGATCCCCACCCGTTCGAGCGCCGCGCGGGTGCGCTCGCGCACGAAGCGGGAGGGCACGCCGGAAATGCGGGCGCACATGGCCACGAACTCGAGCGGCGTCAGGTAGGGGTAGACGTAGGGATTTTCCGGGAGAAAACCCACGCGGGCCATGGCTCGCGGACTGGGGACGGGGTGGCCAAAGACGCTCGCTTCACCGCCGGTCGGCTCGATGAGCCCGGTGAGCATCTTGATCGTGGTGGTTTTGCCGGCGCCGTTGGGGCCGAGGAAGCCGAAGATGTCGCCCGCATTGACGGTGAAGGAGATCCCCCGCACCGCCTCGACCCGCCGCATCCAGAAGCCCTGACGGAACGTCTTCGCTAAGTCCTGCGCGTGAATCAGCGGTTGCGCCACGATGCGAGAGCTTAGCGGACTCACCCCGCGCCAGGAAAGTCCTGGAAACTGGAGCGAATATCGAGACTCAGCTGGCTAGCCCACCTGGCGGGAACGGTGATAGAACCACCTTGCCACGGCAGGATCCGGGAAGTCCTCCCGAACCCATCCTCGAGCCGGGCAGTCAGCGCATGAGGGAATGATGAGATCCGGTTTCGCGCCCCTTTCCATGGCCACCCTGGTCGTCGCGGCCTCCGCCGCTGCTCAGACACCTCCCCCGGAGACCCAGCCGGGCTACCCACCAGGCGCGGGGATGCAGCCCGCGCCCGTGCAACCCGGAGTCCCCGGCGCCCAGCCGGCACCGGTGCAACCAGCAGCTCCGGGCGCCCCCGGCGCCCAGCCAGCACAGCCCGTGCAACCGGGAGTCCCTGGGGCCCAGCCGGCACCGGGCCAGCCCGTCGCGGCCGGAGCCGCCGGCGCCCCTGGTGCCCCGGCAGCTGCCGGGGCCACCGTCGAGGGTGGCTACGCCGGCGATCCGATGTTCGACTTCGGCGGCGAAGCCGCCGCTGCGGAGACTGGGATCGAGCCACCGTCGGAGCTCACCGACGAGGACCGCGCCGCCATGCGGCGCCTGTCGCTCGAGCTGAACAACAACATTCGCGGCTCGACCGGTCTGCTGCGCCTGAGCGAGGCCTACTCCTCCGCCCCGGGAACGTTCCGCATGAGCTTCTTCACCGGGTTCTTCTCGGGCAGCGGGTTCCTTTGCGACGGCACGGACGCTGGCGGGTGTGACTACGACGGTGACGGAGTGGCATCGGAAGACAAGGTCAGTCGAGTCGCCTCCAACTTCGGTCTGTCGGTCAGCCTCACGAGCTTCCTCGAAGCCTTCGTCGGGATCCACGCCCACGCCACCGCGAACGACCAGGGACGGCCGGAGCTCTTGCAGGTGCTCGGCGACACGAACTGGGGTTTGAAGGCGTTCGCACCCAAGCAGCCCAACCAGATCTGGGGCGTGGGCGGTGAGCTCGAGCTGTGGATGCTCAACGGTACCGGCGGGGTGGGCGTGGACGGCGCCGGCACGAGCTTCGCGATGCGGCTGCTGTCGTCCATCGATCTGAACAACAAGGTCGCCGAGGAGGAACGGATCCCGTTCCGCGCCCATCTCAACGTGGGCTACAAGTTCAACAATGGCGGCAAGCTGGTCGAGGACACCGAGGTGGCGCGAGGTGACGAGCGAGGCGTGAACCGGATCTACCGGTTCGAGCGCTTCGGCCTCGACATCGACCGCGTGGACGCCTTCGAGCTCGGCGTGGGCTTCGAATCCCCGCTGCCGTATGTGCGCCCGTTCCTCGAGTGGACGTTCGACATCCCGGTCCAGCGCCAGGAGTACATCTGCAACATCTCCCGACTCGACGACGGTGACGGCTGTCTCGGCAACGACGCCGGCTTCAAGACAACCCCATCGCGTATCGGCCTGGGCGCGCGAATCAAGCCCGGCCTCGACGGCCTGAATCTCATGGCCGCCGTCGAAATCGCGACCGGTGGCGCCAGCGAGTTCATCGAGGAGGTCGCGCCCGAGCTTCCCTGGCAGCTGCACTTCGGAGTCGCCTACAACGCGGATCCCAAGGGCCAGGGCAAGCCCATCATCAAGGAGGTCGAGGTGGACCGCATCGTTGCCGCGCCCCCCGAACCCGACCGGGTGATCCTCGGCAAGGTGGTGGACGAGACTTCGGGTGAGCCCGTACCCAACGCGGTCATCAGGTTCACCGGACGCAACATCACCGGCATGGTTTCGAACACCGATGGCACCTTCCAGACCATCCCGCTCGATCCGGGCCAGTACGCCTTCTCGGTGGCCGCCGATGGCTACCGCGCGGGAGAGTGCTCGGCCTCGGTGCCGGCAGCCGCCCCCACCCAGCCGGCAGCCCCAATGGGGCAGCCCCAGATCGATCCGGTCACGGGACAGCCCATGCCCGCAGCTGCGGCGCCGATCGACCCCGTCACGGGACAGCCCGCAGTTGATCCTGTGACAGGGCAGCCCATCGTCGGACAGCCGGCAGCGCCGCAACCCGGTACCCCCGGCGTGACCACGGGCACGAACGGCGAGCTTCAGGTGCCAATGGAGTGCAAGCTCAAGGCGCTGCCCAAGGTCGGCAACGTGGTCGGCACGGCAGTCGATGCCGAAAGCGGCCAGCCCATCGAGGGAGCCCAGGTGACGATTCAGGACAAGCTCGGTCGCGAACTCGAGCTGCAGTCGGACACCGCCGGCACGTTCCGCTTCGAGAACGTCCCCCCGGGCACGGTCAAGCTGTTCGTCGAAGCCCCCGGCTACCTGCGCAACGTCGTCGAGGTCGACGTCAAGGCTCAGGAGGACACCCGCGCTCGCCTCGGCATCCACAAGCGGCCTGCCAAGGCCAACGTGGTCGTGACCTACAACGAGGTGCAGCTCAAGAAGCAGGTCCACTTCGAGCACAACTCTGCCACGCTGCTCCCCGACTCGATGGCCATCCTGTCGGAGGCCGCTGACGTCCTGCGCGACCATGCCGAGCTGCGCGTGATCGAGATCCAGGGGCACACCGACAACACCGGTTCGGCCGCCTACAACACGCGCCTCAGCCAGGAGCGTGCGGACGCGGTCAAGGACGCGCTGGTGACCCTCGGGGTCGAGTCTTCACGACTGACCACCCGGGGCTACGGGCAGGACCAGCCGCTCGTGCCCAACGTGTCGGACGCCAACCGCGCCCGCAATCGCCGCGTCGTCCTCAAGATCATGGAAAAGAACTGACCTGGCCCGGGGCGCTCCTCGAGAGCGCCCCGCGCTCGTCCGTGTAGCCCCATCGCCCGGCGGGCGTGGACCGCTCCTACTCGGTGTCGTCGTCGGCGTGAGGGTCCGCCGCAATCTCGGCGAGCAGCTCCTCCACCCGCCGGGTCGCGTCGTGCCCGGCATCGTAGATGAAGCGCAGCTCGGGAGCCCGCCGCAGGCGCAGGCCAGGTGCCACGAGGCGACGCAAGCGCACGGCCACGCGAGTCAGGGCACGCATCGCCTGCTCCCGCCGCGCCGGGTCTTCGTCACCTTCCAGGAGGCGGACGGACACCTTCGCCGAGGTGAGGTCGGGCGGCATCGACACGTCGGTGATGACCAGCGCGGTCAACGCCGGGTCGCCAATCTCGCGGCGCAGCGCGTCGGTCAGGCGCGCGCGCAGCGTCTCGGCGACGCGGCGCGGACGACGTCCGTCACCCGTCACGAGTGTCTCTCCTCATCGCCAGGCTCTCCGAGCGCGTACCCCGGGTCGTCGTCGAGGAGCCGCTCGATGCCCCCCGCAACGCCGCTGCCGCCCGCTCCGAATGACAGGATCTCGGTAGCGAAGTCGGCGAGCAGCGCGTCCCCGAGCACCGCCGCGAGACTCCGTGCCTCCCCGAGCACTTCGCGACAGCGATCGGAGTCGTTGGAGACCACCGTGAGCCCGAGCGTCGCAACCTGGTAGCGCTCGAGCTCCCCCACCTCCGCAACGGACAGGGGGAGCCGAGACCGGACGCGGTCCTTGAACGAGCGGACCACCCGCCGCCGATCCTTGAGCGATCGCGCCCCGGGGATCTGCAGTACCAATCGGCCCACTCCGACGAACATGGATCAGGCTGTGTCCTGGTCAGCTACACCGAGCAACATCACAGGCTCTGCTTGACCTCTTCCAGGTCGAAGACCTCGATGACGTCGCCTTCCTTGATTTCGTTGAAGCCTTCGACCGCGATTCCGCACTCGAAGCCTTCCTTGACTTCCTTGGCGTCGTCCTTGAATCGCTTCAGGCTGCTGAGCTTGCCCATGTGCACCTGCTCACCTGCGCGCATCACCTTTGCCTGCGCGTTGCGACGCACCACGCCCTCGACCACCATGCAGCCAGCAATCATTCCGGCCTTGGTGATCTTGAAGACGACCCGGACCTCGGCAGCGCCAACGCGCTTCTCGACGAGCTTCGGCGCGAGCATGCCCTCCATGAGCGCCCGAACATCATCCACGACGTTGTAGATCACGTTGTACTGGCGGATCTCGACCTTCTCTTGCTGCGCCAGGTTGCTGGCCTTGCCCGCTGGTCGCACGTTGAAGCCGATGATCGTAGCCCCGGCGGCCACGGCAAGGTTGACGTCACCTTCGGTGATCGCTCCCACGCCAGCCTGCACGACCGTGACCTTGACCTTCTCTCCGGAGAGCTCCTGGATGCTGGAACCGAGCGCCTCGACCGAGCCCTGAACGTCGGCCTTGATGATGAGCTTGAGCTCCAGCTCGTCCGCCTGGGACATCCCCTTGATGATGTCCTCGAAGGACCGCGGCCGCATGCCCGCCGGCGACATCGAGGCGCGACCACCCACCTTGCGCTTCTCCGCGATCTCCTCGGCCACCTTCATGTCCTTGACGACATGGACCGGATCGCCTGCGCTGGGGACTCCGTTGAGGCCGATCAGCGCGACCGGGGTCGAGGGAGGCGCCTTCTGCATCGCGCGCCCCTTGCTGTCGTGCATGGCGCGCACCTTGCCGTAGGCGGCCCCCGCGAGCACCACATCGCCGCGGCACAGCGTGCCCTCGTTGACGAGCACGGTCGCGACCGGTCCCTTGCCGCGGTCGAGCTGCGCCTCGACCACCGTGCCCACGGCCGGCTTGTCGGGATTGGTGCGCAGCTCCAGCATCTCGGCGACGAGCATCACCTGCTCGAGCAGGGTGCTGATGCCCGTTCGCTTGACTGCGGAGACCTCGGTCATCAGGACGTCGCCGCCCCACTCCTCGGCGACCAGTCCGTTTTCGCTCAGCTCGCGGCGCACGCGCTCCGGTTGAGCGTCAGGCTTGTCGCACTTGTTGATCGCCACCACGATGGGCACCTTCGCCTCCTTCGCGTGGGCAATCGCTTCCTTGGTCTGCGGCATCACCCCGTCATCCGCCGCGACGAGGAGAATCACCACGTCCGTGACGTCCGCTCCGCGGGCGCGCATCGCGGTGAACGCGGCGTGACCGGGAGTATCGAGGAAGGTGATCTTGCCCTGCGGAGTGTCGACGCTGTACGCGCCGATGTGCTGGGTGATACCCCCTGCCTCGCCCTGGACGACGTTGGACTTTCGGATGGCGTCGAGCAAACTCGTCTTGCCGTGGTCCACGTGACCCATCACGGTGACCACCGGCGGCCGCGGCTTCTTCGTTTCGTCGGCATCGGGCTCGGACGCCAGGCCCTGAGCGGCAACGAGTGCGTCGTCTTCGCTGACGGCAACGTCCTCGACTTCCCAACCGAACTCGTTGGCCACCAGCTTGGCCGTGTCGGCATCGAGCGTCGTGTTGATGTTGACGTTCTGCATGCCCAGGGTGATCAGCGCGCGCAGCAGATCCTGCGCCTTGATGCCCATCTTGATGCCGAGCCCCTGCAAGCCGATCGTCTCTTCGATCTTGACGACCTTCTTGTGTGCCGAGCGTTCCTGAGTGACGGGGCCGCCACCACCCTTCGCACCGCGGGAGAACGACCCGATCCCACCACGACGGGCGGGTCGGCCGCCCATGCGGCCGCCCATCATCCCGGGGCGACCACGGCCACCCATGTTGCCAGGAGCCTTGGCGTCGTAGGTCTGGCGGCGAGGCTGCGGCGTCCCACGTTGCTGCGGCATCGGGACGCCCGGGCGCCCCTCCCACACCTCCACGCCCGTCTTCCGCTGCGGAGGCGTCGACGGGCGCGCTGCCGGCTGCGCAGGCGCGGGTGCCCTGCTGGGTGACGGTGCTGCGGCGACCGGCGCTGGCACGCTCGGCGCCGGCGCGCTCGGCGCCGGCTTGGGAGCGGGCGCAGGTTCCGGGGTGGGCGCTGGCTCCGGCTTGGCCTCGGCAGCGGGCGGCGCGGGGACCGGCTCCGGCGGAGGAGCTGCCGGTGGAGCTTCCACGGGAGCGGGCTCCGCAGGTTTCGCTTCCGGCGCTGCGGAAACGGCTTCCACCTTCGGTTCCGGTGCGGGCGCCGGCTGCGCGCTGGGCGGGGCAGGCTTCGGTTCCGGTGCGGCCTCGGCCTTCGGCACCGGAGCCGGCGAAGGCTGGGGCGGTGGCGGGGCAGCAGGCTCGGCGACGGGGGCCGGCTTCGGTGCTGCAGGGGGAGGCTGCGGTGCGGGCGCTGGACGCCGTCGCACGACGGGGGCGGGAGCGACCGGTTCGGGGGCCAGAGCCGCCGCGGGGGCGGACTTCTCAGCGGGCGCGCGCTTCGAAACAGCGCGGCGCTTGACCACCGTTGGACGGATCCGTTCCTCGACCACCTTTTCGCTCTGCTGCTTCTCCAGGTGTCGCTTGACACGCTCCACCTGTTCCGGAAGCACCGCGCTCATGTGATTGCGCACCTCCGTCACCCCGACGGACTGGAACAAGGCAACCAGCTTCTTGTTGTCCATACCGAGATCCCGGGCGACTTCGTAGACACGCACCTTGCTGCTCATCCAACCTCCGTGGAATCACCCCGTGGGGCGTTCCTCGATCCCGCTGCTTCGGGTGCAGGCATCTGCGCCATCTGCAGCGTCGAAAACAAGGCCTCCGCGAGACCTTCGTCCAAGACGGCGACCACTCCAAGCTCGGCACGGCCGGTCGCACGTCCGAGTGTGGCCTTCGTTCCCCAGACGCGCACCTGCCCGGCAGCCAGCGCCCGATCCACCCCCGGTGTATCGGCCGCTGCTCGCGCATCGGTGGCGACTAGAATCAATCGCGCTCGGCCCTGAGCCAGTGCGTCACGCACCGCGTCAGCGCCCAGATCCAGCTTCTTCGCTCGCCAGGCGGCGCTCACCAGGCCTTCGACCCGACGGTCCGCTGCGTCACGAATAGACGCCCACAGCTCCGCAGCCGTGGTCTTCACCGGTGCCCGGAAACTGCGCGGCAGGCCCCGACGGGCCGCCTGCTGGAGACACTCCGGTCGGGGGTGCAGCCAGGCGCCGCGCCCATGGAAGCGACGCCCAAGGTCGGGAACCACCTGCCCCTCCGGACCCAGGACGACCCGGATCAAGGTCTCGGGATCCGTCGCTTCCCGACACCCGACGCACGAACGCTCCCTTCGTCGCCGCCGTTCGGCAGCGATCTGGCGCCGGCCACCAGCCTCCATGGGCTCGGCACCGGAACGGTGGGCATCGTGCGGGGTCATCACTGAACCTGGTCTCGTCCTTTTCCTGGAATGCTGCCGGGCAACCTCCCGACGTCAGCCTTCCTGGTTCTCCTCGACAGCGGGAGCCGCGGCAGCCGCAGCTCGAGCGGCCTCCAGGGCGGCCTGCTGCCGCGCCCGCTCCAGCTCCGGTGCATCGTGCTCCAGGAACGCCAGCGCTCCTTGCTGCACCAGTCGGGCCTTCTTGATCCCGAGACCGCTCTTGATGGCGAGACGGTCCGGGTCCTCGCGAGCAAGGTCGTGGACAGTACGATAACCGGACTCTTCCAGGAGTTGCAGCGTGCGGAGCCCGACACCGCGCACGAAACGAAGCTTCTCCCGCTCCGTCAGCGGCTCGCTCTTGGCCAGAGCACCCGCAATGCGCTCCTTGCGGAGCTTCTCCATCGAGGCCTCGGCGCTCTCCTTCACTTCCTGGGCGATCTCGGGCGTCCCGAAGCCGGGGATGGGCACGAGTTCCTCGACCTGGGCCTCCGCCACCTCCTCGAGGGCTCGGAAGCCGAGGCGGTACAGAGCGCGCGCCTGGTCGTCGTCCAGCTTTTCGATCGCGCGCAGGGCAAGCAGCGCCTCCTCCTCCATCTGCCGGAACTTGGTCTCGCTGATGATGTCGAGCTTCCACCCCGTCAGCTGGGACGCGAGGCGAACGTTCTGGCCCTTGCGCCCGATGGCCAAGCTGAGCTTCTCGTCTGGAACGACCAGCTCCATGCGATGGTCCGCCTCGTCAACGATGACCTTGTTCACCTCGGCGGGCTGGATCGCATTGATGATGTAGCGGGCAGGGTCCTTGTCGAAGGGAACGATGTCGATCTTCTCCCCCCGCAGCTCCTGCACCACAGCCTGGACGCGGGATCCCTTGATACCCACGCACGCACCCACCGGATCCACGTCGCCATCGCGCGTGGTCACTGCAATCTTGCTCCGCGAGCCCGGCTCGCGCGCCACGCTCACGATCTTGACGATGCCCTCATAGATCTCCGGCACCTCGGCCTCGAACAACCGGTCCACGAGCTTTGGATCGCTGCGGCTGAGGATGATCATCGGGCCGCGGGCCTCGCGGTCGATCTCCTTGACGTAGGCGACGACGCGGTCTCCGGGACGGTACGTCTCGCGGGGCGTCTGCTCGCGCGACGGGAGCACACCCTCGGTTCGCCCCAGGTCGACGACGATGTTGTGCCCCTTCTCGAAGCGGCGAATGATCCCGCGGATCAGCTGGCCGACGCGGTCCTTGTACTCGTTGTAGATGATGTCGCGCTCCGCATCGCGGACCCGCTGCAGCAAGACCTGTTTGGCGGTCTGCGCGGCGATACGACCGAAGGTGCTCTGTGCTTGCTTGATATCGAGCACCGCCCCGAATTCCTTGTCCTGCGCGCGAGCGCGCTCGGCATCGCGCGGATGCCAGAACACCTGGAACCCCAGCTCCTCCCCGATCTCGGCCTCCAGACCATGCTTCTGGGCCGTCTCGAGTGACATCTCGCGTTCCGGCTCTTCGACTTCCTCGACGACGGTCATGTACTGGAACAGGTCGATGCTGCCCGTCTCGTCGTTGTAGCGAGCTTCCAGCTCGCGGTTTTGGCCGAACGCGGCCTGAGCGGCCTTGTGGATCGCCGCCTCCATGGTCTCGATGAGGATCTGCTTGTCGATGCCCTTCTCCTGGGCGACTTGTTCGACAATCGCGCCGAGATTCAAGTCTGAGTCATGCGCTGCCATCGCTTACCTGCTCTGTTCCGATCCGCGAGACGCTGCCCCGCGATTTGCCTTGCGCGAAGCACCCTTTTTCGGGCGCTTGGCACCAGGTCCCGGCCCCTTGTTCCACTCGAACTGGAGCCGGGCGCTTTCAATCCCAGCGAGGTCGAGGGCGACCTCGGTGCCGTCGAGGTCGAAAACGATCTGACCGTTTTCGCTCGACCCAACAATCGTTGCCCGCAACGTCCGCTGACCATTGGGTAGCGGTTCGCGGAGCTTGACCTTCGCGACCTGGCCGCGGAACCGTTCGTAGTCCCCGGCGACGTACAGTCCGCGTTCTACTCCTGGAGACCCCACCTGCAAGCGGTAGGCGGCGGGAATGAGGTCTGCCACGTCGAGCGCGGCCGAGAGATCGCGGGAAATCTCCGTGCACAGGTCGATCGTCACCCCCGCCCCGGGAAGCTTCGTGCCGGCCAACTCGATGGTCACCTCCAGCAGCCGACCACCACGGTCAGTCTTCCAGAGCAGCTCCACCCCGTCGACGCGATGTGCGCGCAGCACGGGCTCGACTGCCGCGAGCACACGCTCGCGATCGAGTCCGGGCAGTTTGACGTGGGCGAAGGGCATGGGCAGAAGCGGGAAAGGGGGAAACAAAAGAAAACGGACCGCCGATAACCGGGGGCCCGCTGGGGTTCCTCCGAATTGTCGCGGCGGAGTCTAGCCAAGGGCGTGCGACCGTGCAACCCACACCCAGACCTCGGGTGCGGCGCGCCCAGGTTCCCGACAATCGCTTGAATCTCGGATACTTGTCCCCGAAATGGCCCGGCTTTGCACCGCCGCCCCCCCCCGCGCTCGCGTCGGTATGTGGCGGTCCGGCGCGAACGTTTGCCACATTCGGCCGCCCGGGAGCGGTGACTTACAGCGGCGCGCTGGCGGCCCGTGCTGGGACCTCGCGCGTTTCCACTCTGACGTGAAAATCCTTCTGATCCCAGCGAATGTCGTGGCGGGTGAGCTGGACAGCGTGGTCGCGCGGCAGATTGCGCACCCTGGCGACGAACGTCGCTCGCTCGGCTTCGGTCGTCGCCAGGAGCACCGCTGAAAGACCGATCGGCGCCGCGTCGGTAGCTTCGCCCAGAGCCACGTCCTCTTCCTCCACCTGGCTCGCCAGCAGCACATCGGCCGCCAGATCCTCCCAGGTCAACACAACGAGCGTCCCCGGACCGCTGAACAGCTGCAGCTCCTTGAGCTCCCGCTTGATCCCGGCGAGGCGCCGCTTCGGATCCTGACCAGGTGCCGCCTTGGGCGGCTGGGCAATGAGTCGAGCGAGCCGAGCCGCAGACATCGTGCGAGCCCAGCGCCGGGGGTCGGTGGGTCCCGGGGTCCCCTGAGCGCTCGACACCTTGCGTTCGAGTCGCAGCGCCTCGTCGACCCGCCCGGTTCCCGCCGCGGCCGCCGCGAGTCGCAGCCAGGCCAGCGCGTCTTCGGGGGCCACTTCGGTCAGCGTCGCATACTGCCGGTACGCGGGTCCGTACCACCCATGCCCCAGGTAGATGTCGCCGAGTAGCCGTCGCGACGACGTGCTGTACGGGTCGAACTCGACGATCTCCGAGTAGGTCCGCACGGCCTCCGTCGCGAGCCCGGCGCGAGCGAGCACATCCCCCAGCTGCCGCGCGAGCAGCGGGGTCATGAATCCCTGGTCGCGGAGACGTCGGCCGAGAGCCAGTGCCTGATCCTTCTGGCCCACCTCGACGAGCAGCCGCACGAGCCGCATGCCGCCGTTGGGATCGTCCGGAGCCCTGGCCATCGCCTCACGAAGCGTCGCGATGCGCTCCGTGGGGTCCTCGATCGACGTCAGCTCGCGATCCACCTCGCGCCAGTCGACCGCGCTGCCGAAGAGCGCCGCCTCCACCGCCGCGACGACCCGTTCGTCAACCGTGCGGCGCAGGATGAGCTTGGCAACGTACTTTTGCACCTCGGGGCGAGCGCGGAAGTGCTCGAGAGCCACGCGCGCGCCACCCTCGCTCTCGATGCGCTGCTGCATCAGATCCAGGAAGGTGCGTTCGGCGCGCCAGTCTGGCAGCTCGCAGGCGGTTTGAGCGGCATCGTAGCGACTGACCAGCTGCTGGGCGTCTCGAGCCGTCTTGATACGTTTGCGCCACATCAACACGCGCTGGGCCAGAGGGCGCCGCGCCGCATCGCTGCAGGTGCCGAGCTCGACCACCCGGGCGACCACCCGCTCGTCCTTCAGCGCACCATCGCGAGCTTGTCGCAGCTCGTTCTGGGCCGCCTTCTCCGCCAGCCGTGCTCGCTCCGCTTCCTGGCGCACCTCGTCGAGCTCTCGCTTCAAACCAGCCACGGCATCGTCCGTGTCGGGCTTTCCTCCACCACCCGAGCCAAACCCCAACGCACCCATTCCTCCGGCTCGCGCACGACCGGGCGCGAGCGCCGCCTTCCTCGGCTGCGGTGCAGGAGGGGCAGCGGGAGCCGGCTCATCTGCCGCTAGCGCTGCGGGGGCCTCGACCTCCTCCGCCTCCCGGTCCTCCGTCGCCACCGCGGGCTTCGATCCCTGCCAGAGCCCCGATGGCGAGTTCGAGTCTCCCATCGAGCCCTCTTCGCCCTTGGCGCGAGTCCCCGTCCCCCCTTCCTTGTTGTCCGCCGACTCCTCGGACGCTTCGCTCTTCTGCGCGATGGAGGCGAAGTCCTCACGACTGCATCCGAACACCGCCGGGGCCACGATCGGTGCCGCGTGACGCTCACCGATGCGCCACTCGGCGTCCGCTTCGAGCGCACCCAACTGGGGACCACGCAGCTTCGAGCGGTTGCGCTCGATCCCCATGTTTCGATACGCGCGCTCACTCTCCAGGGCGAGCACGCTCGTGAAGGGGGTCATCAGTCCGTATTCGAGCCCCAGCGCGACGATCCGCCCGCGCTCGGCATCGGGTCCCTGCGAGGATCCGAGCAGTCGTCGCACGTACTCCGCCGCCCAGAGGCGCGGCACGAATGCGCTGAGCACGGTCTTGTCCTTGTAGACATCGTAGCTGCGCTCGAACGCCTCACCGCCCACTCGACCCTTGACGGTAACCTTGCTTGGAACCTCATGATGGGTTCGCGCCAGCACGATCACCTCGCTCCCACGGGAAACCTTGCCGTTGGCCGTCGTGAAGGGTTCGTCGAGACCAGCCCCGAGCTGGATCTCGAGATCCGTGATCGTGGCCACCTTCAACGCCGCTGCCAGCTGCAGCGCCCGGGCGGTCGTCTCCTCCGACTGGTCCACGCGGAAACTCTCCCCGCCGCCAGCACGAGCCAACTCGCCAAGCAAGGCCTGGTCGGCGTCCATCCCGACCCCAACGGTGAAGAGCCGCGCGCGGGAGGTGGCCAGGGCCCGCCGCAAGCGCTCGGTGAGCTCCTCACCGGTCATGTCGCCACTCGTGGCAATCCCGTCCCCCACGTAGACCACCGCGGGCTGTTCCGCCCCGTGCAGCCGCTTGAGCGCGACGTCGAACAGCGCCGAGAGGTCGGTCGCCCCACCCGCGCTGTGCTCGGCCAGCTTCTCGAGCGCCCGGTCGATCTCCTGGTCGCTGGCAGGAGCCAGCCCCTGCTGGGGATGCAGCACCGTCGGCTTCGAGTCGAGCGAGACGAGGGCGAAGCGATCCTGCTGGCTCAGCGCGCGCAGGATGGCCTCCGCCGTGGCCGCCTTCAACTGGCGCGCCGCATCGTCACCCGCGGCCGAGGTGTCCACGACGACGACGATTTCCCCCGGCTGTGCCTGGACCTTCGTCCAGTCCACGTCGGGCGTGTAGCGCGCCATGATGTAGTCCGCGCTCTCGCCGTCCGCACGATACCTGGCCACGGTGAAAGGCCGTCGCCCCTCCGGGAGAGTCGCTTCCAGCTGGAAGTCGGCCCGCGGAGTGTACCCACTCCGCCGCATCGTGATCAGTCGCCCATCATCCTCGACCCGCGCATCGGCGAGGGTCGCAATGTGCATCTTCTTTCCGGCCTCACCGAGGTCGACCTTGAGGCTGAACTCGCCGATCCGCGCCGGGTCGCGTGCCCCCATGGGGTACAGGTACTCGAGCCGGCCATCGACGATGGGTCGCAACTCGATGTAGCGAAGGACGACGCGTCGCGTGCCCCCAGGATTGATAGGGTAGATGCGCGCACGATAGGTTCGGTTGTCGATCCACTCGAGGATCGCCGGTGCGTGACCGACCGCCTTGGCGGTGGTGTAGTTCGCTGCCGCTTCCTTCTTCTCCTGGAACTCGCCCTCGACGAGGCGCCCGTCGGTCTCGACGGCGAAGCCCGTCACGCTGGCGCGCTCGGGAACCGTGAACCAGTACCAGCCCTCGACGACCCGTTCCCCAGGATTGAAGAACGTCTGATCGACTTCGGTCTCACTCAGCCCTTCCCGCACCGTGGCCCGCACCACCTGCTTGCTGATCTCGAGCCGCCGCGCCGGACTGCCAGGCGCAGCACCCGAATCCACGCCGTAGATCGTTCCCGTTCCGGATCCGGGGATCCCCTGCCCGGACTCGAAGTCCGCCATGCCCCCGGTCCAGTCGTCCCAGAACGCGACCGCACTCACCTGGGGCGCTTCCGCTCCGGCAACGACGGTCTGCTCACCGGAGTTCACCTCGACCCGCCCTCCGGGGCCGGTCACGATCGCCATCCCTCGAGCCACGTACACGGTCACGGTGGACCCATCCCGCTTCACCGAGAGTCCAGCATCCGCGGCTGCCACACTCACGTCGCCGGCCTGGTGAGCGAGCGGTTCGCGCTCCACCGGGGGGGCCTCGAGCCAGTACTCGCCGCGCTCCAACGCCAGCGACCCCTCGCCCAGCTTCACCGCCGTCTCATCGCGGAGAAAGATCGATGAACCATCGGGGAGCCGGACGAGTGCCCGCGCCCCCTGGGCAGTGGCGACCTCGGCGCCCGCCAGCAGCGGCGTGCCGGAGACAGCTCGCACCCCCTCGGCTCCCGTTCCCAGGGTCACCTCGCCCGCCGCAAGCTCGAGGCGAGCCTGAATCGGCGCCGCCGCCACCGGTGGCGGCTGGCGCGTGAGGACGTAGACCACGATCAGGCCCACCAGCACGACCAAGAACCCACCCACCGCGACTCGCATCAACAGGGCTCGCAGCTTCATTGCATCCCTCTCCTGAATCCCACCCAGCGCATCGTCACCCGGTCCGCGCTGCTCGTCATCCCTCAAACCGCAGAGATTCGCCGTCCACTGCTCGCCACCACCGGATCTGGTGTACGGGCCAGCCGGTTGTACGTGTCAACGGCCAGTTGGATCTGCTAGCTGTTCGACACCGTGGATGGATCGGGCTCCCACCAGGCCAATCGAGCGTACTACGACGCCTTCAGTGACCGCTACGAACAGCGTCGCGGGGCGAATGACCCAGGCGGCTATCACGAGCTCCTCGACGAGCTGGAGGCCGACCTCGTCGCTCGCTACGGCGAGGGACAGGAAGTTCTCGAGGTAGGTTGCGGGACGGGCCTCGTGCTGCAGCGGATCGCCAGGTTCGCATCTCGGGCGCAGGGAGTGGACCTGTCGCCCGGCATGCTAGCCCAGGCACGAGCCCGCAATCTGGACGTCGTGGAGGGCTCGGCGACGGCACTCCCGTTCGCCGACGCAACATTCGACGTCAGCTGCTCTTTCAAGGTGCTGGCCCACATCCGCGAGGTGGACGTCGCCCTTCGCGAGATGGCGCGAGTGGTGCGTCCCGGAGGCCACGTGCTGGCGGAGCTCTACAACCCGATCAGCTGGCGCGGGCTGGCCAAGGCACTGGCCCCGGCAGGACGCGTCGCAGCCGACGCCCGGGAGAGCGACGTGTTCACCCGCTTCGACACCCCTCGCCAAGCGCAGCGCTTGACTCCCCCCGGCTGCACCTTCGTCGGCGCGAGGGGGATCCGCATCGTGACGCCCACCGCACACCTGATGCGCGTCCCGGGGTTGCGGGGGGCGCTACGACGAGCCGAGCGCTGGTTGTGCGACACCCCGCTGCGCGCGCTCGCCGGCTTCTATGTGGCCATCTATCGCAAGGGGTGAGCTTCCCCTGTCAGAAATGCCCCACGAGACCCACGCCGGCCCCCCGTGACCAGCCAAGCGGAACCAGCCGCAGTTGATTCTTGGGCTGGGGAGGCTCTCGCAGCGCCTTCGGCACCGGTCGCTTTCGCGTCTCCTCGAACTGCGGCACGAAGTTGAGGTGCGCCTCGGCGATCCCACCCGCGGCGAGCGCCGCGAAGGCGTACATGCCGACGACCCAAGTCACCCGCGCCCGGTCCTGGCTATCCCCCAGATCCAGGGGGTCTTCTGCCTCGCGCCGACTTCCAGCTTGATCGGGAGCATGGGCAGCCAGCTCCAGCTCCGCACCCAGACCACCCAGGGTGATGCCGAGCGCCACCGCCTCGGTCGTCAGGAAGAGCCAGCCGAGACCAGGCTTGCCGTTCTGGAACTGACCCACGCCAAAGGGTACGGAAGCCACCCAGCGGCGATTCACCGTCAAGACCGACTCGGTCGCTGCAAACTCGAGCAGCGCAGCCTGCCGCTCCGCTTCCGCTGCGGCCAGTCGCTCGGCATCGTTCTTGGCCTTGTCGCGAGCCAGGAGCGCCTCCCGCCGCTCGAGCTCGAGCCGTGCGCTGACCCGCTGGTACGCGACGTCGTAGGCTTCGGCGGCTCCGCTGCCGTAGAGCGCGACGTTGGGCTTCGCGGGAACCGCGTTGCGCTTCGCGCCATCGTAGATCCACTGCTCGAACAAGCCTTCCGCCTGCGCGGTCCGCCCCGTTCTCACGAGACACGTGCCAAGATAGGTGGTGGTGGCATCGATTTCGCTGGGCTCGGTCAAGCGATCGGGCGCCTGGGGATCGAGCAGACGACGCGCCGTGGTCACACAGTCGTCGAACCGAGCGGCCCGATAAGCCGCCGCCACGTCGCGCACGGTCTGGCGCTCTCGCAGCTCTGGCTCCGCCGGTGAGTCCGGCTCCGCGGCCTCGTCAGCAGCTCCCCCTTGGGCCCGCGCCGGGCCACTCGTCCCCAGCAGCGTGACCGCGAAGAGGAGCAGGGTGGAGAGTGGATGGACGCGCACGCCTGCTGCTTCATCTCACGAGAAGCACACCTATTTCCAGAGGTCGATGGTTTCGCCGGGCCGAATCACCGCCTCCTGCGTGCGGGCCGCAGCTCCGCTGGAGGTGGGGGGAATGACGGAGCAAGTCGCGTTGACCACCGGCTGCTCGGCGGTCAGCTTCACGGAAAATCCGATCTGAGCGCTCCCGTGACCGACAATTCCGCAATCGATCTTGCTCTCCGCCGGGGCGCGGGTCGCGATCACATGGCCCGGGCGAAAGGCGACCTCGGCGCTGACCACCGAGGTGTCCGGTCCAATCAGCTCCGTCTTGGTGACTGGAATACAGCACGTCTGGGCCTCGTCCGGCGGGCGGAACTCGAACGAGTAGGTGTCCCCCACCCGCAGCGCGATCCGCTCCCCATGCGCCAGGCGACGACCGTCCACTTGAACGTAACCGCCGGTCGCGCCCGTGATCCGCACCTGAACATCCTTCTTCTGCGCAGCCAGGACGGGATTCACGGGAGCGGGCCTGGGCAGCCTTCGAATTGGCTTGGCCGAAACCGCGGGAGCGGGGGGCGGTTCCGGCTGCGACGCCGGTCGGGGCGCCGACTGGGCCACTCTCGCGGCATGCGGTGTCACGGCGCTCGGCTCGGCCCGGGGAGCTGTGGGAGCGTGGGTCTGGAAGAGCCAGATCCCGCCATAGGTCAGTCCTGCAATGGCAAGGGTGATGACCAGGCCAACAGCCCCACTGCGCACCGTCTGGCGGATCCGTTGTGCGTGCGCCAGCCCGCTCACCAAGCGAAGTAGCTCCGGGTTGTCCGGCCTGTAGGCCAGCGCCCGGTTGAAGGCAGCGGTAGCCCCCGGCACGTCGCGCTCGGCCTGCGCTCGGCGACCGAACCCAACCAAGCCCTGAACGACTCGGTCCTCGAATTTCTCGAGGTACTCGCGGTGCCGGCACAGGTAGTCCTCGAGCTCTCGCCGATAGTCGGAGAAACCGGTTCGCGCCAACTCACGCCTGAGGTCAGCAGCCATCTCCGCAGTCGAGGCGTACCTGTCCGCGGGGACGTGGGCGAGGGCCCGCATCGCGACGCGACTGAACCCCGCCCCCACCGTGTTGCGCGCTCGCTCGGGTGGCGTGCACTTGCCATCCAAGACACGCCGCAGGACCTGCGCTGGGTTCTTGCCGTCGAAGGGCAGCTTGCCAACGAGGCATTCGTAGAGCAGCACGCCAAGTCCGAAAACGTCCGAGCGCGGCGTCACCGAGCCACCCTCGATCTGCTCCGGCGACATGTGTGCCGGCGACCCCAGGACCTGACCCGTCGATGTCACCCCCTGAGCGTCGAGGAGCTTCGCGATCCCGAAATCAGTGATCTTGATCCGTGCCGGAGAGTCGGAGGGCCGCTCTCCATCACTGCCGTTGGGCTTGGCCTGCTGGAGATCGACGAGAACATTCTCCGGCTTCACGTCGCGATGCACGACGCCGTGGTCATGCGCATGGGTCAATGCATCGGCAATCTCGATGCTGATCGCCGCAGCAATCTCCGGCGGAAGGCTCTTGTGCTCGGTGAGCAGGCGGCGGAGTGTCGTGCCACGCACCAGCTCGACCACCAGGTAGCGCTCCGACTCCGCGTCGTCGGAAACGTCGTATACATCGACGATGTTGGGGTGGCGCAGCTTCGCAACGGCGCGCGCCTCGCTGGTGAAACGGGCACCGACCTCCTGGTTCTCGCGCAGGTGCCGGTGGATGACCTTTACGGCCACCTCTCGGTCGAGCCGCCGGTCGTGGGCGCGGTAGACGGTCGCCATGCCACCGTGACCGAGCTCGTCGAGTAGCTCGTACTTCATCAGGTCCGGTCGACGATCGACCTCGACCAGAGAACGCGCTTCACTCAAGAGGGGTCTCCACTACATCTGTCCCGGTCGACGGACCGCCGGGAAAGCATGCCACAGCCGCGCCGCAGCGCGTACCCTCCGAATGAAGCTGGCCGGCCGAACGCCCCAACACGGTCGAACCGCGCATTCCTGGGCGCGGTTCGAGACACTGCGGCCCATCGACGCTATCCCTTGGCTGGCGACAAATCGGGACCCGTGGGGTCATCGCTTTTGACGCCGCGACGCGGATGGTGGAAGAGGGATTTCATGATGATTTCCGGCAAGCGTGCAATCCTCCTGGGCTCAGTCGTCGCAGTCTCGCTGGGATTGATCGGGTGCGGCGGTGGAACGTCAACGAGCGGGGGCCCCGACAGCCCCGCCCAGCCCGCCCGTCCCAAGAAGGGCAAGAAGCACCAGAGCGGCGACGAGGCCGGCAGCAGTGACGAAGTGAGCGGGACGGCAGCCGAGGTGCCAGATCTTCCCCTCCCCAAGGCCGGGCTACAGGGGGAAGAGAACCGGTCCATGGGCGCGAAGATGAGCTTCACCCTGCAAGACGACTCGGGTGCCGCGGCCGGACTTCTCGACAAGGGCTGGGCGCTCGCCGAGGACCGACGCGTCATGGTCGACCAGGTGGGGGAGACGGCCGTAACCCAGTACTCGGTGCTCTTCGGCGAGCGCAAGACCAGTGGACTCGACAGCTGGACCAAGCTGCCCACCGAAGGCAAGGGATACACGGTCGCCCGCAAGAGCGGTTCGCTGACCGTCCTCGACAACGGCAAGAAGGAAGCGACCGCCGAGGAGCGCAAGGTGGTGGAGGCCGAGTACGGCTTCATCGGGCATCCCAACCCGCTCCAGCTTGCCATCGCCAAGTCCGAGACCGACGGGGAGCAGCAGCTCGAGCCCGCCGCCTACCGCTTCCTTTTGGGCTACGTCCCGGAGATCAGCATCGAGAGCGTGACGATCGCACACCAAGGGGAAACCGAGGTCGGTGGCCGTCCCGCACACGAGCTCGAGGTGACGGTGACGGGCAAGATCCCCGATGGCGCGATCACCTACACCTTCGACATCACGGGCCCCGCCGTGGTCGACGAGACCACGGGCTGGCCGAGCACGCTGAACCTCGAAGGCTCGCTTCAGATCAGTGGCAAGGTGACGGTCAAGGGCAAGCAGATGACCGCCTCTGGCAAGGGCAGCCTGAAGGTCGAACGCAAGGCGAAGATCAACTGAGGCCTGTGGCGCCCAACCAGTTGCGTTGGTTGAATTCCAGCTCCGACCGCCCTGCCCAGATCACTCGGCGGGACTGGCAGCCTCGGGGCCCTTCACCAAGTCGATGACCCACGCCCCGAGGGCCTTCGAGTCCTCGACGATGGCGTAGACCGCTGGCACGAGCAGCAGCATGATGAAGGTGGCGAAGAGCACGCCGAACCCGAGACTGACTGCCATCGGAATGAGAAACTTCGCCTGCACCGACGTCTCCATGATCATCGGTGCCAGGCCAAAGAAGGTGGTCAAGCTGGTGAGCAGGATGGGCCGAAAGCGCCGCGCACCTGCTGCCACCATCGCGTCGTGAGGTGCCATGCCGTCCGCACAGTACTGATTCGCAGCCACGATGAGGATGAGCGAGTCGTTGACCACGACTCCCGCCAGGGCCACTAGCCCCATCATGCTCATCAAGCTCAGCGTGTACCCCATGACCACGTGGCCCAGCACCGCTCCCACGAACCCGAAGGGGATCACGACCATGATGATCACGGGCTGAATGTAGCTGCGAAAGGCCACCGCGAGCAGCGCGTAGATGGCGATGAGGGCCATCACGAACCCCAAGAGCAGGCTCTCCATCGCCTCGGACTGCGCCTCCTGCTCCCCAGAGAGGCCATACGACAGGTCCTCGAACTCGGCGAGCACTCCGGGGAGGACCTTCTCCTCCACGGCTCGGATCACCTCCCCGGCGTTGCCCTTCGTCTCGTCGATGTCGGCGGTGACGTTCACCACGCGGCGGCCGTCGGTCCGCTTGATCTGAGTGTAGGCGCGGCCGCGCCGCACCTCCGCGGCCTGGGCCAGCGGGACCTCGCCACCGTTCGGCGTGCGGATCAGGAGGTTCTCGAGGTCGTATTCGCTGCGCCGCTGGTGATCGGGAAGCCTCACGAACGTCCGGACCTCCTCGCGCCCCCGCTGCTGGCGGACCGCCTCCGCACCGTAGAACGACGCGCGAATCTGTCGAGCCAGGTCCAGCTCGGTAACGCCCAGCGAGCGAGCCTCTGGTCGCAGCTCGAGGTCGAGCTGCTCCTTTCCTGGGGCAAACCCGTCGTCGATGTTGTAGACGCCTGCCGCTTCGTACTCGGCGAGTCCGGCGGTGACCTTCTGCGCCGCCAGCTCGAGCACACCAATGTCCTTGTGGGAGAGCTCGATGTCGACCGGCGAACCCGCCTGCGGTCCCGTGCTGTAGTTGAACTTGAGCGACTCGATACCCGCGATCTCCCCGGTGCGGCTCCGCCACTCGCGAGCGAACGCCTCGGCAGTGAAGGGGCGCTGATCGACGGGCACCAGGAAGACCGCCACCTCCGCCAGGTGACTGCCGGACGAGCCCGCGCCACCGCGGGGACTGGGCCGCACAGCACCGGTCTGCCCGATCGCGGCGAATGTGCCCCGCGCGATCGACTCGCGCTCCCCCCACTCGTCGAGGATCTGCTGCGCGATGGTCATCATCCGCTCGGCCTCCGCGCTGGTGTCGGCGACCGCCGTCCCGAAGGGCATCTCGAGCGAGGCGGTGATGATGTCGCCCTCCACCTTCGGCATGAAGGTGAACTTGACGCGATTACCCGCAAACAACCCGACCGCTCCGAGGAGCATCGAGGTCCCCACCGCGAATGTCAGGTACCGGCGGTCGAGGGCGCGCCGCACCAGCGGCGCGTACGCGTGCTTGATGAACCACTCGACGCCGCGGCTGAACCGCTGCTGCTGGCGGTGAATGAGGCCCATGATCCCCCGCTCGTCACCGGTGTCCGGCGGCAGCAGGAGCAGGCCGACCAGACAAGCAATCCCCACCACGGTCAGCGTGAGGCGGAACGTTAGCGACGGTGGTCCGAGAAAGAAGAGGGCCACCGTGAAAATGAGAAGCATCACCAGCACACCGCCGCGATGCGCGAGATGAGCCGGAAGGATGAGGAGCGATTCGACGAGGGAGATCCCGAGCACCGCCATGACGACGACCGGAATGACCCAGAAGAACTTCCCCATGATTCCGGGCACGAACATCAGAGGCGCGAACGCCATCATCGTGGTGAGGACGGCAAACACCACGGGAACCCCGACCTCCCGCACCCCCTCGACCGCCGCCCGATAGTAGGTAACACCGCTGCGACGGTGCTTGTAAATGGCCTCGCCGACCACGATGGCGTCATCGACCACGATGCCCAACGTGATAATGAAGGCGAAGAGCGAGATCATGTTGATGGACGCATCCGCGATCGGCAAAAAGAGGAGCGCCCCGGTGAAGCTGATTGGAATCCCCAAGGTCACCCAGAAGGCGAGGCGGATCTCGAGAAAGAGGCCTAGAACGAACATCACCAGGCACAGGCCAATGACGCCGTTCTTCATCAGCAGATCGACGCGATCCTGGTAGATCTCCGACCAGTCGAGCCAGAGGCCGAAGTCGACCCCCTCCGGCAGCGAGTCCCGCCGTTCGGCAACGTAGTCCTGTACCACTGCGGCGACCGACGTCGGTGTCTGGTCTCCTACGCGGAACAC
>JBNLDK010000204.1:0-67415 GCA_050304295.1 Polyangiaceae bacterium
CACGGCGTCCGTCGCGCGCAGCGGCGAGCGCATGGGCGAGGCCGACGATCCCCGCGCCGACGATGGCGACGTCGTAGGAGTCGAGCTCGCTCATGCTGGCACCGCTGCCAGAGTCTCAGCGGCACGCTGTTCCAGGGCGCGGCGGAACGTTCAGGGAGTCGCGGACGGGTTGACGAATCGGATCGCGGAAGCGCGTTCCCGACCGCTCAGAAGCTCCATCCCACGTTCAGGTTCAGCAGCGGTGCCCAGCTGGTGCCCGCTTTCTCGACGACGCCTCCTGCCGAATCCCGTTCCTCCGAGCGAGCGTTGACGTACTGGCCGCCAATCTGTGCCACCGCGGTGAACCCGACCTTCGTCAGCAGCTTGTACCCGATGAACGGTCCGATGGCGAACCCGTCTGCCGTCTCGGCCGCGGCCGCGTTGAGTTCTTCGGCCTCGATGCGGAGGTACATGATCTCGGCCCCAAGTTGGAGGCTTCGGAACGGCTTGATCGGATAGTAGGCTGCACTGCCTCCCCACTCCTGCGCCGTCGCCGCGACGGTCCGGTCCTGACCCGTGGCGGCGTCCGTCGTGTTCGTCGTCATGCGACCCGTTCCCACGGTCAGACCGAGCCCGAGCCGCGGTGCAGCACGAGCTTCGGCAGTGAGCTCGATGACGGGATAGAAGAGGTGCAGCGGCGAGAAGGTCAGCGATACTCGCTGGGAGGGAAGGTCTTTTGCGGCTCGTCCCGCGGAGCCGCAGGGAGCGTCGCAGCAGCAGCAATCTGCGTGGCCGCCGGTGGTCGGCTGCTCGTTGGCCTGCTCGGCGCCGTGCTCGTCTGCTTCTTCTGCCGCGCCTCCCGCGTCCTGCGGGTCGAGGAGTTCGTCGTCCGTTTTCTGCGCCGCGGCTGGCGTCAGAAGGAGCAGAGCCGCCAGCCCCGGGACCCATCCGCTCCAGCGTTTGCCGCGTCCGAGGGCCGGCTTGCCTCCGCGCGTGGTCTTCGACGGGGCGACCCTCGCTTGGCGGGGGGGTCGAAGGAGGGCGAGAGCTCCACGGACTAGTGCCGGCATTGCGGTGGGGTTGCCGCGCTTGCTGGTCCTGGGTCGCCTTTTCGAGGTGGGCGCTCGCTTCTTGGGAGAGGGACAAGTCTGGTTTGCGAACGCGACGGATTTCTGCGGCGAGAGCGGGAGCGCTGGCGGGCGGGGATGATCATGGGCGGACGACGACGCCCAGTCTGACGACGAAGGCAGGGCGGCCCAAGGTGGCCCGCTGGTGTCCCGCGGTGGCGACGACGGTGGGCATGAACCACAGACTCTGGCCGTCCAGTCGCAGTTCTGTGTGCGGCGAGAGCACCAGGCCGAGTCCGGCAGTCGGCCCCACCACAGCCACCCATGGGGAGGATTCGATCGCTCCCGGGTTCCCCTCCAGCTCGATGTAGGCGACGCCGCCGGCAGCCCCGCCGGCGATGCGAAGCCGCTGGCTGACCAACGTCTCCAGGGTCGCTTCTCCGGTTCCGAGGAGAAAATACAGCGCGGTGGGCTGTGTCGCCTGCTCGTCGAGATCTCGCGTTCCCAGCAGTGGAGCTGCACCCATGGCGCGCAGCGCGACCCAGGGGCGGGGTTGCCATCCGAGCCCCGCCAGCGAGGGGCCCACGGCCCAGTAGGGATCGGGAAGGCTGGCGAGCGCCGAGATCCCTCCGTGGAAGAACCAGCGTGAAGGTCGTTCGACGCTGGGCTTGGGCCTGGGGGCGGGCGGGGGTGCCGGCGTCTCACCCATTTCCGCGGAGACCGGTGGGGGCGCTTCGATCTCGACGCCGCCAAAGTCTCCAAGGTTGACGCGCAGGTACTCCACGGCGCGGAGCGCGAGCACGCTCGGCGCTCGCTCGCTGGTACCCGCAGAGATGGTGCTGGTCATCGGGCTTCCGGCGGAAGGATTGCCGATCCAGATCGAAACGGCTGCCTCGTTCTCGTCGCGGACGAAGACGACGGCGGCGACGGCCCCCTGTTCCGCGGCCAGGGCGGCGAGTTGATCGGGAGTCGTTGAGCTCGACTCGTCCGACACCGAGAGCTCGATCCCATGCATGCTCAACTCTCCACGGAGGCGGTTGAAGGCTTCGGAGAGCGCTGTCTCCGACTCTGCGGGTCGCACCAGGACGATGGGCTGCGCGGCGACTTGGTGACTCCACGATAGGCATGCCCCGAGGCACAGCACCCAGCGGGCAAGTGGCACTCGGGAACGTCCAGCCTGCTGCCGCGCTTGGACGGCTCTCCCATAGTCGGGGCCTCCGGGTGCCCGGTCCCGGAGTGCGCGAACCTTCAACGACGGCGCGCTCCGAGCCATGCCGCGCGCTGCCCGTCTCGTCCCGGTGTCCGGTCCCGAAGCATGATCTCGACCATAGTCGAGGCCGCTCGGGGGGTCGACCGCTCAGCACGACCGCGGCCCCCTCCCGAGAGGCTCCTGGCGACCCGCACGGTGCTTGCCCGCTAGGGAATCATGCCGAGCAGATTCACCTTCTCCTGATCGATACCCTGCCAGACCCCCCAGCCTGACTCGTTCGACAGACTGTAGGCGTGATTGTAGAGCCCGCCCGTGTCGCCGGACTCGGGGTTGATCGACCAGTAGAAGTAGTCCGTGATCCCGCGCTCGGCCATGTATTGCACGAAGAGGTTCTGCCACTCCCAGTCGTACCGAGCGCCGCCCGGGAGGTGCGACCAGATGTCAGCTGCCTGCGGCTCGACGGGATTGTTTGGCCAGTCCTTGTAGCCGCCGAACTCCCCAATGATGATGCAGTACCCCTCGTCCTTCAGGTAGCCGAAGTGTTCGTCCCACTGGCGGTGCAGCATGGCGCTGTCGTACACGATCTGACAGCCTGCCTTGCCCGCGGCTTCGTCTTCCAGGTCGGCGCAAGCGGGGTTGCTCTGATCGATGAACTGCTGCTGTACGTAAACGGAGGGGCCGTAGGTGTGGGGCGAGAAGCAGAGCCGGTCCTTCGGGATCTGGATCGGGTCCAGTTGCTGGCCGTACAGGTTTTCGCCCCAGTTCGGATTCAGGAAGAGGTCTCCGTGAGACTGGGGGACCTGCGTTTCTCCGTCGACATAGCTGCCGGCAACCCCCTGGACGACCGCGATGAGGTCATCGTTGACCTCGGCCATGGCCTGGTAGCACTGCGTGGCCAGATCACCCCACTGTGACCAGGAGTACTTGTGGGGCTCGTTGAAGCAGTCGATCCCGATCACGTTGTCGATCCCGAGGTCGATGGGCAATCGGGCAAGAGTGCGAATGTCTGCGAGCCACTTGTCGACGCCGTAGGCGTCTTCGCCACGATCGCAGTAGGAATTGTCCTTCTTGTAGTCCCAGTTCTCACGGTCGCTGTCTGCGTAGGGGGGCGAGTCGTCGAGTGAGCCGGCGCGCCAGCCCACGTGGTTGGAGCAGGAGTGGATGTCGAGGACGACGTACAGGTCGTTCTGATCGGCCTGGACCAGGAAGTCTTCGAGCGCGTCGCGACAATCCGAGTAGGGGTAGTATTCGGGGGCGTTGTTGTAGAGGCCCGGCAGTCCGTCGGGATGTCCGGGAACGAGGCACTGTGGCGCCAGCGGCAAGCGAATCGTGTTGATGTTCATCGACGAGCGGACTTCCTGCATCGTTTGCTCGATGGTGCGCATCGTGGACGGATCGGCCCAATAGACCGACCCGACGTAGAGCTCCATCGCACCGGGGCGCTGCAGATCGTCCTGTCCCTCGAGGCCGAACCAGCTGCCACCGCGCACCTGGAACGGCGTGCCGTCGTGCATCAGCCGACCTGTTTGACCGTCGACCCGAAACGCGCCAGCAATACCCGAGGTCTCGGGGGTGGGCTGTGCGTCCGGTGGAATGACATCGACGGGGATCTCCGGCGTGCTTCCCTCTGTACCACTGCTGGCTCCCGCACCCGGTGTTCCACCGTCCGTGGGGGATGTACCTCCCGCGCCGGTGCCCGGGGTGGAGTTGCCGGGATCACCTGGGTTGGGTGCCGTCCCTGGTGTGCTGCCCCCACCGATTGTCGAGCCGCTGGTGGAGCCGACACCCGGGGCGGTAACCCCCGGATCCGTGGGCGCACCGCTGGTGCTGCCGCTGCCCCCGACGCTCGATCCTGGAGGGAACACGCCGGCGCCGGGGCCACCACCGAGGCTGCCAGCGACGGTTCCGCTCCCACCTGCGGCGGGCGACGATGTTCCAACGTCGTCGAGATCGAAGGACAGTCCGGGCAGACCGACGCCATCGCCGCACCCCGTTCCGCCGACGAGTGCAGCGAGCAGCAGGAGGATGCCGACTTGCCCGCGCTCGAGGGGCAATCCGAAGCGTGAGCAGGCAGCATGGTCCGTCGGGCGCTGAACTGCGGGGGCGGGGTGGTAGCTGAGGTGAGCTAGCGGCATGGGGTGTTTCCGTTCTGCGACTCGAACTCTCGCCCCGGAGCACCGAGTGCCAGCGGGTGCGTGACGTCTTGGGGTGGGCTTCGCGCTGAGAGTTCGGGCAGCCAGCGAGCGGCTGCAGTTTTTCAGTGCAGGTGGCAGTGGTAGGAAGAAGACGCGGTGGGTTGCCTTCGTGAAGGCGAAAACCACAGGGTGGTTGCCGTCGGCTCCGCATCGAGTCCAAAAAAGACGATCGAGCGAATTCCGAGCGCACGCCTCGCTGGATTCCCTGGCTGCCGGCAGCAGCGGGCATGAGTGTCCAGGATCTGGATACTGGCGTTCCGTACGACAAGTGTGGAGTCGTGCAGTCAGGGCGTCAATTTTCGAGCGACGCACTGGAACCGGATACGCCCATGGAAGCTCCGTACCGGAACGTTGCTTTTTCCATGCGCCTTTCGCAAGTGACGCTGCGGGGTGCTCTCGCCGGCAGCTCAGACACCGGCGCCATGCATTCCGATGGCACGCACTCGCTTCGCGCCTCGCGGGCCATCCTTTTTTGCTTCCCGTCGAGCTCTGCGCAATATAGCCGCATGCGCGGGTTCCTCGCGATGTCGCTGTTGCTCGCCGGGTGGAGTTGCCTGGGCTTCGGTTGTCACGATGATCTGCACTGTGGCGACGAGACGGCGGATTGCGCGGGGCGAAGCTCGGACTGCTACTCGACGTGTGACGGAGAAGCGTGTCAGCTCAGCTGCCACGACGTGGGAGGGTGGTGCTGGGGGAAGTGCGACGCGGACTGCTCCTTCCAGTGCAATCGCGCCGGCAGTGGCTGTACGGCATTCTGTGCTGACCGCTGTGCGGTGGACTGTCATGACAGTCCACTGTGCGCAGGGATCTGCGGACCCGAGTGCCGGTACACGTGCAGCAGCGCCATCGACTGCGAGGTCCAGGTTGGTGGGGGCAGCGTCGTCGAATGTCGCGACCTCACCTACTGCCTCGTGCAGTGCGACGGTCCTTGCGCGCTCCACTTCGATGGGGTGGGATCGGCCACGTTGCTCTGCGCCGACGGACAGCGCCTGGATGGTGCCGCGAGTGGGACCTTCACCTGTGGCGATCCGCCCGCGAACTGAGATGCCGGTGTCCATTTGGCCCTCACCGAGCAGCCGTCAGCGGAGTGCGGGGAACGGCGAGCGGGACCTGGCTTGCGTCCTGGCAGCCGGCGTGGCGTTGCTGCTGGCGACGCCGGCTCTGGCTCAGCTCGACCCCGATCCCCGTCCCGGTCACCTGGACTACGCAATCGAGATCGAGTCCCACGCGCTGGTGAGTGTTGTCGACCCGCGCGACGTGTACTCGAGTGAAGCGGCCGGATTGGGGCTGCGACTGTCCATTCCGGTGGCGGACGATGGTTGGCTGCCCAGCGCGGACGACCTCGTGGCGGTCAGCCTGGGGCTCGACTGGGCGCGCTACGAGGCAGAGGCGTGCGCGTCCTGGGGAGCGCCCCGCTGCACGAAGTCAGTTCCCGGCGTCACTGCTCCGGATGGATTCGTTGGAGGTGTCGCCCCGGCGCCGATCTGTGTCGAGGCGGTCGGGGTGGCCGATCGGGCGAGTGTGCCTGCTGACTACTTCTTCCTTCCCATTGCCATGCAGTGGAGCTTCTGGCCGCTGGAGTCGCTATCGATCTTCATTGAGCCCGGGATGGTGGCGTATCTGGCTTCTCCTCGTCCGGGCTCCCCGGACTTCGGAGTCCATCCGTCGTTCACCTTGGGGGTGCGCGGGCAGTTCGGTAGCCGAACTACCTTGACCCTGCGCCTGGGCTACCCGACGCTGTCCCTGGGGGTCTCGATATTTCCTCCACCGCAGCGGAGTTCGTCGCCCGAGGCGCCCTGAGGACCTGTCGCGCCAGCTTGGTCCCCGCACCGTTCGGGTAGCGCGCCAGGTACTCGCTGGCTGCTCTGCGTGCCGCCGTGGTGCTCCCTTGGCCGTCCAGGATCCGCAACCGCGCCAGTCGAGCTTCCTGCGCGTAGCTCCCTTCCGGAGCTTCGCGAAGATACGTGTCGTAGTAGCTCAGCGCGGACTGGGTCCTGCCCTGCGGCTCGCACACGGTGGCGAGCAGAAACGCCGCCACCGCCCGCTGCGACGGATCGCGACGGCGCAACGCCAGGAGGGCATCTCGAGCCAGGGTGAAACGGTTCGTGTAGCGAGCGGCGTCTGCCAGGCGCCGCAGGTCGGCGGGCGAGCAGGTGTCGATACACCGCTGGACGCCGAAGGTCTGGGCGCTCGTCACGACATCCTCGAACTCGCCCCGTGCGATCGCCTGTGCCCAGTCCAGTTTTCTGGTAGCCGCCCGCGTGGGTGGCGGCGCGGGCTCCGTCCCGACGGCGCCGCTCGTGCTGGTCTTGTCTGCTGGCGGCCGCGGGGGGCCGGATGCCGCGGGCTGTCCCACGGTCCAGGCACCGTCTCGCGTGCTGGCCGTGAGGCGCTGCCCGGAACGCACCAGCACGGGATCTGTCACGGCCCCTCCCGAGACCCGCACGGCTCCAGTCTCCACCTCCACTTGCAGCCGCTCCCGGGCGGGATCCCAGTCGGTGGAAAGGCGCGTGCCCACCACATCGACGGCGTAAGGGCCAGCCCAGAGCTGCCACCGGGTTTCGCGGCGGTGAATCACGTTCATCGTCACGGATCCACGCTCGAGGATCAGGACCGCTCCGCTCGGATATGTGTCTCTCACCCGCAGGCGCGTGTCTGGCGCTAGCGTGACCTCCGTCCCATCTGAGAAATCCACGACGGTGTGCTCGTCGTCGGGGGCCGTGACGTACTCTCCGCCGACCCGGTTCTCGCCGTTCACCGCATAGGTGATCGCGCGAGGAGACATCGCATGCCAGATTGCTCCTCCTCCGACGGGGAGCGACAACGCTGCTGCGGCCAGTGCCACGCGGAGAGTGATGGATCCCCTCCATGACCTCGCACGTCGTGACGGGGGCGGTTCCTCAGCGGCACGCGCGAGGAGCAACTCCTCGCCTCGTTGTGGCGAGTCCGCCATCCTATCAGCGGCGTCGCGAAGCAACTCGCCCAGGTAGCGAGCGTGGGCCTCCTGCCGTTGCTGGTGCGTCATGTCGCCGACCCTTCCCACTTGCGCAAGTAATCACGGAGCGCAGGTTCCCTTGCCGCCAGCGTGGTCACCCGCTTTCGCCCTCGGGCGATCGCGCGCTTGGCCGTGGTTTCGGAGATCTCGAGCGCCCGGGCCACGTCGCCGGGGGACAGGTCCTGCACGTACCGGAGAAGGAACGCCATCCGGGGACGCTCCGGGAGGGAGTCCAGGATGCGCTGCAGCGCCCGCACGGCATCCCTCTCCTCGACGTCGGGCAGCCTCACCTGGGGTTGGTGTTCCTCCTCCGCTACGAGGCCGTGGCGACGTCGGCGGCGGGCTCGGCTCCGGCACTCGAACGCTGCGATTCGAACGGCCGATCCCAGCAAGTAGGCCCGGAGCGCTTTCGGGTCGCGGAGCTGGTGCGCTCGCCGGTAGAGCCCCAGAAACACCTCCTGGGTGAGATCCTCGATGGCCGGGTCGGGACCCATGGCCGCGATCAGCGTGGCGCGAACGGCCCTCGCGTGGCGCTTCCAGATCGCACGCAGGGCGTGCTGATCGCCCTGGGTCAGCTCCTCCACGAGTTCCGCGTCGGAGTACCGCTCCTTCGGGAACTGCCGGATGGTGGCCGGCGAGATGCGAACTGGCGCTGCCATTGCTGGTTGGTTGCCTCGCTCCCTAGGTTGGGGTCGCTTTTTTTGCCTGCCCAAGCGCCATTCTCCATCGAGTCTCTGCAAGTTGCTTGAATTGCAGGAGAGTTCGGCCGTCGGTGCGCACGTTCGGAGGGACGATCGGGCTGGACCCGACCCACTCCCAGACGACTCCGGTGCCGATGCCGGGTGGCGGCCTCGAGCGAACCCGGTCGGGGCGAGCGACTCCGATGGCGGTGTCGGGGAGGGGGCAGCTGGCGTCCCGCCAGCTGCCCGCGTCTCTGCAACGCTCATCTGGGAGAGTGGTTCGCCGCCCCCATCGTGTTCGCCGCGATGCCTGGTGCCCGTAGAGGCGCGTCGCGCCTCAACGCTCTTCGATCAGTCCGACGATGGCGGTGTTGAAGGTCTGCGCCGAGGAGTAGGTGCCGCGCATCCACAGCAGCGCGCGGTGCGTCGAGTCCCACTTCGGCACGACGGGCCGCAGGTTGTCCATGTCCGAGTTGGCGGTTATCGGGACCCAGTCAAAGGTGGCGCCACCATCGCAGGTCACCCCTTTCCAGATCTCCTTTCTGCCGTTGAAGTCACCCTCATCGGTGCGGGGATCGTAGGGAGTCGAGATGTAGATGACCTCGGGGTTGTCCGGGTCCAGTGCGCCGAGTCCGGTGTAGTCCTGCTCGGAGTCGTAGAGCTTGGTCCCCGCTCGGGCGAGGTAGGTCAAGTTCCAGGCGCTGCCGTCGAAGCGAGCGTACAGGAGCCGCTTGTCGGGATCGTCGCTTCCCGTGCCCACCAAGCGGGCTGTCCAGATGGCCGCGACGGTGCCGTCGTCGTAGCGAACGAGGTCGGCATTCCACGCATGGTTCAGGGCGACTCCGCCAACCGACGAGCCCGCCGTGAACACCTGCGTGTAGTCGGTGACCTCGTTCGCGTTCCGGTCGGTGAAGTCGTCATCGATCACGTCCCCGGCCGAGTTGTGGATCTGCCCATTCTGAATGTAGCCGTGGTAGAGACTGTTGTCGTTGTCGCGAGGGTGCGCCTCGGTGGCCAGCCAGTCGATGCGGTCCTCGTTGTTGCCCCAGTACTTGTAGTACCCGGCCACGTACCCGACGCGGGGAGTGGACGTCAGGCGGCCGCCGAAGTTCCAGGTCCTACCGTGATCGTCGCTCCACAGGTAGTTGGGGCTCGTCTCGACGGATCGCACGTAGCTGTACAGACGGTCCCCGATGTACCAAGCGTTGGCGTAGGTGATCATGCCGTCCCCGCCCTGGGTGCATCCGTGGGGGGACCAGTCGAAGTTCGACTTCGATGACCAGGAGCTGCCGTCGAAGTAGCTGTTACGGCTGTAGCAGTCGTTGCGGTGGCCCGCCCACATGGCCGCATACCCGCCATCCTGGGTCTTGATGAGCGCGGGTACGTCGTGATCGTCGGTGTACGGCAGTGCGGTGTCGAGGGTGTACTCGTTGCCGCTGCCCCCGGCGATATCCCAGTGCACCACATGCACCCGACCGCTCTGCACGGAGCCGACGATGAGCCGATTGGTGTCCGTGTCGACGATCACGCGCTCGTCCTGGTACCAGCACCACCCGCCGCTGTCGTTGAAGGTGATGAGTTCCCCGTCCACCCAGTTTCCGCCGCTCGGGCTGGCGGTCTGGGAGAACGGGCACTCCGAGTTCTGCGCCGTCGTCCCGCCCGTGCCGGGGTCCGCTCCGCCGGTGCCCGGATCTGCTCCACCGGTGCTGGCGCCGCCGGTGCCGGGATCCCCGCCACCCGTGCTGGCACCGCCGCCCCCGGTTGACGGGATCCCCCCGGTGGCGCCCAGTCCACCCGTTGTGCCCAGTCCACCCGTTGTGCCCAGTCCACCCGTTGTGCCCAGTCCACCCGTTGTGCCCAGTCCACCCGTTGTGCCCAGTCCACCCGTTGTGCCCAGTCCACCGGTCGGCATGCCTCCCGTTCCCGCTCCTCCCGTTCCGCTGCCGCCGGTCGCCGCGCCGCCGGTGATGGCGCCGCCGTTCCCGGTGCCGCCCGTCGCAGACACCGCGCCAGTGCCTCCGGTCGCGGTCCCGGCCCCGCCGGACTCCTGCCCAGGTGAGTCCTCGCTGCTGCACGAAATCAGCAGTACGGAAAGTGCGGGGAGTCCCAGCGCGACGAATGGGTGAAGAAGCCTCATCATGGTGTTCCTTTGACGACCGCTACCTGCCACGGGCACTCCAGCAACCGTGCCCCTGCCCCGGCCGACGCCAGGGTGCTGTCGTCGGGTGTCGGCAAGAGTGCACGAATTCTAGTGTGTTCGTGAGACTGCGTCGAGAGCGCGTATCCGATCTCCCCATCTAACCGCCCGCTCGGGGCGACCGCTGGCCGCGGCCTCCGCTACCGATGCTGGGACGGATGCGACGCATCTCGGGCGTCGTGGCGGTATGCGAGACGGTGGCGCGTCACCCGGCTTCCAAGTGATTGTTGGCCCGATCTATCCTCAGTCAGGCGGCGCATGCACAATCGAGAGATGGCAGGGAGACCCCCGAATGGATTGAGCGTCTTGGCGGGACATGGGAAGCGTCGCTCGCCGGCAGGAGTCGGGAATTGGTGAAAGAGCGGCTCGTCCGGCTGGGACGGCCCGTCGGCGCAGCGCTGCTGGCCGCGGCGCTCCTGGCTGCGCTCGACGTGGGGGCTACGTGTATGTTCGTCGCGGCTGCCTACTCCAGTCCGTGGGGGCTCCTGTCCTTGCTCGCGTGGACCACTCTGATCTTCTTCCTCGTCGCTGCGCCTCTCGCGGCGGTGTGGCACGCGGGGACACGAACTGTCGGAAGTTGGATGCCTCGTCCCGATCCGGCGGCCCTGACCGCCGCTGCATTGACGGTGGTGGCGCTCGTGGGTGCCCGGTCGGCTCTCGCGGAGCTGCTCTCGCGGGGTGACATCGAGTTCCCGGAGCGTCTGGCGCTGGCCCGATCGGTCTTCGAAGTGGGGATCACAGCCGTGTTGCTGGCGGTCGGACGTTGGGTTCTCTGGCCGCTACTTCTGATGGTGTTCGGCCGCGCACCGCGACTGTCGGAACCACGTGTGGTGGTTGCCGGCTGGTTGCTGGTGGCGATCGGCTGGCTTGCGGTGGCCGCGGCATGGGGATTGGCGCCGATCCATCAGGTGAAGGCGGCCGCTCTTTGCGGTCTGGGGGCCGTCGCGTTGGCGGTCGTCTTCTGGGACGTCGTGCTGCCGCCATTCGGGCGACGCCGTGCCATCAGCGCGCTACTGATCGCTGGTTTCGCGGTGGTCAGTGGTGGTGTCGGTCAGCGCAGTCGCCACGCGCGCTTCCTGCTCTTTGCGCACTCGCCGATGGCTCGTGGCGTCGCGGAAGTGATGCGCGATCTGGTCGACACCGACGGTGACGGTGCGAGTCCCACGTGGCTGTTCGGACAGGACTGCGCGGAGGGGGATCCCGTACGCGGCCCCGCGCGCCTCGAGCTTCGGGCGGACGGTATCGATCAGGATTGCCAGGGCGGCGATGCGCCACCGCTTTCGGGTCCCGCAGCACCCTCCTCCCCCTGGTCCGACTGCCAGGTCGTATCGCGGCCGTCTCTGCTGCTCATCACCATCGACGCGATGCGGGCCGATGGTCTCGGTTCGCGGCTGACGCCTTCCCTCTGGCGACTGGCTCAGCAGGGACAGTGGTTCACCCGTGCCTACTCACCTTCCGGACTGACCAAGGTGACGTTCGCGAGCCTGTTTACCGGCTATCCACCCTCCTCGCTGGCCGAGAACCTGCTGCGGGCTCGGGAGTTCCGGCTCCCTCCGACGCTGGCCCAGCGACTGCGGAGTCACGGCTACGGGACGGCAGTGGTCAACTACCTTCAGCTGGATGCCGGTCTGCTGAGCGGGTTCGAGCTGGTCAATCGCCAGCAGCAGATCGATCTGCATCCCGATAGCGTGAAGGTGCACCTCGCGTCGGCGGCGGTGACCAACGGCGCGATCGAGTACGTTGCCGGGCACCAGGAACGACCCTTCTTTCTCGCCTTGCACTACCCGGACCTGCACGCTCCCTACCTCGAGCCCCCCGATCAGCGCTTTTCGGCAGGAGAGGTGACCCCCTACGAGCGGTCGCTGGCCTACACCGATCATCACGTCGGGCGCTTGCTGTCACATCTCTCGCAGAGCGGAGCGCTCGGACGCACCGTGGTGGTGGTGACCGCGGATCATGGTGAGAGCCTCGGGCAGCGGGGCCACGAGGGGCACGGGGTGAACGTCTTCGACGAGGTGATCCACGTCCCGCTGCTGGTCTGGGTGCCGGGATGCCCACCGCGCAGGTTCGACGACCCCGTGAGCATGGTTCACCTGGCGGGAACGTTGAGTGCGCTGGCGGGCGTGCCCGCCACACCGACGCTGACGGCGGACCTCACCCAGTCGGACCGGGTAGCCGTGAGCGTGGCGGCGATGACGACGACTGGCGTGTACCTGCGATCCGTCGTCCGGGGTCGCTACAAGCTAATGGTGGACGTGCGCAGTGGTGGTCGTTTGCTCTTCGATCTGGAGACCGACCCGGAGGAGACCGTGAACCTGTATCGACAACGACCCGCCGTCGTTGCCGACCTTGAAGCCGCGTACCAGCGCTGGCTCGACAGCCGGCCGCCGCTCGTCGAGTGAGGGCTCGCGTCAACGCTGGTCGAGCACTTCCCGGACCACCCCGCGCCAGCAGGTTTCTTTCCAGCGGCTTGTGGAGGAGCGCACGGACGCCAATCTGCCGCGCTCGCTCCTCGCTCATCGTCTCGCTGTGTCCGGTGCAGATGATGATCGGTAGGTCGGGTCGCTGCCGAAGCAGCTCCTGGGCGAGCGCTCCGCCCGGCATTTCCGGCATCGTCTGGTCGGTGATGACGAGATCGAACTCATCGGGGGCATCCCTAAATCGATTCAGTGCATCGGTGCTCGACTGGAGCTGCTCTACGGAGTACCCAAGGCGGCTCAGTAGCTTGGCGATCATCCGCGCCAGGACCGGCTCGTCGTCCACGACCAAGATTCGCTCGGTTCCCACGGGGGAGGTGGCGGTTTCCCCCGCCGGGTGCTGACGGTCCTCCTGGTGGTGGGGCAGGTAGACCTGGACGACGGTTCCCTCGCCCAGGCGACTGTCGACGCGGATGGAGCCGCCGTGGGCCTTGACGATCCCGTGGACGACGGCCATCCCCATGCCCGACCCCTCACCGGGGCCCTTGGTGGTGAAGAACGGTTCGAAGAGCTTGGTCAGGGTGTCCGCGGTCATGCCCTCGCCATTGTCCTTCACGGTCAGACGGACCACGGGTCCGGGTGCCAGATCGGGCAGCTGGCGGCCCCCCAGCCCGTCGACTGGAGTGGTGTCAAGCTTCACGGCGAGCGTGTTCCCCTTCCGCTTCATCGCGTGATAGGCGTTGGTGCACAGATTCATCATCACCTGCTGCAGCTGGGTGGGGTCGCCCAGGACCGTGTCCCGCTCTATCGCGAGCTCCTGCTCGATGTGGATGGTGGTGGGGATCGTTTGGCGGAGGAGCTTCAGCGATTCCTCGATGACCTTGTGGAGCCGTACCGGCTTCCTGGCGTCGCTTCCCGGCCGACTGAAGGTGAGGATTTGCGCGACGAGCTTCTTTGCCCGGCGCGTGGCACGTAGGATTTCCGCGACCTCGTCTTCCTCCTCGGAGCCGAGGGGCATACGCTCCTTGAGGAGGGTGGCGAAGCCGAGGATCGCTCCGAGGATGTTGTTGAAGTCATGGGCGATGCCCCCGCTCAGCGTGCCAATGGCTTCCATCTTCTGGGATTGACGGAGGGCCTCGTCGTGGCGCAGTCGGTCCGAGATGTCTCGAACCAGCCCGAAGTAGCCAACGAATGCCCCGTCGGGCATCACGACCTTGGTCCCGATCGTCTCTCCCCTGAAGACCTCGCCATCCTTTCGTTTGTACGAAACGACGTATGGCAGAGTTGCCTGCTCGGCAGACAGGTTGTACCGCTCTCGGCCCTGGCGTGAGAACTCCTCCTCACTCTCGTAGATGACCGTGGTCCGTTGTCCGGCAACTTCCGCCAGCGAGTAGCCGAACATCTGGGTGAAACCGCGGTTGATCGAGGTGATGCGGTGGTTCTTGTCGACAAGGACGAGTGCGTCGGGGATTGCCTCGAATAGCGCCTCGAACGTCAGCTTCTGCTGTTCGAGCACCAGGGTTGCGTGCTTGCGGTCGGTGATGTCCTGGATCACGCCGAAGAGTTCGGCCACCTTCCCGTCGCGGTACCGCGGCTTGCCGATGACCCGAACCCACAGCCGTTGCTGGTTGGCGGAGACGAACTCGAGTTCGAGATCGTAGGGCGTCCCGGTGCGGACGAGGTCGCTGAATGCCTTCGCGATAGCGGAGCGGCAGTGGGGGGCGTAGAAATCCATCTCCGCCTCCAGTGGCGGAACCTCACGAACTCCGTAGATCTCGAACACACCCTTCGTCCAGGTCGAGACGCCCGTCTTCAAGTTGTGAGCCCAGGCCCCGATCCGTGCCGACAGCTCCATCTCGCGGCGCATGCTCTCGCTCTCCCGCAGGGCCCGAAGATCCAGCGCGGTCTGGCGCTCGGCGTCGCGCTGCGCCGCGAGAGCCGTCAGGCCCGAAGTCAGGATGCCCGCGACGGCTGCGACCCACTCGCGATCAAGGGTGTCGAAGACCTGGAGCTTGGCACTGTGCTGCAGCCCGAGGAGCCAGGGGTCGTCACCCAGGGGGCGGAGGGCGATCAGGATCCGGGATTGGGCGCGGAGATGCTCGGGGACGTCCGCCGCCAGAACCGGGAGATGCCCGGTCGCCTGGTCCAGCAGAGGTTCGGTCGCGCCCAGGGCTGCCGTGAACATTCGCCTGGTCCAGTCCGTGACGGGCCAGGGCTCGGTGGGTGTGGGTCGTGCTGGTCGGAACGCGGCAAAGGGAAGCCTGTAGACGAGCGCTTCGGGATCGCAGGGGTGGAGCAGCCAGGCCCCGTCACAGGGGAAGACATCAACGACGGTCGCGAGCACCGTCTGCAGCATTTCCTCGACGTCGGCGGTGAGGGCGATGGCCCGGTTGACCGTCGCCAGTCCATGCAGCAGGCCCTCCAAGTTGGCCAGACGCTTCTCGGTCTCTCCCATCCCGTGCGGTCCGGTCGGCTCAGGCAACCTTCCAGGCCGTCACCATACCACTCAGGTGGTCTTCCCGAGGCGGGTATCGCGCTCTCAAGGAAGGGAGGACCGAGTCTTTCGCGTCCGATGCTCGCAGATTGGGACGGTCGTCGCGCGGAAGGGGCCGATTGTCGGTGCACTCACCAGCGTTCGGCGGTACTCGCCGCCCAGCATTCAAGGTGAGAGCGTGGTGGAGCGACTGGGCCCCGACAACGTCTTGCCCGGTACGCGCGGTGAGTCGGTGCTGGTGGGGTGGGCAGTCGCGCGCGCGCGTCGTACGGTCCCGACGGATCGTGATGAGCGCTGGCCGCGAGGGGCCTCTGAAGTGCCAATCACTTGCGCTGATTGATTCTCCGACTTCGCGCCTCTTTGGGTGAGGGGCAAGGCCTTCGAAGAGTGCCATTCTCTCAAGTGGCACTGGTCCACGTTGGCGATCAACGCAAGCGTCGCTCGCTGTGGTGAGCCCCTCGCGGCTGCGGATTCGTCAGAGACGGGCAATCTCTGGCTTGAGGGAGTACGCGATGAACAGCACGTCCTTTCGTGTCCGCTCGTCGATGCCGTGGGTGTCGAGGGCACGCATGATGTCGTCCATCGCGGCCAGATACTCCTCGCCGCTGATGTTCATCCCTCGGTGCACATCGGGCATGCTGCGGCCGGTGTACTGGGTCGGCCCGCCGCTCCCGGACGCCAGGAAGTCGCAAAGGTGGCGCGTGGCTGCCGCCATCCGCTCGGGATCATCGACCAGTGGCTGGTAGCGCTTGGCGATGAGTGGGTTGTCGAGGTGGAACCCGACGATCGTCTTGACCAACTTCTCGATTCCGGCAGTTGCCCCTAGTCGTTCGTATAGTGACGTCTCGGTCATGCTGGATCTTCCTTTCTGCGATGGTTCCGGGCTGCCCCCCTACCGGAGTCTCTACGGTGACTCATGATTCGGGATGGGTGCTGCCCACACCTCACAAGCTGGGTCGCGAGCGTTGTCACGAGCGTTGTCACAGGTGTTGGAATCGACCGTCCCGCTGGAGCTCCGATTGCTGGGGGAGGTGCGCGTTGTGCGCGCGGGGACCCCATGCCCCCTCCCGCGCTCGCGCAAGGCACGAGCGCTGCTTGCCTACTTGGCGCTGCATGAGCGTCCAGTGTCGCGGGACGAGCTCTGCCGGTTGCTGTGGAGTGATCCCAGCGACCCGCGAGCCGCCCTGCGTTGGACGCTGAGCAAGCTGCGTCCAACGATCGAAGGCAGCGGTGGGCGCGTGATCGCCACCGAGGGAGAGTTCGTCGGTCTCGACCATGCGGTGCTCGAAGTAGATCTGCTGAAGCTCCAACGCTTGCTGGCTGCGGACCCAGACGTGGCGACGCTACTGCGGGCGAACCAGTGTCTCGCGGAGGGCTGCCTGGAAGGACTGGATGACGCAGGAACGACAGAGTTTCAGCTGTGGCTCGATCAGGTGCGCGGCGATGCCCGCAGTCTGCGGCGGTACGTGCTCAGCGAGTTGGTCGCCAGTCACGAAGTCTCGGACGGGCTGACCTTCGCGCGGCAACGGGCGGCACTCGATCCGCTGCACACGGGTTCCAACCTCGATCTGCTGCGGCTGCTGCTGCGCACCGAGGGCCGTTCGGCTGCGCAGTCCACGATGACCCGGATGAGAGAGCAATATCGCGCGGACGGGATGTCGGAAGGTGAGCTGGTTGCCGGGTGGCGCGCCATGTGCGCCGCACCCGTGGCGTTGGTGGTTGACGGGGACGATGAAGCAGAAGTGCCGGCTCTCCCCGAGCGACCGTCGCTGGCAGTCTTGGGGTTTCGCGATCTTGGCGGTCACGAGCGGGGCGCGCTCCTTGCACGAGGACTGAGCACTGACTTGACCTCGCGACTAGCAAGGCTGTCACACTTGTTCGTTGTGGCGCGCGCGTCGGCCGAGAGGATGGCGACCCGCGAGATGGCGCCGCGGGAGGTGGGTCGGCTGCTGGGGGTCCGCTACCTCATCGAAGGCACCACACAGCGCTCCGGGCAGCAGGTGCGGGTCACGGCGGCGCTGCTCGATGCTGGGTCGGGCTGCGAGATCTGGGCGGAGCACTTCGACCGACCCATCCAGGACCTCTTTGCGCTGCAGGACGAAGTGATCGGTGATCTCGTTGCAGCCATCGATCCGGTGATTGAGCGTGCCGAGATGGAGCGGGCTCTCCGTGCTCCGACCGGGCACCTCAGCGCCTGGGAGTGCTACCACCGCGGGCTTTGGCACTGCTTTCGCTTCACCTCCACGGATACCGAGGTCGCGCACCGGCTTCTGACGCGCGCCGTGCAGCTCGATCCACGTTTTTCGCGGGCCTATGCTGGGCTCTCCTTCACGCACTACTCGCGAGCTTTCCTCAACGTCGTGCCTCGGGCTGGCGACGAAGTGCAGCACGCCATCGAGTTTGCCCAGCAGGCCATCGAGGTGGATAGCCAGGACTCCATGGGTCACTGGTGTCTCGGACGCGCGCTGTTTCTGGCTCACTCCCACGACGCTGCCCTCGCCGCGATCGATCGGTCGCTGGTGGCCAATCCGAATTTTGCCCAAGGGTTCTACGCGAAGGGATTCATTGGGGTTCATGCGGGGCTCGACGTCGAATCCCTGGACCCGCTGGCCCAGGCGCAGCGACAGAGCCCCTTCGACCCTCTGCTGTTTGCCATCCGCGGGACGCGAGCTCTGTCTTACGCAAACCTGGGCCGCTTCGAGGAGGCGGCGCGCTGTGCAGGGCGAGCGGTCCAGGAGCCGAACGCCCACTTCCACATCCGGGCGATCCAGGCGGCGTGTCTCGAACTCGCGGGGCAGCATGTCCCGGCCACCGAGGCCGCCCGCCTGGTGCTCCTGTCGGACCCGAACTACTCCGTGGAGTTGTTTCAGCGGAGCTTTCCCCACCGCGACGATGGACACCGCGAGCCGCTGCTCGCGGCCATGTCCAGGGCGGGACTGCCGCGTGCGACGCGGTGAAGGGGGTAAGTTAGTGGCGAAAGCGACCTCGGCGAGCTGGCCGTGGGCCAGCTCCCGTGGCACTCTCCTCGCGTGCTGGCGGCACGGTGAACCGCTGGCGCAGGTCTTTCCTGGATGCGCGCCACCAGGGTGCGCGTCGAACGGCGAGGCGGGTGTTGGATATCCGGAGGATCGGTGACGCGTCAAACGATGATTGTTCTTGCGCTATTCTCGGTCTCGGGGAGCTTCGCAGCCTGCAGCAACACCAGTGACGACGAGCCCGATCCGAGCGGCGCGGGCAAGACGGGTGGGGTTTCGAGTTTGGCGGGAGCCTCGGCCGCCGGCGAGCACGCAACGGCCGGGGTGGTCGCGTCAGCGGGGACGGGGTCGGTTGGCGCGGGCGGTCGAGGCGGCCTGTCGGGTGCGGAAGGTGGCATCTCAGGCGCGAGAAATGACGCCCGTGGCGCGTCCGGAGGTGCGCCCGTTGCCGGTGGGAGTTCGAGGGGTGGAGCTTCGGGCGAGGAGCCCGTTGGGGGGGCTTCTTCGGGCGGAACTGCGAGCGGAACCGGCGGGGAATACGTCGACTCCGACGGCCGGTGCAGGGCTCAGACTGCGCCCTACACCAGCTGTCCCGAGCGCTATGGAGAGCCGCTGCCGGAGGGCCCCTGTGAGCCCTGTGAAGGTGTGTGCGGTGGCGTGCGGGTGCAGATGCGTCTCTGCTCGCCAACGCAGGGCTGCGCCTACGATCTTGGGAACGGCGAGCTAGTTGGGATGTTGTTCGGGGACGACGTCAAGGTGCACTGCGATGGGGATAGCTACAACGTGATCTCCGGTGACTGGCCGTACGTGCCGGGAGGCTGCTACCTCGATGCGACCACTCCAGGCGGCCATTGCCCGCTGGGCTCGATTCCGCTGTAGCGCTGGCGAGTGCGGCTGAGTCCTACCTCGCGTAGCGCGCGTCCTGGACGTTGCGGTAGACGGCCTCGTCGGCTTCGTTGGAGGTCCATCCGGCGGTAATGACGCCCTCGAAGAACGTCCCGTCGGATGAGTTGCTGTTGTCGCCGCCGATGCCGAGGATGATGCCGCCCTCCTTGACCCAGCTCCAGCTGCCCTTCGGTCCATCATAGGCGGTCGTCAGACTGCCCGTTGTCGCGTCGCCCATCTTGAGTGCGTAGCTGTCGCCGCCGGTCTTCAGCATGCCGTAGGCGAAGTCCATCGTCATCGAAGGGCTGTTGGGATTCTGCTGGTTCGATTCTCCCGTGCCACCGGCCCAGACCCCCGCTTCGAAGTCCCCCAGGAACCAGGGGCCGCTGCCCGAGCCCTTACCCCAGTAGCCGGTCCCCAGGTACAGCGCCGCCATCATGCCAGTGGGGCCGTAGCAGTTGCTCGTGGAGGCAGTACCGAAGTTCCAACAACAGCAACAGCCGGCGCCCTGACGCAGTCCGCTGCCCGCCGCCACCATGTAGACCGTGGAATCCTCAGCGCCGGTGGGAATGCCCGAGGTCGTGTTGTCGCGGTAGCCCTCGTGCTTGTCCATGTAGAGCCCGTAGACTGGATTCCCACTCACGGTTAGGGGCTGTCGTGTCGCGTCCGATTCGTAGTCGTCTTCCGACGCGGTGCCCTCGTAGCAGCCGGCTGGTGCCACGGTCAGATCGTTGCCTCGTCCCGACTGGTCGTAGAGGACTGAGACGGTGCAACTTTGCCCGGCGCAGAAGGCATCCTGGGCCGCGGCATCGCCCAGACCACTCGCGGTGGCCAGAATGTCCTGAGTCTCACCTCCCGAGCCGGTGTTGGGATCGGGGCCTCCTCGTCTGACCTGATAGAGGGGACCCGAGTAGCTGCTCGAGAGACGCCTCACCATGCTGTAGGCGGCGACACACGGCGTGCTGGCGTTGCCGAAGATGTCGCAGGGCAGCGTCGTGTTTGCCAAACCTCCGGTCCCCCCACCTCCGGTGCTGCCGGCACCTCCGGTGCTGCCAGCTCCCCCGGCACCGCCGCTGACGGGCTGGAACGTGATCGAGTCGAAATCGAGGTAGTCGATGGGTCCGACGGTGACCCGAATCACCTGCAGCCCGGCCGCCAGGTGAACCGGTCCGGCGGTGGTACTCCCCATCTCACCCCAGTCCGCGACCTGGGGGACTGCGATGGGATCGGTGAGCGGACTGTCGCATTGGGACAGCACGAGGGTCCGTCCCGCGTCGACCGCGCCGGCGGCCAGCACGATCTCGTAGTCACCGGCGACGGTCACGTCGATGGTGTACTCGAGCCACTCCCCGGCGGTCATGTAGCCAATGGCGTACCCTGCACCGAGCGCCTTGATGTCGACGTCGACGTCAGTGCGGTACGCGCCGTCCTCGTTGCCCGTGGACGAGTCCGAGTAGCCCGAGGGGTCGAAGTTCTCGGCCTCGAGGGTGCCGGGAACGACACCGGGCGTGCCCTGGTGGGCCTCGAGAGCGTCACCCGGGCAGTCGGGATGGATGGGGTGGCCTCCGGTGGCACTGCCACCGCCCGCTGCGGATCCACCGCCCTGGGCACCGCTTCCCGTGGCGCCGGTGCCATCGAAGTGGTCACCCTCCGATCCAGGAGCACAACTGGCCACCGCACCGGCAAGGTACATCGAGAGCGCGAGCCAGCGTTGACGGCGAGCGCGGATGCCGTGAGCCAGAGGCGTGGGGCGGTCGCGGCGAGTCTGCATCGGGATCCTCCTTCGCGGGCTTCGGCGGCGAGTCATGGGACGGCCGCACCGGGCCCACCCGATCGCCACTTCGTCAGTATCGAGGGTGCCACGGGTCCGCGGGCGTCGACAGACGACCGATTTCTCCCCCCCGCCCGCACAATTCGCCCGCGGGGGGAGTTTTGGCTCCTCCCGGCGCCGCGTGGCGGGGCGGGAGAGATGTCCTCACGCCGCCGGCAGGAATCGTGCAGGGCTAGAATCTCTGGCTGGGCGTTCCGCTTCCTGGTCCGTCGGCGTGAGCACCTGACTGACCATCTCGCGCCGGCCATTGTTCTCAGAAGACGTCCCGACGCAATCCGGCGGCGACGATCGGGACGACCACGGTGCGGAGCGGAACTGTTCCTGCAACCCTCGACGGTTCGGGCCTCAGAGACATCCAGTTCGGGCTCGACAACGCGGGCGACGTCGTCCTGCTCGATGATGTGCTGTTCCTGACGCCTTGACGTAGGCGCGCTGCCAACTGTCGGTCGCGCGGTCGAGCTGTCCGGACTACCCGGCGCGGCTCGACAGCGCTGCCAGCGCCGCCCGAAGATCGGCCAGCTCCGGGTGCGCCGGGTGATCGCTGGTCAACGTCGCTAGCTCGCGCTGGGCGGTTGCCAGGTCTGGCTCGTCGATCAGCGCACGGACGTATTGTGCCCGGGCGTCCCCGGATGCGGGGTCGAGCCGGCAGCAGTGGGCGAAGGCCTCGCGTGCCCGTCCGCCGTCGCCCAGCGCCCGGTGCGCGAGACCCAGGTTGTACCAGGGGCGGTGCTGGCTCGCGTCCGCAGCTACGGCGGATTCGAAGTCGAGCTTGGCGGCGTGATTCTCTCCCAGAGCGAAGAACGCCATGCCGCGGTGATTGAGGATGATGGAGCGGATGGAGGTGGCGCCTGGTCGAGTCAGGACCAGCGAGTAGAGCTGGATCGCGGCGCCGAAGGCGCCCTCGGCGTGAGCGGTGAGGGCGCGGAGCACGAGCTGGTCCAGATCGAGGCGTTGGATCTCGTCAAGGGCCGCCGTGTCGAGTCGCTGGCCCACGGCCCGCGACTCCAGCGAGGGCTCGAGCTGGGCGCTGACGGCCTGCAGCTCACGGCGTCGCTCCTGCTTGCGCCGGACCTCGTTCTGCAGATCGCGGAGCTCCTGAAAGATGAGATCACTGAGGCTCAGATTGGCGTTGAGCGCGGCGAGCTTGCGTCGGATCTGGTCGGTGGGGATCGACCATTCCGACTTGTAGATGAGCTCGTGTTCGACCTCAGCCCAGGCGTCCTGCAAGATGGTGCGGATCTGGATCTCGCACACCGGCGCGACTCCGGGCAGGGGGTGCGCCACGGTCTCGCGGTGGAGATCGAGCACCAGGTGAGTCGAGTCGTAGCCAAACTCGCTGAAGGAGCGCTGCTCACCCTTGCGGTCGATCTCGACGATGGACAGCTGCTTGCCCAGCGCGCGCTCGACGACGCGCACGTCGTCGAGAAACGGGCAGACGATGCGCACCCCGAGCATGTCACCGATCGGGGTGGAGTCCGTTCCCCCGAGCGCGGACCACTTGCGGTGGTACTCGTCGAAGCTCTTGACCCGGTGCTTGATCTGGCAGCGCACCGACAGCGAGCGCAAGACAGCTCCGATGGAATCCACGATCTGCGCCAGCTGCTCCTCGTATTCGCGCTGACTGTGTCGCTCGTACAGGGCCTGGAGGTGATGCGGCGGAGTGGAGGGCATGCGGGGCTCGACGGAACGTGACGAGGCAAGCCAAGCACGGATCGGCCCGGCGAGCACGCGGGCATCCCTTCCGCGGGGAGGTTCCCGAAACGGGCGGCCTGGCGCGCTCATGAACGAGCCGCTGCACGCTTCGTGGCAGCTGGGACCAGCCGTCAGTCGCCCGCCACCGTGTCCTTCCGGACGCGCTTCTTCTTCGTCTTGCCCTCGTCCGGGGCGGCCTCGAACTCCTTCTTGCTCGTCACGATGTCGGTCTCGGCGGCGAGCCCCTTCTTCTCGTCGCCACGCTTGGCGTTGTCCGCCTCTTTCTTGCCTGCAGTCGGCTTGCCGCCAGACTCGGTGTCAGAAGACCGGGGCGGACTTCCCTCCTTGGTGCCGAGGGCTGCCTCGGGTCGCGAGGCGGCGCGCTGTCGATCGGTGCTCGCGTCGGGTGGAGACTTCTTGGCAGTGCGGCCAGGGCTGGGCGCGACCGCAGCGCGTCGCTGCTGTTGTGGAGGCGCCTCGGACCCGGGAGGCGCGGCGGAGGGAGCCTTGGCGCGGGGGGTACCTGGTCTCGGCGCTGCCGGGGCCCCGTGGTGGCGCGTCTGGCCCTGCGCCGGAGGGGGCGGGGGAGGGGCTGGGGTTGCAGCCTGGGGCGAACCTGCTGGGTTGCCGGTGGTCACGGTCACATGACAGGCCGTGAGCGCGAGCGTCACGGCCCCGGCAGCGGCGAATCGTCGGGGGTGAAACTTCGTGAATCGCACCATCGCTGCTCCCTTCTCGTGCCTTTCTCACCAGCGGCGTCGGAACCGAGCCACGCTCTCGGTGCGGCTCTGGATGGTTTGGTCGAACTGGAACCGGACCGGGAAGAAGAGGTCGTCGCGCCCCTCGATCAACTCCTCCGCGTGGAGAAACTCGAGGGAGCCGATCAGCGGATACCCGCCCAGCGCCTCTCCCTCGTCGTCGACGTACTCGCTGGCGTCCAGATCGGTGCCAGCCACCAGCACATAGCGCGCTCCGGATCGGGCCTCGACGTCGTCGATGGTGAAGACGTAGCCGCTGTCGGGAGTGGCGATCGCCTGCCGGACGACGCGGGCGTCGGCATTGCGGGTGTCGGCGGTGACGTCTACGAGCAGCACGTAGAGGGTGCCCACGTCGCCGCCGACCGCCAGATCATCGGACACCACGATCCGGATCTCGACCAGTTCGGAGCCGCCGTTGGCGGTAGTGACGGTGAGGGTTGCGCGGTGCAGACCGTCCTCCAGCGCGCTCCGATCGATGGTGATCCGATTGTCGCCGACGCGCCCGCCGTGGCCGGGGAGGCGGACGTAGTCCTGGTCAGCGGAGAGGGTGATCCCCTCGAGTTCGCCGCCGCCGACGTTGCTGAGCCGCAGCGTCATCGAGTCCAGGAAGTGCCCGAAGTCCAGATGGTGCGTGCTGACCGCGACGACCGGTGTTGCGTTCAGGACGGGGTGGGCGGCGGCCTCGCTGGCCGCCAGAACGGCGAGGTTGGCGTTGATGAGGCCGTATCCGTACTCGAAGTCGCGTCCCTCTGCGCCGAGATCTTCGACGATGGGCGTGCTGATGCCCGGGTAGGTTCCCGCCAGCAGACGGTCGAAGTCGACCGGGGACATCTCGGGGAAGACCGAGCGCATCAGCGCGGCCACGCCCGCCACGTGCGGGCAGGCGATGCTGGTGCCCTCGAAGGCAGCGTAGAGCTGGCGTCCGTTGTTCCCGTTGACGAGACTGAAGATCCCGTCCAACAAACCGTTGCCATCGATGTCGTCGAGCATGTCGCCGCCCGGGGCCGCGACCGCCACCGAGCTACCGGTGTTCGAGTAGCGGGCCAGCGCCTTGTCTTGCCCCACGGCGGTCACGGTGACCGTGCCCGCGGCGTTGCCCGGGGTGGAGGCGTCCGCGTTCGATCCCTGGTTACCGGAAGCGGCGACGACGATCACGCCCGCCTCGCGGGCGGCCAGGATGGCGTCCGCCACTGCGACGCTGCTGCCCGGTTGCCCGAGGCTCATGTTGATGATGTCTGCGGGGGGATCCGCGACATGCCCGGTGTCGTTCTCGAGTCCTGCCGCGTAGAGGATGCCCTGGACCAGGTCGTCGGTGCTGCCGCCGGTGCGGCCCAACACGCGGATTGGCATGATCCGGGCGTTGGGCGCTACTCCGCTGATGCCGACGCCGTTGCCCGCGGCGGCAGCGATGACCCCTGCGGTGTGACTGCCGTGCCAGCTGCTGCCACCGCCGGGAAGCACTCGGTCCCCCTCGTCCTCGGGGTTGGCATCGCGACCCGGGTCGTCGTCGCCCGAGCTGAAGTCACTGGCGATCATGTCGTATCCCGCCACGATCTGGCTGCTCCCGTTGGCGCGGACGAAATCCTCGTGACCGCTGACGATCCCCGTGTCGAGCACGGCGACGGTCACGCCTTCTCCGCGGGTGTGGGCCCAGGCCTCGAGCACGTTGAGCTGCGGCAGGTTCCACTGGGTAGGGTAGAGCCGGTCGCTCGGCGGCGCCGCGGCCATGCTGACGACGAGGTTCGGCTCGGCGGCGATCACGCCCGCGCGGCGGCGGAGAGCTTTGATCGAGTGCAGGGTGCGCATGGTGCGGTCGAGCGGGCCGTAGTGCCGCCCCAGGATGCGGCGGTGTGAGCCGCCGGCGACACGCACCCGACGGTGCCCGATGGCGCTGGTTCGGTTGCCGAGTGGCTCGACTCCGAGTCGCTGCTCGAGCTGCCCTCGGGCCAGCCCGCGGGCGGCGGGCGCGATCTCGACCAGGGCTTCGTCCTCGACCAGGGGCCACTCCACGGCCAGCTTCCCGGTGGCCTGGAGGCGAAAGGACGGGCTCAACGACTGACCCAGGGTCAGAACGTACTGTCCGGTGCCTTGGTCTTCGCCGACGATGTCGTCCTTGTAGACGACGATGAAGTGTTCGCCGCTCTCCGCGACGTCGATGTACTCGACCGCCCCCTCGCCGTCCGAGGACTGGACGAGATCCGCGCCGCCGTCGGCGTTCTCGCGAAACAGGGCGAGACCGAAGTCGGGCGGCTCCGCTGCGCTCTCGCCGCGGGCGGGGGCGGTCAGATAGAGCGTGACTACCTGACCTGCCGCGAGCTGGGCCCGATAGCAGTCCCGGGTGTCCGTGCGGAACTCGAGATAGCCGGCGGCCATCGCCGGGTTGGTCAGCAGCTGGGCGTCGCCCAGTTCGTCGTTGCTGGCTCGGTCGTTGCTCGCGTCCGCACTGTCGCGATCGATGAAGAGACTGGGCGCCACCGTGACGCGACCGCTGAGCGTCGCCCGGCCCACGGGAGCAGCGCCGCCCGCACCGCCAGGAACGTCGAGGTGGCCGCCCGCTCCGCCGCTGGCAGCGGGGGCACCGCCGGTCTCGCTCTCATCGCTGTCCAGTATCTCGATGCTGCACGCGCCTAGCGTGGCGAGCAGCGCGAGAAGGGGGGCGAGTGCCCGGGGATCGAGGAGCCTCATGTGGGATCTGAGCCCTGGGGTGCCGCCCGGGCGCACCGAATCCGTGCGAGCCGACCCGTCCGTCGGTGACTCGCTCGGAGGGCTCGCCGGGAGCCGCAGGGCTATCGTGAGGGCGTAGCTCGGGCCCCGAGGCGAGACCATAGTCAATTCTTCACATCTGGCTCCCGAGCTCGTCGATAGGGGCCGCGTTCAGAGCTCGGTGCCGCGGGGCGCGTGACCGAGACGAGGGCCACCGGCGAGGTGGCCCCGACCCTCAGCTCCCGTGGACTACCCGCGAAGGGGAGCCGCCCGTCAGAAGAAGGACCCTGCGCCGCCGTCGCCCCCCGCCCCGCCGCGGCCGGTGCCGCTGGCTCCGCCGTCGCCGCTGGGTGGGTTGAACAGGTCGTCGCACTGGCTGTCGCTGAAGTAGTCGGCGCTGAAGTCCATGGTGATCGCGATCCCCGAGTCGGTGGTCCCGCTCGAGGAACCCTCGTCGCCGCAGATCCTGCAGTCGCTGCCACAGCTGGCGGCGGCTCCGGACTCGCTGGGGTAGCAGCTGCCCTCGCTCTCGCACCAGTAGGGTGCGTCGGTGGAGCAGTAGGTGTACTGGGTCGAGGTCGTGTACTTGCAGATGGCCTCGCCCGGATCGCCGATACCGTAGCCCGTCGGGGTGCATCGCGTGGAGCTGCCGCCTCCGCCGTCGAGGTAGGGTAGGTTGTCGGCAACCGTGAACAGGAGCTCGTGGCTGCCGGCACGCTTGGGGGAGCAGTACTCAGCGATGTAGATGGCGTTGTTCAGGCGGTTGGTACGGTCGATGGCTTCGCCGACCGCCGTGTCGAGATCGTCGAAGCCGCCGGCGGCGTCGATCACTCCCGCGTTACCGAGCTCGGCGGCCACGCTGGCGTCGAGCTCGGCGCCGACGCGGATGAAGAGGGTGCGGCGAGAGTCGCGAGCGTTGACGGCGTCGTCCAGTGTGTAGCGACCGGCGGTGTCGTTGCCGTCGGAGACGACAATGACGAGGCCGGCGATCAGGCTCGGATCTCCGCTCCCGGAGTTGCCGATGTAGCAGCTGACGCTACTGGACGGGAGGCTGGGGGCGTAGAAGCCGTCCTGGAACATGTCGTAGGCGTTGTTGAGGGCGCCGTAGAGGTTGGTGGAGACGCCGTCCGCGTCGGAAATGCTCTCGATCGCCGCGGCGTGATCGCTCGCGCTGTCGCCGAAGCAGGAGCGCACGTTGACCTCGTCGGCGAAGGTGACGACGGCGAGGCGCTGGGTGTTGCCCAGGTTCTCGACCACCTCGAGGGCCGCGGACTTGACCTGCTCGAGCGCTCCGGCCTGGACGACACTCCGGCTCAAGTCCAAAAGGAGTACCGTGGGCACCAACAGCAGACCCGCGGCCCGCTCGGCGCGGAAGGCCGACTCGTACACGTCGAGCTCGTTGCCATCCTCGCGCCCGACGAAATCATCGGTCTCGAGCCCCGGTACCGGTTCGCCGTTGGCGTCGGTCACGGTGAAGTAGAGGGCCACGTTGGCCGTGTTGGCCTCGGGGGTGCCGATCGGATCCAGCGAGTAAGGCAGCGACGAGCTGGAGTTTGCGCCGGAGCTCACCGTGCCCCCGGTCCCCGAACCCGTGCCTCCGCTCCCCGCGGTGGCCGGGGATTCGGAATCGTCGCCTCCGCCGCAGGCAACCAGTAGCAGACCCCCGCTCAGCAATGTCGTCACGAACCAGGCGCGCATCGTTGTCCTCCTCCCCCCAGCGCTCGATCAAAAACTGGAAGCCCTCATGGTACCACGTCGGGCACTCCAGGTTCGCCACAGCGGGGTCAGTACCGGCGTAGAGCCAGGGCGCTGTGTGTCCCAATGTGGGAGGACAAACGATCTGTCGGGGAACCCTTGCGACAAACACGGAGGCTCGTTCCGGGGTTCCGCTCTGTCGGTGTTCCAGGGTCTTGATCTAGAACAACAAACAACCTGTCTTGTTGTTCTAGGTGACCACGAGGCGGAACACCGACACCCCTTGCTGCAGTGCTTGCGCCTGAGCGACGAGCTCTTCAGTGGCGCTCGAGGCTTCCTCGGCCTGGGTGCTGGCCTCCTCGGCCACTGCGGCGTTCTGTTGTGAGATGTCCTCGAGCGTCTTCGCGGCCTTGACGAGTTCTCCAGCGCTTTGTGCTTGTTGCTCGGAGGCGGCCGTGATCTGCAGCGACATCTCGCCGAGCTGACCAATGCTCGACATCACGTTCTTGCTGAGGTCCGCCTGCTGATCGGTTGACTCGCTGATGGATTGCACGAGTCGAGTGACCTGCTCGACACTGGTCGTGATCCGGTCCATTGCTTCGCCGGCGCGGCTGCTGGTGGCGGTTCCTTCGCGGATCACCCCGGCGGTCCCGGTGATGACGTTGGCGACCTCCTTGGCCGCTTCCTGCGACCGTTCGGCGAGCTTCGTCACGCCCTCGGCCACGACGGCGAAGCCTCGGCCGTGCTCGCCGGCGCGAGCCGCCTCGATGGCCGCGTTCAGGGCTAGGAGATTGATCTGCTCGGAGATGTCGGTGATGACGCCGATGATCTCGCCGATCTGCTCGGAGCTGGCCCCGATACGGTCCATCATCGCGACGGTCTGCCGGATCGACTCGCTGCCGGCGCGAGCCTCGCGCTCCGCCTGCTCCGACGACGTGGCCACTCCGCGCGCCTGCTTGGCCATCTCCTGGAGTGCGGCCGTCGTGCTCTCCACGGCGACTCGCACCTGTTGCATCGCCGCGTTCTGCGTCTGCACGCTGCTTGAGACCTGCTGAGCCGCGGCGCTGACCTGCTGGATGGACGCAGACGTTTGCTGCACGGTGGACGCCTGGCGTTCCGCTGCCTGCGTGATCTGCAGCGCGCCCTGGGCCGTAGCCTGGGAGCCGCCGGAGATCTCCTCGCTGGCGGCCGACACCTGCTCGGCGGCCTCCTGGACGCTGGTGACCAGCTGGCGCAGTCCGGTCACCATCTTGGCGAGCGAATTGCCGAGCCGGTCCTGTGCGCTGCGGGGGTTCGGCTCGACGGTGAGATCGCCCTCGGCGACGCGGTCGGCGACCTCTGCGGTCTCCCGGAGGCTTCCGATCATCTTCGCGAAGGAGTTGCCCAGACGATCGTCCGCGCTGCGCGGCTTGACCTCCGCGTCGAGATCGCCGATCGCCAGCTGGTCAGCGGCTTTGGCCGCGTCGTTGAAGTAGGCCACGATGTCGTTGAAGGCGCGGGCCAGGACGCCCACCTCGTCCTCCTGGGTCGTTTCGACCTGGTTGGGGACCTCGCCGCGGGCGACCTTGCCGGACAGATCGACGAGCATTCGGATCCCGGTGATGATGCCCCGACTGATCCAGAGCCCCAGTGAGATGGCGCCAACGAAGGCGAGCACGGTCAGGACGACGAGCATCACCGTCGAGGTCTTCTCGATGGTGTTGGCAGCAGAAACGGCCTGGTGCACCTCCTGCCCGGCGGCCTCTTCGACTTGACTCATTACCGTCTCTGCGGCGGCCGAGGCGCGGTCGACCTCGCGCATGTGCTCGTGAGCTTCCGCGTCTGCCAAGGCGGCGCGATCGCTCTGGTCGAACATCCCGTTCTTGCCCAGTGCGAGGGCGACTAGAGAGTCGTGCTCCTTCTTGATCTCATCGGTCATCAGTGGCTCGAAGGCGTCGAAGGTTTCGCTGAGCTGGCCGAACTCTTCGCGGAGGGTGTCCTTCGACGCCAGCTGGAGGGCGACGTACTCTTCCGCCACGGATTTCTGGGCAAACATGATCGCCTTGGCCTCGGTGAGAGCGATGGCTCTCTGGGCATCGTCGCTGTCGCTGTCGCTGGCGCCGGCCGCGGAGAGGGCCTTGCTGAGCCGCTCCGCCTGCTGGTCGAAGTCGCCCATCAGCTTGGCTGCCGCCTGCCGCGCCTCGAGGCGGGCCCGGTGGTGGCGCATCAGCTCGACGGCGTTCTCCTTGTACTGCTCCTGCTCCTGCTCGGCCTGCCGGGCGAGGCGCGCCACCTCCGAGTTGGCGTCCACGCCCTTGACACCGAGCTGGGCGTCACCGCTGCGGATCGCGTTGAGGTAGCGCTCGAAGTCACGCATCTCGCGCTGGTGCTCGCCCTCGATGGCCTTGAGGTCGTCCTCGTCCTCGCTGAGCAGAAACTCACCCATCGAGTCGCGTCCCGACACGATCTTCAGGCTCGCCTCCATCGAGCTGTCGGCGACGGGGAACTTGTCATCGACGATCACGTCTGTGGCGTTGCCCACGCTGCGCAGACCCAGGATCCCGACCAGACCGGCGACGAGCACCAGGCACGCCACCGTCACGAATCCCACGATCAATCTCGTCCCGATGCTCTTCTTCATTGTTCGACGCTCCCCTCGATCGGGTGCCCGCGACGCAGGCAGGCGGGCGGAAAACCACCTCAGCCTCGCAAATCATCGGTGGTTGGCGGCTTGGTCACCATTGGGGGAAGCGTCGATCGTCATGCGCAATGCGGCGGCGCGCGCGTCGTTGGGTCCGACGATGGGCACCGTTGCGAGACGGCGTGGTGACTACGTGAGATGGCGGGCAAGGTTCCGGAAACGCCCATGGAGGGTTGCTGGATCGGTGGGCGCCAACTGCTGATTCCTTGCTGGAGCGGGCGTGCTGGATGTGGTCGGAGGTGGGATTTCGTTTGACCGGGAGCGGCAGTGCGCCAGGATCCGGCCCGGCGCTCGAGCAAACAGATCTGTGACGCTCACCGCACACACCGAAGCGGGCTCAGTGCTGTCTCCGGTTGGCGCGGTACCAGTCGTGGGCCGCCGGAAACGGCGCGAGGGCGCGGTCGAAGATGCCCTGGCTGTAAGCGATGGCCATCCCGTAGTTGGTGATGGGGATCCCGTGCTCTCGGCACCGGGCGATGCGCCGGAGCATCTCCTGGCGATTGTGCACACACCCACCGCAGTGGACGACCAGGTCGTAGCCCGTCAGATCGGTGGGGAAGTCGTGTCCCTGGACGTGTGTGATCGCGAGCTTGCTTCCAACGTACTGGGTGAGCCAGCGGGGGATCTTCACGCGGCCGATGTCCTCGCCGATCGGATGGTGGGAGCACGCTTCTGCGATCAAGATCCGGGCCCCCGCCGTCAGGCGCTCGATGGCGAGGGCCCCCTGGGTGAACGCGAGCAAGTCCCCTTTGAGGCGGGCGAAGAGGATCGAGAACCCGGTCAGTGGCACCTCGGGCGGGGTGTCTCCGGCGACCTTGAGGAAGGCCTGAGAGTCCGTCACGACCAGCGCTGGAGGGCGTGTGAGCCGGTCGAGGGCGACGCGGAGCTCCCGCTCCTTGACGACCATGCAGTAGGCGTCGCTGTCGAGGAGATCCCGGATGGTCTGCACCTGCGGGAGGATGAGGCGCCCCTTCGGGGCCTCGAGATCGATGGGGACGACGAGCACGCACAGTTCGCCTGGTGGAACGAGATCGCCGATCAGCGACGGAGTGCGAAGAAAGTCCTCCGGGGTGACGCGAACGAGTGCTTCCCGAAGCTGAGCCGTCCCCACGCCGGTGCTGGCGATGGCGCTGACGACGGGTACGCTCGCCGCCGCGAGGCGCTCCAGGAGCGGGAGGGCGGGGGTGCCGAGATCTTGCTGGTTGAAGACCACCACCAGCGGCACGCCGCGCCGGGTGAGCTCGTCTTGGAGGCGCTCCTCGAACGGGCCCCAGTCGCCAGCGGGAACGACGATGACGCCGACGTCGCACCGGTCGAGCACCTGCGCTGTCTTCTCGACGCGGCGTTCCCCCAGGGCGCCGACGTCGTCGATGCCGGCGGTGTCGATGAAGACCACCGGGCCGATGGGGAGCATCTCCATCGGCTTTTCGACGGGATCGGTGGTCGTGCCCGCAAGATCCGAGACGATCGACACCTCCTGTCGGGTCATCGCATTGAGTAGCGACGACTTGCCGGCATTGCGCCGCCCGAAGATACCGATGTGCAGCCGGAGCCCCCGGGGTGCCGTCCTCATCGCGCGCTCCTGGTGAACCCGGGAGAACCCAGTCGGTTGACCGCCTCCGGGGTGACGAGCGCATCGAAACGTTCCTCGGTCAGTGCGCCACTCTCGACCGCAACGACGCGGAGGGGGCGACCACTGGCGGCCGCCGCGTGGGCAAGTTCTTGCGCACGCTCGTAGCCGATCTCGGCGACCAGCGCGGTGGCTGTGGCCGTGGCGTTGTTGACGTGGCCCGCACAGCGTTCGCGGCGGGCGACGAGATCGGCCACGCAGTGCTGCCGGAGGATCGTCACTGCCGCGGTGAGGACCGCTATCTGATCGAGGAGATGCTCCGCGATGAGCGGCAAGAACGGGTTGAGCTCGAGGGAGCCGTGCGCAGCCGCCTGGCTGATGGCGGCGTCGGCGGCGATGACGTGCATCCCTGCCTGGGTGACCGCCTCGGGAATCACCGGGTTGACCTTGCCGGGCATGATCGAGGAGCCTGCTTGGCGGGGGGGCAGGGCGATCTCTCCGAGACCGGCGTCGGGTCCCGAGGCGAGCAAACGCAGATCACTCGCTACCTTGATCGAGTTGACCGCGACCGTCTTCAGGATCCCGCTCACCTCCACGAAGACGTCGGCGTTCTGGGTCGCCTCGATGAGGTTCTCGGCACGGGCGAGGCCGAATCCAGTCAGCTCGCGCAAGTGGTCGACGACGCGGAAGATGTACTGGCGGGGCGCGCCAAGGCCGGTCCCCACGGCAGTGCCGCCCAGGTTGACTGTGCGCAGGCGCTCCTCGCACTTGTATACCCGCCACCGGTCGCGCCCGAACGCCTCCGCGTAGGCGCCCATGGTCCGCCCCAGGGTCACGAGCGCTGCGTCCTGGAGCTGGGTGCGACCAACCTTCACGACGTCGGCGAGCTCGGTCTCCTTGCGCTGGAGCGCCTCGATCAGCGCGACCAGAGCGGCCTCGAGGCCGCGGAGCTCGCTGAGCGCGGCCACACGCAGAGCGGTGGGGAAGGTGTCGTTGGTTGACTGGTGCCGGTTGACGTGGTCGAGCGGTGATATCACTGCATAGTCGCCGGGCGTGCACCCCAGGAGCTGGAGCGCGCGATTGGCGAGCACCTCGTTGACGTTCATGTTGGTCGAGGTTCCGGCACCTCCCTGCAGCGCGTCGACCACCAAGTGGGGGTCCAGGGCGCCGCTGACGAGCTCGTCGCAGGCCTGTCGGAGCGCGGGGACGATCGCGTCGGGGAGTGCGCCGAGCTCGGCGTTGGCTTCGAGGCAGGCGCGCTTGACGTGGCCGTAGGCGTGGACGAGCGCGCGGCGTACCGGGCGACCGGTGACCGGGAAGTTCTCGCGGGCGCGGGCGGTGTGCGCGCCCCAGAGGGCGTGAGCGGGGACCGCGATGGTGCCGAGAAAATCTCGCTCCAGCCGTGGCTCCGCGGCGCCGTCGGGATCGAGACGTTCAGAAGTACTGGTCGCGGTCGGTGCCATCCTGGATCACCCGAAGTCGGCGGCGGAGCGTGGTCTTCAGATTGCCGGGCGGGAACCGGTCGAGCTCGGCATCGATCTGGGCGCGACCCGCGATGCGGGTCGCGTCCGAAGCGTAGTCGGTCAGGTACTCCTCGAAGGTGGTCAGCGCGTTGGGGGTGCAGAAGCGCTTGATGAATCCGGGAATGGCGAACTCCATGAAGTGCTCCCCCGTGCGTCCGAGGCGGTAACAGGCGGTGCAGAAGCTGGGCACGTACCCGTCCCGACACAGTTCCCCGATGACCTCGTCGAGGGTTCGCTCGTCGCCGAGCGCGAACTGCTCTCGATCCATTTGCTGAGCGTCGCCCGACTCGGTGTAGCCTCCGACCTCGATGTGGGAGCCCGCGTCGATCTGCGAGACGCCGAAGCTCAGGAGTTGACGCCGGACGGGGGCGGGCTCGCGGGCGGTCAGGATGAGCCCGGTATAGGGGATGGCCAGGCGCAGCACGGCGACCAGGTGCTTGAAGTCGTCGTCGCTGACCAGGGGCCGGCCGTCGAGCGCCATGCCCGTGGCGGGTCGGAGGCGCGGGAAGCTGACGGTGTGGGGACCGACCCCGTACCGCGACTTCAGATAGGTCGCGTGCTGCACCAGCGCAAGGACCTCGAAGCGCCAGTCGCCCAGGCCGAACAGGGCGCCGATGCCGACGTCGTCGAGACCCACCTCCATCGCCCGGTTGAGCCCGTCGAGGCGCCACAGGTAGTCGGCCTTCGGCGTTCGCCGGGGGTGCATCCGGGCGTAGGTCCCGTGATGGTAGGTTTCCATGAAGATCTGGTAGGTGCCAATCTCCGCAGCCCGAATCGTCCGGAAGCCCGCGTGATCCATCGGCGCCGCGTTGACGTTGAGTCGTCGGATCTCGCCGTGCCCGCTCTTCGTGTCGTAGATGTTGCGCACACAGGAGGCGATGAAACCGGCGTCGTAGCTCGGGTGCTCCCCGAAGACGACGATGAGCCGCTTGTGTCCTGCGTCCTCGAGCTGGACCACTTGCGCCCGGAGTTCCTGCATGCTGAGGGTACGGCGGGGGACGCTCGTGTTGCTCCGCTTGAATCCGCAGTAGTCACACTCGTTGACGCACCGATTCCCGACGTAGAGGGGGGCGAACAGGACGATGCGGTTGCCGTAGACCTGCTCCTTGAGCGCCCGAGCTGCGGTGAAGATCTCGTTCTGGAGTTCCGGTGAGCGCGCGCGGAGGAGCGTGGCGGTTTCGGTGACGGAGAGAGGACTCTTGCTCCGCGCCTTGGCCAGGATCTCCCGCACCCGCCCCACCTCGGCCAGTGGGGGCTCGGCGACCAGCGCCTCGAGCGCGGCGTCGTCGATGAAATCCTCGGCGTGGCGACTCAGTGTGGTGGACATCCCGAGCATGACAGGTCCGATAGATCAGGCGCTGCGCATTCGCGCCGCGAAGTGGGGGCTGGGGCCGGGGCCAGTTCCGGCGCGTCGCCCCAGTTGCTGGAGAGTCGTGTGGATCCCGGACAGCAGCACCTCGGGGTGCTGGGGGGCCGCCTTGCCGGGGTAGATGTTGTAGTGCTCGCGGAAGCGATGAGGGGTGAAGTTCGGCATCCACACGTTGGCTCCTCGCTGCAGTCCCAGCTCGCGACCGCGGGGCGTGATGGTGGCCAGGGCTGTCGTGGCCGGAATGTTCGCGGTCGGACAGAGCAGCCGGGCGAGCGCGACGACCTTGCACGTCATCGTCGCGTCGTTCGGAACTTGCTCGCCGTCGGGGAGGCGTTCCGGTGCAGTTCCCATGGGAGTCGCGGGGTGGGGGACGTAGGGGCCCACACCGATCATGTCGAGCTCCAGTGCGCGAAAGAGGGCCAGGTCGCGCGCCAGGTCGGCGTAGCTGGTTCCGGGCATGCCCACCATGACCCCGCTGCCGACCTCGAAGCCGAGGGTGCGCAGTTCGCGCAGGACGTCGAGACGCGAGCGCTCGTCGGAGGGGAGCCGCGGATGGACCCGGTCGAGAAGCGCGGTGTTGCTGGTCTCGAAACGCAACAGGTAGCGATCCGCTCCGGCCTCGCGATACGCATGCAGTTCGCGCGAGGTGCGTTCTCCGAGCGAGAGCGTCACGGCCAGACCCAGCTCGCTCCTGATGCGCGCGATGACCTCCGTGAAGAACGCGATCGAGAGGGCCGGATCCTCGCCAGCTTGCAGCACGGCCGTGCCGCAGCCGCGCTCGACGGCGGGGTGGAGAGCCGTGAGGATCTCGTCGGCAGTCAGGCGGTAGCGCTCCTGCTGACGGTTGCTGGCGCGGATCCCGCAGTAGCTGCAGTCGCGGCGGCAGTAGCTCGAGAGTTCGACGAGCGCGCGCAGGTGCACCTCGTCGCCCACGGCTTCGCGGCGGGTGCGGTCGGCGTGGGTGTAGAGCTCCGCGAGTGACGGGGGGTCGGTCTCGAGGAGCCAGCTCAGGATCTCGTCGTGGTTCACTGGAGGTGCCCGGGAGTAGACTCTGCTGAGGCGAAGCTGGCGCGCGAGGCTTGGCGGCGACGTTTCACTGGGGGTGTGAGAAGAACATGCGTTGCACCTGGACGCCGTGCAACCGACGGAGGGCGTCGCACAAGGCGTCGGTCTGCGCCTCCGGGCCGACCGTCTCGAGCAGGATCAGCCCGGTCGAGCTGGCGCCCTCCGCGTCCGCGTCGTGCAACCCCAGGCGCGTGCGGATGGTGCTTCCGTGTTTCGAGAGAATGGACTGGACCTCCTGCGAGCTACGCGCTCGGTCCGTGATGTGGATTCCGACGATGTAGTGGTCACGCATTGTCGTTGGAGCTCTCCGCGGGAGGTGCGGTCGCGATGGTGGCGTCGGTGTCGACTGGGTGTCGTCGCAACGTCACAGTGAAGGTCGAGCCGACATCGGGTTCACTCTCCACGCTCACCTCACCGTGGTAGAGCCCGGCCAGCCGCTTGAGGATCGACAGGCCGAGGCCGCTGCCGAGGATGTTCTTGGTCTTGGTCGTGCGGATGCGGACGAACTCACCGAAGAGGCGCCCGCACTCCTCCCTCGTCATGCCAATGCCGGTGTCGCGCACTCGGATCGTTGCCAGTTCCGGCGAAGCTTCCAGCTGCACTAGCACCGAGCCTCCGTCCTGGTTGTACTTGACAGCGTTCGAGAGCAGGTTGTTGAACACGCTATCGATCTCCGTCGGATCTCCCTGAATGGACAGCGTCTCTGGCGCGTCTAGCTCGAGGGAAATCGTGCGGGTGCTCGCGTCCGGCTCGACCGCATCGAGGGCCAGACGGGCCCGTTCCGCCAGATCCACCTGGCGCAGTTCCCTCTGGCGCTGCCCGCTCTCGATGCGGGTCAGGTCCAGAAGGTCGAAGATGAGCTTCCTCATCCCATCGAGGCGCACGAGGCTTCGCTCGACCATGCGCTGCCGGGTGGCAGGATCAGCGGACATCTTCTCGTCGCGCAGGAGCTGGAGGTAGCCCTCGATGGCTGCCAGGGGGCTCTTGAGTTCGTGCGATACGACACTGATGAGCTGAAAGCGCAGCTGGCGCTTTTCCCGGGCCAGCTGCCGTGCATGGCGTTGCAGCATCAGGTGTCGGGCGGCTTTCTGGACAGTCGCCTTCAGCTCCGATGGGGTGAAAGGCTTGGCGAGAAAATCGTGGGCCCCGCGCCGTGTGGCGCTGATCGCGGTCTCGATCGACGCATAGGCGGTCACCATGACCGTCAGCGTTTCACTGAACTCTTGGGTGACGATGTCGAGGAGATCCAGACCCTGAATGCCGGGCAGCTTGTGGTCGAGCAGGAGGATGTCGACTGGCTGCTGCGCGAGGAGTTCCTGCGCCTGCTCACCAGACTCCGCGTCGACGATGTCGAAGGCGATATCGCCGTTGAAATCGGGAATCGAGAAGTGATAGTCCCGCAAGGCTCGGCGGACCCCGAGGCGCATGCCGACTTCGTCGTCGACGATGAGGACGCGGAGTCGCTCCATGGGTTGCTCAGGAGGCGAGAAGACGGTCAATCTCGCGCTGGAGTTGCTCCATGCGCACCGGCTTGTTCAAGAGAGCATCGGCCTTGACCCAGCTGCGTTCTTCCGCAGTGGATGCATCGAACTCCATGCCCAGTTCGCTGGTGACTGCCGTGACGACGATGACCGGGGTGCCCGGGTAGCGCTTCTTGAGGCGATGGGAGAGGACGAATCCGCTGTCCTCGTGCTCCATCATCAGGTCGATCACCGCGATCGAGGGGCGGCGCTGTTCGAGGATGGATTCCGCGGCGATCTGGCCCTCGGCTCGCAGGATCTCGAATCCCATGGCGCTCAGTTGGAGCGCCATTTGGTCGAGGAGATCGATGTCGTCGTCGACGAGGAGAAGTGACTTACCCTGATAGCTCATCTTGGGTTCCCAGGTGGTTGGTTCGGGTGGGTTCGTCCTCACTGCGTAGCGGCAAGCGAACCGTGAAGCGTGTGCCCGTGCGACCGAGTTGCGGGTCGGTGTTGCTGACCACGTTGACGCTGCCGCGGTGCATCTTGATGATGCCGTAGGTGACGGCAAGACCGAGGCCTGTGCCCTTACCGATCTGTTTGGTGGTGTAGAAGGGCTCGAAGATCTTGTGGATGCAGTCCGAGGGGATCCCGATTCCGGAATCCTCCACCTCGAGGACACTGTCGTCTCCACTGGCCGTGGTGCGAATCACGAGCTGTCCCCCCTCGGGCATTGCTGCAACAGCGTTGGAGATGAGGTTCGTGAGCACCTGCGTCAACTGATCCGGATCGACCTCCGCTACCAGCTCGAGACTGGCGTGTTCGGTGCGGGTCTCGATGCTGGAGGGGAGAGCGAGCATCTCGACGCAGTGGTCGACCAGTCGCGGGATATCGACTGGCTGTCGCGCCACCTTGTTGCGGCGGGCGAAGTTGAGGAGCCCACTGACGATCTTCTTGCAGCGGTCTGCCTGCTCGACAATCATGCTCAGGTCCTCTTGCAGCGCGCCATCGCGCGCCTCCTCGAGGAGGTTGTGCGCGAAGAGGAGGACCACACCGAGCGGATTGTTGATCTCGTGGGCGATGCCGGCAGCCAGTTGCCCCATGCTGGCGAGGCGTTCCGACTGCATCAGGGCCTGCTGGGTCGTCGTGAGCTGGCGGTGACTGTCAGCGAGGTCGGCGAAAGCCGCGTTGAGTCGCTCGATGGTGTAGGGGAGACACATCTCGGACTCGGCCAGCCCCTTGTGGATCGCCGTGGCGTGGTCGCGGCACGTCTCGTAGCCGCAGGCGCCGCAGTTCAGCTCGTCCGCGGGCGACTCCTTCCCCATGCGCCGCAAGATGCTCTCGATCTCACTCGTCGACGGTGGCGGGATACGCTGGTCGCGCGCGGTGAATTGGCGGCCGAGATCGATGTTGGCAAAGCGATCCATCTTCGCGTGCCAGAGGTTCAGATTGAGCTCGTCGAAGCGGGCTCTGGCGTACTGGCTGACCTTCGCCCGCCGGCGAAACAACGGGTCGGTCGCAGTCATGCCGGGGCCCATGATGCAGCCGTTGCAGCAGAGGGCCTCGAGCAGCTCTGCATCGAGGGCCCCGCTCGAGAAGTCCTTGAGGGCTGCGACGAACTCGGTGCGCCCGTCGCAGGCCACGACGCGTGCGTGGAGGAGATCTTCCTTGATGTCTGCCGCCTGGAGCATGCCCCGGCTGATTGGAAACAGCTGGCCGAGGCTGGGCTCGGGTGGGTCGAAGGGCGCGGGCGTGGCGGTGTCGACCTCGATCCCGCGGAGGGTGAGCAGGTTCCAGAGTTCGCGGAAGGTCAGGACGGCATCGACATCGCCGCTCACGTTGGGGTCGGCTGCTTCGGCCTTCTTGCCGATGCATGGACCGATGAAGACCACCTTGAGCCGGCTGCCATGCATCCGGCGGAGCACCCGTGCCATGGCCACCATCGGCGAGACGATGGGGGCCAGATGGGGGACGGACTCCGGGTGATAGCGCTCGACGAAGGCGACCAGTGCGGGGCATGAGGTGGCGATGTAGCGGCGGCCTTCGGCCTGGTGCACGAGCCGTCGGAAACGGTCGGCCACGAGATCGGCGCCGAAGGCGACCTCGTTGACGAGATCAAAGCCGAGCGCGCGGAGCGCGCCCACCAGCTGCTGGTAGGGCGTGTCGCCGAGCTCCGCGGGGAAGCTCGGGGCGACGATCGCGGCCACCGGCACCGTGGCGTCGCTCAGCAGTGCTTCCACCGCGGCGGTGGAGGTGCGGGCGGTCTTGGCCTGTTGACTGCAGACCCGGACGCAGTTGCCGCAACCGATGCAGCGACCGTCGATCACGTCTGCCTGTCCGCTCTGGATGCGGATGGCCTTCGCCGGGCACTCGCGAACGCACGTGTAGCAAACCCGGCACCGTTCCGGGATCGTGGTCACCAGCGGCGCGAGGGCCGGGAGCGCGCCGGGTGACGAAGTCACAGCAGCGCCTCACGCTTCTGGTAGCGCGTGTGCAGGAGCCGGTGACTCTGGTGGCCGAGTGGTTCTCCCAGGAAGTTCTCGTACAGCGCCTGCACGTGGGGGTTCTGGTGGGCGGTGCGGAGGGTGTCGTCGCGGTCGATGTCGTAGAGGATCTTCAGTCGGGCCTTGATGGCCTTGGCGTTGGCCTTGAGTGGTTGGCCGCCGCCGTTGATGCACCCACCCGGACAGGTCATCACCTCGATGAAGTGCAAGTCGTCGCGTCCCGCGTCGAGCTGGTCGAGCAGTACGCGGGCATTGGCCAGACCGCTCACCACGGCGACCCCCAGCCGCTGTCCGGCGACCTCGACGGACAGTTCCTTGATGCCGTCAAGACCCCGCAGCTCCTTGACCGTTCGGAGCGGGAGTTCGTTGCCAGTGAGGAGATGGTGGGCGGTGCGGAGCGCGGCCTCCGCAACCCCTCCGGAGGCACCGAAGAGCTTGCCCGCGCTGCTCCGCATGCCGAAGGGATTGTCGGCGGCGCCTGCCGCAAGCTCGGCGAGGTTGATGCCGTAGAGCTTGATCATGCGTGCCAGCTCGCGGGTTGTCAGGACGGCGTCGACGTCGGAGACCCCGTCCCGCCCCATCGTGGGGCGTCCTGCCTCGAACTTCTTGGCGGTGCAGGGCATGATCGAGACACTGAACACGTCACGTGGATCGAGCCCCCGCTGCTCCGCCCAGTAGGTCTTGGTGATGGCACCGAGCATCTGCTGGGGGCTCTTGCAGGTGGATAGGTTCTCGATCCGGTGCGGATAGAACGTCTCGACGAACTTGACCCAGCCCGGCGAGCAGCTGGTCATCAGTGGGAGGGTGCCTCCGGAGCTCACTCGCTGGACCAGCTCCGCCGCTTCTTCCATCACGGTCAGGTCAGCCGTGAAGGACGTGTCGAAGACGGCGTCGAAGCCCATCATCCGAAGCGCGGTCACCATCGCGCCCGCTGCGTCGGTCCCGGGCTTGAGACCGAACTCCTCCGCGATCGTCACCGAGATGCTCGGTGCGTGCTGCACGACCACGGTCCGCTTCGGGTCGCGGAGCGCCTCGGCGACCAGCTTGGCGTGCGATTGTTCATGGAGCGCGGCGGTGGGACAGACGTTGATGCACTGTCCGCAGGTGATGCAACTGGATACGTTGAGCCCCGTGTCGAACGCGGTGCCGACCTTGGCGCGGCTGCCCCGACCCACGAAGTCGATGGCGCTGACGCCTTGCACCTCTTCGCAGACACGCACGCATTTTCCGCAGAGCACGCACTTGGCTGGATCGCGCGCCAGGGCTGGGCTCGAGAGGTCCACCCGGTGCTCGTCCATGACGCCGGCGTAGCGACGCTGGCGCACTCCGTAGCGGGTGGCGAGGCTCTGCAGATCGCAGCTATTGTTGCGGATGCAGTAGAGGCAGTCGTCGGGGTGGTTGGCGAGCAACAGCTCCACGATCGTCTTGCGGGCGCGCTGCGCTCGCGCCGAGTCGGTGCGGATGTGCATCCCGTCCGCGACGGGAGCCGAACACGCCGGGACGAGCCCCCGCGCCCCATCGACCTCGACCACGCACATCCGACATGCGCCCGTGGGGAGCATGTGCTTGATGTGACACAGGGTCGGGACGTGGATGCCGACGCGCTCGAGCGCCGTCAGGATGGTGTCGTCGTCGCGGGCTTGGACCGCGCGGTCGTTGACGGTGAGATTCAGCATGATTGTGCTCTCGACTAGTTGACGACGACGGCGTCGAATTTGCAGATGTCACGGCAGGAGCCGCAGCGAATGCACTTCTCGTCAATGACGTGGTGGACGCTGCGCTTGGCCCCCAGAATGGCGTCACTCGGACACACCCGCAGACAGCGCATGCAGCCTGTGCACTTGTCCGCGTCGATGGAGAAGTTCAGGAGACTGCCGCAGGCGTGAGCCGGACAGTGCCGCTCGTAGACGTGGTCCTCGTACTCGTCGCGGAACCAGCGCAGCGTGGAGAGGACCGGGTTGGGCGCGCTCTGACCGAGCCCGCAGAGGCTGGTGTCGCGGATCGATTCCGCGAGTCGCTGGAGGTAGACGACCCCCTGGAAGCGCTGCAGCGCGTCAGTGGTCTTCTCCTCGTGGCGTCCCCGGGTGATGGTGCCGAGGATCTCCAGCATGCGTCGCGTTCCCTCGCGGCACGGGATGCACTTGCCGCAGCTCTCCCGCTGGATGAAGTCCATGAAGAACTTCGCGACATCGACCATGCAGTTGTCCTCGTCCATGACGACGAGGCCTCCCGAGCCCATCATGGCACCGACGGTCTTGAGTGACTCATAGTCGATCAGGATGTCGAGGTGCTGTTCCGGGATGCAGCCGCCCGAGGGGCCGCCAATCTGGGTTGCCTTGTAGGCCTTTCCACCCGGGATCCCACCACCCGCCGCGAAGACGATGTCGCGGACCGAGGTGCCCATCTCGACCTCGATGAGTCCGGTGCGTTCGACCTTGCCCGAGAGCGCGAATACCTTGGTGCCTTTCGAGCTGTCGGTCCCCATCGCGCTGAATGCGGCCGGCCCCCGACCGATGATCGCGGGCAGGTTGGCGAGTGTCTCCACGTTGTTGATGATCGTGGGCTTGCCGAATAGACCGCTGACGGCCGGGTAGGGGGGACGCGGAGCGGGCATGCCACGCTTGCCCTCGATGCTGTGGATCAGCGCGGTCTCCTCGCCACAGACGAAGGCTCCGGCACCGATCTTGATGGTGATGTCGAGGGCGAAGCCACTGTCGAGGATGTTCTCGCCGAGCAGGCCCGCGGCGTGCGCTTGCTCGGCCGCGAGCCGCAGCCGCTCGATGGCGAGCGGGTACTCCGCGCGGATGTAGACGTAGGCCTTGGTTGCCCCGATCGCGTAGGCGGCCAGCGCCATCCCTTCGAGCAGGCGATGCGGATCCCCCTCGATCACCGCGCGGTCCATGAACGCGCCGGGATCCCCCTCGTCGGCGTTGCAGATGAGGTACTTCTGATCTGCACCCTGGGTCGCCGCGATTTGCCACTTGCGACCGGTGGGGAAGCCTCCGCCCCCGCGGCCCCGCAGGCCGCTCTCCAGAACCTGTTCGACGATCTGCCCCGGGGTGAACTGGCGCAGGGCGGCGCGGAGGGCGCTGTACCCTCCGCGCTGAACGTAGGTGCCCAGCGACGTGGGATCGATCACGCCGCAGTTCTCCAGCACCCAGCGAGTCTGACAGCGGAAGAACGGGAGCTCGTCGAGGTGGGGGAGGCGGGGCCAGGCCTCGGCGTCGGGGCTCCGGAACTGGCCGATCGCGTGCTGCCGGGGAACCTCTCCTGCCAGCACCGTGTCGAGCAGCTCATCGACGACGTCGGCGGTGACCCGGCCGCAGCTGATGCGCGCCTTGCCTGGCAAGCGGACGTCGAGCAACGGCTCCTCGGAACACAGACCGATGCAGCCCACCTCGACGAGGTCCGCGTCGAGGCCGCGTCGCGAGAGGTACTCGCTCACCGCCGCCTTCGTGGCGCCCGCGCCCGCTCCCAGGCCGCACGTTCCCGCGCCCACGTAGATGGTGGGTCGGGTCGGGCTCGGCGGGGACGCCAGCTCCGGGGCCTGGTTCGAGATCAGCTCCACCAACTCGGGGTTGGCCGACAGTGGTTCGGGCCAGCACGCGCTCATGAGCCCTGCTCCTTGCTGGCTTCGGCGGCCTCGCGGTCGCGGTAGATCTGAAGCAGCTTGGGAAGCTGCTTCGTGGTGACGGCAGCGTGGAACTCACCATTGACCGCGATCACCGGCGCCAGCCCGCAGGCCCCAATGCAGGCCACCACCTCGACGCTGAACAAGCCGTCGCGGGTCGTCTGCCCCGGGGCGACTTCCAGCAGCTTGCACAGGCTGTCGAGGACCGCGGCGGAGCCCTTCACGTGGCACGCCGTCCCGCGGCACACCTGGACGTGGTACTTCCCCAGCGGCTCGAAGCGAAACTGGTTGTAGAAGGTCGCGACGCCGTAGATCTTGGAGGCCGGCAGACCGAGATGGCGGCCGATCTGAACGACCGCGTCTCGCGAGATGTAGCCCTCCTGGGCTTGCACCTGCTGGAGCAGCGGGATGAGCGCGTCGCGGCGGGCTTGCGGAAACTCGTGGAGGATGGCTTCGAGGGTCACGGAGCTCTCGTGGGGTGGCTGCGCCCACCGGTGCGGGCGCACGGCGACCGCATGGAGCCGAGGGGGGCCCGGCTCGGACGGCCGCAGTTGGGGTCAGATCGAGCGCCTGCCGAACGGCTGCCGACGGGTCGTCCGTTCGGGAGTGCGCCTTCGAGATCGGTTCTCCGAGGTCAACGGAGGACCGCATGAGCGCAGCCCGTCACAATCTGGGTTGTGAATGGGGTAACGCTGTTACTGTTTTCACAGTGGAGTCTATTCACGCCGTCGATCTGCGCAAGGGGAAAATTCGCAAGAATCTCAGTAGTTACGGAACGTCACTATTCCCAGTGCCGCCGGCTGGCCGCCCTTGGTTGCGCCAGACTTCGTGAACGAGTTCAGGAAGTGCGCCTTGGCGAGCTAGAGCTGGCGCTCGAGGTCGTGTGTCGGTCGGGCGGCTTCGCCGGGCTTCCTGTTATCGTCTCTGGATGTCTCAACTGACCGGCTGGGTCCTCGCCGGAGCAGTGGCAGCAGGAGCCACGGTCGTGGCCGTGAGGGCTCGGGTGGCCGCTCACGAGCCGGCCCAGCGCGCCGAGGTCCGATTTCGGGCGCTGCTTCGGGCCAGTGTGGTCGCGCCGGTGGGTGCCCTGCTTTCGATGAGCTGGCCCTACTCACGCTTACGAGCGCCCCTCGAAATGATGGACTCGAGAGCCGCGGTGGCAGTGCTCCTGGCGCTGGTCGCAGTCGTGGTGGCACTGCTGGAGCTGTCTCGACTCCGGGGAGAGCGTCGTGGACTGGCCTGGGTGCTTGCCACGGCTGGCGTTGTCGCGGGCCTGGGGACGCTGACGGTGAAAGGGGTCGGGCTCCTCGGAGTGCTGCCGCATCTCGAGTCGAGCCGCGTCGAGTGGTTGCTGATGGTCGTCCCGGCGGGGGCGCTGGGGAGCGTGTGGGGGGCGGTGCTGGCGGTCCGCTCGTTCTGGCTGCGAGGCTGGCGACGGACCCAGTTCGCCATTGCGGGTTTCCTGATCGTCCCGGTTGGAACTGCTGCGTTCACCGTCGTGGACGACGCGGAGCGGGGGCACGCCCTGGGCCTGGCGTTGCTGGTGGCCAGCCTGAGCTGGGGAGCGGTGATCGGTGTCGCCCTGCTGCGGGCCGAGCTTCCGGGGATGAGCGCCACGGACCCGTCCTCGAGCACGTTCCCCGAGGCTCCGGCGAGTCGGCGCTGGATCGCCGGGGGGCTGGCGGCGGTCGCGGTGGTCTTGCTGGCCCTGGTTGCGCGGGATGTGGGCCTGAGCAGGTTCGCTGGTGCCCAGCAGATGACCGCGGCAGTGGTGGGTGAGATGCGAGTGAGCGGCGGAGTCCCCGCCGCGTTCCGCGTTCACGTACGGCACGAATCCACGGGCTACCCAATCGCAGGAGCCGAGGTGCGGGCGGTCATGACCGGCGCGCAGGTGCCTCCGCTGGAGTTCCCTCTCGCTGTCACCGATGCGCGAGGCGGCGCCGCGCTGCGACGCGACCTGCCGACCGACGCTTCCGGCTACACGCGACTCCAGGTCCGTGTTTCTCGAGGCTGGGACCGAACCACCACCACCGTCGACGTCACTCCGCGCGCCGCCGCCGACCACCAGATCCTGCTCACCACGGACAAGCCGCGCTATCAGCCCGGACAGATTCTACGCGTTCGTGCCCTCGTGCTGGGCAGCGAGCTGAGGCCGGTGGACCAGCTGCCAGTCGCGCTCAAGATCTTCAACAGTCGGGGAGTCCGGGTGCTCGAGGAGCAGAAGACGACCTCCGAGTTCGGCATCGTGTCCACCGAGCTCGAGCTGGCTGACGGGATCGACCTCGGGAAGTACCGGGTTCGAGCGGAGGCGCAGGGCAAGGGCGACGAGCGCCGGGTCGAGGTGAGCCACTACCAGCTGCCGAAGTTCAAGGCGACCCTGCTGGCGCAGCCATTCGCGGCGGGCACGGCGGTCCCGGTCGTGGTCGCCGCCGAGTACGTCTTCGGCGAGCCCGTCGTGGGGGCCGCCGTCGAGCTGCAGGTGAAGGGGCGGCAGCGTCGCGGCGGCGCGCGGGAGCTCACCCTGACGGGAACGACCGGGCCTGACGGACGCTGCCGTCTGACGGTGCCTCCGATCGAACAGCTGGTAGAGCTGGCGCTCGAAGCCCGGGTCGAAGGGGAAGGGATCGGCGTCCAGCGGAGGCGTGCGCAGGTGTCGTCGCGGGACCAGAGCCCGGCGCCACCGCGCCGCCGGACCGTGCACGTCGAGGTCTTTCCGGAACGAACGCTGCTGGTGCGACGAGTCCCGAACCGCATCTACGTGGTGGCTGCCGAGAAAGGTGGCAATCCAGTCCAGACCACCATTGCGGTGGGCGGGAGCGGGCAGGTCGTCGAGACCTCCCGGTTCGGGGTCGCCGTCATCGAGCGCACCCCCGACAACCTGGACGACGAGGTGGTCGTTACCGTGCGCCCCGAGCACCAGGACGCCCGCCGCCACGTGCTGACCACCAGCGTCCGCGAGGACGCATTCCTGCTGCGGGTGGAGCCACCCTTCGTCGGGGTGGGCGAGACCCTGCGCCTGAGCGCTCTGTCGCCGGAGCCGGGACCGGTCTTCGTCGATATCGTCCGGGACGGCCTGGTGATGCAGACCGCCGTGGTGGTGGTGGAAGAAGGGCGAGGGGAAGCGATGGTCGAGCTCGACCCCCGCGTCTCCGGGCTCGTCCAGGTGAACGGCTACCGCTACCGGGTTCGGCGGGAGCCAACAAGTTACCGAGGCCGGAAGGTCAGCCAGCCGCCGCGCCTCGAGCTGACGGAGGACATCCGCCTGGTGCAGGTCGGACCACGCCCCGGCAAGCTGAACGTCGACTTTGCGTTCACCCGCGACTCCTATCATCCCGGTGACACTGCCACGCTGACGGCCCGCGTGACTCGCCAGGGCGAGCCCGCGGCGGCGGCACTCGGTCTCGTTGGTGTCGACGAAGCCGTGCTCGTCGGCTACCCCGAGCCGCCCGGGGACGACGTGGCGCGGCTCGTGCGCAATACGGGGCTCGAGCGTTGGCGGAAAGGACTGCCGCGATTCCCGACCGACATCTCTCTGCCCACGAACGATCCCGAGCGGCTGCTCGTGCAGGAGCTGCTGCTGACCACGACGGAGCGCCACCCCAGCCAGCTCTTCTCGGCGTCTGCCGCCAGTCAGCGCCGCGGGGGAGAGTACTTTCGGCTGCGACGCTTCCGGCGGCGCGCGGGCGCCGGGCTCGTGCTGCTCGGGCTCCTGACCGCGATCGCCGGGTGGCTGGTCCGCCGCCGCTCGGTGTTCCAGGGAAGGGGCCAGTTTCTCGGTACCCTGGGGGCGATAGTGGTCGGGATTGGGGCGCTGGGCGTTCTCGTTGGCGCTCCGCCGCCCCCCCCCTTCGACCCCAACGACCGTGACAACAGGGAAGGGGGCAGCGGAACTCGGGCCAAGGGCGAGGAGGGCTCGATGGGCACGCTCGCGGGTCCGGTGCGTCCGACGGCGCGGGCCCAGTTCGGGGGGGCCTCGCTGGTGGGACCTGCCCCGCCGCCCGTGCGACAGCACTTCCCCGAGACGCTGTTCTGGCGGCCGCAGCTGATCACGGACGAGCACGGCATCGCGCGAGTGGAAATCCCCCTGGCCGACTCCATCACCACCTGGCACATCGCGGGCTCCGCGGTGGCAAAAAACGGTGGGCTCGCGTCGACGAGCCACCGGCTCCAGGTCACGCAGGACTTCTTTGCCGACCTGCGCCTTCCAGCTCACCTCAGCGTGGGCGACGCGATCACCATTCCCGTCAGCGTGTTCAACTACCTCCCGGAAACGGAGACGGTGAAGCTCGAGCTCGAGTCGAGCGAGACGCTGGAGATAGTGGGGCCCGCGACGCGGTCGGTCCGGGTCGAACCGCAGCGTTCGCGGGTGGTCCAGGTGCGTCTCCAGGCGCGCGCGGCCGGTACTTCTCGCCTTCGAGTGACGGCCACGGGGCGTCACCACGCGGACGCCATCGAGCGCACCACGGAGGTGCACGAGGACGGCGGCGAGGGGGCGCTGGTCTTCAACCGACGCATGGGTGAGAGCGACAGCTGGAGCTTTCGCCTTCCCGATTCTGCGCGGGAAGGGTCCTGGCACGGTGCGGTCAAGATCTACCCGACGCGCTTCAGCCAGCTCGTGGAGGGCTTGCACGGGGTGTTTCGGTACCCTTCCGGTTGCTTCGAGCAGACCTCCTCGACCACGTATCCGAGCGTCCTGGCTCTGCAGTTTCTGGAGCAAGCCAAGCTGACCGAGGTACGCGTCGCCGAGGAGGCGGCGAGGTACATCGCCCTCGGCTACCAGCGCCTCCTCTCCTTCGAGGTGGAGGGAGGCGGGTTCTCGCTCTACGGAGCAAAGCCCGCCAGCGTGCTGCTCACCGCCTACGGACTGATGGAGTTCTCGGAGCTGAACGCCGTCCACCCGGTAGACGAGCAGCTGCTGCAGCGGACGCGGCGGTACCTGCTCGACCACCGCACCGACCACGGCTGGGACGAGCAGTCGTCGGAGAGTCACGCCACGGCGTACGTCGTCTGGGCGCTGCTGGCGGCGGGTACCGCTCCCGCCGAGTTGACCCGTGAGCTGGATCGCATCGAGCGGGTGCCGGGCAGCCCGGCCGACGACCACTATCTGCTCGCGCTGCGTGCCAATGCCTTGATCGTCGCCCAGCGCCACGACGCGGCGCGGCCGCTCATCGAACAGCTGGCGCGGCTGGAGCCCGGCACCGAGCGCGCCGCCGGTCCGAGCGTGCTGTTCAACCAGGGGTACGGGCTCGGGGTCGAGACCGTTGCCCTGGCCGCGCTGGCGCTGACCCGGTTCGGAGGGCATTCCGAGCGGGTCGAGCGCCTCGTTTCGTGGCTCGTCGATCAACGCGGTCGCGATGGCACGTGGTACACGACATCGGCCACGGTGGCGGCGATGCGGGCGCTGATCGCGGCACCGCCACCGAAGGAGCTCACCGGGGACCTCTCGCTCCGCGTCAATGACGGGGCCGAGCGCACGCTGCGGATCGCGGGGCACGGCGGCACCGAGTTCAGTCGCGTTGCCATCGACGAGGACCTCCGGCGCGGTGAAAACACCCTGAGCGTACGCCGGAGGGGAGGAAAGGGGCCGCTGAACTACCAACTGGTCAGCAGCTACCACGCGCCATGGGAGGACCATCTGCAGCAGGAGGTAGAGGGGCCGCTCGAGCTCGAGGTCAGCTACGCGCCGCAGCGGGTCGCGCGCGGTGACGAGGTGCAGGTCCGCGCGCGTTTGAGCTGGGAGACCCCCGAGGAGCTCCGGATGCCGCTGCTCCAGATCGGCATCCCGCCAGGCATGGAGCCCGTCCGGGAGGATCTGGACCACCTGGGCATTGGCGTCGAGCGCTACACGGTCGGGGCCCGGTACGTCACCCTGTACCTGCGGTCTTTCACCCACGAGCACGAGATCGCTTTTCGCCTGACCGCGCTCCACCCGATGCGCGCGAAGGCGCCGCCCTCGTTTGCGTATCCGTACTACCAGCCCGAGCTGCGCCGCGAGGTGGTCCCGCAGACCCTCGTCGTTCCGTGAGCGAGCAACGCTCCTACCGCGTCTTGCCCGCGAGCAGCGCCGCGTCCTCGGCGATGCCCGCGATCAGGACTTCGAGCACGGCGCGGACTCGCGCGACGTGTCGCAGTTCCGCCGGGTAGAGCAGCCACAGGGACGACTCTGGTTCCGGCTGGAAGAGACGGACAACCTCGGGTCGCGGGTCCATGAGGAAGCACGGGAGGGCCGCGATCCCGACCCCGCGGGAGACCGCCGTCGCCTGCACCAGCAGGCTGGGCGACCGCAAGACCTGCCGCTCCGGATCCGTGCGCTCCGCTGCCACGCGACCGTACACCGTGTGCGCGAGGCTCTCGTCGACGACGACCGCGTCGTACCCGCGTAGATCCGCGCGACGGTGGGGGCGCCCGTGGCGGGCGACGAACTCGCGTGATGCGTAGTGACTGAAGGCGACCTCGCCCACCTGCCGCGCCACCACGTCGAGCTCGGTGGGACGCGCACCGGGGCGCAGCGCGAGATCGGCCTCGCCGCGACCGAGCCGGAAGTGGCGGTTGTCCACGCTCACGTCGAGTCGCACCTCGGGGCAGCGCTCGCGCAGCACGCGCAGATGGCGGTCGAGCAGTCCGTCCGCGATCGTGTCCGTGGTCGTCACCACCACCGTGCCGCGGGCGGCGTGATCGCTGCCAACAATCTGGCGCTCGATGCCGTGCAGCCGCTCTTCGACCTCGTCCAGCCGCGCCACCAGACGCTCGCCCGCGGCTGTCAGCACCCGTCGGCGACCGTGCCGCTCGAAGAGTCGGGTGTCCAGCGCGCGCTCCAGTTCGGCCAGGTGCCGGTGGACGGAGGAAACGCTGGTCCCCAGCTGCTCCGCGGCCCGCTGCAAGGTGCCTTCACGAGCCACCGTCAGGAGGGTCCGATAGAGGCTCCAGTCGCCGATCAAAGTTTTCACAGGTGGAACTATTCTTACCAGATGTGCTCATTGTGCGTCACCAGTGGAATGACAAGGTTGTTCTCCAACGAAGGAGGTACACCTGTGACCACGACCACGACCACGACCACGACGACCACGATGACCGACCCGTCGACCTTGCTCCGCGCGCTCGTCGCGACCGATGACCGGATCGCGCCGGCGGTGGCGCGCGTGACGCTGGGGGCGGTCATCTTGCCGCACGGCTTGCAGAAGACGCTCGGACTGTTCGGCGGGTACGGATTTTCCGACACGATGGGATTTCTGACGGGGGCCGTCGGCCTGCCCTCTGTCGTCGCACTCGCGGTGATCCTCGCCGAGAGTGTCGGAGCGCTGGCCCTGATCGCGGGGCTCGGGAGTCGCCTCAACGCAGCGCTGATCGGCGCAGTGATGATCGGCGCAACGCTCACCGCGCACCTTCAGCACGGGTTCTTCATGAACTGGGCTGGATCGCAGGGCGGTGAGGGCTTCGAGTACCACTTGCTGGCGCTCGGGCTCGCTGCCGTGGTGATCCTGGCCGGTGGCGGGCGCGCGTCGGTTGACCGCTGGCTCGGCTCGGCGGCGTCCTGAGGTCGTTGGTCAGCGAAGTGGCGCCGCCTCCCGGGCGGCGCCGCTTCTCACTGCGCGATGCAGCCTTGCTGCATGCTGGCCCAGATGGTGGTGGCGGCCACCTGTGCTCCCAGCGGGGAGGGCACGAAATCACTGACCATGTACTGGCTGAAGCTGCCCGCGAAAGCGGGACGTAGATCGAGCCACTGGCACGGCACGGGGCTCGTGGCGCAAACATTCTGCAAAAGCGGCTGGAGCGCATCGAGCTTCGCCAGCAGATCGGGGTTCTCGGGATCGGGATAGTAGAACCAGAGAACCTGCTCGACGCCGTCCAGGGCCATCTGGGCGAGCAGTTGCTCAGCCGCCGTGGCCGTGTCCGCGACCAGTGGGCAGTCTGGTCCGGGGGCGCCGGGGCACACGCCGAGGAGCATGTCGCTGCCACCACCGTTCATGACGACGACCCGCACCGGTGCCTCCGCCAGCGCTTCGGCGTAGCGGTCGCGCAGCAATGCATCGCCCAGCAGCAGCGCATTCTGCGTCACCGAGGAGTAGTCCCGGTAGTGATCGTCGGGGCCCAGCGCCCCGGCGTCGTGAGCGAGCGCCTCCAGCTGTCGAACGACCTCGCGGTCCTGAGCGATGAAGACGTCTCCGAGGATCACGACCTCGCTGGCACTGACCTCGCCGTGGGGGCAGGGGCGACAGAAGCCATCGACGCAGTGGTGGCCCGCGGTGAGCGAACCGCAGTTGGCGTCGGTTGCGCAGGGAATGTCACAGAAATCGCCGGCTGGCGGCGCGGTGCACTCGACGCCCCCCAGGCGCTCGGCGGCCGTGACGCAAGCGGCGGACGCTCCGAGTTGCTCGCAGTCCGCGCCCCCCGTGCACGGGGGCAGGCACGCCCCGCACACGCAGGTCAGGTCGGGACCACAGTCATCGCTCCCCGGGAGGCAAGCCCGGAGGAAATGGGTCTCGCCGTCGGGCATCCGATCACTCGCCCCCTGGCAACACAACGCGAGCAGCAGGGTGGCGGGCAGCGCCAGCCAGCGCAGACGGCGGCCGCTACTCCTGTTCATGCCCCTCGTCTCCCTCGCTGGCGACGCGCGGTTCGTGCCCCTCTTCTCCCTCGTTCACGACGCGCTGTCCGACATAGACGACCACGCGATCGTAGGCTTCGGGTTCGGTGATCGTCTCGTTGATCCGCGCCGCCCGGTCGCGCATGGAGCTGAGCTCGGCGCGGAAGCGCTGCAGGGTCCCGTAGACCTCCTCGGCCATCGGATGTCCCGGCCAGACGCTGAGCGTGTACGTGCTGCCCCCAGTTCTGTCGGCGAGCTGGGGGCTGGTGGGCTCGTCCCGCAAACGAGAGATGATGGTCGTCACCTGCGCCTTGAAATGGTCGAAGACTGCCGCTTCCCAGCCGGCCGTTGAGCCGAGAGGGATCACGAGGCGACTGGCTTGATAGCGCACGTCCCCGTCGCGTTCGACCCTTTCCAGTCGACCATCGCTCACCAGTCCGTCCAGCAGGGGCTGGACGTGGTCCGTGGCCAGGTGGGCCCGATCGGCGATCTCGGCCGCCGATAGGGGGGGCTCGCGGAAGGTGAGCGCGACGATGAGATCGTCGAGGCCCTGGTCGCCGCGGGCGGCCTGGAGCGCGATCAGCTCTTCCCCGCGGGCCGCGCGATAGGAGATCGAACTTCCGGACGCGGACGCGATGACGAGCTGGCTCTCACACAGGTCGTGGAGGACGGCCTTGACCTGCGCCTCGTCGTCCGCGCAAAACCGCTGGAGGACTTCCTCGCGAGTGGCGCCGCTGCTGCGCGTCGTCAGGTACTCGAGGATGGCTTCCCAGAGGGAGCGCCCGCGCTCGGTGGCGCTGGCGCTGAGCCGCTGGATCTTGCGCCGATAGGTGCGCAAACCAAGCCCGAACATGTCGGCGCTGACCTTGCGGCTGACCCGTTGCCGCTCGAGCTCCGCGACCAGATCGAGGAACACCTGGTTCGCGACGGTGGCCAGGGGTGCGCGCAGGCCCCGCGACGTCGCCAGCTGGGCGATCAGGATCGTGGTTTGCCGAACGATGGCATGGATGAGCGCTTCGACCGTCATTCCACTCGATTTCGCCGGAGGATGCTATCGTACACCGACACGAGGACGGGCGCCCAGGTGAGCGACCATTCCGTTTCGATCGAGCGCGGGGAGGTGCCACCGCCGGCTCCCATCAGCAGGAGCGCGGCCAGCCATCCGGTACGCCGATCCTGGGAGCGGGCAGGTGGCTCGTCCACCAGTGCTTCGATCGATCGCGTGGATGACGCTGCCCGTGGCCATCGGCGATAGCGGCTGGGCAGAGCCATCCGTGCGCATTCAGCTCGCTCTACGGCAGGGTGAAGCGCTTGAGGAAGGGCCACCCGACGCTGGCGTTGCCCGCCTCGTGGCCTCCGCCCTGCCTCGTGCAGAGGGCGACCTCCACGCCATCCTGGCAGTCGGTGTAGGTCTGGCACCCGTTGCTGTCTTCGGGGGTGGGCGAGCCGGTGCAACTGTTGATGCTGGCCCACTGCTCGAGCGTCGAGGTGGCGCCGAGGAAGGTGATGGGCATGCCCGAGACCACCGCCGAGTACCCGCCGCCATAGGGCACGATCGGGTCCGACGTGCCACGGAACGACATGACCGGGATCGGGCGCGACGGGTTGCAGCCGCCGACGTTCTCTTCCAGTAGGTCGAACGCAGCGGGTGCCACCGCAGCGAACAGGTCCGCGGCGTGGCAGGCGACGTAGTGCGACATGCCGCCGCCCATCGAGAACCCGACCGCGTAGATCCGCTTGGGATCGATGCAGGCCCGCTCCTGGATCTGGGCCACCAGTGCTCGCGCGAAGTCCACGTCTTCGGCGCCCGCCACACAGCAGGGCCCGACATTCCAGGCGCCCCCCATGGGGCCGGACTCGCCGCTCGGGAAGGCCATGATGACGCCCTCCGGATCGGTCTGCGCCGGATACGGCGAGCCGCTCCGTTCCGCCGGGCCCGATCCGCCGAGGGGGTGGAAATCCACGACCAGGGGGACCGGGGACGAGCCGTCATACGCATTGGGCACGTGCAGCACGTAGTTGCGCGTGGCCGAGCCCACCTGCACGGTCTCGTTGCTGTCGCCCGGGCCGAGGACGGTCGACGGACAAGTGACCGGCTCGCTGCCGCCAGTGCCACCGGCGCCTCCCGGATCGGTGCCTCCCGTCTCGGGAGGCAGGCCGCCGGTGCTGTCCGTCCCACCCGTCGCGTCGCCGCCAGTTCCAGGGGCGCCGCCTGTGAAGGATTCGCCACCCGCCGGCGGAGCGCCGCCGGTCAGTGTCTCGCCGCCGGTGTTCTGCATCCCGCCGGTGGGCATCCCGCCGCTGGGAATCCCCCCAACAGCGGGCATGCCACCCGTGGGGGCTCCGCCCGTGGGGAGCACGCCGCCCGTGGGTGCGCCGCCGGTCGCGGCTCCCCCGCCGCCGGTGCCTGGCGCAGCTCCCGTGCCGACGCCGCCGGTCGCGACGCCTGCTCCGCCGGTGTCGGCGTCCTCGGACTCTTGTCCGTCAGAGCAAGCTGCTGCCAGAAGACTCAGAACGATCCCGATTGTACAAGCTCTAGTCATGTCCACAGGGAAACTACGGTCCACTTTCCCAGCGCGAAAGGGACCGATTTGTCCCCCCTGAGCCATCACGTTGTGACCATAGTTTCGCGCTGACACTGCAACCCGGGAGGAGCCCCGAGCTCGGTGCGAGCGGTGGAGGCGCGCTGGCGCTCGACTCCCACGTGTCGCTCCCAGTGCAGATGGTCCGCCGGCTGCGCCGGCGGCGTCTCGGTCAAGCGCGGGTGGACGAGCGGGACCCGCGCCGGTTGCCCCGGCGTCCCCATGGACGGCGCATCGCGACGAGCGTCAAGGCGAGCCACCCGGCGAGCAGTCCGGCGCGGGGCGGGGCTCCCGGCGCCTGGCACCCGCAGCCCGAGTCGCTGCTCCCGGAGCGCGCGACGCGGGGCTCGTTCGGGGAGCTCCCCGCGCGGCCTGCCGCCGGAGTGCGGTGCGGCGCTCCCGCGCTGCCCACCGTGCCGCCCCGGCTCGGCGTCTCACCGCCGGCGCCAGCCCCCACCTGGCTCATGGCTCCCGCGCTGCTCCCGGCGACGCCGTCGGTCGGGACCCCGCCAGCGGACTCTCCCCCGCCGCCGCCTGCGCCGCCAGCCCCCACGTCCGCGCCTCCCGCGCCCGCCAGCACCGTCAGCACCTCGGTCGTGCGGATGTCGCTGGAGGAAGCGCCGACGCGGATCTCGTAGCGGCCGCTCTCCACGCGATACGCGGCCGCCGCCTCGTCCCAGTACGACAGCTTGTTGGGACCGACCTGGAATCGGGCAGTCCGTGTCTCGCCGGGCTCGAGGTGGAGCCGGTCGAAGCCCCGCAGCTGCTGCACCGGGCGCTCGATGCTCGAATCGAGCGCGTTGACGTAGAGCTGCACGATCTCGTCACCGGCGCGGTCGCCGGTGTTGGTGACCGGCACCGTCACGGTGGTGTGCCCCGCGGAGCCGATGCGCGCGGGCGAGAGCTGCACGTTGCCGTACGAGAACTCGGTGTAGCTCAGCCCGTGTCCGAACGGATAGAGCGGCGGCTCCTGATGGTAGAGGTAGGTGAAGCCCTGGCGGATGTCGTACTCCCCTGGCGGGGGCAGGGTCGCGTCGAGGCGGTACCAGGTCGTGGACAGCTTGCCGCCCGGGTTGTGATCGCCGAACAGTACCTCGGTGATGGCGGTGCCCTGTTCCTGACCGTTGTAGAACGTGGTCAGGATCGCGGGCACGTGGGCGTCGGCCCAGTCGACGCCCAGGGGGCCCCCGGTGACGAGCACCAGCACCGTTCGGGGGTTGGCCGCGGCCACGGCCTCGACCAGCTCCTCCTGCGCGCCGGGGAGCGCCCAGTCGGGTCGATCCTGCTCCTCACGGAGAACGGTCAGGTCGGTGCCGACGAACACGAGGGCCACGTCCGAGGCGCGCGCCAGCTCGGCGGCGGCCTCGATCGCCACGGGATCGGCGGTGCCCGTCAGCGTGGTCCCCGTCGCGTTGGCGAGGGTCACGCCCGTTCCGGCGAGGCGGCTCATCAGTGCCGAGCTGGCACTCACCCGGCGCGAGGGACTTCCGCTGTAGCCGCCGAGCGGGGCGGCGCTGCCGTGCGGTCCGATGACCGCGATCGAGCTCAGCTGCTCGAGGTCGAGGGGGAGCAGCTGGTCGTCGTTCTTGAGCAGCACGATCGCCTTGCGGGCCGCCTCGAGCGCGAGCTCCCGGTGTGCGTCCGACTCGATGACGTCGGGCGAGATCGATGCGTAGGGAACCTCCGTGTCGGGATCGAACTCGCCGGTGAGGAAGCGCGCGCGGAAGACCCGCAGGAGCGCGCGGTCGAGGTCGGACTCCGCGACCAGACCCTGGTCGAGCGCGGTGCCCAGGGCGGCCGCATAGCTGTCCCCGCAGTTGAGATCCGTGCCGGCGTTCAGCGCGGCGGCCGAAGCTTCGACCGCGGTGTCCGCCCACTGGTGCCCGTTGTAGATGTCGGCGACCGCGCCGCAGTCGGACACGACGAAGCCCTCGAAGCCCCACGACGAGCGGAGCGTGTCCTCGAGGAGCCACGTGTTGGCCGAGGAAGGGACGCCGTTGACGCGGTTGTAGGACGCCATCACGCTGAAGGCCTTCCCCTCGGTGACCGCGGCGGCGAAGGGCGGCAGGTAATACTCGTACAGGAGCCGCTCGTCCGCGTCGGAGCTGCCGGTGTGGCGGTTGTACTCCGAGCTATTGAGGGCGAAATGCTTGGGGGTTGCGACGGTCTTGAGGTAGCGCGGGTCGTCCCCCTGCAGGCCGCGGACGAAGGCGACGCCGTACCGGCTCATCAGGAAAGGATCCTCGGTGAAGGACTCGTCGTAGCGCCCCCAGCGCGGGTCGCGGAGCAGGTTGATGACGGGCGACCAGTAGGTGAGCCCCGCGCCGTCGCGCGCGCGCACCCCGCGGGCTTCGTCGGACACGGCGGTGGCGACGCGGTGCACGAGCTTGGGGTCCCAGGTCGCGCCGAGGGCGATCGGGCTCGGGAAGGAGGTGACGCGGCTGGCGACGATTCCGTGTAGCGCCTCGTTCCAGTAAAAGTAGGCGGGGATCCCCAGGCGCTCGATGGCGGGCGCGTCGTGCTGCAGCTGGCTGATCTTTTCCTCCACCGTCATCTGGTCGATCAGGTCGACGACGCGGTCGTCAACCCAGTGCGAGGAGTCCAGCGGTTGCTGGATCGAACGGGGACCGGGCTCTTCGCTGCGGTCGGTGCAGCCGGAGAGAGACACGGCGAGGGCCAGCGGCAGGACCGCGGCGAGTCGAGGCGCGGCGACCGTCTCCGGGAGAGAACGAGTGGGACGAAGCAACATGCGCCGGTCGTAGGCTGCCCCTGCGCGCCTGAGAAGAGGTGAGTTTCCACCCCCCGGGTGGAAGATTGTTCTCCTTCTGCGCCCCACCCTCAGGGTGCGGCCGAGAGCACGTAGGTCTGTCCAGGTTCGGTGGGCAGGTCGTAGAGCTCGGTGGGAGGCAGAACGACATCGTTCAGGTTGGCGGACGGCGAGATGAGCGGAGCCTGGACCTGCTGCGTCGCGAAGAACGGATTCGGGTTGTCGTCCGTTGCGGCCGCCAGCGGGGTGCCGTCGCTCAGCACGAGCCCGTTCGGGACGCGAAGCCGGCAGTTTCCGCCGAGATCCGAGTGCACCACCAGCGTCTGGATCTCACCGTTCTGCCAGGTGAACCCGACCTCGAAGCCGCCGTAGGCGCGCAGTCCCCACATCTCGCCGGCCGCGGCCCAGTCGTCGGGCAGCGCGGGCAGCACGTGGATCGCCCCGTCGTAGGTCTGCATCAGCATCTCGGCGATCCCGGAGGTGCAGCCGAAGTTGCCATCGATCTGGAAGGGGGGATGGGCGTCGAAGAAGTTCGGGTAGGTCCCGCCCGCGTCGCCGCCATTGACCGGATCGACCAGCGTCAGCTGATCGTCGATCAGCTTCAGTGCGTGGTTGCCGTCGAGCAGGCGCGCCCAGAAGTTCACCTTCCACCCCATCGACCACCCGGTGGAGACGTCGCCGCGGTGGATCAGCGAGGTCCGCGCCGCGTCGAACAGCTCGGGGGTGGCGGTCGGCGAGATCTGGCTGCTCGGGAACAGGCCATAGAGGTGGGACACGTGCCGGTGCGTGTCGTTCTGGTTGTCCCAGTCTTCCATCCACTCCTGCAGCTGACCCCAGTTGCCCACCTGCATCGGGGGCATCCGATCGAGGATGTTCTGGAATTCGGTCATCAGCGCCGCGTCCTGATCCAGCAGCGACGCCGCCTGGATCGTTCGCGTGAACAGATCGAAGAGGATCTGGTTGTCCATCGTCGTGCCGGCGCACACGCTGGTCCCGTTCGAGACCGGCGAGTTCTCCGGGGAGATGGAGGGGCTGACCACCAGCCAGCCGTGGTCCGGCTCCTCGATGAGGAAGTCCTGGTAGAACTCACAGGCGGAGCGCATCACCGGGTACACGGACTCGAGGAAGGCCCGATCGCCGGTGTACAGGTAGTGCTCCCAGAGGTGCTGCGAGAGCCAGGCGCTGCCCATCGGCCACATGCCCCAGAACGCGCCATCGACGACGCCCGAGATGCGCCAGATGTCGGTGTTGTGGTGCGCCACCCAGCCGTCGGCTCCGTACATGTCGCTGGCGGTCTGACGTCCCGTCTCCGACAGCTCCTGGACCATGCGCAAGAGGGGTTCGTGCAGCTCCGACAGGTTGCAGCGCTCCGCAGGCCAGTAGTTCATCTCGGCGTTGATGTTGATCGTGTACTTGCTGTCCCAGGGCGGGCTGGTCGAGTCGTTCCAGATCCCCTGGAGGTTGGCGGGCTGCCCGCCGGGCTGCGAGCTGGAGATGAGCAGGTAGCGGCCGAACTGGTAATACATGGCGACCAGCTCGGGATCGCTGGCGGGGTCGAAGTCGCGGATCCGAGTGTCGGTGGTGCGCCCCCCGGAGGACTCGCCGAGATCGAGGTGCGAGCGGTCGAAGTACGCTTGGAATGCGGCCACGTGGTCTGCGAGCAGGTCGTCGTAGGATCGGCCTTCGGCGGCGGACAGGTACTGCGTGCAGCGCTCCGTCGCGTTGCCGGTCAGGGTCTGGTAGTCGACGAAGTTGGTGGCGATCGAGACGAGGATCACCACCTCGTCCGCGCCGCTGACGTCGATGCGGTTGGAGCCGGTCGCTCGCGTCCCGCCGGTGTTGAGGACCTTCACGCGGGTCGTCGACTCGACCTGCCCGGTCACGCCCTCGTGGGATCCGGACCTGCCGGTCATCTCCAGCGTGCTGTCGTCGAGCACCGATACCGGATTCTGGAGCGGGCCGCCGGCGCTGACCGAGAAGGTTTGCTGACCCGGATGGCTCGAGCTGAGGCGAATCACGATCACCTGATCCGGCTGGGAAGCGAAGATCTCCCGCCGGAAGGCGATGCCATCGACCTGGTACGTCGTGGTGTGGACGGCGCGCCGCAGATTCAGCTCGCGCCGATACGCCGTGGCGGCGTCGTGACCTGGGAAGTCGAGGGTCAGATCGCCGATAGTCTGGAATATCGAGCCGTGCAGCTGCGAGGCGGTGATGCTCTGGTTGATCATCGACTCGGCGTCGGTGTACCGCCCCTCGAAGATTGCCTGCCGCACGTTGGGCAGGGCGGCGAGCGCGTTGGGATTGTCGTTGCGCGAAGGCCCCCCGGACCAGAACGTGCCCTCGTTGAGCTGGAGCCGCTCGCTGGCGGGGTTGCCGAAGATCATCGCGCCCAGTCGTCCATTGCCGACGGGCAGCGCCTCGTTCCAGACGCCCGCGGGGCGGTCGTACCACATCGTCACTCGGGCCTCGTCGATCTCCGGGCGCGGGTACTCGACGCCTCCACCGCCACCGGTGGCAGCGCCGCCAGTTGCCCCGACTCCGCCCGCTCCCACACCCCCGGTGGGATCCGGAGGTGTGCCTCCCATCCCACCCGCGGGCGCGCCGCCGCTGCCCGAGGTGGCTCCCGAGCCGCCCGTCGGCGTGCCACCGCCCGATGTTCCCGCAGTCGCTCCCGTGCCCCCGACCGGCGCGCCGCCGCTGCCGCTCGTGCCGCCCAGGGGGCCGCCTCCGCTGGTCCACGCTCCGCCGGTGCCGCCCGCGGCTCCGCCACCGAGCGGCGCACCGCCGGTGACGGCTCCGCCGCTGGCGGTCTCTGCTCCGGTGCCTCCGGAGGAGGGGGTCGAGTCATCGTCACCGTTGCTGCCCCCGCACGCGGCCACCAGCGCGGCCACCAGCGCCGTCGCCAGCAAGCGGATTCGCGGCTGCCGGATGGGCGATGAAGACAGGGTGGGGGAGGCGGCGAGGTGCGGGGCCTGCATGGGATCTCCTGGAGCTCGAAGGGGCGCCTTCCGGCCGTGAGTCGTCACGCTACCGCCAGTTTTGCCACGCGCGCGCGCGCCCGAGAAGGCGACGTCCATCTCCCCTGCCTGTAGAATTTTGCTGCCGCTGGGGAGTCGCATCTCCCCCCATGGGTGGGGTGCGGGGCGCCGGTCTACGCTGATCCGCTGTCATCGGCCGCGTTGCCAAAGTACCCTCGTGTGCGGGCTCGTTTCGATGTGCCTCGCTCGCACCGAGGGGAGACTCCCCGTGTCTCGACGACTGGCCATTCTCACTTTCACCCTGTCCATCCCGCTCGCCTGCAATGGAAGCGTCGGATCGGACGAGGGAGGTGACGGCACGGGCGGCCTGGAGAGGGGCGAAACGGGCGGAGCCTCTACGGGCGGAGCCTCGAGTGGGGGTACCGGCGGCCTCGGTGGCGGAGCTCGGCCCTCAGGTGGAGCCGTCGCTTTCGGTGGCAGCCCCACGGGGGGCAGCCTCTCGAATACCGGCGGGTCCGACACCGGTGGTGCCGCTCCGACGGGTGGCACGCCGAGCGTGGGTGGCGACCACCAGGCGGGGGGTGAACGCTTCGGCGGAGCCGCGAATCCGGGCGGCGCACTCACCCTCCTGGGTGGCGCGTCGAATCCGGGGGGGGCGCCGAGCGTGGGCGGCGCGAGCTTCGCGGGAGCGGGCCCCGGAGGCCTGCCCCGATTCGTCGGCAACATCACGACACGGACTCAGCCGAACCCCACCGGGCTGAACTACGCCGACTACTGGGACCAGATCACGCCCGAGAGTGCTGGCAAGTGGGGGGCGGTTCAGTCCACCGCCGGCGCGCCGTACAACTGGGGCACCCTGGACGCCATCTACGACTACGCTCACGGGAATGGAGTGATCTTCAAGGAGCACACGTTCATCTGGGGTTCCGCGCCCCCGGGGGGAGTGACCTCGCGGGAACAAGTCATCGACTGGATCCGATCGTTCTGCGAGCGGTACCCCGACACCGCGCTCATCGACGTCGTCAACGAGCCCCCTCCCCACACCTCCGCCTACTTCGCCAACGTGATGGCTGACAGCGGTGACGGGGAATGGCAGTGGATCACCAACGCCTTCGTCTGGGCGCGGCAATACTGTCCCGACGCGGTGCTGATCCTCAATGACTACGACAACATCGAGCGGGAAGCGGTAACCGAGCACTTCATCGACATCGTCAACACAATCATCGCCGACGGAGCTCCGGTTGACGCGGTCGGTGCCGAGGCGCACCTGACGCCCGGCTCGTCGTCGGAGGTTTCCCCCGAGGAAGTCGCTCGGCTGCTTCAGCGGCTCCACGAGGAGACGGGCCTGCCGGTGTACATCACGGAGCTGGATTTCGCCGGCCTCGACGACCAGGAGCAGCTCGCGGCCTACCAGCAGTACTTCCCGATCTTCAGGGACGCGGAGTTCGTGCCTGGGATCACTCTGTGGGGCTGGATCGTCGGCGCGACGTGGCTCGACAACAGCGGACTGGTGCGCGATGGCGCTCCGCGCCCCGCCATGACCTGGCTCATGAACGAGCTCGATCGCCCTGTTCCGTAACGATTCCCCGGCCTACAGCAGCCCCTCCGCGGCCAGCGCATCTGCCCATCGCTGGGCCATCTTGTTCGAGCCGGCGACGTTCGGGTGGGTGCCGTCGCCGGTGTCCGTCTCCGGATCGAAACCGGTGAACTGGTCGACCACGTACACGGGTGAGCTCTCCGTGCTCTCTTCGCTGGCCCAGGTCACGATCGCCGTGTTGAGCTCGGGGATGCTGGCGTCGCAGGTGCTGCACCCGGCATTGGGGATGATCTGGGCGACGAAGAAGATCACGGTCGGGTTGGCGGCGCGGTGGGCGTCGAGCACGAGAGAGAAGGCCTCGAGGATCCGCTCGGTGGTGATGCTGTTCCAGGTGTCGTTGGTGCCGAAGTGCATCAGCACGATCTCGGCCTGGTTGGTGGTGCACCAGGTGGGTAGCTCGGACTCGTGGGAACCGCCCGGGAGCAGCTGCGTGACCAGGTAGCCGCCGTGCCCTTCGGTGTATACGTTGGGCACTCCGTCGCCGCAGCCCTGGTTGTTCAGGCGCGAGCCGACGAAGGTGAAGTTCGTGCGCCCCGAGTCGATGAGCAGCTGGGAGAGCAGCTTGGGGTAGCAGGTGGTGTCGGTGATGGAATCGCCCAGGGGCTCGATCCGCCACGGCTCCGATCGAACACCCCCCGTGCCCGCACCGCCCGCCGGATCCGTGCCCCCGGTGGCGCCCCCTTCGCCGCCCGCGCCGCCCGTCGGGATCCCACCGGTCGTGACGCCGCCCGTAGCCGTGCCGCCCGTCGGGATCCCGCCGCTGCCCAGACCGCCCGTGGCGACGCCGCCGGTGGTGTCCCCACCAGCGCTCCCGCCGGTGACACTGCCGCCGGGACCGGCGCCGCCGGTCCCGCTCTCAGCAGGCTCCGGATCGTCGCCGCACCCGATTGCCAGCCAGAGCAGCGCAGTGGACACCACCCACGCCCATGGGTGCGCTCGTCGTACTTCCCAGCCGAAGCGTTGGCGTTCCCGATCGTTGACCTGCACAGCGAACCACCTGCGGATCGTTCTAGCAGAATCGGCGCCCCCGGGGGACCCAAGTCCGTGCTCGTGGAGTGAAGTGGCGCGCGAGGCGCGACGTCGGGGCCCTGATCCTCCCGTGCCATTTGGTGCACGCTGCGCATCGATGCAACGCGCTCTGGGCGGGAAGCCAGACGCCGCTACAATGGGCGGCGTGAGGGGTCTCGGTGAGCACTGCGCCGCGCAGAAGAACGGCGAGCTGAAGTTCGCTGTCTTGGGTCAGATCACCGAGGAGTACTCCCTGGACTCCTACGGGGAACTCTCGGAGTTGCGCACGACCACCACCGCCGCTCCCGCCGACCCGGTCTTCGTCGAGACCATCACCGAGCGCGATCACCTGGGTCGCATCGTGGAGGTGGAGCTGGATAACGGAACCGGGACGGCCACCACTGTCCGGTACCAGTACGACGCGGCCCACGGCTGGCTCCGAGAGGTGCGGGAGAACGGTCAGCTGGTGCGGTCCTACGACTATGACGCTCGCGGAAACCGTATCTCCGCCGCCGGGGTGGAGACTCCGATCACGAGCACGAGCTACGACTTGCAGGACCGGCTCCTCCAGTACGGTGGCACGACCTACGGCTACGGCAAGGCGGGCGAGTTGGAGACCAAGACCACGTCCGAGGGCACCACGGAGTACACGTATGAATCGGACATTGACGCCAACTTCGCTGGGGGTCCCCGCCCGCCGCGGGCGGAAGCCCGCACCGGGCTAGGCAGCGACCCGCCCGAGCGCAGCGCAGCGAGCACGGACCTCGCCCCCACGCGGTCACAAGGCTGGGGGCATCCCCATACGATCCGGACGGGGAGGTGGGTGAGTAGGGATCCCCTTCGCTTTCGATGGTGGGGTGAACGCTTGTCGGATACTCCCCGGTCACACTACACTCGATTTCGAGTTCAATGGATATCCAACGCACACTCGCCTGTTGTATGTCACCCATCATCATGGCCGTCGTGGCGTGCGGTGGCTCCTCCACGTCAGACCACAGGGGATCTGGCGGAGGTCCCGGCGGGGCCGGCGCAAATCCTGGCGGTCGTTCGAATCCTTCGGGTGGGTCGACGTCGGGCGGCGTGCAAACGGGGGGACACGACCCCACCGCAGGGACTGCGGGAACCGGAAGCGGCTCCGTCCGCGGTGGTGCGCCACAGAACGGCGGTCGCGGAGCCGGCGGTGCTCGCAGCCCCTCGTCAGGTGGCATCGGCGCCGATCCAGGCGGCACGGCTGGGCTCACCTCCGTGTCTGGCGGTGAGAGTGGCGCTGGCGGACCGAGCACCGGCGGCGCGACGGATGCTCCCGGGGGCCAAGGTGGAGTGGCAGGTGGTCCAGCCTCCTGTCAAAGAGACGTGGACTGTGGCACGCGCTGCGACCCTGCACTGGGGGTTTGCGTGGAGTGCCTGCATCCAACGGATTGCGCGGATACCGCGAGCTGCCTGGAGGGCCAGTGCGTTCCAACTGACGGCTGTACCTCTGCGGACGAATGCCACCAAGCCGATGCACCAGTCTGCGACCCGACGTTCGGCATCTGCGTCGGCTGCGTGGACGAGTCCGACTGCGAGCCTGGCATGTGGTGCCGCGGCGGTCGCTGCCAATCCGGTGACACCTGCGTCAACTCCCTCGACTGCACCTCGGGCGTCTGCGATCCAGCCACCAGCATGTGCGTCGAATGCACCATCGACGCCGATTGTGGCGCCGAACGACGGTGCAGCGAGCAGCGCTGCGTCCAGGCTCCTCCCTGCACGTCCGACGTCGAGTGTCGAAGTCTCGGGATGCTCTGCGATCAGGAGGTCGGCAGGTGTGTCCATTGCTTGCAGCACGCCGACTGTGACTCGTCCCTCTTCTGCAGCGAAGGCAGCTGCATCCTCGACACCTGTCCGAGCGAAACCACTCTGTGCCAGGGCAACGCCGTCGCTCAGTGCAACGAAGCTGGGAACGGAGTCGCCTCGGTCGGCAGGTGTGTCGGCGAAGAGAGTTGCGTGCGGAGAGGCGGCACCGCGCAATGTCTCGTCAATGGAGCGTGCGGAGACCGCGATGTCGACGTGATCTGGGTGATGCGGACCGGAAACACGTTCGGGCTCGAGCCGGTGCTCTATGGACAGGTGATCGCCGACGTGGACGCCAGCCTCAGACAGGCCGGAGTCAGCACGAACACCGTGCTGCTGGCCTCCGCCAGGAGCCGCTGTGGAGACATCTGTGTTTTGGAGCCCCTGGCGAGCCCCAACTGTGCGGACAGCTCCTCGTTCACCCATTTCGACGTGTCCTACCTGCCGCCCGAGACCGTGGAAAGTCTGCTTCGAACCTACAATGGCTGGAAGTCCTCCTTGCGACCATCCGCCGTGAAGGTGATCGTCGTGGTGAACAATCTGGACTCCGACGATTCCCTCCCGGGGGATCTACCAGCCGCGCTTGCCGCGTTGGATCCTCCCATCGTTGACCCGGCCTTCGTTTTCATCACGTGCACGAACACGTCGAGCTGCCCAGACTCGCTGATTGGCGACTGCGCCCCCGGCGGCTTGGCCCGCTGCTGGCCCGGTCCTGCGACGAAGTACCTGGCGCTCGCGGACCAGTTCGACACCACCTATCTCGACTTCTGCACGACAACTCCGGAAAACGCCGCCCCCCAAGTCGCTCGCGCCATCGCTAGTCGCGCCGTGCCGCCCGGGTGCCCCCCAAATGGGCAAAGCGTGCCTTGATCGCCCTTGTGGAGGCGTGCCCAGTTGAGCTCTGGCTTCTCTTCGCCTGCCTCTCGCCGAGTGCGGGTGAAGGCGGGGATGGCTCTAGATGGCTCGCCGTGTGAGTCGAAGAGTTCTCCATCCTGCACGGTGCCAGCATTCGTTGGGTCTTGGGTTGCGGAGGCTCAGCCATCCACGCGGCGGATGTCTTCGATATCCGGACTAGCGTTGCACTGCCGCGTGGTGGGCAATGGCGGCAAGTTTCTCAGCAAGGGTCGGAGTGCCGCCTTGCACATCGCGCAACCCTTCCCGCCGAGGCAACCTTGAAATCAGCGGCGAACAACGCAGCGCGCGGGCTAGTCGGTGTGGGTGTCGTTGCCATGGCGATATGGGCCTGGTCCGGCCAGGCCGCCGCGGGGTGCGCCATCGGAACCGTTCAGGCGACAGTCGCCGCGATCTATCTGTGGAGCCGAAGTCCGAAGAGCCGCGAGCATCCCCTGGCGGCCGTGACTCGTCTGTTTCTGCTGTCGCCGCTGGTTTGCATTCTGCTGATCGTGGTAGTTCCTGCCGTGCGACCTGCGTGCTTCTTTGCAGTCTGGAGCTATGGTGCAGTGGCGCTGTGGTTTCCGGGCATGTTCACCCGGCGCGGCCGCGCAGATGTCGGTCCAAATCCGAACCACGCCGATCCACATAGTGACGGGTGACCGGACCGCGCCAGCCGTTGCGCGGCATCGCGCCCCGACCACCGGCGATTCCTATCCAGCGACCCAGACGGCCGACGTTCTCACTTCTCACCGACCACCCACCGCCGCCCGAATACCCGCAACTACGACCAGTGGCTGCTCCACAACTAGAGCGGCCCCAAACCGCACGACCCGATACCCCGCGGCCTCCAGCCGCCTTTGCCGCCGCGCATCAGCCCGCTCACGCCCGCGATGGCATTCGCCATCGACCTCGACGATGAGTCCCACCTCGGCCGCCAGGAAGTCCGCGATGTACTCGCCCACCACCACCTGGCGCCGAAACGTGACCCCGAGCTTGCGCCCGCGGAGCTGTTCCCACAGCATAGCTTCGGAAGGAGTGGGTGCCGCCCGCATGGTGGCCGCCCGCTGCTGCTGCTGCTGGGCACGATGACGAGAGTGGCGATGACGACGAGCACGCATGGGACCTCCTCGAGCCGGCGTGGGGCCGGGCACAGCCCACCCGGCGCACGATCTGTGACAGGCCCACTCGCAACCCATCACCACCACGCCGTCCCCCATGGAGGCCTGGCGCAGAGCGTGCGCCAAAGGCGACGCCCGGCCCCATGTTGGCTCGAGGCACCGCACCGCGTGCCCCGCCATCGCCACTCGCTCCGTCCCACCACCACGCTGCTGTCGGACAAACGCCACCAGCCCATGACAACCCTCCCAGCCCGCCTCCGCCCCATCCGCTGGGGGTCCCCGCCCGCCGCGGGCGGCAGCCCGCGCCGGGCTAGGCAGCGACCCGCCCGCGCGCAGCGAAGCGAGCACGGGCCTCGATCCCACGACGTCACAAGGCTGGGGGCATCCCCACGCAAGCGCCTCGACTACGACGAGTTCGGCAACGTCACCGCAGAGTCCACGTTCGACGCCAGCGGGGCCACGATGGCCGACGAGGACTTCGA
>JBNLDK010000205.1:0-3834 GCA_050304295.1 Polyangiaceae bacterium
GGACCCCGCACCGCTTGCCGCGCTCAGCGCCCTGGTCGAGCTCGATCTGTGGGCGAATGGCATTGCGGATCTCACCGCGTTCGCGGACAGCGCCGGGTTTGGCTACGGGGGACGTCTGCTGGTCAAGCAGAACCCCATCGATTGCGACCAGGCGCGAGCGACCATCGACACCCTCGAGCGGCGGGGAATGCAGGTCGTTTCCGACTGCGACTAGGGAGTGTTTTCAAAGCCCGAGCCCGAGCCCGAGCCCGAGCCCGATCGACTGAATTGGAATGTTCTTTGTTCAACGGACAGGCTTTCCATCGGACCGAGAGTGTGTTCCATCCTGGCAATGGAGCGGTTGGTCAAGCTGCGCGACGACCAGTGGTCGAAGATCGAGGGTCTGCTGCCGCCAGCGACAAGGACTGGCGGTCGGAATGCGAAGCCGCATCGACCGATGGTCGAGGCCATGCTCTGGGTGTTGCGGACGGGCGCCCCTTGGCGAGATCTGCCATCGGCTTACGGCCCCTGGCAGTCGGTGTATACGCGATTCTCACGCTGGAATGCGCAGGGGGTCTTGGCCAGCATCTTCGAGACTCTGACCAGCGACCAAGACTCGGAGGGGTATCACATTGATGCAACGATCATGAGGGCGCATCAGGACGCAGCTGGCGCGAGAAAAAAGGGGGAAGTCAAGCTATCGGGCGCTCGCGCGGAGGCCCCTCCACCAAGGTTCATGCCGTCGTCGACGCACTCGGAAACCCAATTCGGCTCGCCCTCTCGGAGGGACAGACCCATGAGATGAAGGTGGCGGGCGAGCTGCTGGGCAACCTTCATGACGCATACGTTGCTGGGGACCGAGCGTATGATGCGCAAGCGCTGGTGCAGCAACTGCGGCAGCAGGGGTGCCAGGTAGTCATCCCCTCCAATCCGACTCGAAAGACGCAGCGCGAAATCGATCGACATCTGTATCGAGAACGGCACCTGGTGGAGAACTTGTTCCAGCTGCTCAAGCGGTTCCGTCGGCTCGCGATGCGCTTCGAGAAGCTCGCCGAATCGTTTCTGGCGTTCCTCCACCTTGGCTGCATCCTCGTCTGGCTTCGCTAGCCAAAGTCAGCAACGGCCACACGGAACGTGCCGAAACGCAGGCATGGATCAATTCGAGCACGAACGTTTGGACGTCTACCGAACCAGCATCGAGTTTCTGGCGCTGTCTGATCAGATGGCGAGTGCTCTGCCCAGAGGCCGCGCGTACCTGGCAGACCAACTTCGCCGAGCCGCGAGCTCCATCCCTCTCAACCTGGCGGAGGGCGCTGGCGAATTCGCTACCGCCGACAAGGCGCGTTTCTACCGATTCGCGCGGCGCTCGGCGACGGAGTGCGCCGCCATCATCGATGCACTCGCCGCTCTCGAACTCGCTGACGAATCTCTGCGAACTCTTGGCCGAGGCCTACTGCTCCGCATTGTCGCCATGCTCACCGCCATGGTCTTGAAGATCTCGGGCTCGGGCTCGGGCTCCGGGCACCTCGGTGCCCTGGGCTCGGGCTCGGTGCTCCTTTGAGAACACCCTACTCCCCGGCGACGGATCCTCATGATCTCGTCGCCAGCGTCGCTGCGCCATGCCGGATCCGGTCCGGCGATGACGGGCGCGTCAATGTCGCGAGAAGGGGCGCAGCTCCGCTCGTGGGGGGCCCCCGCAGTGCGGGCGGCGTCGCGGGAAGCGTAAGTGTCGACGCTAACGGTTGCGTTCAGTACCGTCGAGCGCATGCCGAGGTCGGGGTCGCGGGAGAACGAGGTCGAGATTGGTCGACCGAGTTGCTGCTGGGTGGGCACCGTTGCGGTGGCGGGACTCGTCGGGATGGCAGTGAATGCCTGCTCGCGCCCCCCATCCGCTTCCCCGCCTCCTGTCGTCACGACTCGCGACAGCGTCCCTCCGCCTGCGCCAACCTGGTTCGTGCCCCAGGACGCCCCGCTGCGTGGTGGCGGAGGATGGACGGCGGACGGGCACCTGGTTGCCACCACCGATTCGGAGGCGCGGATCACGGTGCTCGATCGCGAAGGCGCTCCACTCGCGCGGGTGGACTGCGACACCTTTCCTCGGACCCCCCATGTTTTCGCCTGGAGTGCGGATGCCAGCCGGCTAGCCCTTGGCTTCGAGCGCCAGGTACGGATTCTCGATCCGCTGGCGGGAACCTGCTCGGCGCCGCTCGCCGCTCCCGGTGGGCTCCAGGGCTGGGTACCGCACCGCGACGAGCTCGTCTTCGAGGGCAGCAGTCAGGGGGAGTTCGTGGTTGCCAATGCCGCCACGGGGGCCACGCTGCGCACCTTCGGCATCGCCCGGTTCCGGACTCAGGTCAGTCTTTCCCCCGACGTTCCCCTCCTCGCGGTGCTGGCGAGCGAGGGCGCCCATGCGCCCACGGTCGTCGTCTACGATGTGGCGAGTGGGGAGGTGGTGGACGAGCGGGCGTGGCCGGGGTGCGCAGGGTTTCTCACGGCTACCTGGGCGCCCCGGGGAGACCGCCTTGCGGTCTACTGCGAACGAACCCAGCAGCTCGCGGTGTGGGACGCGGGGCGGTATCGCGAACTGCTCCCCGCGCGGGACCCGGCGCCGCGGAAGAGCGCTGTGGTCTGGGACGAGCGCGGTGACCACCTGGCCCACTTCGGGTGGGGGCGCGAGGCGGACGACCGGCTCTGCCGCGAGTGCATTCCAGCCGGTCCGGATCGCACGCTGCTCGATGCGGCCACCGGCGAGAAGCTCGCGATGGGCGCTTTCGTCCCGGCGCGCCGGACCCTGGTGCAGGGGGAGGCGAACCAGCTGGAGATTTGGTCGGCGTCCGAGCACACCGCGATTCGTCACCTGCGCGAGCCCCAGGTGCGGCGAGTCTGGTGGCGTCGCGGCGAGCTGCTGCTTCAGATCGCGGAGCCGGGCCAGGTGTACGGTGTCGATCTCGAGCGGGGGCGGATCGCCTTCCACCAGCCGCTCGAACCTGGGAGACCGACCTTCTCGGGCGGCTTTCTGTCGGACTGCGTCGACGGGCACCAGCGCTTCTACTACCCGGGCGATGCCGGCCCGTTCACGCGCTTCCCGGTGACGAACTGCAACGGCCGGTCCTCGATCGGGGAGCGATACTGGATCGTGCCCACCAACGATATCCGCCAGGGCACCGGCGGATGCGACATCTACGCGATCGAATCCGGAGAACGACTGCTGCACGAGACGTTCCCTTATCCGACTGGAGTGGTCGAGTTCGCGGCGGACGAAGAGCTCGTGGCCATCCGACCGTGGACTCCCGACGTCCCGTGCACGTTCCACGACCTGAGCGAACGGAAGCGCCAGTTCGCGGTGCCACCCAGCGGCTTCAGCGCCTGCGCCGTGCACTCGGCAGACCTTGCCCGGCTGGTGCGTGAGGGCGAGAACGGGACGCGGACGTGGCTGTGGAACCCGACCCGGGCTCATGTCGTGAGCGCGGGCACCATCGGGTCCCAGGTGGGGACGGCGCCCTTCTGCGATGCGGGGGAGGACCTGAGCGCGCAGGCGTCGGTCGCGACTTGTCTACGGTGGGACGAGGCGCGCCAGCGGGGCAACCTGCGGATCTACACGGCGTCCGACGGTCGCGTGCGCAATCTGTCCCTGTCCCGGTCCACGCAGGTCCTGCTGTCGGCACAGGGGATGCTGGCGCTCCGATACCGGGCCACCGCCCAGCAGCCAACGGAGATCAGACTCCTGGATCCGGTGACGCTCGAGGTCCGTTCCAGGGTGCGCCTCGATTCAGACGGCTATGGAGTCGAGTGGAGCCCGAGCGGGCAGCGCCTGGTGGCCAGCGGGAGCTCGCGGATCCTCGTGCTCGAGCTGCG
>JBNLDK010000206.1:0-10938 GCA_050304295.1 Polyangiaceae bacterium
ATCCTGGCGACTGCCGCGCGCGTCAGCGGCTTGGTGCTGGGTCGCCCGGGAAACAACCAGGGTCCTACGGGGCGCCGGGCGCGGTAGTGAGTGCGCAGCGCTGCGAGCACGGCCGGCGTCAGCCGCACGTAGCGGTCGCCGGTCTTGGCGTTGCGGATCCGCAAACGCATCTGCTTCGAATCAACGTCGTCAATGCGCAGGGTGCAGAGCTCGGTGACGCGCAGCCCAGCGCCGTAGAGCGTCGCGACGATGGCGCGGTGCGTGGGTGACCGAAGGTGGTCGAGCACCGCCCGGACCTCGCTGCCGCTGAGGATCGTCGGTACGGTCGGCAACACGCGGGCGCGACGAATGCCCGCCGTCACGTCCGGGCGCTCCAGCACCTCGACAAACAGCAGGCGGAGCGTGGCCAGGGTCACGTTAAGGGTCCGTGGCGCGACGCCGCGTCGCGCCTGCGCGAGCAGGTAGCGCTCGACGTCTCGGCGCGTCGTCGTGCTCGCCGGTTTGTCGAGCCACTCCAAGAACTTGCGCGCCAGCCCGAGGTAGGTCGCAATCGTGTTGGGACGAAACCCTCGCCGCTCGAGCGTCGCCCGCATATCCTCCAGAACGTCGTGCATGGCGATCCTCCTTTTTGGCGAAAAGAGAATCGCTCGTGCACGACGCCGACGTCAGGCCATCGCGCTGCCCCCTGGAATCACGCTTCGGCGGAGCGTTGTGCCTTCAACCACGAACCAACGGTGCAGGTCGCCCAGCGCTGCCGCGCAGCGGCTTCGTCTAACTACGAGTTATGCGCAGTTGCGGAAGTCGTGGCCGGAGATTTGGAAGTCAACATGTCCTCCAGACTACGATCGTAGGTCGGCGTCGGGGCCGAGGGATTTGGCCGCCCGAGTCGGGGGGAGTCCAGCTGTCTTGCTTGCCACCGAGCGGATTGCGACGATTCATCAGGTCGCGCGTCCGTGAGGCGCGGGGCTAGGAGGACACCCTGAGCAGCGACCCGAGCACGTTGGCAGACGAACGAGAGCCCCTTTCCTCCGAGGCGGTTTCGCACGTTTCGCCGCTTCTGGGTTCGACTCTCGCGGCCATCGCTTGGCGAGGGCGTGTCCGGCGGGCGATGGCGTGGGTACAGGGCGCGGTGGTGGTGACTCTTGCTTCGCCCTTTGCCATCGTGGCTGGCGGCGAGCCGGCACTCGTGGTCGTGCCGATGGTCGTAGCATTGTTGCTAGCAGGCACCGCGTGGAACATCACCCGGCGTCCTCCGCACCGCGAGCCGGCGCTGGTCACAAGTAGCGTTGCCCTGCGCCTCGGTGCGGTGGGATTCGTCGGCAGTGTCGGTGGCTATCTACTCGGCTCATCGGGGCCCCTGGCGTGGTTCTTCCTCGTTGTTCCGCTCGCCCTGCTCGCCTTCGTGGTCGCGGGCTTCTGGCACCTGGCCGCGATCTGTCGAATCGTGGGGGCCTGCCACGCGCGCGTGGTCTGCGCGGGGATGGCCTGGGGGGTTCCGGCTGCGACCCTCGCATTGGTTCTGTGGTTCTTTCGAGCGCAAGCTTCCGTGATCCCCGCGCTGCTGGGCTGGCTCGCCCTGGCACTGTTGCTCGGCACGCCAGCCGTCGCTCTGGTCGAGCTCAACGTCGTGCGCGGCAAGCTCCACGAGGCATGCGCCGGCACCTGGGCGTGGGTCGAAGATCGTGCGCCTGGTCCTGTCAGCTGGCATCGCATGGGGCGAATGGTGGGGGCCAGCTGGGCGGCCTTCGGTGCGATCACGATGCTCTCTCTGTCCTACGCGACAACCCGGTACCGGTCGTGCGCGGGACGACTCGTCGAGGTGGACCGGGGCGCAGTGCCGAGCAACTGGCAGGAACTTCCTCTCGTGAACGAGGAGGGGATCGCGCCCTTCGAGTTCTCGTCGTGGCAACGCCCGTCTCGCACCCCGACGCCTCACCACGACGCCCAGCTGGTTGCTCCGGATCTCTGCCCTTGGGGATTCCCCTGGCGAGTTGGTTTGGCGGGGAGGGCCCCGACGCTGGATCGATCTACCGTCACCGCGGCGAGCTCAGCCTGCGTCACGCGTCCGAAACCGGACTGTACGTGGTAGCTGGCGCTCCCTATCAAGAGCCCCCCGAGCGATTCGTAGCGGCGTTCTCGGTGGACCGAACCCCACGACGCGCCTTCATGCCCCCGGAAGCGGCAACCGTGAGCTCCATGTTGGCTGGGCTGTCAATCGTTGCCGCCGCGCTGCTCGCCATCATCCACGGATTTCGGCGTCGTGCCGACCGGCTCCGCAGCGCGCCTGGCTGGACCGAAGGGACGCTTCTGCCCAACGGTATGATCGACCAGTACCGTAGTCCGGACCAGGCGGAGCAACCTTCCCAGGAGGGTGAGCCGCCTGCGAATGGCCGGCTCCAGCTTCTCGGCACCGGACCACCGGGACCCGTCATGATCCCACCCGTCGAGGTCGAGCGAGCGCGCCCCTATCGCGGCTTTCCGCGGATCCCGGCCGGCGCGGTCGTCTTCGGGGACCGCGACGACGCGGCGGTAGAAGCCTGGGTCGCGGCACACCGAGCGAACGTCACGGCAACGTTCGTGTTGGGGCTCCTCGTCGTTGCGGTGCTGGCAGCAGCGTGGGGGTTCACTTCGGTGTGAGGAGTGCAAACCCGCTTCGTTGGCGAGTGGGGGCGAGCTACTCCGTAGCGAGGCAAGGGCTTGCAACCGCTGGTTCGCTGCGGTCACGGGCGAGAAGTCAACGTATCCTCCAAGTTGCGAGCCTAGCTCGGCGTCGGGGATGATTCGAGCTCTGGTCCAGAGTGGACTCGATTCGTGCTCGCGAGAGGGTCGCCTTGGCGGCCTATGCCCCGCGAGAGGATCGCATTGGCGGGCTATGTACCCCGACACGATCGTTCTGGCGGGCTATGCCCCGCGAGAGGATCGCTTTTCGGCATCCGACGCTGTGGAGGGTTTCAGCGAGGGGCTGCAAGTGTGCGAGATCACGTTACACGCTGCGAGCAGGCGATCGTGTGCGGCGTCAGCAACAACCGAGCAGGAACAATGCGATCTCACCTCGGCCCGCAACGATGCCCCGTACCCCCTGTGCGCTGCGTTCAGTAGCTCGCCGCGCTCGGTTTCGCGTCACGCCAACACACTGTCGGCAGTGGTTCGCTCATGCCGGATACGGGGCTCAACTCAACTGATCGGGGGGTATAAGACGTCTCCTATCGCTACCTTTTGAACCTGCTGGAAACGTCCGGCTCCGTTGTTCCCGGCGCACAACGCGGTAGCGTGACGCGGTAGAGATCGTTGCCTCCCCTAACGTGAGCCGCCAAATACAGGTGCTCGGTTGTAGTCCCGAGCGCCGCCACCCAATCCTTTTCGTCGAGGGTCAGCCGGAGCACCGGCATCGGGTCCGATCCATCATCCAGGATGCACCTCACCTCGGCGCCGTCAGCGTAGTACACTCGCGGCCCTTGGGTTGTTACAGCTGTACACGCCGTGCCTGTGGCCACCAGCCGCGCGCCGCCGCCTTCTTTACGCAGGGCCTTCAGGTAGCCTGCATGTGGCGGAACGAAGACCGGAAATGCCTGGCCGCCCTCGGTCTCGACCCAGAAGATGTCCCGCTGCCCCGCAGCCAGGTCGAGTACTTTTCCCCGGGGACCTTTGGGGCCGTTTCCGAGGCGCTCGCGCTTCCCACCCCTCAGCGCAACAATTTCTCCCGTTAGTTGCAGCGAGACGTAGGCCCCTGACGCGTCTGCCGCAACGGCACGCTCGTTGGTGGGACCAAGGAAGCCGAGCGACTGAGCAGAAGCATCTAGGGCGTTGGTCGAGAGGAGTTTCCCACCGCGTCCGATCCCGTAGTAGTTCCCCGCAAACCAAGCCACGGGGCGGAGCGCCATCTCAGCTCGGGGAATCCGTCGAACGGTCCCATCAGCGTCGAAAATGGCGACTCCGGTCTCCTCCGCCACGAACCCGCTGCCCGTGAACGTCCACACGGTTCCCTTCACCCCCCTAGCGAACGGCTTCGGCAGTTTCTCGCAGTGTCGGTTCCGGCACGTCCCCGCGCCACAGTCGTCCCCGCATGCCGCGCAATCCGCGACCGTCCCCACGATGCACGTCTGAGACACTGCAGAAGCTGAAGCGGGAGACTGCACCGGCGCCTCGCCCCGCGACCCGTCGGTTGCAGACCAGCGGCAAGCAAGGAGCACGAGCCCCATCGCGCAGAGCGCATTCAATGAGCTCTTGTGGCTACCAGCACCGTCCATCGGGGTCACGCCCGTCCTCCAGTACTCGTGTTGGCTGCGGTCTATGCACGGTCGAGTTCATCGAGGAGGCTCGGAGCGTCGTCGTCAGTGCGCGCCCCCCCCACACGATCGACGACGGCGTCGAAGTTGTCGTCTCGGCCCGCGGGGATTGAACGTCTCCCCTCCCCTGAACCAACGGAGGCGCGACCCAGCATTCCGAGTCCCAGTTTCCCACCACATCTGGAGACCGTGCAAGGCGCCAACCGTCGCTGGTTGACGTCAACCACCCGCCCGGCGCCGAACCGCCGCCGAACCCCGGACCCCCCAGCTCGCGAGCGCACCTGTGCCCTGGTGCCCCCCTTGCGCTCGGACGGCCCGCGCGTAGGTCGTTCAAGCGCCCCCCCTCACCGAGCCTCCACCAGCCCGAGCGCAGCCCGAACCCACCTCTCGGTCCCAGCTTTCCCTCGAATCAGGAAGCGTTGACCGTCACAATTCGCCTCACCCGCGCTCTTCGCCGCCGAATCAGCGCCGAACCACGGTCCCGTACACCCCGCGACCGCACCTCCGCCTCCGCCCCCGGCGCACGGCGCGCACGCCGTCGTCCCACCTCACGCCACCAGCACGAGCTGCTCGGTGAGCTTGCGGCGGACCACCTGACTGCGAAAGTAGGGTGGGTCGCGAGCCGGCGCTCGCGGCGGCAGCTCCGTCGCCTCGTCCAGGTGACGCAGGTAGCGGGAGACGTTCCCTGGCTCCGTGAGCACCGCGCGCAGCTTCATCGGCGAACCGCACCGCAGGCATTCTTCGAGGTCCACCGGGAAGACCCTCTTCATCAACTCCGCCCACGGGCGCCACCCGCAGCGGGAGCCCCTCGCGAAGGGCGAACGACAGGCGAATGGAACGCAGGAAGAAAGTAAGTCCTCGGTGCAGCGGTGTTTTCGGAGCTGAGCGCTGTGGCACGCGCGGTCGCGTGCCCACCCGCGCCGCGGTGATCAAGCGCGATCTGGGTTTCACGGGCATGCGCACCCCGTCGCCCGTTGCCAGGACCAACCGGCACAGCACAGCGGTTTTCGTGCCGGTTGCTACTCGGCCGCTGCAAGCTCGGCGGCGTACTGCCGCGGCGTGACGAAGGGCTCGCCGGCAAGCACGCGGGCGACGGCGGTCTCCAGGTACTGCTGGGGCTCGACGCCTGCCAGCTTCGCCGACTCGATCAGCGAGTACATCAGAGCGGCCACCTCGGTGCCACGCTGGCTGCGCGACCCGTGGTGGTTCTTCCTTCCGATGACGGGACCCCGTAGCGCTCGCTCCACGATGTTCGAGTCGAGTGGGATGCGCGGATCGTCAAGGAAGCGGGTCAGCGCCGTCCACCGATTCGCGATGTAGTTGATGGCCTTGGCGAGGCCGCTGCCCGGCAGCGTTTCGACGTCGACCATCCACTGCTTGATGCGGGCGATGACCTTGCGGGACTCGCTCTCGCGTGCCTCGCGCAGCTTGCGCAAGCGTAGCTCCTCGGAGGGTGGTTCGTCTCCCGCTTCTTGCTCGGCAGCCAGCCGCGCTCGTTTCTCGATGCCGTACAGCTCGCCAATCAGTTCGAGGATCTGCTCAGTGTCCTCGGGGAAGGCTTCGGCGATCGTCACGTACTCGCGTCGCGCGTGGGACCAGCAATTCGACAGCGTGATGTTCGGCGACGCACCGAGCTTCTCGTACACGGTGTACCCATCGCAGACCAGCGTGCCCTGGTAACCGTCGAGTAGCGCGCGCCCAGCCCGCTCAGAGCGCGAATCGTGGATCTGGTAGAAGACCGTCTTGCCATCGGTGGCAGCCCACATGTGCCAGGCCGCTGCCTTGGGGTGATGCAAGATCGGCCAGCGTGTCTCGTCCGCTGCCACGACCCCAGACGAGAAGACCTCAGCGCGCAGCGCCTCGGCTGCGTCCACGCTCTCCAGCACATGCGTCAGCGCGTTCGATTGGTCCCACAGTGTCTGCGACGTCACGTCGAGCCCCTGCCGCTTCATCATGCGGACCTGTCGCTCGAGCGGGAGGTGGTCCGCGTACTTGGCGATCACGACCCCGATCACGAAGGCGATCGAGTAGCGTGTGCCCGGCATCAACTTCACTGGACCCGGCGCCGTCTCCACGCAGCAACCGTTCTTGCAGAGGTACTTCTGCATCTCGTGGCGGACGAGGAAGAAGCGCGGGGGCTCGTAGTGGATCATCTCGCAGCTGTCGCGCTTCCCCTCCCACTCGCTGAGCCCCTCACCGCACGTCGGACAAACCTTGTCGGCTTCGTCGAGCTCGTGCAGCTCCGGCTCAGCCCCCTCGAGCTTCGGCTGGGGGGTGCGTCCTTGATGACCCTGGCCCTTGCCGTTCTTCTTGCGCGTGGCTGGCTTGCGCTTCTCACTCGACTTGCCGAAGAGCATCCGGTTGCGTCGCTCGAGCTGGCTCTGCAGTTCCTGCAGCCGCAGCTCGAGCTGCGCCCGGTCGCCTCCCTTCGCTTCGTTCAGCTCCACCAGCAGTTCCCGGACCTGCCGCGACAGCCGCTCGATCTCCTGCAGTGCGAGTGAGGCGATCTCCCGGAGTGTCTCCGGGTCCTTCTCGCGCTTAAGGTCGACGGGCGTCACGCGTTCAGACATCGCAGACCGCGATCATCGAACGCAAGAATTTTCGTGACTGCGAGGATGCTTTCTACCGGAACGCGACGACGCGATCCTGCGTCGTGACCACGCGCGGACTGACACTGCGCTTGGCCACCAACAGACTGCCCTCGAGGAAGAGACTGAGCTCGGTCATCGTCAGCTCGCGAGTGGCCCCGCTGGTTGCTTCCCACACTGCCGCGAAGCGCCCACGCTCGAGCCGTTTCGCAAAGAGGCAGAGTCCGGTGCCGTCGAAGTAGAGCACTTTCGCGCGCCGCCGATTCTTGGCGACGAATAGGTAGACATCGCCACTGGTCAGCTCGCGCCCCATCTGGCCGGTCACCAGCGCCGCAAGCGTGTCGAACTGCTTGCGCATGTCGCACGGGGCCCCAAGCGCGAACACTCGGACCTTTCGGTTGACCCCGATCATCGCAACCCGCGCAGCACGGTCACGAGCTCGCCCGCCGTGAGCCCTTCCACGACGACACCACACGGCGCGCGCAGACTGATGCCCCCCGTGCCGACGAGCTCCACCGTCGTGAGGGGCACCCGCCCGTCCTCGACCACGGTGATGGCGTGCAACGAACTCGTTGGCTCGCCGTTCTCCCACCGTTGCCACCGGCCGATCGTTTCGGGCCGCAGACCGAGTCGCCGCGCCACCGTCTTCGTCCCGTCGCCGGCCCTGACGCACCACGCCACGTGCTCGAGCACTGCTTGGCGCAGTTTCGGCGAGTATCCACGCCGTCCCGTCGCCCCCCGCCGCTGCTCCGCCTCGATCCGCCGTACCAGCATTGCCTCGCGCTTGTCGCTCACGTCGTCTCCTTCCCGCGCCGCAACCGAGGGCAGCGCTCCGCGCGCGAGAGGAAACACCGTCCGAGGTCACCCGTCAGGACCGTTGCGCCGAGGACTTACGGAAGAAAGAAGGAGAGCCAGAACGACGTGCGGCTTGCTCATGTGTACACCACAGACCATTGAGCCGTGAATGCGGCTCCAAATGACCGAACGCACCTCGGGGCGGCGCTCGAGCCTGCGCGCTCACTGGAGAGAGTAGCAGCGGCCACCGTACGCACCGCCCGGGTATCCTACGAAGCCCGCTGGGCAGCTGCAGGTAAACCAGTCTCCCGCGCTGGTGCAGGTTGCACCTGGCGCGCCGCAAGGAACGGAGGAACGAACGTAGCTGAAGCCACCACCGCTGCCAGGCTTGCTCCACTCGAGCAACGTGAAGTCGAACTCCATCCCCTGGTCGTACAACAACAGGCACCCCCGCTCGCCAACGACGGAGGAAGGATCGCACCCAGTGAAGTCCCCCATGAAGTAGCCGAAGTTGCTGGTATGGAGGCCGACTTCCGCGCAGGCACCCCGAACCCAAGACGTTCGGCTGGGCTCGGTGCTCTGGCAACCGCCCGGAGATTCGGACACGACTGCCGCGTTGTAAAGGGATCCGTCGTCACCGCGCGTGATGCAAACGTCCGGGGTGAGGCAGTCCTGGTTCTCGGACAGAGTTGGATCGGCGTAGTCGGGCTTGGTGAAGACGACCGAAACCACGCTGCACGGGTCGTCGGCCGTGGCCCCGGAGGCGCCACCCGCTGGAGGATCGCCGGCCAGACCGCTGCCCCCCGTCGGAAGGCGCCCACCGGTCTCTTGGGAGATCCCACCGGCGCCGCTGGCTGGCATGCCCCCGGTTCCGTCGATGGTGCTACGGCCGCCCAGGCCACCCGAAGACGCGGGGATGCGGCAGACCGAGTCGACGCAGCGGGCATCGGGCCCGAGCGAACGGCAATCGCTGGCGATCGCGCACTCGACCCCACACGCCCGGTCTTCACACGTCGCCGATTCGACGCAGACGGCCCCGCTTGAGATCGACATGCAGGCGTCATCGTCCGTACAGTCAATGCTGCACATGCCGCAGAGGCACCTCGTCTCACCCGTGCAGTCGTCGTCGCTCCCGCACTCCATGAGCCAGTTGGTGTTGCCGCCACCGGGCCCGGTAGTTTTCCCACACGCGCTGCCAATCAGCCCCATCAGCGCAAGACCCGTCGTGATACTTCGTACCGCAGCTCGTCTCATCGCTCCCTCTCGTCGTCCTGCTCCCCACCTTCCGGCCGAGGATCGGATTGAACGTTCTGCCCCACATAGAACCAAACGCGCTTGCGAATCGCTCCCGACGGGGGTTGCTCGTTCGACTTTCGCACACGATTCCAGATCTCGTTGGCCTGGGCGCGGAAGGACTCCAGCAGTCCGTCCACCTCCGTCTCGAACGGATGCCCTTCCCAGAGCTCGAAGGTCAGGGTTGCGCCCCCGATGGTGTCGGACTCGCGCGCCGCCAGATCCCCGGTGCGCAGCTTCGCCGCTATGGCTCCGGTGACTGCCTGGAAGTGGTCGAGAACGGCCGCCTCCCAACCTCGTTCGGCTCCGACGGGTACGGTGAACCCGGATGATCGCCAACCGTTGTCACCGAGCTCGATACGTTGATCGCGGTCGAGGCGATCGAGCGCAACGCGGAGTTTCGTCTCCGTCAAGCCCGGCAACTCCGCCAGCAGCGCCTCCTCCGCCATGGGACCACGTTGGTAGACTTGTAGCCACACGAGGTCGTAGATCGCCTCAGCGTCCTCCTGCGCCGACATCACCTCGTGGTCGCGAGCACTCGTCAGGCCGTAGGTGGTAGTGTCGCCACGCCCGGAAGCGTGCACCAGGCCACTCGAGGTCAAGTCGCGCAGGACGGCGGCAACGTCGCGCTCGTCGTCGTACCGGAAGCGATCGAACAGGTCGCGCCGCGTTACCGGGGAGCACGCGCTGACGTGGTCGAGCACCGCCTCCCACAGAGATCGGTCGCGCTCCGTTTGGCTCTCCAGTAGCCGGCGCGTCTTCTTCTGATAGCTGCGGAGCGCCATGCCAAACATGTCCGCGACCACCTTCTGGCGAACTCCCTGTCGCTCGAGCTCACGGGCGAGCTCCAGGAATACCTGGCTTGCCACGTGCGTCAGCGGCGCACGCAGCCCAGCTGCAGTGGAGAGATGCGCAATCAGCACCGTCGTGTTGCGCATGATGGCGTCGATCAGGTGGCGGCTCTGCATGGGACGCGTTCAGTCTACGAGACGCGCCAGCCGTGACCAGACGGCAATAAGTTCGTCAGTTGGCGACGCCCGCAGTATCAGGTCATCCGACCACGAGACCGGTCGACAGATCCTCTGGAGCCCGCCGTGGATGCCCGGGGGGGCGCAGCGCTTGGTTCTACTTCCGTTGGCGTCCGCAGGGGGGTTGCAGTCACATCCCTGACGTGTCGGAGGGCGGCACCACTCCACGTCGGAGCCTCGCGAGGCGTGGTATCCAACTTGGCTTCTCCCATGTGGCATCGGCCGCACCGTCATTCGTTCAGCGGGCCCGACAACGGATCGAGCTGCACCGCGTAGGTCCAATCCGAGAGCGGCCACTTCGAGGCGCGCTCAACCAGGTCGTTGCTGGCTCGCTTCACGACACTCAGATGCGGGGCCAGGCTGCGTTTGGGCGATCGGGGTTCGGAGAAGAGGGTGCCCAAACAACCTACGCGCTTGTCTTCTCCGGCGTCGGAGCGTTGACGATGTACTCGCCGCACCGGCACGCCAGCGTCTCGCGTCGAAAGATGCAGCGGCGGAAGTTGCCGGGAACGTACTCGTACACCGTCGTCGGCTTGCCCTTGCCAACTTGCTTCAGCTTCGGGTTGTTGCGGTGCGGACAGCCGCGCCTCGCGCACGTGTGCGCGGAAGCTCGTAATGTGCGTCGCGATGACCTCGTAGCGCGGCGTGAGCTCGGGCTGACGACGGCGGATCCTGACGAGGCCGCGACACGCTCCTTCGAAGGCACGAGCAGGTGCGCGTGAAAGGATCATGCCAGAGTTGGATCCAAATCCCGGGGCAAGCACAAGGCTCGAGACGAGCGCAGGAACGCGGTGTCACCGCCGCCGACGCCCCCGGCCGCCACCGGCATTGCCACCCTTCGCCACCCCGCCGTGCACTGAATCCCCGCGCGTCTCCCCTCCCCCGCCCTCGGCACGCCTCCTGCACTCCCCCTCCCCGCGCCCGGCTCGCCGCGTATTCGTCGGGGAG